>JAFXEF010000035.1 GCA_017520935.1 Bacteroidaceae bacterium | reverse complement strand
GCTTTCCGTTGCAGTCGAAAACCTTAATTTGAGCATCAGAGAACGCAGCAGCATCATGTAGGGTAATGGCATATTGCCCGTCGGAATATTCGCAACTATAGTCTTTGTCCTTAACCAATGAAATGGTATTGGCTGAGATCTCTGCATAATCGGCCGTCTCAGGATCACAACCATACTGCTGAAGGTGGACCTGATAATAGCCTTCAGGAATACCGTCAATGACGAAATCCACATAATGCCAGAAGTCGCAGTCAAACAAAAAACCCATTTCTGCGCGTGAAAGGAATATGTTTCCACCCACAATCAGACAGTTCATAAAATGTATACCACCACAATTGGTCATCATATATCCTTTGATGTGAAGTCCACCATTCTCTAAGGTATAGGTGAGGCTTTGCGATACTATTTCTTCATCACTATGTTCGCCTATGGCGTATTCCACGGTTTTAAAGATATTCTCAGATTGTGAATAAAGACCAATGCAGCAGATATTTGCCAATAAAATCAATAATAGGATCTTTTTCATAATTATCTGTTACAAGTAGTTTGTTTGTTCAACTTACTCAACGTTATCGTTAAAAGATTGCTGTCAATCGACAGCAATCTTAACTTCTTTGAAGTTGCTCCCGTTCGGCATAACCAAAATAAACTTTGCTTCTGCTCTCACTCAATCGCAACTTTCTTTCCATCCTTAATATAGATGCCGCGCGTGGGATTCGCTACGGGGCGGCCCATGAGGTCGTAGTAGGGAGTGGTACCCTTGTCATTCGTCGAGATGTTTTGAACCTTCGTTCCCCAACGGATACCATTTGAATCTTCAAGATTCAGTTCTGCCCAAGAGGGGTCGTCTTGAATATATAGGTCTATATCAGAAACCCTAAATCTTAGTATATCCTTACATGGTACATTATGGTTCAAATTCCCCTCACCGACTTTTTTGGGGGGCAACTCTGTATCCAAGCTAACATATAATCCATAACGATTATCGATATTGCCACCTATCGCTATAGCGTATGAGAAATCACAGAAGGCGCTGTTTGATATCTCTTTAACCTCATGTAATATGATATATGCAAAATCTGCCGCAAAGAGTTGAGAGAAAGCACAATCCCATACTTTCTCCACATTATAATCTATAAAACCTGATAAGCTGTAATCTAACGAAAGAGCCTTGTATAGTATTTTCTTATCTGCCGAGAAAATCCCCCCACCTATTTGTGCATCATTCTCATCTATTTCAACGACTAACATGTCATTACCTTCTGCAACAATCCATTGATAGAACGGAGCTGTCTCAACAGGGAGTGGATAGTTTTTTATATGCGGGAATTTACCTGACAAACAAATTTCTATACTGTTAACATCACATGATATGGCATCAAGGTATAATGTGTCAATTGCCTTAGGGAGGTAAAGTTGAGTTAGTGAATGCAGATTGTCCCATGCCTTTTCTGGGATGACTGAGAGTCTCGCTCCTGTCAGATCCAGTGATTTTATCTTAGGATAGTTGTTTATGGCTCTAATATCCTCAGCACTTACGGCTCCATTTATTGCTAATTGAGTAACACCTTGAGCCTTTTCTGACAACAACTGTGGCAGTTCTCCTTCTGCATTGCAAACAATCGTTGTTTGCGCCATGATGCTCTGCAGCGCGAGCATCATCAATAGTGTAAGTAAATTACGTTTCATAAGCACTTAGATTTTACAGGTTGGTTTGCAAATATACTGAATTATATTCACAAACCAACCTGTGTAAATGATTTATTTAATGACACCTTGTGAAATATTCAGCCGAGCACCTTTAGGTAAACCGAAAAGCAGATTCTAAAACATATTAGCGATAATTTTAAAAACAGATTCTTAGCCGAGTGACAAGGAAGAAAATATAATTAAATAAATTTGCGTTTTCTCTCGGCTTACACTAATTTTGCACCGATTTATGGTATTAGCCAAGAATACAAGGTATTAGTTCAACAACCATATCATATAGACCTAAAGATGAAGAAACATTTTTACACCCTGCTGATGCTCCTCATGGGCATCACCACCATGGGCTATGCACAGCAAGAGGCCTCTACCATCACCGAATGGGACGGCACCAGCAAACGACTGCGCATGAAACCCGACTCGCTCATCACATTCAGCTACAAGGCTACCGAGAACGGCACGCTCTATGTATTCTCTGACGACCAGAGCGTATATGACAATGTACCCGTAAGCATCTGGGGAGGATGGTATCACGACGGTGCCTACGACCCCGACTCACCCCTGCAGGAGACCGGCCCCTACGAGAATGGCGTGGGCGTATATGGGTGGATAAAGGTATTCGCCGGCGACGAGATACGCTTCACCCTCTCTACCTCCAAGGAGGCCGAGGGCGCCATGGCGGTGTTCTCCATCAAGAGCGCCTTCTTCGGCGAAAGCACCAAGGGCGACTCGTGGGAGCAGCCCATAGCATTGGTCCAGGACACCAAGACCGCACTGCCTGTGTACAAGAACTACGATGTGGACTACCTGGACGAGCTGAGCTATGCCACCTTCTGCCGATTCGTGGCACCTACAGACGGTGTGGCCAGCATATTCACCAGCGAATACCTCATATACTATATAGAGGAGGAGCTGTATGGCAGCATCGAGGAGCCGCTGAAATATGTGTCACAGGACATCGCTACCGATGACCATGAGTTTGTGGTGGAGAAGGACAAGGCATACATCGTGATCGTGCCCAACAGCCGCCCCACGGGTGTGACCTTCAAGATGGTGAGCGACCGCTTGGGAGATAACTGCAAGGCACCCATCGAACTGACGGAGTTTCCCGCGACGCTCGGCCTCGTAGACGGCAACAACTATTACCGCATAGACCTGAGCACCATAGGCGACAAGTATATGATGGATGTACATGTGGCTTCGGGATGGAAGGGTACCATCACCTACCTTGACAACTGCGACTACGAGTCAGAAGAGCTGCAGCCCGCCGACATCAACGGCACCGCCGCCAACTATACCCACAACCTCGACCCGCTGTATATGGGCAGCGAGCTCATCATCAACTTCAACGTGACCAACCTGAGCATGACTGCCGATGCACAGGCACCGGCCACCATCACACTGCGCGAGGCAAAGGAGGGCGAGTGCTTCGACAAGGCACAGCAGATAGGACTGGGCGAGACAGCCTTCGGCACTGCGGCACGCGACTATTGGTTTGTATATACATCTGACAAGGATGCCGAGCTCTCGGTAGCATCGACCGGCACCATCAAGCATATCCTCTACTCACGCGGCAGCGGCAACATGAAGAACGAGTTCAACAAATACCGCGTATACGAAGGACAGAACGTATATGTATGCATCACTGCCGCCTCGGAGGGAAGCCACACCATCACGCTCACGGAGAAGGCCATCGAGGCAGGCGACTACTGCGACATGCCTATCGAGTTTGAACTGGGCGATGACATCATCATCAATGGCAAGGAGGATAACGCCAAGGACAACTTCCACACATTCGTGGCCGAGGATAACGGATTTGCCATCTTCACCTCTACCAACTGGACCGTGCACGTCCGCGAGGAGTGTGGCGGCCGACGCCTCAACCCCGAGCAGACCATAGCCGAGGAGGGCAGCAATATCAAGTACACCTACAAGCTGCCCATCATAGAGGGACAGAGCTATATCGTGGAGGTGGAGGCCGTAAGCGAAAGCATCACCATAACCACACGATTTGAAGCCGCCAACGCAGGAGAGGTGTGCGCCACAGCCATCGCCATAACGGCAGCTGACACCATAGACATCGACTACAAGTTCGGCGTGGAGAAATGGTACAAGATCACTGCCGACAAGAGCGGATTCTACACCATCAACGCCAAACTGGGATATGCTGCCAACATGAAAACCAAGGTGGGCGACTGCGATGCCGACGAGAGCAATGCCGGAAGCGACGACAGCAAGCCTAACGCATATATGGGCGGATACAAGATGGCCAAGGTGTATGTAGAGGAGGGGCAGACCCTATACATCTATACCAAGACGGGAGACAGCAACGACGAGGCCGAGTTCGGTGCCAACTTCTACCTCACACTCCGCTTTGCCGAGCCTCGACCGGGCGAACGCTTTGCCGATGCCATCAAGGCCGAGCCGGGCGTAGAATACACGCTGACCACCGGCGCCGACGGCTACGACACATGGTACACCTATACCCTACCCGCTGCCAAGGAGACCACCATCACCATAGGCAGCACCATAAAGAACTACAGCAGCCTCGTGTTCTACATGGATGAGAAGACATCGCTCTCGGCATACAAGAAGGACTTCACACAAACCAACATCTACAACGACGAGGAGGTGATGACGGGCAAGAGCTACCTGTTCCCTGCACTGGAGGCCGAGCGCACCATCTACATCAAGGCGCCTATAGCCACCATCGCCGAGCCCGTGGTATGGAAGATTGAGGCTGAGGGTGACGGCGAGGGCATAGACACTCCGCAGAACCCCGATGGAGAGACCATCATATACGACCTCACGGGACGCCGCGTGACAGCACCCACAAAGGGCATCTACATCGTGAATGGCCGAAAGGTTATCTTCCAATGACCTTTCTATCATAGGCAAAATTTTAGCGACCCGCAAGTGCGCATGTAAAGTTTGCGCCTTGCGGGTCGCTATCAAAAAGAATAGGAGATAATATAGCTGTTGTCCACATTCTTAAAATTCTCCTCCTAGGTTAGGAGGAGTACCCTCGAAGAGGGGGAGGTGGTACGCTTCTCGTAGATAATACCCCCTCCGCTTCGCTCGTCCCCCTAATCTAGGGGGGACAATACCGAGGCTTGGACAACATCTATATTATTACCAAAAATTAAGCCAATGGCAATAAAGTGGTGATTAAGTGATATCCGGTGCTCTCTCTATTCACTCAAACGAGAGGTAAGGCTGCAGGCGCTCAATATCGGCTTCGGTGAACTCGTCGAGGAAGAGGAGCTGGCGTGCCGAGCGGATATTGCCCTCGCGCTTGCGCAAGTCTACAATGGCTCGCGCCTGATAGAAGGTGAGGTAAGGATGCGAGCGCAGTTGGGTGACAGAGAGCTTGTTCACACGCAACTTATCAGTAGCAGGTGTGCCCACATGCGCCCAATCGCCCAGGTCGTTGGGCAAGGAGGCATCGAGCTCACGCAGCTGGGCCACGCTATGGAAGCCACCCAAGCGTTGGCGATACTCCACAATCATACGTGCATACACAGGACCGATGCCCGGTATCTTCATCAATTCGGCAGTGTCGGCCCTGTTGAGGTCAACAAACTCGCCCGGCTTGTGCTTGGCACGCATATACTCGGCATAGGGATGTTCGTGGCGTGGAGTATCAAGGGGCTCGGTGATGACTGTAGGCTGCTCATCGGGCTCGGTGTGCACACGAGGTGCATCGTACTTTCGCTCCATAGGCCGCTCTGAAGGAATCTCTATATAGGGCCGCACGCGGGCAAACGTCGTATCATGCAAGCCATATATGCGGGCAAGGTCATCGGGCCGACGGAAGGAGCCCCCTGCCTTGCGGTAGCGAAGGATATTCCTTGCCACATAGGGAGGAAGCCCCACGGAGAGCAGTTCCAGCGAATCGGCAGTATTGGGGTTGAAGGGGTGCAAGGCAATCTGCACAATGGGCTGCGAGGCCTCAGGCTGCAAGCGAGCAACCATCACAGAATCGGTCGAAGAGAAAGAGACCGTATGGGTACCATGCCACAGAGGCTTGGTACAGAGCACAGCCATCACAAGCACTATCAGCACCGTCAGCAGGAAGATAGCCCTGCGGTCTTGCCGGGAAAAGGTGAACCAATCGCGCCACATAAAAGTTATGATATCAAATAGGACAAATATTAGAGATTCTTCCTACCTTTGTAACGTATTTCATTACTTTTCCAGAATGAGTTATCTAAAGAAATATCCGCTCTCGATCATCATCATCGGTATCATCCTGTTTCTGTCGTTCTTCAATCCGCCCGAGACACCGCTCAACGAGGTGACCAACATCGACAAGGTGTTGCACTTCATCATGTACTTCGGCTTCTGCACGGTGCTGTGGTTCGAGTACTTCAAGAGCCACGAGCGTCCCCAAGCATCGCGCCTCATCCCATGGGCTATCATAGCGCCTATCCTCTTCAGCGGACTCATCGAGATAGGGCAGCAGACGCTCACCCCTACCCGTTCGGCCGATTGGTGGGACTTTCTCTTCAACACGCTGGGATGCCTCGCTGCGGCTGTGTTTAGCCAGCTCGTCACACGCCACGTGGTGAAGCGCTGGAAGAGCACACGCGAGTAATCACATGGACTACTTGATTGCCTTGTCTATCTGCTCGGCAATCTGACGCATACCCTCCACATTGGGGTGGCCTGAGGTCTTGCTGATGCCCTGAAGCTGTATCAACGGCACATTGTAGTGCTTGCAGATCACTTCCATCGAACCGGTAATCTCGGGTTTCAGTCCGTCATTGGAGATGAAGTAGACATCGGCCGTGGGGTAGCGCTCCTGAATGCGCGAGAGCATGCAGGCCATGGCGGGGCGGAAGGTGTAGAGGTCGGCACGGCGCCAGCCCTCATATTTGTACTCGCCGATGGGCGAACCTGCCCATGAGTCATTCGTTCCGCCGAAGATGAGGATGATGTCGGGACTGCCGAGGGCGGCAGTGCGCAACACGAAGGAGCGGTTGCTGTAGTCCTCGTCGCGATAGCCGGTGTAGCAGATGGTAGAGCCCGACCACGAGTTGTTGACTTCGAGTTTCCAGTCGCGCTTCTTGATGAGCTGCATCCACCAGGTCTCGCCCACCTTGGTCACATCGGTGCGGCGGGCATCCTGCGGACCGGCAAAGTACCATATATCCATCGTGTCGGGCGTGAGGTAGCCCTCAAAGGTGGAGTATGAGTCGCCCAGGATACTTACCGAAGGACGTTGCGCCATGCCTGCCAAGGAGCAGAGCAGCACTGCGAGTGTGAGAAGTGTCTTTTTCATAATATTTATCTTTATGGTTTGTCATCCGAAGTCGAGCGACAGCTGTCCGTCGCCCAAGAGGTTGTAGCTCATGCGGTGGTAGGGCGTGAGGCCATGCTCCTTGATGCCCGCGCGGTGCTTGGCGGTGGGGTATCCCTTGTTGTGGTTCCAGTCGTAGTGGGGGTACTCCTCGTGCAGGCGGTTCATGTAGTCGTCGCGGTAGGTCTTGGCGAGGATCGAGGCTGCCGCAATGTTCATCAGCTTGCCGTCGCCCTTGACCACCGTCTCGTAGGGGGTGTCGCCATAGGGTTTGAACTTATTACCATCGACGACGATATACTGAGGGCGAATCTTCAGCGCATCCAAGGCGCGGTGCATGGCGAGGATAGAGGCATTGAGAATATTGATCTCGTCAATCTCCTTGGCGGTGACGATGCCCAGCGCCCAAGCCAGCGCATCGCGCTCCACATCTTCGCGCAAAGCATAGCGCTGCCGCTCGGTGAGCTGCTTAGAGTCGTTGAGCAGGGGGTGCGTATAGTCGGGCGGCAGTATCACCGCAGCAGCATACACATCACCCGCCAAGCAGCCACGACCCGCCTCGTCGCAGCCGGCCTCAATAAGTTCGGGATGTAGGCAGGGCAAAAGCATATTATTCTCTTTGGGGATATCACATCATCTTTCCTGTCAGCAACTCATGTTCCAAGCATTCGTAGATATAGGGAGTGCTTTGTGAGTACAATCCGTTTTTTGAGTCAATCAAGCGTGCATAGGTGTCCGAAGTATACAATGTATCGAATGCTTCGTGTAACTCCATACCACGCTCCTCGACAAGCAATAAGATTAGTTCCTTGCTTATCTCTTCTATCATGAAATTGATTTCCTCCTTTTTCATATTCGTCTCAAATGCTTGATTGCTTTCTCCGTACCGAAGAAGTACTGGAAACTGATACCCCTCATATACTGCAGTTCTTGAATGAAGCGCTCCATATCTATAATGCCTGCCGTAAAGCGACGTATCTGAAAGCCTACGGTATCATTGGCGATGGGGCCTATCACAACATCGTATGGATGCACAGCGTCACGGGTTCTATTTCTTCTGTTGGCCAATACGAACTCTGCCCACTCTCTGCTATACTCACCGAAGTTCTGTACCAATAGTTCATTACCTTGCAAGAGTGTCTCGTCAAACTCATATTCGTAAACATTCGGCTCACCCTCACCACTCTGTTCGGTTTTACGCTTGGCCAATTCCATGGCTTGTTCTCTATTTGCCGACAGGTAGAACCCACAACCAAAATCCTTTCCAACCTTTGATTTTGTGAGATCTATTTCGTTAAACTCTACGTTTGTGCCATGGTACAGTTTCATGCCAGTGCTCCTCCTTTCCGTTTGCAGTATGCCGTAAGGTCAGTTATTACATCCTCGAAGGGGAGCGTATGCTCCACCTCGTAGTACTTGTCTATGAATTCCAGACCCTTATAACGGTTCAGGTAACGATACGACTGCGCGTTGCTGAGCGAGTGCATCGCTGCAAAATCGCTTATCACGGCAATCATATAATTCACCTTATCTACAAATTTCTTATCCATACAGAAACTCCATTTGTATTTTTCACGGTGTAAAGATACTAAATACTTTGTTTAGTAAATACAAATAGCCGAAACTTTTTGTTTTTTCCTACAGCCACCAAGAAAGTTTCCCAAAAGTATGGATTTCTATATGATAAGAGAGAAAGACGAGCAATTTACTGTCTCCACCAAACAAAACGATCAGAAATCCCGTACAAAATTTTCGAAGCATATTGGTAGGAAATCCTACGATTTGCTTACACGCCACAGAAATCGGAAGCATAGACTTTTCAACTCCCGTGGCAGATTGTCATCGGTTTACTATTTCTTGCTGACGCTTTGCATTTTCCTAACGCCTCGTGGCTGCGTTCTTTTTGATTGCCTTGGGGATTGGGAAGAGATAGCGCAAGGATGATGCATTTGCAATATACAAAAATAATTTTTACCTTTGCACAAATAAAACATCTATTGTCATGCAAAGAAAATTATTCAGCTTCTGTATCATACTGGGATTCTTGGCCTGTAATAATACGCCTACAGATACTATACCCTTGAAAGTCCCTGAAGAGCAAATGGCACTGCATGTGCAATTGGCCAACGATATAACCCGTTTGATGGAAGAAGACAGTGTTCAGTGGGATGCCGTAATGGCACTATCCGACTCTGCCCAAGCCATCTTTTGGTATGTTCCGGAAGTTTTTGCCTCCGAAGCATTTGCGTGGCATCATTTAGGTGAGAAGGCCAAGGCCGATTCAGTCTTCATGCACATGCGCAATCTTTATGACCGCCGTCTTCGCCAGCGGGCAGACTTCAGCGATGCTATCAATCGTGCTTTCGTGAGCGGATGCCTCTATGGCTCGGAGGTATTCATGGCTGAACTCGACTCGCTTGCAAAACTCAAAGCCTATCAGCCTAATTCCGCGGAACTGAATAATTGGCGCGAATTCGGGCCCGAAGCTTTAGAACAAATTTTGGATAGATGGTAGCCGTTCTATTCATAGTATCGTACAGGTCTGTATGCATTATCTATCAATTCAGACTTTAGTCGGTATACATCATCGATAAACAACGAATCGTCGCGCTCCACAAGGTCTATCAAGCGGTGATTCTCGTAGCCATTCTCGATGAAATATATACGGTAGGTATTGCCGTGCTCGTATACGACTTTCATTACTTCATTAATATCGTGCGGCCCGTCCTGATAGCCATTGATAAAGTTATAGTAACTCCACCATTCAAGGCCAAGTTCCTCTTGCGAGATGATGTAGTCTTCTTGTAACTGTTTCTCGTAGTCCTCGCCCAGTTTGCTTAGGAAGCGTGGCGTGCAGTATTTCGTAGCATCCAATTGGAAATGGGCAACGCCCCGCCCAAACAAATACCTGCTATAGAAGTCACTCAGCATCTTTATAGCCTTTTCTTGTTCGTTGCTTTCTTGCTCAAGACCAAACGTGTCACCCGCGGTCATCCTAAGGGGCTCTTTTGAAATCTGTACACCCGACAACGTTCCCCCTGCAAACTCATCATTCGTGACGATCTCCTGCTTGTCGTCAATGGTATATATCCTTTTAGCCTCGTTCTGCGCCACTGATTGCATACAACACAGTGCGCACAATAGAATACTTGTAATAGCTCTCATGCCCGATTCATTTGTTCCGATTAAACTCTTCCAATTTCTCATTCAGCAAATCGCACAACGCTTGTGGCTTAATCTTCAGTCCATCGGCGGCGATAGACTCTTGTGCGCCCGCCACCTTGACATTGAAGTGACGTACTGCGCGGCCCAACTGGCTGGCATTATCCAACCGTTGGTCCTCAATACTCTTCTTGTATTTAACTCCTATCATCCAGGCAGTAGAGACACGAGTGAGGAAGAAGATTTCCACATCGGCAAACGATGCCTCCCATGGCTTCCCTGCGTTCATTATCACCTTCTCGTCCGTAATGACGAGATACGGTGTCCGCGTCAGCTGCTCCTTTAACACAAGATAGGCAACAAACAATCCGCCCAAACCAAAGAACAGGATACCAATCCATGCTGCAATGATAACCATCAAAGGTTTCTCATTCCCATCAAGCAGAATCAGAACACTGCCCGCTGCAAATGCAAGGCAACAGAGAATCAGTAGAGCATTCCTCCACACCGAACGATAGATTTTGATTTCTTCTTTCATATGTTTTTCGCGTTTTTCACAAAATTAGTTCCTTAATTAGATATATGCAAGTTAAAAAGACGTATTTCCTCAGTTTCATATCTACATTTCCCTATGCAACATAGGTAAAGGCCGTAGCCCTTGCAATTCACGAAACGCTCGGAAATCCCGTACATTTTTTTCGTAGCATATTGGTAGGAAATCCTTCGGTTTGCTTACACAGCGTCGGAATTGGAAGTATAGACTTTTCCGCTCCTATGGCAGAGTGTCATTGGTTCTCAGTCTTCCGCTTACTTCCTGCATTTTCCTAATCGCCCGTGGCTGCGTTCTTTTCGTTCGCCTTGGGGATTAGGCGAATTAAGAGCAAAGATGAGGGGTTAGAATAAAGCCATCTGCAAGGCCTTCGAAGTACGTCTACGCCTATTCTTCGAAAACCTTGCAGATTTCTTCTATCAGTTTCCAATCTTTCGATAAATTAGGATATTTGCATCCTAAAAAACAAACAAAACGGATTCACCTTCAGTTGATGAACCCGCTTTTATAATTCGTGTGGGAGTTTACTTCACCACAAACTTGCGACCATTCTGTATATAAATACCTTTCTGCAATTCTTTACGACTGCCAATCATGCGCTCACCCTGTAGATTGTATATGGGAGCATCTTCAGAATTCGTGATGACACTCTCAACTCCACTGGGGTCAGTGACGACAAGCTTCTTGCTCACTCTCACTGCTGAGTGATAATTCTTGTTTCCTTGCTGGATAGCCTTTATCATCACCTCGCCTACACCAAAGCAATCCAAGTAGATTTTCCCAGCAGCTTCGTAAATTGAGACAATGTTGTTGGCTGCCAGTTCGTACTCTATAGCAAGTCCAGAAGTTGCAATTGCAGTAAGTTCCACTTGGTCGCCTATAGCAATCGTAGTCAAATCCTGTTCCCAAACAATCTCCTGTGCGGCTTTCTCAATGGTCAACGTTCCGCTTGTGTAATTGAAATCATAATTAACAGCCTCACCGCCCGATGCTATAATTTCATAAGCACCTACATCTGTAGTCTTGTCAGCCTCGCATTGTATGGTAGGCATTACGGTAAACACCTTTTCGTTCTCGTTGTTGACAAATCCGCTGTACGACATTTCAAACTGGGGATTTTCCTCATTGTAGATTCTTGTGTAGTTACCAACTTTTACATCAATCGTTTGCTTGCCAATAGTCAATGTCGCTCCTTGATAGCTCAGCTCATAGTTCTTGGCTTCAGCTCCCGATAGTGTAATGTCATATTCTCCCACACTGCTTGTCTGCTTCGCACTGCACTCGAAACTGGGCTCAGTGGTAATCACGCTCTTCGTATCCTCATTCTTGAAGCCCTCGCAATGGAAAGTAAATTCCGGATTGGCCTCAAAATAAAGGCGTTCCTTATCATCTGCTATCACATTCAGCGGAGCCTTCTCTACAGTCAGTATACCTTCATTATATTCGGTAAACTCATAGTTCTGAGCCTTACCGCCCGAAACCGTGATTGCATATTCGCCCACATCGCTCAGTCTATCTGCAGCAATAGCCACCGTGGGCCTTTCGCTGATGCAATCCTCATTATCATTATTCTTGAATCCACTGTATGTCAGTGCTACCTTCGGGTTGGTCTCACCATATTCCTTCGTATTAGAAACAGCACTTACAGATAAAGGAGCTTTGGTCACAGTCAATGTACCATTCTTATAGGTAATATCATAGTTCTGAGCCTCAGCACCGCTTGGTACAATATTGTATGTGCCGACACCACTTGTCGTAATAGCCTCAGTCTTTGCCGAAGGACGTTCAGAAAGCACATCGTATGTCTCTTCATTCTTAAATCCTGAGTATGCAAATGTAAACTTGGGGTTTTCATCTCCATACACTCGTTCTGCATTCTCTACCTGAATGGTCAGCGGAGCCTTGTTTACGGTGAGCGTACCGTTTGTATAGCTTATCACATAGTTTGTGGCCTCTGCGCCATTAGGAGTAATCTCATATTCTCCCACGCTACTTGTAGGTGTTGCTGATGTCACAACGATAGGTGGAGTAGTTAGACAGTCCGCATCGTCATCATTCTTGAAGCCCGAATATGCAAATTGGAACTCGGGATTGGCATCACCATACTCACGCACAGTGCTCTGCACGCTGATGTTCAAGGGAGCTGGGGTAATGGTTAATATTCCAGGAATATATTCAGTGAACGAATAGTTTGTAGCCACACCACCTGATACGGTCACTTCGTAATCACCGGCATCGCTGTATTTTGTCGCTTTGGTGGAGGTAGTTATTTCCGAGGTAAACACAGGTACGCCATCACCGTTTTTCAAACCAACGTATGTAAAGTCAAACTGAGGATTGGAGTCACCATACACTCTTGACTTAGCATTTACCTTTACGCTCAACGGAGCCTTCTTTACAGTCAGTGTACCTTCCGTGCAACCAATCTCATAGTTCTTAGCCGTGGCGCTTGCAGCTACGCTATATGTTCCTACACCACTCTTTGCTGTAGCCTTGGTAGAGAATGCCACTGCACTGCTCAGCACACTTTCGTCCTCATTGTTTACAAATCCTGTCAATGAATAGGTAAACGCAGGATTCTTATCACCATAAATCTTTTCCGCATCATTTACATTGATTGTCAATGGAACTTTGTTGATGGTATAAGTGTAGGGGATTTCTACTTCGACACCGTTGGAGTATGCTGCTTTGAAAGTAGTTTCATACGTTCCTGCATCTTTCTGAAGGCTACTCATATCCATCGATACTTCATACTTGTTATCCAAATTGTTTGTGTATGAAACCGAGGGTGTTTGACCGTTGTATGTGAATTCGTTCCGATCAATTGTCACGTACTCCACTATAGCATCTGAATATTCATCCCAACGCGATGTGGCCAAGACTCTTGTCTTGTTCTTCACATATATTTTTCGTGAGAAGTGATTATCTTCAAAAGCCAAACCATGGCTAGTATAGACGCCATTTCCTCCTGATGTGGTTTTGGAGATGTTCGGATAGTAATCTCCAATAAAAAAAACATCACGCAACTCTGAACAATACCTAAAGGCTCCACCATAGATATAATCAACACTTCCTTGAATTATAACACTTTGAAGGCTTGAGCAACTGCGAAATGAACCGAATCCAATACTGGTCACTTTGGGTGGTATAATAACAGATACTAACTTACTACAATTAACAAAGGCCTCATTGCCTATGGATGTTATTGTTTGGGGTAATGAAATTGAAGTTATAGTACTATTCCGAAACGCAGCACCGTCAATGGATGTTACCATATAAGTAAAATTTTCAAATGTTACAGTTTCGGGAATTACGATGTCTCCCACATATCCATTTGTAGAACTTGTAACAGAGACCTCTAACTCTGAAGTCTTGAGGACATTGTAATAAATTCCATCTACTTCAAAGTCATAAGCAT
This sequence comes from Bacteroidaceae bacterium, assembly GCA_017520935.1. Classification (GTDB taxonomy): domain Bacteria; phylum Bacteroidota; class Bacteroidia; order Bacteroidales; family Bacteroidaceae; genus UBA1189. The sequence continues at coordinate 140,639 of JAFXEF010000035.1, read as the reverse complement.
TCACCATTCCGCTACACAATAGCACTGCGATTGTAGTCAGCCATGTTTTTATTGTTTTCATTGTTTGTAATCTTTTGAGTATGTATGAATTATCCGAAATCTTTATTAAAAGTTCTTCTCAAAATATCATTCCATGTTGTAGCCTTAAAAGAATGATTAACTTATAAAAGTAATCCAATCTGCTGGAACCTCTATCAAATTTCCTGCTTCCTCTTCGATAATAGCTACTGCCCTGTTGTAATAGTCATCTTTTCCATGAGGATTTGGCCATGGAGTAGTACTCCATGTATGGAAATATCCTTCTTTTGCAATAGGATCATTTTCTCTCTCAGGATCAAATCCTTGATTGGGATCTTCAGTGTAATAACTGACTTTTCGCAAGTTTTCTCTGTTCATAACGAATGCTGTTCACTCTGCCTATAAGTCCCCCGAAATCAGCGTTAATAAATTGTGCTTGATTATAGATACAAGAAAAGCGTAGAGACTTGTCGCGCTCATCGTATAACTGGTATCGCCAAACACCATTAGGAGAATGAACTGAAAAACAAATACCCCACGCTGTCGTATATACCGTGGGTACAGCAAGGGCCGTACTTTGTGGATATACAAACAGAATGAGCGTTGCATTGTTTCCACCCCTCCTATGAAATTGGCGATTTCGTTATACGGGTAAAAGCAAGAAACGCATTCTTGATCCAAGGATTTCTCCCCTCGGATGCTGCAAAGGTATGAAATAATTAGTAATTAGGAGTTATGAATGCTTAATTATTTCTTTCTCTGCGTGTTTTTTACTAAACAATGCAAACGCCCAGAGATATTCGTTTCTCGGAGGAGAATATAAGAAACTGTTTGGATTTTACCATTAATAGGTATTTTGTACTTTTTCTGTTTATTTGAGATTCTTTTCGGCATCTTTACACTCTTTACTCTTGCAAATAGACCACTATTCGCTGCGACTCAAGAGTGCAAATCTGCTCCCGACGCGGTATGAAAGCGTCGGTTGCGACGACTGAAACTTCAGCTTCACAAAGGAGTGCGACTTGTCGCCCTCACCTCCCAACTAAACTTGAAATAAAACCCAAACAGTTTCTAAGAATAATCGTCACATCTTTTTATGGCATCCATTCAAACTGCCTATAAAGCCTGAAAAGAATAGGCGTAGACGTACATTGAAGGCTTTGTAGGTTGTTGTGCCAGACAACACGCTGTCATACCATCAACGCTTGGCTATCCTCCATTTGAGTTTGCCCAAACTATCGTTTTTCTTTATTCAAAAAGGAAGTTGGATAAAGCCTATACACATATTGTACAGTAACAAATCATATTCTCCTCGCGAGAAGAATATATTATCTTCGCGAAGAGAATACTTTACCCTCGCGAGAGTAAAAGTTTCTCCTCGCGAAGATAATCTATCGTGAAGCAAGTAAATCGCGCTATAGGCTGTAGTGTACCGATAAATCAGCCAAAGGCTTTCAATAAAAAGCCAGAGCCGTCCGATTTTAACGGACGGCTCTGTTTCGGTCACAATGCTTTATTTTTGTCGTCGAACTTCGTATCAGAATTAGTTAGAACATCTTCCTCACCCTATCCACGGCGGCAACAAGGGCGTCGACCTCTTCCATCGTGTTGTATAGGGCAAATGAGGCGCGTACAGTGCCGGGGATGCCCATGCGATGCATCAGGGGCTGGGCACAGTGGTGACCGGTGCGTACGGCAATGCCGAGGCGGTCGAGCAGGGTGCCGAGGTCGGAGGGATGTATGTCGCCCACGTTGAAGGAGATGACGGCGCCGCGCTCTTCGGCTTCGCCGATGATGCGCATGCCGGGAATCTCGCGTAGGCGCTGCAGGGCATAGTCGGTGAGTGCCTTCTCGTAGGCGGCGATATGCTCCATGCCGAGGGCCGACACGTAGTCGAGAGCGCGGGCAAAGGCGGTGGTACCTATATAGTCGGGCGTGCCAGCCTCAAACTTGTAGGGCAGTTCGTTGAAGGTGGTGCGCTCGAACGATACGGTCTGTATCATCTCGCCACCGCCCTGATAGGGGGGCATGCGGTCGAGCCAATGCTCCTTGCCATAGAGCACGCCGATACCCGTGGGGCCATATACTTTGTGGGCACTGAAGGCGTAGAAGTCGGCATCGAGGTCCTGCACATCGACGGCGATATGCGGTATGCTCTGTGCACCATCGACGGCAAAGGGCACATCGTGCTCGTGGGCGATGCGTATCATCTCACGGATGGGGTTGACGGTGCCCAAGACGTTGGACACGTGCATCACAGAGACGAGGCGTGTGTGCTCGTTGAAGAGCTTGACGTACTCGTCCATACAGATTTCGCCGCGGTCGGTGATGGGTATCACGCGCAGGCGGATGCCCTTGCGTGCCTCGAGCAGCTGCCAAGGCACGATGTTGCTGTGGTGCTCCATCGTAGAGACTATCACCTCGTCGCCCTCGCGAAGGAAGGCCTCGCCAAACGAGGAGGCCAGCAGGTTGATGGCCTCGGTGGTGCCTCGGGTGAAGATAATCTCATTGGTGGAGGCGGCATTGATGAAGGTACGCACGCGCTCGCGCGATGCTTCGTGCAGACGCGTGGCCTCCTGCGAGAGGAAGTGTGCGCCGCGATGCACATTGGCATTCACCGAGTAGTACTCCTCGGTGATGGCATCGACCACCGTGCGCGGCTTCTGCGTGGTGGCACCATTGTCGAGGTATACCAAAGGCTTGCCATACACTTGGCGGTCAAGGATGGGGAAGTCGGCACGGATGGCGTTGATGTCGTATGTCATAGCATATTGTTACTTACAGGCATTACACTCACGGCATTGGCCGAGTTCACCACGGAAGCGTTTCTCCACCAGATGGTGCAGGCGGTCGCGCAGAGCCTCGAGGCCTACCTCATCGATGACCTCGCCCACAAAGGCACGCATAAGGAGCTGTCGGGCTTCGGCATGGCTGATGCCGCGCTGCTGCATATAGAAGAGGGCATCCTCGTTGAGCTGCCCTACGGTGGCTCCGTGGCTACACTTCACATCATCGGCATAGATCTCGAGCTGCGGTTGGGTGTACATACGGGCCTGACGGGTGAGACAGAGGTTGCGGTTGGTCTGCTGGGAGTCGGTGTGCTGAGCACCTTCACGCACAAGCACCTTGCCGGCAAAGGCACCGGTAGCCTCATCGTCGAGCACATACTTGTAGAGCTCGTGGCTGGTGCAGTCGCTCACAGCATGATCGATGAAGGTGTGGTTGTCGACATGCTGATGGTTATCGGCAATGGCCATGCCGCAGAGGTTGATATGGGCTCCGCGACCGGCGAGAGTGACACGTGTGGCGTTGCGGGTGGTGCCGCCCATGAGGGTGACGCCATTGACCAGCACGTTGCTATCGGCCTGTTGGTGTATGTAGAGGTTGCTCAGTCGGCAGGTGCGCGGGGTGGTCTCCTCCAGTTCGTAAAGCTCGAAGGATGCGCCGGCACCCACGAAGACCTCGATAACCTGATTGGCAAGGAAGTCGACCTCGTCCATGGCATGGTCGCACATCAAAAGGCGTGCCTGAGCCATATCCTCCAGGATGATGAGCACGCGGCGGTTGACCATGAAGTTGACATCGGCACGTAAGATATTCACAAGCTGGATGGGCTTCTCCACCACTACGCCCTTGGGGACGTATAGCAGCAGACCGTCCTGCGCAAGCATGGTGTTGAGGGCTGTGATGGCGTTGGACTTCGTATCGGCAAGCTGGTCGTAGTGCTTGGCTACAAGCTCGGGGTGCTGTGATGACAACTCCTTCAGACTGCCGAGTAGCACGCCTTCGGGCAGAGGTGCCTTGGGGAGCGATTTGGAGTAGAAGGCATCGCCTACCATAAAATAGAGCGAGGTGCTCATGTTGGGCACATCACACTTGAACACGTCGTAGGGGTTGACGGGGATGTCGAGGCGACCCAGGTTGAGCCCGTAGTCGGGAATCATCAGTGCATCCACGTCGGTATATTTGTAGTCTTCGTCGTTGCGTGTAGGGAAGCCCGACTGCGCCAGATGCTCGCAGGCCTCATCGCGCAGGGCATTCATCACATCGCAGCTGTGACGGAAGATCATATCGCGACACTCGCGGTAGAGGGTGAGGTATTGGGCCTCTCCCCCCGCCCTCCCCCGAAGGGAGGGGGCTTGTTCACCTCGCGGAGTCATATTGTTACTATTGTCTATATTACTCATATATGTGTATGTCTGCCTTTTGTCACCTCCCCTTGGGGGAGGCTGGGAGAGGCTTCCCTATTCCACTTCCTTCTTTATCCAGTCGAAACCGCGGTTCTCAATCTCAAGTGCCAGCTCGGGGCCTGCAGTCTTCACGATGCGTCCTTTGTAGAGCACGTGCACCACATCGGGCTTGATATAGTCGAGCAGGCGCTGGTAGTGGGTGATGACGATGGTCGATGTCTCGGGAGTCTTCAGTTTGTTTACTCCCTCGGCCACGATGCGCAGTGCATCGATGTCGAGACCCGAGTCAGTCTCGTCGAGGATGCTGAGGCGGGGCTCCAGCATGGCCATCTGGAAGATTTCGTTCTTCTTCTTCTCACCGCCGCTGAAGCCTTCGTTGACAGAGCGGTTTGCCAGTTTGCTGTCGAGCTCCACGAGAGCACGCTTCTCGCGCATGAGCTTGAGGAATTCATTGGCAGCCAAGGGGGCGAGGCCACGATATTTGCGCTGCTCGTTGATGGCGGCACGCATGAAGTTGACCATGCTCACGCCCGGTATCTCTACGGGGTACTGGAACGAGAGAAACAATCCCTCGTGGCTGCGGTCTTCGGGCGACAGCTCCAGCAGGTTCTTTCCGTTAAACTCTACGGCACCTTGCGTTACCTCGTAGGAGGGGTGACCCACAAGTACGTTACTCAGTGTACTCTTTCCTGAACCATTCGGCCCCATGATGGCATGTACCTCACCGGGGCGCACCTCAAGGTCGATACCCTTCAATATCTCTTTGCCATTGATGCTGGCATGCAGGTTGCTTACTTTTAGCATTGTCTTTGATTTGTTTTTTCTGAATTCTCGGAGAACTCGGAGTGCTCTGAGAACTCGGACTTCCAATTGTCCATTATCAATTATCCATTGTCAATTATCCTACGCTTCCCTCCAGCGATACCGAGAGCAGTTTCTGTGCCTCGACGGCAAACTCCATAGGCAGCTTGTTGATAACCTCCTTGGCATAGCCGTTCACGATGAGGCCAATGGCATCTTCGGTCTTGATGCCGCGCTGGTTGCAGTAGAAGAGCTGGTCCTCGCTGATCTTCGAGGTGGTAGCCTCGTGCTCCACCACGGCCGTCTCGTTCTTGATGTCCATATAGGGGAAGGTATGTGCTCCGCAATGGCTACCCAGCAGCAGCGAGTCGCACTGGCTGTAGTTGCGTGCACCATCAGCACGCTCACCCACCTTCACGAGTCCGCGGTATGAGTTCTGACTCTTGCCGGCCGAGATGCCCTTGCTGATGATGGTGCTCTTGGTGTTGCGGCCCAGGTGTATCATCTTGGTTCCCGTATCGGCTTGCTGGTAGTTGTTGGTCACGGCTACGGAGTAGAACTCGCCCTGTGAGTTATCTCCCGAGAGGATGCACGAGGGGTATTTCCACGTGATGGCCGAACCTGTCTCTACCTGTGTCCACGACAGCTTGCTGCCTGCACCACGGCAGTGACCACGCTTGGTGACAAAGTTGTACACACCGCCACGGCCCTCGGCATCACCGGGGTACCAGTTCTGCACGGTGCTGTACTTCACCTCGGCACGCTCCATCACTACAATCTCTACGATGGCGGCATGCAGCTGGTTCTCATCACGCATCGGAGCCGTACAGCCCTCGAGGTAGGATACATAGCTGTCGTCATCGGCCACGATGAGCGTGCGCTCAAACTGGCCCGTATTGGCTGCATTGATGCGGAAGTAAGTGCTTAGCTCCATAGGACAGCGCACGCCCTTGGGAATATATACGAACGAACCGTCACTGAACACGGCCGAGTTGAGTGCGGCAAAGTAGTTGTCGCGGTAGCTCACCACAGAACCCAGATATTGCTTCACTAAGTCGGGGTATTCGCGCACAGCTTCGCTGATGGAGCAGAAGATGATGCCCTTTTCGAGCAACTTCTCCTTGAAGGTGGTCTTCACCGATACCGAATCCATCACTGCATCCACAGCCATGCCACCGCTCAGTGCCAGACGTTCTTCAAGGGGAATGCCCAGCTTGTCGAAAGTCTTCATCACCTCGGGATCTATCTCGTCGAGACTCTTCGGCCCCTCCTTTTTCTTGGTGGGGTCGGCATAGTACGAGATGGCTTGATAGTCGATCTCGGGTATCTGCAGATGCGCCCAATTCGGCATCTTCAATCCCAGCCAATAGTTATATGCTTTAAGGCGGAAGTCAAGCAACCACTCAGGCTCGCCCTTCTTGGCCGAGATGAGGCGTACCACCTCTTCGTTCAAGCCCACAGGAATCACTTCCGTGTGCACATCGGTGGTGAAGCCGTATTTATATTTCTCCTCGGTCAGCTTACGCACAAACTTATTGTCCGTCCGCTTCTTCGGATTCTTATCTTTATTGTTGTCTTTAGCTTGTTCCATACTGTACTGTTAGGAGGCACGAAAGTACAAACTTTTATTGAAACGTGCAAGCACAAGATTTGTTTTTAGTGAGAAAACGCTTATGCTGCTTCTGTGAGACGGATTTTTCCTCCCGGGCAAATATTGCTTTACATCTTGGTTGGAACTAATAATATGAACGAATCTGTTTTTAAATATGATTTCAAAAGAAAGTGCCATACGGTGCATGATATCTTGCCAAGCATGCCTGTTTTTTCGATGAAATGGGAACTTTTCATCAATTTGTTTTGTTTATGTTTTTCGGATTTCACCCCGATATATACGTATTCGCCCCTATAGTAATTTCACCCCTTGACCAATGTATGTGGCCTTAAAAATGGGAATTAGTGAAAATAAAACCCGAAATTTGCACCGAAACAAGCGAAAAACAAACATTATTTATGAAGCATTATTTGAATTATGCCGAGTCGGCAATCAAGAATTATTGGAGTTTGCCCGCATTTACCAATTACGGTAAAAATACCTTAACCTTCGGTCAAGTTGCAGAAAATATCGAGAAACTGCACATATTGTTACAGACTGCCGGTGTTGCCAAAGGCGATAGGATTGTCCTTTGTGCCAAGAATTCTGCCGAGTGGGCTGCATCGTTTATTGCTATCGGTACATATGATGGTGTGATGGTGCCTTTGCTCAATGACTTTACTGCAGACAGTATACAGAAGCTCACCAACCACTCTGACGCTACGGCCATCTTCACCGAGCCGGAGATATGGGAGAAGATGAATGTTGAGGAGATGCCCAAGCTGAATATCGCCATCAACATCCAGAACTTCACTCCTATCTATACGCAAGGACATGAGGTGGATCCCAAGGCATTCCACGACCAGTGCGAGCAGATATTCAAGGAGCGCTTCCCCGAAGGCGTGAAGCCCGAGCACATCAGTTACCCTACGGGCAGCCTCGATGAGTTGGAACTCATCAACTACACTTCTGGTACCACAAGCGACCCGAAGGGCGTTATGCTGTCGGCACGTGCCATCAGTTCAAACATTGAGTTTGCTATTCCCAATATGCCCAATCAGCCCGGATGGCACATTCTTTCCATGTTGCCGTTGGGTCACATGTATGGTATGGCATTCGAGTTCCTTTATCCCTTTGTTACAGGTTGCCACATCTACTTCCTTGGCAAGACCCCAACCCCATCAATCCTCATCAAGGCACTGAGTGAGGTGAAGCCCTACATGTTGGTAACTGTGCCCCTTGTTGTGGAAAAGATATTCAAGGGTAAGGTAATGCCCACGCTCAACAAACCCCACATGAAGTTGCTCACTGCTATTCCCGGTGTCAACAAGATTATCTACAACACTGTGCGGAAGAAATTGCTCACCACATTCGGTGGCAACTTGGAGCGTGGCAGTCTTATCGTGGGTGGAGCTGCTATCAATGAGAAGGTGGAGAAGCTGATGAAGAAAATGAACTTCCCCTACACCGTAGGTTATGGTATGACAGAGTGTGCACCGCTCGTATGCTATAGAAACTGGCGCGAGTTTGCCATGCGTTCGTGCGGAATGGCCGTTGACCGTCTTGAGGTGCGCATCGACTCTGAAGACCCGCAAAACGTAGTGGGCGAAATCCAAATCAAGGGTGACAATGTGATGGACGGATATTACAAGAATCCTGAAGCTACCAAGCAGGCCTTCACCGAGGACGGCTGGCTCAAGAGCGGTGATTTGGGTGTCATCGACGCGCAGGGCAATGTCTTCATAAAGGGGCGTTCCAAGAATATGATTCTCAGTGGAAGCGGGCAGAATGTATACCCCGAAGAAATCGAGGATAAATTCAATAGCCTCCCTCTCGTGTCCGAGTCTATTGTCATCAGCCGTGGCAAGAAGATTGTGGCACTCGTAGTGCCCGATATGGATGCATTCAAACGACTCGAGGGCAACACCAAGAGTATCGACGAGATAATGGATGAATACTTAAAGCAAGTGAATGCCGAACTGCCCGCATACAGCAAAGTAGGCCAAATCGAACTCCGTGAGGAGCCCTTCGAGAAGACTCCGAAGCGCAGTATCAAGCGTTTCCTCTACTCGTAAAAGCTGACCGCCCATTGATTTCCGGCGCTGGTTTGTCGGCCGCAGGTCATTGTAGAGGCCACTGAAAAATGTTAAGTTTTCTTTCAAAAGTGCGAGTTTCTGCATAGAAATTCGTACTTTTGAATTCGAAAACGATTATTAGCTGCAAATAACACGATGGATTTTCTTTCGCAATTCATACCCCGATACCTCCTTACCAAGCGCAATCAGGTCATATTGGTGACCTCGGCTGCGGCATTTGCTCTTTTCTTTATCATTGTGTATCAGCCTTTTGGCGTGCTGCAGTGGGGGCGTGAGCGCGTGTCGGAGTTTATGTTTGTCATTTATTCACTCCTCATCGTGCTGTTGGGAATGAGTATCGTAGCCATCAGTCGTGTCATCATGTACTACCGCACCAAGAAGCATGAGATCAGCATTCTGAATTATGCAATATGGGTATTTGTCGAGTTGGCCATCATGGCTATCGCCTATACTATCTGTTCCATCTTGGCAGATGTGCAGGAAGACATTTGGGTGGCATTTAAGAGCGCCCTGCAAAATACTTCACTTATTTTGCTTATCCCCTACATTATCTGTATTACCGCCTTTACCCTGCAGGACAAGAACGAACGTTTGCGCCAGATAGAGGATGACTTTGACAAGGCGGTAGCTCAGAAGATGGCCGGCAAGGGACTTATCTCCTTTTATGACGAGCGTGGCGAGTTGCAGCTCTCCGTGACGAAAGACAACCTGCTCTACATAGAGTCTGCCGACAACTATATCTACATTTGGTACATGAAGAATAACCTGCCCAAGAAACTGATGTTGCGCAATACCCTTAAGCGTACTTCGGAGTCGTTGGCCGAAACCAATGTGATGCGTTGCCATCGCGGCTATATGGTCAATATGGAACAGGTAAAGGTGCTTCGGCGCGAAAAGGAGAACTTCTATCTGGAATTAGGTATCGAGGGTGTAAAAGACATTCCCGTGTCGAAGACCTATGGCGATGCCGTGATGAAATGGTTGTCGATGTAAGGATTCCCCATCGGGTCTTATCGGCTAATCCCCTTAATATATTGCTTCGCAGAGATGCCTGCACAGTATCTCGAGGTAGTGGCGGTCGGTGTCATCGAAGGTGGCAAGTTGGTCGCTGTCGATGTCGAGCACACCGTGCACTTTGCTGTCAGCGATGAGGGGTACTACAATCTCTGAACGTGAGCTGCCACTGCAGGCTATATGTCCGGGAAACTGCTCCACATCGGGGACAACCTGTGTGGTGGCTTCGGCCCAGGCAGTACCACACACGCCACGGCCGTGACGGATGCGGTAGCAGGCCACGTCGCCTTGGAAGGGACCCAGGATGAGCTGGTCATTGCGCACAAGGTAGAAGCCTATCCAAAACCATCCGAAGGCCTGGCGCAGGGCGGCAGTGGTGTTGGCGAGTATGCTCACCTCCTCATGCTCATCGGCAATGTAGGGGAGGAAGTCTTTGATAAACTGCTCGTAGCGAGCGGCTTTGTCATCAATTGTGTAGCTGAATGCGGGTTCCATTTATATTCTCTCTACCACTTTTTCTATCAGGTTGTCAATGCTGTTCTTGTAACTGGTGTTGGCCTCCTTGGCGCGTCGGTTGGCGATAACCATGCATACGGTCATTGCTTTGTGTCCGAGCAGGCGGGAGAGGCCGGCGATGGCTGAGCCCTCCATCTCAAAGTTGGTGATGCGTTGTCCGGCATACTCGAAAGCCATTATTTTCTCGTTCTGGTCGGGATCCTCGAGCGGGATGCGGAGCTTGCGGCCTTGGGGTCCGAAGAAACCACCGGCCGAGATGGTGACACCATCGACCATATCGCCCTGGTTGATGCGGGCGAGCAGGTCTGTGTCATTGTCGATGACATAGGGCGCTCCCTTCTGCGGATTCCATTGCATGTGGCGTGTGAAGGCCTTCTCGAAAGGGAGGTCGCACACGGCGTTACGGCCGGCATAGTAGTTGAGCAGGCCATCGAAACCGATACTCTTGCGCGAGCATACGTAGGTGCCGACGGGAGTGTCGGGTTGCAAGCCGCCACAAGTGCCTATGCGCACCATCTCCAGCTGACGGAATTCCGTCTTTTGTGTGCGGGTGGCGAAGTCGATATTGGCAAGGGCATCGAGCTCGTTGACCACGATGTCGATGTTGTCACATCCGATGCCCGTGGAGAGCACGGTGATGCGCTTGCCTCTATATATGCCTGTTGTCGTATGGAACTCGCGGCTCGTGATGTCGCATTCGATGATGTCGAAATGTGAGGCTACGAGGCTTACGCGGCCGGGGTCGCCCACAAGGATAACTTTCGAGGCCAGTTGCTCGGGGCTCACGTGAAGATGGAATACGGAGCCGTCATCATTGATGATGAGTTCGGAGGGGGCATAGTAACTGCTCATATATAGTATAGGGATAATGGGTTCTCACTTCTATAACCGAAGGGGTGGCAAAGTGTTCTGCTTAGGGCATCATTTGCCGCCTTTATAGCTCACCTCGGCATTTCTGATGGCCTTGGGCATTTCTGCAACTTCGGTCTCAAGCAGCTCGTATTGCTTCTCCATGCGTAGTAGCTCTTCGGTCATACGCTGGCGTTCGGCTTTGGACGAGAGCGTGTACTGCGCACGGCGCTCTTCGAGCTGCTTGCCTTGCTTGGCCAGCGAGGCCGACTTGGTCTGCCAGTCAATGAAGAGTTGGCGGGCCTCGGGACTCTGGAAGTCGTCAACGTGATGATAGTCCGTGAAGTCATCGATGACAAAGGTGAAATCCTCCTTTTCTTCTTTGTTCGAGTTTTGCAGGCTGAGCATAAGCAGGGCTTGTCCGGCCTTGCGCATGGCCTCGTCGTCAGTCTGTGTGGTGGCTATGCTTTGTATGCGTGCTGCTTTCATGATGTCGAGGCGGTTGTCCGAGGCATAGTCGTAGTATTGCTTTTCTTCGTTGGGTACGAAGGTGTATACACACACCAGACTGTCGGGCTGGTTGCGGTCGGTGGCAAACCATCCCAGTCCGTTTATCTCGTCAATGACCATCATATAATCGTTGGCAGCCGAGTTGAATGGCATGCCTACGTTCTCGGGAAGCAGATAGCGGCCGGTAGCCGAGTTGAAGCGGGTGATGAATATATCATACCCGCCCAGTCCGTCGAGGCTGTTGTTGGCAAAGTATATGGTGATGCCGTCAGAGAGCACAAAGGGGTAGTTGTTGTCGCCATCGGGCAGACCGTTGAGTGGCGCAGGCTTGCTCCACTCGTCAAGCATCTTATATCGCATGTAGAGTTGCAGGGCACCATTCTCATCTGTGTCGCTGTAGTATATCTTGTCGCGCATCTCGGTGCGGTAAGCAATGCCTTCGGTGCTCTTGGCATCCTTTACCAGTTGGCCCGCAGGATGTATGCTGCCACTTTCCTTGCCTATGGTGTATGCCTTGAGTAGCTCCTCCTTTGGCACTACGATGCTGTCTACAATCACCACCTTCTCTACCCGTTTGATATACTTGAACTCCTTCTCGGCCTGTTCCAGCTTGCGGGTATATTCGATGAACCGCCCGTTGTCTGGGTCTACCTTCTCCAGGTATGTCTCATAATACTCGATGGCAGCTTCGTAGTCACCATCCTGCAAGTGGTAGTCGCCCATATACCTGAAGGCATTCTCCACTTCGCGCTCCACGGCTCTCTGCAGATAGGGTAGGGCAGCTTCGTGCTCACCAGTCTCGTTGAGGCATACGCCATACCAGTAGTTGAGACTTCCGTTCTTGGGGTTGCCCTTTATCAGTTTGGCGAATACGGGTTTTGCTTTCTTGTATTCGCCGGCGGCGAACCATTTCTTTGCCTGGCTCTGACTTTGGGCAAACAGGGTGCAGCCGAAGCATAGCAGCAAGCCTGCCAGTATATATCTCTTCATTCTCGTATACATTCCTCTACATCTTTAAATATATAGTACAGGGCGAAGTTAGATATTTTTATTGGGATAGTGGCACAAAAGAGAATACAATTTATGTTTTTTATACATTTTGATGTAATTTTGCACCCCGAAACAGCAATTTATGGCTCTACGCACCGAAGAAGAACAGCTTATGCACCGTCTCCGCCACAAGTTTCACAAGACTGCGGCGGAATATAACCTCATCGAGGAGGGCGACCGCATACTCATTGCTGTGTCGGGCGGGAAGGATTCGCTGGCGTTGCTCGAACTGCTTGCAGCGCGTGTCAAGGTGCTCAAGCCGCGCTTCGAGGTGGTGGCCGCCCACGTGGTGATGACCAATATCCCTTATCAGACAGATACAGACTATTTGGTCGACTTTGCCCGTGACTTGGGTGTAGAGATGCATATCATAGAGACCTCGTTCGATGCCACGGGCGACACCCGTAAGTCGCCCTGCTTCCTGTGCTCGTGGAACCGGCGCAAGGCACTCTTCGAGACAGCCAAACGGCTGGGATGCAATAAGATTGCCCTCGGACATCATCAGGACGATGTGTTGGTGACACTGTTGATGAATATGACCTTCCAGGGTGCCTTCTCTGCAATGCCGCCAGCCTTGAGGATGAATAAGTTTGATATGACCATCATCCGTCCGCTTTGTCGTATCGAAGAAAAAGACATCGCCTTGCTGGCCAGGATGCACGAATACCGCAAACAAAAGAAGAACTGCCCACATGAGCACACCTCAAACCGTAGTCGCATGGCCGATGTACTGCATACCCTCGACCAACTGAACCCTGAGGCGCGCTACAACCTGTGGGGCAGTATGACCAATGTGCAGACAGAGCTGCTGCCACCGAAAATGAATCAAAACTTATAATTCATAACTCAAAACTTACAACTTACTCCCATGCGCGGAATCGGAACTATCTTGTTACTCATCGTGTCAAACATCTTCATGACCTTTGCTTGGTATGGCCATCTCAAGTTACAACAGATGAAGCTTATATCAGACAATACACCGCTCTATATCGTCATCCTCATCAGTTGGTTCTTGGCCCTCTTCGAGTATGCTTGCCAGGTACCGGCCAATCGTATCGGTTTTGTAGGCAATGGCGGTGCCTTTACCCTGATGCAGCTTAAGGTGATACAGGAGGTCATCTCCATCACCATCTTCACCCTCTTCACCATCGTCTTCTTCAGGGGCGAGACGCTGCAGTGGAACCACTTCGTAGCCTTCGGGTGCCTTATTGCTGCGGTATTCTTTGTGTTCCTGAAATAATTATTTTTGCTACCTTATGTAAAAGAATCTTGTACCTCGATAAAAGGAATATTCCAAGTCTTGGAATATATATTGCCAGTCTTGAAATGAATATTGCCAGTCTTGGAATATAGAACGGTGCGTCAGGAAAGTTTTGAGAAGTCAACGATAAAAAGTTTTCCTTCTTCAGGGGGACGGTTTTTTATGCTTGGCACACGGCTTTCAGGTGACCTGTTATTTGTCTATGTCGGCAAGAGATAGTATCTTTGCATGTAATTAGATGATGGCTATTATGAAGAAGATTGTTTTGTTGCTGAGCCTTCTGCTCGCTTGCTCCGTAGGCTATGCCGATTCGCTTGACCGCTTCATCAACAGGTATAAAGATAAGCGTGGGGCTGAATATAAAGTTGTGAACGTCAACAGTGACCTCGATGCTATGGTTGCCGACGGTATCGCCAGAGGCAATAAGCGCGCTGCAATCATCCGTGGCTCGCTCGTCATGATGGGTATCAGAGAGGTGGTGACGCTACGGCTCGACTCGTGCAGGCAGTCGGTGCGTACGAGGTTCTTTACCGAAGTGCTTGATGTTGTCCCCGACTCTTACTCCCTGCTGGCAGAGAAGGGAAACAGTCTGGTATATATGGACAACTCTGATGCCGAATACGCTTATTTGCTCATTGTGAGCAATAGTGTCGACAAACCACGCCTGAGAAGACTCTATGTGACCAATGCCTTTGTGCGTGCCATTATGAATGATAGTGGCGACGGCATTGACAAGGAGAAGTTTGAACGCTATCTCGAACGCCAGGCCAATGTGTTGGGAGAGGCAGCAAAAGAGACGGGAAGGTCTATAGAAGAGGGCGTAAAGAGACTGGAGAAACATTGGCAGGAGCGTATGGATAAGTGGGAAGAGGGCGCTGGGGGTGCCTTGTTCGATGAATATACATTTTAGTATGAAAATGAAAACTTTTCTTACAGATTGTTTGTAAATAGATAAAAATACTTTAACTTTGCCGCAGAAAGGAAAGAGCGTATATGAATGCATCGGTTAACCTCAGCAAGTTTTGGTGGTGGCTCAGTATAGGAGATTGAGCACGGTAACTGATGTATGACAATAAGGAATAAGAGTTGTTTTGTATATATGAATCCGGTGCTCCACAAGCAGCATCGGATTTTTTTAGAATCTGTTTTAGAACTATTTTTATCGTCAAAGCACCATTATGAAACAGAAAAGATTCATTTTATCGGAGAGTGAGATACCTACCCAGTGGTACAATATCCAAGCGGATATGCCCAACAAACCGATGCCGATGCTCAATCCCAAGACCGGACAGCCTGTTACTCCCGAGGACCTGTATCCGCTCTTTGCCCGTGAGGTGTCGCATCAGGAGCTCAACATGACGGATGCGTGGATTGATATCCCCGAGCGGGTGCGCGAGATGTATACCTACTATAGAAGTACGCCGCTGGTGCGTGCCTACGGACTGGAAAAGGCACTTGGCACCCCCGCTCATATCTACTTCAAGAATGAGAGCGTGAGCCCTATCGGCTCGCATAAGCTCAACTCGGCCTTGGCGCAGGCCTACTACTGCAAGGAGGAGGGCGTGACCAATATCACCACGGAGACTGGTGCGGGGCAATGGGGAGCAGCATTGTCGTATGCGGCCAAGGTGTTCGGGCTTGAGGCTGCCGTGTATCAGGTGAAGATCTCGTATGAGCAGAAACCTTACCGACGCAGCATCATGCAGACTTTCGGCGCGCAGGTGACCCCTTCGCCCTCGATGTCTACTCGGGCCGGAAAGGATATCCTTACCAGGTATCCCAACCACCAGGGGTCGTTGGGTACGGCTATCTCTGAGGCGGTGGAGCTGGCGATGATGACTCCTAATTGTAAGTATACGTTGGGCTCTGTGCTTAGCCATGTGACCCTGCATCAGACTGTTATCGGTTTGGAAGCCGAGAAGCAGATGCAGATGGCAGGCGACTATCCTGATGTGGTGGTGGCTTGCTTCGGTGGCGGCTCCAACTTTGGCGGATTGGCTTTCCCCTTCATGCGGCACAATATCAAGGAGGGCAGGACCACGCGCTTTGTGGCTGCCGAGCCGGCCTCGTGCCCGAAGCTCACACGCGGTGAGTTTCATTATGACTTCGGTGACGAGTCGGGCTATACACCATTGATACCGATGTTTACCCTCGGTCATAACTTCCGCCCGGCCAACATTCATGCCGGTGGCTTGCGCTACCATGGAGCCGGACTCATAGTGTCGCAACTCCTCAAGGACAAGATGATGGAGGCCGTAGACATTGAGCAGATTGAGTCGTTCGAAGCCGGCACGCTGTTTGCAGCTGCCGAAGGCATTATCCCTGCTCCGGAATCGTGCCATGCCATTGCGGCTACCATCCGCGAGGCAAAGAGGTGCATAGAGACGGGTGAGGAGAAGACTATCCTCTTCTGCCTCTCGGGACACGGACTCATCGATATGGCTGCCTATGACCAATACCTGGCAGGTAATCTCATCAACAACAGCATCAGCGACGATGTCATTGCGGCCAACCTGCAAGAACTGGAGGAGAAGGTGCCGTATTGATGTTTTACTCAACTTAAGAAACTTAAAATATCGAACAACAAAATGAAAAGACAATTGACAATGTTAGCTATGGCAACTGCACTGTGTGTATCGTGCAACAATGGTAAGCAAGCCGAGGCTGAGGCGGCCTTCGACTATGCCAATGAGACTTTTGCCGACATCCAGATGCTTCGCTACGAGGTGAAGGGATTCGACGAACTCACCCTCGACCAGAAGAAACTCGTGTATTACCTCCAGGAGGCTGCCCTGTATGGCCGCGACATCCTGTTCGACCAGAATGGACGTCACAACCTCGTCATCCGCAAGATGCTCGAGACCGTATACACCGACTATCAGGGCGACAAGACCACCGGGGACTGGAAGAACTTTGTTACCTACGTGAAGCGCGTATGGTTCTCCAATGGCATACACCATCACTACAGCGCCGACAAGTTTGTGCCGGGCTTCTCTCCCGAGTTTTTCCATGAGGCATTGGCTTCGGTTGATGCTGCCAAGCTGCCTTTGGCCGAGGGACAGACCGTGGAGCAGCTCTGTGCGGAGGTGTTCCCTGCTATCTTCGACCCCACAGTGATGGCCAAACGTGTGAACCAGGCCGATGGAGAGGACCTCGTGCTTACCTCGGCCAGCTACTACTACGACGGCGTGACCCAGGCTGAGGCCGAGGCTTTCTATAACAGCCTCAAGGACCCTAACGACGATACTCCCGTGATGTATGGCATGAACAGTCGCCTCGTGAAGGAGGACGGCAAGGTGGTGGAGAAGGTATGGCACACCGGGGGTCTCTATGGCGAGGCTCTCTCCAAGGTGGTCTATTGGCTCGAAAAGGCACTTGGCGTAGCCGAGAATGCCGAGCAGAAGGCGGTCATCGAGAAGCTCATCAAGTATTACCGCTCGGGCAGCCTCGAAGACTTTGACGACTACTGCATCGCTTGGGTGGGCGACCTCGACTCACGCATCGACTTTGTCAACGGCTTCACAGAGAGCTACGGCGACCCCCTCGGCATGAAGGCTTCGTGGGAGTCTATCGTCAACTTCAAGGATCTGGAGGCTACCAAGCGCACCGAGACCATCAGCAGCAATGCCCAGTGGTTTGAGGACAACTCGCCCGTAGACAGCCGCTTCAAGAAAGAGAAGGTGAAGGGCGTGACCGCCAAGGTGATCACAGCAGCGATCCTCGCCGGCGACCTCTATCCCTCTACGGCCATCGGTATCAACCTGCCCAACTCCAACTGGATACGTAGCGCACACGGCTCCAAGTCGGTAACCATCGGTAACCTCACCGAGGCATACAACATGGCTGCGCTGGGCAACGGCTTCAACGAGGAGTTTGTATACAGCGATGTGGAGCGTAAACTGATAGAGCAGTACGATGCCCTTACCGGCGACCTCCATACCGACCTGCACGAGTGTCTCGGTCACGGCTCGGGCAAGCTGCTCCCTGGTGTAGACCCTGATGCATTGAAGGCTCACGGCTCTACCATCGAGGAGACCCGCGCCGACCTCTTCGGACTCTACTACTTGGGCGACCCCAAGATGGTGGAGCTGGGCTTGCTCCCCAATGCCGAGGCCTATAAGGCCGAGTACTACGGACAGATGATGAACGGCCTGATGACCCAACTTGTACGTATAGAGCCGGGTGCTACCGTAGAGGAGGCCCACATGCGCAACCGCCAGCTCATCGCCCGTTGGGCCTACGAGCACGGCAAGGCCGACAATGTGATCGAACTCGCGAAGCGTGACGGCAAGACCTTCGTGAAGATCAACGACTACGAAAAACTGCGCAGCCTCTTCGGCGAACTCCTTGCCGAGATCCAGCGTATCAAGTCGGAGGGAGACTACGAGGCTGGCCGTCAGCTGGTAGAGACCTATGCCGTACAGGTCGACCAAGACCTGCACAAGGAGATCCTTGCCCGCTACGAAGCACTCAACCTCGCTCCCTACAAGGGTTTCATCAATCCCGTATATACAGCAGTCACCGATGCTGAGGGCAACATCACCGACGTCACCATCTCGTACGACGAAAGCTACGACGACCAGATGCTGCGCTACAGCCGCGACTATGCTGCGTTGCCGTACCGTAATTAATAGTGAAGAGGGAAGAGTGAAAAGTGAAGAGTTGCCATCCGGGCATCTGACTTTTCCCTCTTCCCTCTTCCCTTTTCCCTCTTCCCTCTTCCTTCATTATGCAATCCACCATCCGAGAAATAAAGTCCAAGTTCCGTCTCTTTATGAACGGCGTCATCTCGCAGAGTCTCCGCGAGAAGGGTTTGCAGTACCGCCTGATCTTTGGCATAGAGTTGCCGCGTATCAAGGAAATTGCAGCCCAGTATGAACCCGACCACGAGTTGGCGCAGGCTCTGTGGAAGGAGGACATCCGTGAATGTAAGATACTGGCCGCCTATCTGCAGCCCGTCGAGAGTTTCTATCCCGAGATTGCCGATATCTGGCTGGAGCAGATACACAACACCGAGCTGGCCGACTATGTCTGCATGGCTCTCTTCCGCCGCTTGCCCTATGCCTCGCAGAAGGCATTCCAGTGGATAGCCTCCGAGGACCGCATGGCCGTGTACACAGGTTTCCGCCTCATCACGCACCTGTTTGGTATATGGGGTGCTGCGATGAACGAGCGCAGCTGTGACGAATTCGTCGATCAGGCTGCAGCCGCCATGGATTCCGACGACCTGATTGTCAAGCAAGCCGCTCTGTCGGCTTTGGAACGTTATGCCGCTTGCTGCGACCAGCCCAATGCCGAGGTGCAGCGCCTGCTCGGTGCGATAGAGTGAATTGTACCGCTCGTGAACACTGTTTGTCGGGTGATAGTGTATGAAATACACGAAAACTCTGTTAAAAGCAATAAATAATTGACTTTTCTTGAGTTTTTCAAATAAATTTCTTTATCTTTGCTTGCTACTTTACGTGTACTATGGAAGATAAAGTGAAGGAAACTGTTAAAGGCACCTTTGAGCAGTATCTGCAGAACAAAGGTTTGCGCAAGACGCAAGAGCGTTTTGCTATCCTTGATGCAATTTATTCCATAGAGGGGCACTTCACCATGGAGGAGCTGTTTGATGTGATGGCAGCCAATAAATTCCATGTCAGCCGCGCTACTTTGTACAATACGATGGAGTTGCTTACCGATGCCCGTCTGGTCATCCGTCATAAGTTTGACAACAGCTCGCAGTATGAGAAGTCGTATAACATGACTACTCACTTCCATCGTATATGTATGGCATGTGGCACGGTGACCGAGGTGCGCGACGAAAAGTTGCGCGAGGCAATTGAGAGTGCGCATAGTCGTGGCTTCTCCATAGCACATTCCTCGCTGTATATATATGGCGTATGTTCGAAGTGTGCTGCTGCCCGCCGGCGTAGAGAGAAGAAACTGAAAGAACAGAAAAAAAATACAGGTAAATCATGAAAGTAGATGTATTGTTAGGCCTCCAATGGGGCGATGAGGGAAAAGGAAAAGTAGTGGATGTACTTACTCCGCGTTACGATGTGGTGGCACGTTTCCAGGGCGGCCCGAATGCAGGGCATACACTCGAGTTTGAAGGACAGAAATATGTGCTCCGCTCCATCCCTTCGGGAATCTTCCAGGGCGACAAGGTGAATATCATTGGTAATGGTGTGGTGCTCGACCCCGCTTTGTTCAAGGCTGAGGCCGAGGCACTTGAGGCGTCGGGACATCCGCTCAAGGAGCGTCTCCATATCTCCAAGAAGGCACACCTCATCATGCCTACCCACCGTGTGCTCGATGCGGCTTACGAGGCGGCCAAGGGCGATGCCAAGGTGGGCACCACAGGTAAGGGCATCGGCCCCACCTATACCGATAAGATCAGTCGCAACGGCATCCGTGTGGGCGATATCCTCGGTGATTTTGACACTGTCTATGCCAAGGCCAAGGCGCGTCACGAGGATATCCTCAAGAGCATGAACTTCGAGTACGACATCACTGAGATAGAGAAAGAGTGGATGGCCGGTATCGAATACCTGCGTCAGTTCCCCCTGGTGGACAGCGAGCACGAGATCAACGCCCTGCTCAAGGCCGGGAAGAGCGTTCTCTGCGAGGGCGCACAGGGCACGATGCTCGATATCGACTTCGGCTCATACCCCTTCGTGACCTCTTCGAACACCGTATGTGCCGGTGCCTGCTCGGGTCTCGGCGTGGCTCCCAACAAGATTGGCAATGTGTACGGCATCATGAAGGCCTACTGCACTCGCGTAGGTAGCGGCCCCTTCCCCACAGAGCTCTTCGACGAGACTGGCGACAAACTCTGCACCCTCGGTCACGAGTTTGGCTCGGTTACAGGCCGTAAGCGTCGTTGCGGTTGGATTGACCTCGTGGCATTGAAGTACTCCATCATGATCAACGGTGTCACCCACCTTATCATGATGAAGAGCGATGTGCTCGATACCTTCGAGACCATCAAGGCTTGCGTGGCTTACCGCATCAATGGGGTGGAGACTGAGAACTTTCCCTATAGCATCGATGGTGAGGTAGAGCCTATCTACACAGAGCTCCCCGGCTGGCAGTGCGACATGACGAAGATGACCTCTGAGGACGAGTTCCCCGAAGAGTTCAACAATTACCTCTCGTTCCTCGAAGAGGAGCTTGAGGTGCCCATCAAGATTGTGTCTGTAGGTCCCGACCGTGACCAAACTATCGAGCGTTATAACGATTAAGAACTTATGAATCTTATTTGGATTATATTTATCGGCATTGTCCTGCTCAGCTACATTGTGCAGGTTAACTTGAACCACAAGTTCAAGAAATTCTCCAAGATACCCTTGGCCGGCGGAATGACAGGCCGTGACGTGGCAGAGAAGATGCTGCGCGACAATGGTATCTACGATGTGCAGGTGACCTGTGTGAGAGGGCATCTCACCGACCACTATAACCCTGTCACCCATACCGTGAACCTCAGCAGCGATGTTTACTCATCGTGTAGCGTGGCTGCGGCTGCCGTAGCCGCTCACGAGTGTGGCCATGCCGTGCAGCACGCTACAGCCTATGCCCCACTGAAGATGCGCTCGGCCTTGGTGCCCGTCGTATCCTTCTCCTCGCAGTGGGTGATGTGGATACTGTTCGTCGGCGTTATGGTCATCGAGCGCTTCCCTGTTGTGATGCTGGCCGGTATCGCTCTGTTTGCACTGAGCACCCTGTTCAGCTTTATCACGCTGCCCGTGGAGATCAATGCCAGCAAGCGTGCCTTGGTTTGGCTCGACAAGTCGGGCATCACCAACTCGTATAATCATCGCGATGCCGAGAGTGCCTTGCGCTCGGCTGCCTATACCTATGTAGTGGCAGCACTCAGCTCATTGGCTACATTGGTGCATTATGTGATGATTTATTTAGGACGCAGAGATTAGTGCTAAACACAAAATACCGTGTGAAAGAATCGTTCAGGTAGAAACAGTTTCAAGTAGAAAAACTATCCCGGGATAGTTTGATTATTTCCCCCGAAATAATCAAATGAGAGCGATAAAGGATTGAATGAAAATATTTATTAACCATATTATTAACAACTAAATTACACAAACCATGAAGAAAATTACTTTATTGGCGATGAGCTTTGTTATGGCTCTGACGGTGAAGGCTCAGCGTGGTACAGATGTTACCAATCTGTTGTCGGATCCCGATTTTGAAAGTAGTGCTACTGGTTGGACTATCGTAGGTGGCAATAAGATTGCCGCTACGGCTGCAACTTATGGCTACAACGGTACCAATTTTATTGAGAACTGGGTGGCTGCTCCCAGCACACTCAGCGACCAGAGTTGGTCTCAGACCATTGAAGTGCCTAACGGCATTTACGTGGTAAGATCATTGGCTCATGCTGTCTTGCAGAGCGATGCCTCTGTTGTTCCCTCAGGCGTTGCCATCTATGCAAACCAGGATATGGTGCCGGTGACTACGACTAATACGAACCCTCCAACGGAGTACACTGTAGCGACTATTGTAACAGATGGAAAGCTGAAGGTGGAGTACCGCATTTCGTCTTGTAATGTGAACTGGGCTGCTTGGGACAATGTACGCCTGATGCAGTATGTAGGCGACACCGAAGAAGCTGCCAAGCTCCTGTGGATGCAAGATGAGTTGGATGCATTGGCTGTGTCTGCAATGGAACTGATAGAAGCTCCAATGTCGCAAGCCTTGAAGGATGCTATCCAGGCTTCTGTAGATGCTATCGCTGACGTGGCTACTTACGATGATGGTGCTGCGCTGCTGGAGACTTTGAAGGCACAGTTGGCTGAAGCGGAACTCTGCATCGAGGCCTATGCCAGATTGCTTGCTACATTGGAGGCAGCCAATGCAGAGCTCGAAAGAGGCTTCTCTGAGGGACTTGACGAGTTCTACGATGCCATTGATGCTGCTCAGGCTGCTTATGATGCTGCCGAGCTGGGTCTTGAAGAGACAGAAGCTGCCATCCTTAAGTTGCTGCAGGACATCGAAGCCTTCCAAATGGCCAATGCTGACGGAACTGAGCGTTTCGATATGACCGATCGTTATATGACCAATCCTACCTTGCGCAAGAATAGTCAGGGATGGTCTGGTAGTACTCCCGGCTTGGAATACGAGGTTATGGAGTTCTTTAATTGTGACTTTGACATATATCAGGAACTAACTGACGTGCCCAATGGTATGTACGTCGTTCAGGTACAGGGATTCTATCGTACTGGTGGCAATGACAGTGGTGCAGCCTATCAGGCGGGTACAGAGAATATCACGGCTCAGCTCTATGCCAATGAGGAGTCGGTACCGCTGTTGTCACTCTACAAGTATCCGGCTTCAGTGATGGGGGTAACTAACGATCAAGTGCTCAACGACTATGTGAATATGCGTGTATCTACCAGCGAGGCATTCGGCCTGACCAATCCTGAACTGGGTATTCCCTACTATGCTGAGAACGAACTTACTGTAATTGTTCAGGATCGTACTCTTAAGATTGGCTTGCGCAACACCGGTCACTCGGCAGACTCTTGGTGTGCTTTCCGCGACTTCAAGCTGTATTATTACGGAGACTTCCCCGCAGTGGCACTTACCCTCAAGCTCGATGAGGCTGAAGCGTGGTTGGCCGAGCGTGCCGAGATCCTCCCTGTTACAGCTTACAATGAGTTGAGCGATGCTTGCCTTGCTGCAAGTGAATATACTGAGATTGGTCTTTATGAGAATGAGGAGGTGATGGCGGCTATGGCTGCATTTGAGGCTGTTTACAATAGCGTGAAGAATGTGGAGGCTCTGGTGGCCCAGTTGAAGGAGATGACAGATAAGGTGGAAAACGAATTGTCTGTTCTTGAATATCCGGGTTGGGAGGATTTGGAGAAAGTTTACGATGCTATGACTCCGCTGGTTGAAGAAGGTGCAAAGGTAGAGTTGGCTGAGGATCAGACTACCGAGCAGTACTACCAGGAGGCTGTTGCTGCTTTACAAGCTGCTATCTATGATTACTATGAATCTCAGATACCTACTCCCGAAAATCCTGCCGACTATACCCATAGAATTGTGTTGCCCACTTTCGCTTCAGCAAAGAACTATACTATCCCTGCTCCTTGGGTTGTTGCTAACGTACAGGCAAGTGGTGACGTTTGGGTAGGTCCTGGTCAAGCTGACATCAATGGAGATGGCACTACACCTCTTCCTTGTCTCAACTCTTGGTCAAACGATTTTACCACTATGAACGTGTATCAGGATATCGAAGGTCTTCCCGAGGGTGTCTACAGCGTATCAGCTCGTGCTATTACACAAGGTCTTGGCCAGCAGCACGCATACGCTACAAGCTCTGTAAGTACTGTTGTCTCTGAGGATATGGCCGTTGTCGGTTGGGATGCAGGAGGAGCAGGCATTGGTGAATGGGAACTTCTGCAGACCGAGAAGGTGGTTGTTGTCGATGGCAAGTTGCGCATCGGTTTCGCTTCTGTAAGTGCCGGTGATATAAACGGTTGGTATCAGGTGACCGACTTCAAGTTGCAGTATTACGGCGAAGCTACCGGCGAAGATCTGAAGGCTGCTTGGGAAGCATCATTGCTCCGTGCACAGGAGTATGCCAACATTCTGCTCCCCGGCGACTCAAAGGACGTGAAGGCTGCCATTGAGGCTGCTACTCCGCTTGCTGCTGAAGGTAAGTATGTCGAGGCTTGTGGCGCACTTAATCCTGCTGTGGCAGCTTCTGACAGTGTATTCAATGCAGTGCAGAAGTTCTATGCAGGCAACTATGAGGCTCTTCTCGATATGACTGCCGAGCTCGACTATGACGTGAATGCCTCTGCTGCCAAGCTGTTGGCTGTCACCATGCAGATGGTAGGCCAGGCACTCCATGCCGAAGACGCTACTCACACTATCCTTCCTGCACTTGATGCCAAGTTGGGCGGCTATGTAGCCTATGCTACCGCATTGATTGAGGCAGAGAACACCTTGGCTACCATCAAGGGTGTGAAGGAAGAATACAAGACCTTCGTTAAGGAACAGGTAATCACTCCTCAGGTGGACGACCTCACTGCAGTGCTCCGTCCTGCTGCCGACTGCGCTGACCTGCAGGCTAAGCTCGAGAAGGCGATGAAGCGTCTCACAAGTGCACTCAACATCAACCTTCCTGTAGGTGACCTCACCGAGGATTTGGTTGTGAACCCCACAATTGATGACGAAGCTGCCACTGGCTGGACCGTAGTGAAGGGTACTGGTAATGGTCCTACCAATGCGAGTCAGCACTACGACGGTACCCCTGCAAACCGCTATCTCGACTCTTGGAATCCTGCTGCAGGTTCACTCAACTTCACCGCTTATCAGGAAATCGTAGGTCTCCCCGATGGAACCTACCAGCTTACTGTCGCTACTCGTTCTGACGGCGACAATGCTTGGGTATTCGCATCACCCGAGGTGTTCCCCGCCGACACACTCACTGCCGATACTGCCAAGTGGGCAGAGGCTACACAGTGGGCACAGGTGAAGAAATACTATGCTGACCATGGTGAAATCTGGTATGCCGACAGTCTTGCATGGGCTGCTGCTGATGGTACAATCGAGGCTCCCTACTTCAATGCCAACGATGGTAAGGGTTGGGGTTGGTCATACGACACCATCACCGTAGAGGTTACTCACCACTACTTGGCTATCGGTGTGACAGCTAACTCTGAGCTTTCACGCAAGGATAAGTTCACAGGAACATGGTTGGGTGCTGACGATTGGAAACTCGAGCTCCTCACCAAGGCTGCTACCCAGAGTCCGTTCGATGTTACCGACGGTATTGAGAATGTTGAGGCTGTCGTCCCCGTCAAGTTGGGTATCTACGACCTCTTCGGCCGCCGCATCGATACGCCTACCGCTCCCGGTATCTATATCATCGATGGTAAGAAGACATTGATCAAGAAGTAACTCCTCGTTAGGTCTGAATAAAAGAGTCGCGTTCGCTTTGCGGGCGCGACTCTTTTATTACGTGAGTTCGCTATAAAGCTAATCTTTGCACACAGTTATTTGCTCCTTAAACTCGACAGGTTCCTCAAGCAAACTGCTTCTCCCGCGAATGGTTTTACCTCACACAGATCTCACGAATCTCACGAAGCACGCTTCGTAAACTCGCGTGTGCCTCCGAAATGTATACATTCGGTGAAGCCGACAAGCTGCGAGCCTTCTGCGATGCAGCCAATTTCGTGAGATTCGTGAGATCTGTGTGAAACCAGAAAGATTTGTGTGTAAAGATTAGCCTTATATCGAACTCATGTTAGGAATAGAGCCGATACATCAAAAAAATAGCTTTGCATACCGTACAATTCGTGGAAAAACCTTAATTTTGCATCGATTTTCTAAAAACATCGGAAAGATACTCCTGAATGGGTATCAGTTATATTGATTCATACCACTATGAAATTGTTTGAATTCCAACCTAAGTTGTTCGCCTGTCTGAAGGGTTACAACAAAGCCACTTTCATGTCGGATCTCATGGCCGGTATCATTGTAGGCATCGTGGCGTTGCCGCTTGCCATTGCCTTCGGCATCGCATCGGGAGTCACTCCCGAGAAGGGTATCATCACTGCCATCATTGCGGGTCTGCTCATCTCCGTGTTTGGCGGTAGCAAGGTGCAGATCGGTGGCCCTACGGGAGCCTTCATCGTCATCGTTTTCGGTATCATCCAGGAATATGGACTGAACGGTCTGGTCATAGCCACCTTCATGGCGGGTATCTTCCTCATCCTGATGGGGGTGTTGCGTGTGGGTACCATCATCAAGTATATCCCGTACCCGATTATCGTGGGCTTCACGAGCGGTATCGCGCTCACCATCTTCACCACGCAGATCAAGGATCTCTTCGGCTTGCAGATAGCCGAGGTGCCTGCCGACTTTGTGAGCAAGTGGGTGACCTATTTCCAGCACTTTGACACGATGAACCTTTGGCCTCTGCTCATCGGTGTGGCCAGCATCCTTATCATTGTATATACGCCCAAGATAAGCAAAAAGCTGCCCGGTTCATTGCTGGCTATCATCGTCACTACGGTAGTGGCACTGCTGCTGAAGAACTATGCCGGTGTGACAGCCATCGAAACCATCGGTGACCGCTTCACCATCACCCCCGATATGCCTACCCCCGAGGTGCCTAAAATCACGTGGGAGGTATTCACCAAACTCATGTCGCCCGCTCTCGTGATTGCCATGTTGGGTGCCATCGAATCGCTGCTCTCGGCTGCTGTGGCCGACGGTGTGATAGGCGACAAGCACGACAGTAATCAGGAACTCATAGGACAGGGCATCGCCAATATGGCCTGTTCGCTCTTCGGCGGCATACCTGCCACGGGAGCCATTGCCCGTACGATGACCAATATCAACAACGGCGGACGTACTCCCATTGCCGGTATCATACACGCTCTGGTGCTCCTGCTCATCTACTTCTTCCTGATGCCGTTGGCCAAGTATATCCCCATGGCCTGTCTGGCTGGTATACTGGTAGTGGTATCGTACAATATGAGTGAATGGCGCAGCTTTAAAGCCATTCTGAAGAATCCCAAGAGCGATATCACCGTACTGCTCGTCACCTTCTTCCTCACCGTGGTGTTCGACCTCACCGTAGCCATCGAGGTAGGTATCCTCATCGCCTGTCTGCTCTTCATGCGCCGTATGTCTGAGGTAACCAAAGTATCGGTGGAAACGGAGGCTATAGACCTTAGTGCCGACAGCGACGTACCCTTCAATAACGAGCACCTCACCATTCCCGACCGTGTGGAGGTTTACGAAATCAACGGCCCCTATTTCTTCGGAATTGCCAATAGGTTTGAAGAGGTGATGAACGATCAGGGCAAGCAACCGGCCGTGCGCATCATTCGTATGCGCAAGGTGCCCTTTATCGACTCTACCGGTGTGCACAATCTCACCAATCTGTGTCGTAAGTGCTTGAAGAAGGATGTCAAGATAGTACTCTCGGGAGTGAATCCCAAGGTGATGGAGGTGCTCACCAAAGCCGGTTTTGACGACCTCATCGGGAAAGACAACATCTGCAGTCACATCACCATCGCTTTGGAGCGTGCCAGAGTACTGGCTGAGGGGCTGACAACGAAGTAAGGATAGCGTTTTATCCTAATATCGTCCTTTCGTAGCATCTGTTCTGAATCTGATATGCTGCAGAAGGAAAAATCAGGTCATAATTGTTTTAATTCAAAATACTTCGTATCTTCGCGATGTAATTGCATGAAGAAGGATGAAATATAACCAATCGGACATACTGCATAGGATAAAAGGTACAGCCACGGAGGTGATGCCCCAAGGTGCTGAGGTTATACTATTCGGTTCACAAGCGCGTGGTGATGCTCGTGCCGATTCCGATTGGGATGTGCTCATCTTGTTGGACAAAGATAAGATTGAGCCCTCAGATTATGACAATTATTCCTATCCATTGTTTGCTTTAGGCTGGGAGATTGATGTACAGATTCATCCGATAATGTATACTCGCAAGGAATGGAAGCGTAGAAGCTATTCTCCCTTGTTCCAGAACATTGCCAAGGAGGGCATTACGCTATGCTGACAATGGAAGAGAAGAGAGCAATCATCGGCTATCGTAGACAAAAGGCGTATGATAGTATGAATGAGGTGACTGAGGTTGCCAAGCTCGGATTTTGGAATCTCGCAGGCAATAGGCTTTACTATGCTGCTTACCATATGGCTTCTGCATTGCTTCTTGACAAGGGTTTCTCCGCACGGACACACAGCGGAGTAATCCATCTGATAGGACAAAACTTCATTGCGAAAGGTTTCTTGGATAAGAGTTATGGTCGCCTCTTTACCCGTCTCTTCGATTTGCGCCAATCGGGTGATTATGACGACCTTTATGATGCCACCGAAGAAGAAATTCTTCCACTCATAGACAAAACAAAGTCATTTATCAAGGCGATGGAAGATTTGCTTACTTTAGTCTGACCCATCAATCCATCTCGGTACAACCTCGTACCCTCCCAAAAAATCATGATACAGTAAAAGGATGCGTGAAAAATCAAGAGAGTGAGGTGATAGATGGCCACACTCTCTTTATATCAACGAGCGACAGCATCGATATTGCGTCGTAGGCCCTCATAGCCTGCACGCTCGATGGCACTGTCACTAAAGAGGTCTGCATAGCGCTCCGGAGTGAGCTGTTGCCACTGGACGGGTGTAAGGCTTGCTATGGCAGGCGGCAAGGTGAAGAGCGGCTCTGAGGTCGGTGTCGGGTGGCTATTGTGTGGGCATGCCTGTTGGCAGGTATCGCAGCCGTAGATGCGGCGGCCCAACTTATCGCGTATGTCTATAGGGAGAGGCCCCCGATGCTCAATGGTGAGATACGACAGGCAACGGCGGCAGTCGATGCCATCGCGTGTCAAGGCACCCGTAGGGCAGGCTTTGAGGCAGCGGTCGCAGCCTTCGCACGAGGCAGACACGTTATGAGGCTCCTCCCTCAATTCCGCATCCACAGCCAATACTCCCAAGAAGCAGTAACTGCCCTGCCCCGGAATGATAAGCGTGCGGTTGCGCCCGATGAAGCCGAGACCGGCCTTCACGGCCCAATAGCGTTCGAGCAGGGGAGCCGTGTCGCAGAAGGCACGCCCCTTGACATCAGGCATGAGAGTACGGATATAGGCCAACAACTGGTGCAGCTTATCCTTCACCACACGATGATAGTCCTTGCCATAGGCATAATAGGCGATTTGGTATCCCTCCTTGGGCAGTGGTTGTTGGGGGTAGTAGTTGAGAGCCACGACGATGAGCGTGCGGCATCCGGGGACGAGCAGGGTAGGGTCGAAGCGGAGTTCGCGGTTACGCTCCATATAAGTCATATCGGCATGGTAGCCCAGTTCCACCCAATGGTCGACCTTGCGGGCCATCTCCTCGTTCACAGGCTCAGCCGCAGCGAAGCCGCAGGCAGCGAACCCGAGTCGCAGTGCTTCGGCCTCAATCAATTGCCGGTTGGCATCTGCCAATTGGGCGTTGGCCTTCGGGAGATGATGCTCCATGCTGACTCAATAAAATTAAGAACGGATTCTAATCAAAGACTTTGAACTCGTAGCCTTCGCTTTGTAGCCACTCGATGGCTCGCGGAAGGGCATAGCGTAAGTTGCTTACTGCACGGCGCGAGTCATGGAAGGTGATGATGGAGCCGTTGCGTGTGTACCTGTGCACCTTACGGAGTATCTGGCACCCATCAAGCTTGGGATTGTAGTCGCGCGTCACGAGATCCCACATGACGATGCGGTAGCGCTCGCTGAGCGCACGGTATTGCCTCATGCGCATGATGCCATGAGGCGGCCGGAAGAGATCGGTGGTGAGGTAGCAATCGGCCTTGTCGATATTGGCGATGTAGTGGGCTGTGCGCTCCTCGAATCCCTTGAGATGGTTGTAGGTATGGTTGCCTATGCGATGCCCGCGCTCGACAACCATCTTGTACTCATCGGGGTGCTTGCGCACATTGTCGCCCACCATGAAGAAGGTGGCCTTGATGCCGTATTTGTCGAGCACATCAAGCACCCAAGGGGTTACCTCTGGGATAGGGCCGTCATCAAAAGTGAGGTAGACGGCCTTTTCTGATGAATTCATCCGCCAACATGCACGGGGGTACAGTCGGCGGAAGAATTGTGGGGGTTGCTCAATGAACATAGGGTAAGTTTTTGAGTTTTTGAGTTTATAAGTTTGTCTCACGAGTGGGAACCTACAAACTCAAAAACTTATAAACTGAAAAACTTAAATCACTTCACTCTCACTTCCAGTTCCTGATACAATTTTTCGAAGAGGCCGGAGTAGTGTGCAAACGTCTCTTTATCTGACGAGCGCTCCATCATCTGCAATGTCTTCAGGAGCGTGTGCAGGCAGTTCTGCACCTCACCGAACGAAGCATTGAAGCGGTTGTCGCCAAGGCTAAGATACCAGGTAATATACTCGATGTCATTGTCGGCCACTTGCGAGAGGATGTCCATGCCCTTCTCTGTCTCACCAAGGGTAAGGTAGGCCTGACCCATCAGATGCGACTGGCTCTGCCAATAGTTGTGTGGCAGGATAGAGGAGGGGAACTCCTCTTCGCACTTGTCGAGCACGGCGAGTGCCTTGTCTTTCTTACCCTCGCGGATGAGCTGGTTGGCCAGCATCGTGTAGAGACGGCGGTGGGTGTAGCCCATGCGGGTGATGGTCTCGTCGATATAGATACCGGGAGTCTTCATGCCACCGAATGCGAAGCGGTTCATCAGGTTATTGTACATCGTCTCGCTATCTACTGCAAAGCCATTCTGGGGAGCGAGACCCAGCTGGCGGAAGTTGAATGGCGTGATGCGGTAGGCCAGTCCCTCTTGGAGGAAGAAGGGCTCGAGTCCCACGTAATTTTCGCTGCCCACGGTCGTAGACATGTAGAGCGGGCGCTCCCAGTTGGTGCCGGCCAGCATCTCAAGCAGCATGATGTGGTTCTTGGTGAGCATACGACGTCCTTTGAGTGAGATAACCATGCGGTCGGGCATCTTGCTCATGGTCTCCTCGTCGGTAGCGCCGCGGTACTGCTCGGGGATATACATGCCTGAGCGTAGGATGGCAGCCTTGTCGAGCGTGATATATACGGTATCGGTGGGGATATAATGCAGGTTCTCGTCCTTGCTCTTTACCCAATAGTCAAGGATGTTGCGCAACTCGAATGGCTCATTGCCAAACCTCTGTTGGGCAGCAGTAGGCTGTTTCTTGTAGATGTCGAGTACGGCCTGCTTGGCCTCGGGGCGTATCTCTATCACATCGTTGGTGCCCTCCACATAGTCGAGACGCTCCCATTGGATGGGTACTGAGGGCGAGTCGTAGGCCGGACGGCGCATCTGGTCGATGTACCAGTCGGTCTGCAGGTACGAGAGGTTGCATACACGCGAGTCGGTGCGCACACCCTCTACCTCCTGGTTGTACCATAGGGGGAAAGTATCGTTGTCGCCATTGGTGAAGATGATGGGGTTGCCCTTCTCGGGGAGGGTGTTGAGGTAGTTCTGGCCGAAGTCGCGCGCCATGTAGCGGTTGCTGCGGTCGTGGTCGTCCCATGTCTGGCTGGCCATCTGCAGCGGTACGAGCACGCATGCTACGGTGGCGATAGCACCAGCCACGGTCGGGTTCTTGACCAGCTTCTGCAACAGATGGGCAATGCCGGCCACGCCCATACCAATCCAGATGGCGAAGGCATAGAACGAGGCGGCATAGGCATAGTCGCGCTCACGGGGCTGCATCGGTGTCTGGTTCAGGTAGAGTACGATGGCTAAGCCCGTCATGAAGAAGAGCATGAACACCACCCAGAACTGGCGTGCGCCACGCTTGCCGCGGCCTGCTTGCCAGAAGAGGCCGATGAGGCCGAGCAGCAGTGGCAGACCATAGAAGACGTTGCGTCCCTTGTTGTCCTTCAGCTCTGAGGGCAGCAGGGTCTGGTCGCCCACAAGCATCTTGTCGATGAAGTTGATGCCCGTAATCCAGTTGCCGTGTTCTATCTCACCGTGACCCTGTATGTCGTTCTGACGGCCTACGAAGTTCCACAAGAAGTAACGCCAGTACATGAAGTTCACCTGATAGTTGATGAAGAACTTGATGTTGTCCAGCTGTGTGGGTACCTTTACTTTCTGCTTCTGCCCGCCTGCATTGACGGTAGCCTCGCGGCCTTGAATACCACCTACCCAATTATCGTACAGGTTGACGGTGGTGCCTCCGGCAGGCCAGTTGGCATGGTCGGCACTGTGCATACGGGGGAAGAGCATCGAGGGTTCCATCACGTACTTGTCCTTGGTGCGGACTACGATATATCGGTCTTTCTCATCGGGTGAAGCCTTCTCCTTGGGCATATAAACCTTGGCTCCTTCCTTTACTACGGGCACCAGATACTGCCCCTCCACCTTGCGGGCCACTTTTGAGGCATAGGTGCCACCATAGAAGAGCGGTGTGTCGCCATACTGCTCGCGGTTGAGATAACTGCCGAGGGTGAAAATATCCTCCGGAGAGTTCTGATCCATCGGAGTGTTGGCCGATGAGCGCACCACGATGACTGCATACGATGAGTAGCCGATGACAATCATCATGATAGATACTAAGGCGGTACTCATCACACGGGCACTCATGCGCCACTGCTCCTTGATCTTGTCCATATTGAACAGATAGGCGGCCAAAGCGCCCAGAACGATAAGGCCAAGCAGTACGCAAGTCACGCCATGTCCGTAGAAGGGCAGGCCCGTAAGCGCTATCACCAGAATGAAGGCAATGTTGGTGCGCACCTTGGACTTGGCTGCATAGGTCTCCCAAATGCTCCATACCAACGCGGCTGCCAATACTATAATATATAGGATAAGACCGGTATTGAACGGCATGGAAAGGGTGTTCACGAAGAACAGTTCAAACCATCCACCCACCTTCACGATGCCCGGTACGATACCGTAGAGGATGGCTGCAACGAGCGCTGCCGATACGGCAAGGGCGACAACGGTGCCCTTCCATCCTGCATTCGGGTTCTTCTTGAAGTAGTAGATGAGCACGATGGCGGGTATACACAGCAGGTTGAGCAAGTGCACGCCCACGGAGAGTCCCATCAGGTAGGCGATGAGGATAAGCCAACGGTCGCTATGCACGCTGCCGGCCTCCTCCTCCCACTTGAGGATAAACCAGAATACCACTGCTGTGAAGAACGAACTGTAGGCATATACCTCGCCCTCGACAGCACTGTACCAGAAGGTGTCGCTGAACGTATAGGCCAAGGAACCTACCAGACCCGCACCGATGATGGTGATCATCTGTCCCGTCTTGATCGTGTTGCTGTTGCCACACAAGAGCCGGCGAGTGAGGTGTGTGATACTCCAGAAAAGAAACAGGATACAGCCTGCACTGAGCAGGGCCGACATCACATTCACCATATAGGCCACCTGCGAGGGGTCGCTGGCAAACTGTGAGAATAGATTGGCCGTGAGCATGAAGAAGGGTGCGCCAGGCGGGTGACCCACTTCGAGCTTATAGCCCGTGGTGATAAACTCGGGACAGTCCCAGAAACTTGCCGAAGACTCGATAGTCAAGCAGTAGACTACCGCTGCTACGGCAAAGACAAACCAACCCATGAGGTTGTTGATTAATTTGTATCGTTTCATTGCAATGATATATATGCGCTTTGAGCCGACAAAGGTACAGCAAAAAAATCGAATATTAAGCTAAATATGCTATCAATTAGCGTTTATTCACGTTTTCATAACCGAAAAACCCCCATTTTATTGGAATTCTCACTTCCCCGGGTGGCTTCTCTATACACAGCATGGCATCATCGGTAGAAACTCGTGTGCTAAGGAAAAACACATTCGTTTGCATAAACTTTGCCAATTGCCTTTTTTTCTCTAAATTTGCACAGCAAATAAGAAACAGAAGACTGTAATGGCAACAAAACCCGGTATACCAAAGGGGACGCGCGACTTCTCTCCTGCTGAAATGGCGAAGCGCAACTATATATTCGATACTATCCGTGAGGTGTTCTACACCTTTGGCTTCCAACCCATTGAGACCCCTGCCATGGAGAACTTTTCCACGTTGATGGGTAAGTATGGCGAGGAGGGCGACAAGCTGTTGTTCAAGATTCTCAACTCGGGCGACTGCCTGAGCAAGATTGACGATGATGAGCTGCTGGAGCGCAATGCGCTGAAGTTTGCTGCCAAGGTCTGCGAAAAGGGTCTCCGCTATGATCTCACCGTACCTTTTGCCCGCTACGTGGTGGCTCATAGAGACGAACTTTCATTCCCCTTCAAACGCTTCCAGATACAGCCCGTATGGCGTGCCGACCGCCCGCAGAAGGGTCGCTACCGCGAGTTCTACCAGTGCGATGCCGATGTGGTAGGCAGCGACTCACTGCTCAACGAGGTGGACCTCGTGCAGATGATTGATGCCGTATACCTCAAGTTTGGTATCCGCGTGGGCATCAAGATCAACAACCGCAAGATTCTCACCGGTATAGCCGAGATTATCGGTCAGGCCGACAAGATTGTCGATATCACCGTAGCCATTGACAAGCTCGACAAGATAGGGCTCGACAACGTCAATGCCGAGCTGGCCGAGAAGGGCATCCCTGCCGAGGCCATCGATACCCTGCAACCTATCATCCAGCTCAGTGGCGACAACCGCTCCAAGCTGGCCACCCTGCGCACCGTGCTCGCAGCCAGCGAGATTGGTCTCAAGGGTGTAGATGAGATGGAGTTTGTGCTGGGCAGCTTGGAACATCTCGACATCAAGAACGAGGTGGAGGTAGACCTCACCCTTGCTCGCGGACTCAACTACTACACAGGTACCATCTTTGAGGTCAAGGCACTCGACGTGCAGATTGGCAGTATCTCAGGTGGTGGCCGCTATGACAACCTGACGGGTATCTTCGGCATGCCCGGTGTGTCGGGCGTAGGCATCTCCTTCGGTGCCGACCGCATCTATGACGTGCTCAATCAGCTCGACCTCTATCCCAAGAGTGCTGCACGTGGCACACAGGTGATGTTTGTCAATTTCGGTGCTGCCGAGGCTACCTACTGCCTTCCCCTCGTGGCACAGTTACGCAGTGCAGGCATTGCTGCCGAGCTCTACCCCGATAGCGTGAAGATGAAGAAGCAGATGTCCTTTGCCAACGACCACGCTATTCCCTACGTCGTGATGGTGGGCGAGAGCGAGATGCAGAGCGGCCAGCTCTCCGTGAAGAATATGGTGACAGGCGAGCAGGGCACAGTGACGATAGAGGAATTGCTGAGCAAACTCTCTTGAGTGAAGAGTTAAGAGGGAAGAGTGAAAAGTTAAGAGTTGCCGTCTTCGATGGCAACTCTTTTTTTGTCCGCGAGAACGGGGGTGGGCGAGTTGTATTGTCGGACAACCCGCTGCCTTGCCTCAAGACAGGCTTCACGAGGGAAATTTTGTTTCTACGCGATAAAAATTTTGTTTCATCGCGTAGTAACAAAATCGCCTTCTTTACAAGGGGGACTCGGCTGTTCGTGAACCGTCCGCGGACAGACGGTATTGGGCGGACAACCTGCGTTTGGGTAAGCAACTATATTATATTAAATTCAAAGAAATCACACTGCAGATGTTCGTTTGTTGCCAATAATGTTTACCTTTGCAGATATGCTGAAGAACAAAAAGCTGGTACAAATATATTGACGGTGATTTTAGAACAGATTCTTAATGAACGATATGATGAACAGATA
The DNA here is from genome assembly GCA_017520935.1 of Bacteroidaceae bacterium. Classification (GTDB taxonomy): domain Bacteria; phylum Bacteroidota; class Bacteroidia; order Bacteroidales; family Bacteroidaceae; genus UBA1189. Next base: position 104,544 of record JAFXEF010000035.1, on the reverse strand, counting down.
CATTTCCCAAACCCTCAATCTCTCGGAACAGGCAGTGGCGGGTACACTGAAACTGCTTGCCGATGGTGCCACTATCCCTTTTATCAGTCGCTATCGCAAGGAGGCGACGGGTGGCCTTGATGAGGTGCAGATTGCTGCTATCGACACGGCGTGTAAGAAATTGCAGGAACTTGCCAAGCGTAAGGAGACTATCCTGAGCACCATTGAGGAGCAGGGTAAGCTCTCCGATGAACTGCGTTCGCGCATCGAGATGTGTATGGACGCTACGGAGCTGGAGGATATCTACCTGCCCTATAAGCCCAAACGCCGTACCCGTGCCGAGGTGGCACGCGCCAAGGGACTGGAGCCGCTGGCCAAGATGCTGATGGCGCAACATTCCAACGGTGTGGATTCCATGGCCATGCGCTTCGTCAAGGACGAGGTGAAGGATGCCGATGAGGCTCTGCAGGGTGCCCGTGACATCATTGCCGAATGGGTGAACGAGAGTGAACGCGCACGCAATGCCGTGCGCAACATCTTCGCTCGCGAAGCACGTATCACCTCCAAGGTGATAAAGGGTAAGGAGGCTGAGGGCGATAAGTTCCGGGACTACTTTGACTGGAGCGAACCGCTCTCGCGCTGCTCGTCGCACCGTATGCTGGCCATACGCCGTGGTGAGAAGGAGGGATTCCTGCGTGTAACGATTGCACCGGCCGACGACACGGTGGTCGTGGAACGCCTTGAACGCCAGTTCGTACGCTCCTCGGGCGAGTGTGCCGAGCAGGTGACCATGGCTGTGCACGATGGCTATAAGCGTTTGTTGCGTCCCTCAATCGAGACGGAATTTGCGAACAGCTCCAAGGTGAAGGCCGATGAGGAGGCCATCCGCGTATTTGCGACCAACCTCAAGCAGCTATTGCTGGCTCCTCCCCTCGGGCAAAAGCGCGTACTGGCCATCGACCCCGGCTATCGCACGGGATGCAAGGTGGTATGCCTCGATGCGCAGGGCAACCTGTTGCATAACGAGACCATCTACCCTCATCCGCCCAAGTCGGACTATGCGGGCGCGGGCCGTAAGCTGACACGTCTGGTGGAGCAATACAAGATAGAGGCCATATCCATCGGCAACGGTACGGCCAGTCGTGAGACCGAGCAGTTTGTCACCTCGCAGCGTTACGACCGCAAGTTGCAGGTGTTTGTGGTGAGTGAGGACGGAGCTTCCATCTATTCGGCCTCAAAAGTCGCCCGCGATGAGTTCCCCGACTACGATGTCACCGTGCGTGGTGCGGTGTCCATTGGTCGCCGGCTGATGGATCCCCTGGCCGAACTGGTGAAGATTGACCCCAAATCCATCGGGGTGGGGCAGTACCAGTACGATGTGAACCAAAATGAACTGAAATCGTCGCTTGACCGCACCGTGGAACATTGTGTCAACTTAGTGGGTGTGAATGTGAATACGGCCAGCAAGCACTTGCTCACATACGTGTCGGGACTCAATGCCACGTTGGCACAGAATATCGTGGACTACCGTGCCGAGCACGGAGCCTTCGCCTCACGTGGCGAACTGAAGCGTGTGCCGCGTATGGGAGAGAAAAGCTTCGAACAGTCGGCAGGCTTCCTTCGCATCCCCGATGCCAAGAACCCGCTCGACAACTCGGCCGTGCATCCCGAGCGATACCGCTTAGTGGAGCAGATGGCCAGGGACTTAGGCTGCTCGGTGAACGAACTGATTGCCGAGGCTGAACTGCGTGCCAAGATTGATATAGACCGCTATGTGAGTGGCGATGTGGGTCTGCCCACATTGCAGGATATCATGTGCGAATTAGTAAAACCGGGCCGTGACCCACGTCAAGCCATCGAGGTCTGGAGTTTCGACGAGCGCATCCGCACGATAGAGGATGTAAAGGCAGGGATGGTGCTCCCCGGCATCGTCACCAATGTCACCAACTTCGGTTGCTTCGTGGATATAGGCATCAAGGAAAATGGCCTGGTGCATGTCTCCCAGCTTGCCGACCGCTATGTGAGTGACCCTACCGCCATTGTTTCGGTGCACCAGCACGTTACGGTACGTGTGCTCGAAGTGGACTACTCGCGCAAACGCATCAGTTTATCAATGAAGGATGTAAACTAAGAATCTGTTTTGAAATTATTTTGAGTTTAGCTGAGAGGTGTTTGGGGATAGATTTGCGACACACCCTCGTCCTTTTCGCGCTCAGGATGACAAAAATACATTCAGACGCAGTCTCGTCATCTCTTACTCCTCTTCTTTCCCAAATAGATGAAGATGAATCCCGTGAGTACGAATACTACGGTAAGGGCTATAATCCACCCGATAGCCCCGGACCATCCTATGCGGTTGATGTCGAGGAAGAAGTAGGGAAACCAGTTGTCGCCCGTGATAAAATGGCGGGTATAGATAAAAGCGATGTAAAGGTAGGGAAGCAGTATGCCGCACTGTATGCCGCCTACGGTGACTTTGCGCACAGGGCGTGTGGCAAAGAAGTAGATGGCGTAGAGAATAGGGGTAAGAAGGTGCAGGCACACACTGGGACGGTTGGCCCAATAAGCGGCCGAGGTGGGGTCTCCCAGAAGGATGTTGTACACAGCGCCAATGACGAGGATGGAGATGAGTCCGCCAAACTCCCACTGCATCAGTGGAATGGATATCGGTTTGCGACGTATGAGCCGTATTAGCTCATTTGTCATCAGCCCAAGGCAGTAGAGATTGCCCAGATTGGTGAAGTAGAGGAAGAAACGGGTGCCGTGAACCCACGAACCGTAGCAGCCGTAAGCCGCAATGGCGATGTATAGGATGACGGTGATAAGTCTGATTGTTCTTTTCATTTTGCAAAGGTAGCTCTTTTTTTATTCAATCGGATGTGGATAATAACAATAATTAACCGAATTTGTCGGGGCGTATGTTGTTTTTCTTCTTATTTTATAAGGGAATCTTGCATATATTTGCTAACTTTGCACTCTTAAACAATGATTTTGAATAACAACTAACATACAGAATAATGTCGGATAACAAAAGAATGAAAACCGCCCTTGTGTCGGTATTCCACAAGGATGGATTGGAAGAGATTATCACTACGCTCCATAAAGAGGGCGTGCAGTTGCTTTCTACGGGTGGTACCCAGGAGTTTATCGAGTCGCTCGGTGTGCCTTGCCAGCGTGTTGAGGACCTGACGGGCTACCCCTCAATTCTCGGTGGACGTGTGAAGACCCTTCACCCCAAAGTGTTCGGTGGTATCCTCGGCCGTCGCGACAACGAGGGCGACCAGGTGCAGATGGTCAACTATGAGATTCCCGAAATTGACCTTGTCATCGTAGACCTCTATCCCTTCGAGGCTACCGTGGCTTCGGGTGCTTCGCACGAGGCTATCATCGAGAAAATTGATATAGGTGGCATCTCGCTTATCCGTGCTGCGGCCAAGAACCATAAGGATGTGGTGATTGTAGCCAGCAAGGATCAGTATGCCCCGCTCACCGATATCCTGCGCGACAAGGGTGCTCAGACCACCTTGGAGGAGCGTGCTTGGTTTGCCAAGGAGGCGTTTGCCGTATCGTCGGCCTATGATTCGGCCATCTTCAACTACTTCGACGGTGAGGAGGGCTCTATGTTCCGCAAGGCGGTGAATCATCCCAAGGTGCTCCGTTACGGTGAGAACCCCCATCAGAAGGGCTACTTCTACGGTGACTTCGAGGCTATGTTCGACCAGATTCACGGTAAGGAGATCTCGTACAACAACCTGCTCGACATCAACGCTGCCGTGGATCTCATCGACGAGTTCGACGAGACCACCTTCGCTATCCTCAAGCACAACAATGCCTGTGGCCTTGCTTCACGCGAGACACTGCTCCAGGCTTGGATCGATGCTTTGGCAGGTGACCCCGTGTCTGCATTCGGTGGCGTGCTCATCACCAACTGCCCCATCGACAAGGCTACGGCTGAGGAAATCAACAAGATATTCTTCGAGGTAATCATCGCTCCTGACTACGATGTGAATGCACTGGAAATTCTCACCCAGAAGAAGAACCGCATCATCCTCGTGCGTAAGGAGGCCGCATTGCCCCGTCAGCAGTACCGCTCGGTACTCAACGGCGTGCTGGTGCAGGACCGCGACCTCAAGACCGAGACTCCCGAGGACTGCAAGCCGGTGACCAATAAGGTGGCTACAGCCGAGGAAATCGAGGATATGCTCTTTGCCAACAAGATTGTGAAGAACAGCAAGAGCAACGCCATCGTACTCGCCAAGGGCAAGCAACTGCTCGCCAGCGGTGTGGGGCAGACCTCACGTGTGGATGCCTTGAAGCATGCTATCGAGAAGGCTCATGGCTTCGGTTTCGATCTCAATGGTGCCGTGATGGCCAGTGATGCTTTCTTCCCCTTCCCCGACTGTGTGGAGATTGCCCATGAGGCAGGTGTCACTGCCGTTATCCAGCCCGGAGGCTCGGTGCGCGATGCCGAGTCGGTGCAGTACTGCAACGACCACGATGTGGCTATGGTAATCACTGGTTTCCGTCACTTTAAGCACTAAAACCGAGTGAAGAGTTAAGGGCGAATAGGGAAAAGTTCTGTAATCCCTATTTCCTCTTAACTCTTCACTCTTAACTCTTCACTGAATTTATGGGACTTTTCTCTTTTACACAAGAAATAGCGATGGACCTCGGTACGGCCAACACCATCATCTTACATAATGGCAAGATTGTGGTCGATGAGCCTTCTGTGGTTGCCCTCGACCGCCGCACCGACAAGATGGTGGCTGTGGGCGGACGTGCCAAACTGATGCACGAAAAGACTTCTCCGGATATTAGAACCATCCGCCCGTTGCAGAATGGCGTGATTGCTGACTTTAATGCCTGCGAACAGATGATGCGCGGACTTATCAAGATGGTGAATACTCGTGGACACCTGTTTACTCCCTCACTGCGTATGGTGATAGGTGTGCCCTCAGGCAGTACGGAAGTAGAACTGCGTGCTGTGCGCGACTCGGCCGAGCATGCTGGTGGACGCGACATCTACCTTATCTACGAACCAATGGCTGCTGCTGTGGGTATTGGCCTCGATGTGGAGGCTCCCGAAGGCAATATGGTGGTGGATATAGGTGGCGGATCTACGGAGATTGCCGTGATCTCTCTTGGTGGCATCGTGAAGAACAGCTCTATCCGTGTTGCGGGTGACGACTTTACGGCCGATATTCAGGAGTATATGAACCGCCAGCACAATGTAAAGGTCAGTGAGCGTATGGCCGAGCGTATCAAGATACACGTGGGCTCTGCCCTGACCGATCTGGAGGAAGATGCACCGGAGGAGTATATCGTGCACGGCCCGAATCGCATCACGGCATTGCCTATGGAGGTACCTGTGTGCTATCAAGAGATTGCACACTGTCTTGACAAATCGATTGCCAAGATTGAGACGGCTGTGCTCAGTGCTTTGGAAGATACTCCCCCCGAAATCTATGCCGATATTATTCATAACGGTATCTATCTGGCAGGTGGTGGTGCCCTGCTCCGTGGCTTGGCCAAGCGCTTGCATGATAAGATAAACATACCTTTCCACGTGGCTGAGGATCCATTGCACTGTGTGGCTCGTGGTACGGGCATCGCTTTGAAGAATGTTGACCGCTTCTCATTCTTGATGAGATGATGATGGGTTAATTCTGAATTCTGAATTCCGGATTCTGGAGCATAGCTTTGTTTAGCGATGTTAGGATTCTGGATTCAGAATTTAAATTTAGTATTCGTGAACTCCCTGCTTCAATTTCTATACAAGCATAATCACTGGCTATTGTTCATAGCTCTGGAGGTGGTGTGTGTGGTGCTGTTGTTTTCCTACAACAGCTATCAGGGCAGTGTGTATCTGTCTACGGCCAATGCAGTGTCGGCTCGCTTGCTCCGAGGTCAGGATAAGGTGACCTCCTATTTCGGTTTGGCAGCGAAGAATAAGGCGCTGGTGGCGCAGAACGCAGCATTACAAGAGCGCATATTTGCCTTGGAGGCAATATCCTCACAGCACCTTTTAGATAGCCTCTCCAAGGAAGAAGCATTGCAGAGAGTGCATCGGACTGGGTATCGCATCACCCCCGCGCAGGTGATAGACAAGTCGGTCAACAGGACCGACAACTATATAACCCTTGACCGAGGCATCGCTGATGGTGTGGAGCCGGATATGGGAGTGATGGGCATCGATGGCATTGTCGGGGTGGTGTACAAGTGTACCGAACACTATTCGTTAGTGATGCCTTTGCTGAATAGCAAGAGTACTGTGAGTTGTAAGGTGCAAGGCAGTGACCTCGGTTATCTACAGTGGGAGGGTGGCGACCCACGGTATGCCATGTTGCACGACCTGCCCCGCTATGCTGATGTTGCGGTGGGCGATACGATTGTAACCAGTGGAAATTCCTCTTTCTTTCCCGAAGGGCTGATGGTGGGTGTGGTCAATGAGCTCTACCCCTCGTCAGATGGCTTGTATATAGCGCTGAAGGTGGAACTGGCAACTCAGTTTACCCGATTGGAGCATGCTTTCGTCTTGGGACGCATGGATGCCGATGAATTGGATGCACTGAAAGAGTTATTGTATCCGAAGAAGGACAAGAAGAAAAAGAACTGACTATGGAGAAAACACTTACTCGTATTGCTTGGTTCGTAGGGCTGGTGCTGGCGCAGGTTCTCTTGTTCAAGAAGATATACCTGTTCGGCTTGGCTACTCCGTTCGTCTATGTCTATTTTATCCTGGCCCTGGATAAAGATTTGGATAAGAATAAGTTGATGTTGCTGGCTTTTGTTTTGGGCTTGGTGGTCGATGTGTTCTGCAACACACCGGGTGTCAATGCCGGTGCTTCGGTGCTCTTGGCATTCTCGCGTGAACGTTTGTTGCGTTTGTTTATGCCACGTGAGGAGTTTGAGAACTTCGAGCCGGGCATAGAGAGCATGGGCATCTGGCCGTTCTTGCGTTATGCCTTCCTGGCCGTTATGCTGCATCATTCGGCATTGTTCCTGCTCGAGGCCTTCTCCTTTGCCCATATCGGGTATTTGCTGCTTCGTATTCTGTGCAGTGCATTGTTGACAGTTATGTTGGTGATGTCTATTGAGTTTGTCCGTCATCGTCGCTAATGTCTTGTCCATTCGCCTATGAATAACGAGTATAGGTTTGAGAACCGCAAGTTTGTCATTCTCGGCATAGTGCTGGGTATTGTGCTGCTGTTTATAGGGCGTCTGTTCTATTTGCAGATTCTGAACGATGAGTATAAGGAACATGCCGACTCCAATGCCTTCCTGAACAAGACGATTTACCCTTCGCGTGGGGTGATGTATGACCGCAACGGAAAGCTCCTGGTGTCGAACCAGCCGGCCTATGATGTGATGGTGTGTATGCGCAATGTCAAGGAGTTGGATACGTTGGCCTTCTGCAATGCTTTAGGCATTACGAGAGAGTTCTTCGACAAGCGCATGGCCGATGTGAAGAACCGCAGGCTGAACCCCGGCTATTCCTCCTATACAGACCAATTGTTTCTCAGCCAGCTTACTGCCGAAGACTTTGCCATGTTCCAGGAGCAGTTGTATAAGTTCGAGGGCTTTTCTATCCAGAAGCGCACGGTAAGGCAATACAACTATCCGTTGGCAGGGCATATCTTTGGTGACTTGGGCGAGGTGTCCAAGAAGGATATTGCGGCTGATGGGTACTATGTGCAGGGCGACTTCATCGGGAAGCAGGGAATCGAAAGTTTCTATGAGCGCCAGTTGCGCGGAGAGAAGGGCAAGGAGGTATTGCTTCGCGATGCGTATGGGCGTGTGAAGGGGCGCTATCAGGATGGGGCTAAGGATGTGGCTCCCGTCCCGGGAAAGAATCTGACACTGAGCCTTGATATAGAGTTGCAGGAACTGGCCGAACGGCTGTTGCAGAACAAGATAGGTAGCGTGGTGGCCATAGAGCCTGAGACGGGTGAGGTGCTGTGTATGGCTTCGTCACCGACCTTTGATCCGCAGGTTCTTGTAGGCCGTCAGCGTGGTGATAATCATAGGATGCTCTCCAAGAACAAGCAGAAACCGCTGCTCAATCGTGCCATCATGGGAACCTATCCTCCCGGTTCGACATTCAAGACGGCCCAGGCACTCACCTTCTTGCAGGAAGATGTCATTGATGTTGATACTCAGTTCCCTTGTGCGCTTGGCTTCAGGTATAAGGGGCTTCATGTCGGTTGCCATGCGCATAGTTCTCCTACTTCAATAGTTCCTACCTTGGCCACTTCCTGCAACAGCTATTTCTGTTGGAGCCTGTATCGCATGATCGGCTCTTCGCGTTATGCCTCTCCGCAAGAGGCTCTTACACGTTGGAAAGATCACATGGTGGCCATGGGCTTTGGCTATCGCTTGGGCATTGACCTGCCGGGTGAGGCGCGCGGCTTCATCCCCAACTCGGCCTTTTACGACAAGTGGTATGGTGGCCGTTGGAATGGCTTGACCATCATCTCCATCTCTATCGGGCAGGGCGAGGTGACGCTGACACCGTTGCAGATTGCCAATCTGGGCGCTACGATTGCCAACCGCGGCAAGTATATCACTCCCCATATTGTCAAGGAGGTGCAGGGCGAGGAACTTGACAGCCTGTATCGATTCCCTAAATATACGATGGTGGATAAAGAACACTATGAGACCGTAGTCCAGGGTATGCGTGAGGCTGTGCTCAATGGTACTTGCCGGGCAGCCAATCTGCCGGGCATAGAGGTGTGCGGAAAGACGGGAACAGCGCAGAACCGCGGCAAGGATCACTCGGCCTTTATGGGTTTCGCACCGATGCATAACCCGAAGATTGCTGTAGCCGTGTATGTGGAGAATGGTGGCTTCGGTGCGGTGTATGGTGTGCCTATCGGTGCACTGCTGATGGAGAAATACCTGACGGGCACCCTGAGTGAGGCGAGTGAGCAGAAAGCAAAGGATATACAACAACGGGTAATCTATTATGGCAATCAGGAACGTTAACTTATGGCGGTCGGTAGACTGGTTTACCATCATACTCTACTTTATCCTGGTCGCTTGCGGATGGCTTAGCATCTGTGGGGCCAGTTATGATTTTGGTGAGACCGATTTCTTCAGTTTCGACTCTAACCCGGGAAAACAGTTGGTGTGGATTGGCTGTGCTTCGTTGTTGGGCATTGTGTTGCTCAATATAGAGAAGAAGTACTATGAACTTCTTGCCTACCCCGTCTATGTGGCCTTTGTCATACTGCTTGCGGTGACCATTTTTGTGGCTCCCGATATCAAGGGCTCTCACTCATGGCTTGTGCTGGGACCTATCCGTATACAGCCTGCCGAATTCTCGAAGTTCGCCACAGCATTGGCGCTGGCTCGTCTGCTCAGCTCCTACGGCTTCTCTATGGCCAAGCGGGCCGATGTGTTGAAGATGCTTGCTGTTGTCCTCGTGCCTATGCTGCTTATCGTGCTGCAGAACGAGACAGGTTCGGCACTGGTATACCTCTCCTTTTTCTTTGTGCTGTATCGTGAGGGCATGACAGGCTCTCTGCTCGCTATAGGCGTGTGTGCAGTGATATATTTTGTCATTGGGGTGGGGCAGGGTGAGAATTTCTTTGAACTGATGCCGGTAAATGTGGGGCAGTTTGTCGTGTTCCTGCTGGTACCGCTCTTCACGGCATTGATGGTGGGCGTGTATTCCAAACGGGCGAAGAGGGCGTGGGGTATAGCCTTGTTCAACCTGACAGGAACGCTTGCAGCCTATCTCTTCTCGCGCTATGTCATCCCGTTTGATATCTGCATCGCCCAATTGGTGCTGTGTGCCTGCACGGTGCTATACCTATTATATGTATATATGCTCGAGCGCTATGCCTCCTATCTGCTTATCGCCCTCTTCGCTTTGGGGTCGGTGGGGTTCTATTATTCCTGCAATATGCTTATTGGGAAGCTGCAGCCTCACCAGCGGATACGTATTGAGGTACTTCTGGGCCTGAAGGACGACCCGGCAGGTGTAGGCTACAATATCAATCAGTCGAAGATTGCCATTGGTTCAGGCGGTTTGTGGGGAAAGGGTTTCCTCAATGGCACACAGACCAAGCTCAACTATGTGCCCGAGCAGCATACCGACTTTATCTTCTGTACGATTGGTGAGGAGCAGGGCTTCATGGGATGTGCGTTCATATTGCTCTTGTATGCAACGTTCATTATCCGCATCATCCTGCTGGCCGAGCGGCAGGGGAGCAACAAGTTTACCCGGGTCTATGGCTATTCATTGGCAGCTATCCTTACCTTCCACCTGTTCATCAATGTGGGTATGGTGATTGGCCTGGCTCCTGTGATAGGTATTCCGCTGCCCTTCTTCAGCTACGGAGGCTCTTCGCTGTGGGGCTTCACCATTCTACTTGCCATACTACTTCGCCTGGATGCCGAACGGGAGACCCGATTCTGATGCCTATTTCCCGTATCCCCTTTAAGGTGTGCTCGCTCATGAGGTGGGTGACTCTGACGGTGGTGTGCATGCTGTCGCATAGCGTGAGGTTGGTGATGGGGATGGTGTAGTCACATCGCCTCGCTATGCCCCTGGCGGGATTGCTCTCTCTCAGCATCGTATGTATGCTGTCGCTGTATAGGACGATGGAATCCTGCTCTATGGATAGGTGGAAGCCGATATTGGCATAGCGGTAGTTCTCGGTATGCAGCAGCAGCTCGAATCCCTTCATTGTGCTTCTTGGCAGCGTGTCGGCTATGAATGTGAGCGTGTCCTTTGCCTCCCAACCTTCGGGGGAGATGGTGGCAAACGAAAGGCTATGCGTCTCCTTCTCTATGCAGCTGCATAGAGCTGCAGTGAAGAGTGTCACTACGAGGGCTTTGTATGTTTTCAGCAACTTGGAATCTGTTTTAGAATTATCGTTTATATGTTCTGCATTTGCATTTCGGCTTGTACGACTCCCTATTATACCTCACACAGATCTCACGAATCTCACGAAAAAGGCTGCTTCGCAAGAAGTGCTCGCAGCTTGTCGGCATTTCGCCGAGTGCCTTCAACCGGAGGGTAAGCACGAGCGAGAGCAAGTGCTCTTCGTGAGATTCGTGAGATCTGTGTGAGAAAAGGAAGAACACCTCGTGAGAGAATTCCTGTGTGAGACAACGAACATAGGAATGAAGTTTTTACTCATGTAGCCGAAACGACTTGAGGCAGCAACCTACTGTGCTGCATCGTTCTTTCCTGAGGGGGTCTTGGGCGCTTTGTGTTGGTTGTTGCCGGTGCTCTTGCTTGCCGACTTCTTTTTCTTCTTCTTTTTCTTGGCACTGTCGAAGCGGGTCACACTGTCCTGATCGAGCAGGTCTACACGCTGTGGTACCTCTTGGCTGCCGTCCTCTGAGAGCGTCTCAGGCTTGATGCCTTTCTTGTTCATGTTGATGACGTCAAAGGCCCGGCGTGTGCTGATGGTGACGATGTTGGCCGCGAAACTCTTGTCTGTAGAGTAGGAAATCTCTCGTTTGAGGATGTCCGACTTGAAGAAGTAATAGGTGCTGTCAAGGGTCTCTAACGTGATGTCGCGTGCAGGGAAGCGTTTCAGAGACTCCACGTAGACGTCCACCTCGTAGTTCATGCAGCATTTGAGCTTGGCACACTGTCCTGCGAGCTTCTGTGGATTCATGGAGATGTCCTGGAAACGGGCCGCACTGGTCGATACCGAGGTGAAACCGGTGAGCCAGGTGGCGCAACACAGCTCACGGCCACAGGGACCGATGCCTCCGATGCGTCCGGCCTCTTGGCGGGCACCGATCTGCTTCATCTCGATGCGTACCCTGAACACTTCGGCCAGTACCTTGATGAGCTGGCGGAAGTCTACACGGCCGTCGGCAATGTAGTAGAAGATGGCCTTGTTGCCGTCGCCCTGATACTCCACATCGCCTATCTTCATCTCAAGCCCCAGGTCTTTGGCAATCTGGCGCGAGCGTATCATGGTGTCCTGCTCCTTGGCTTTGGCCTCATGGTATTTCTCCATGTCCACCTCGCGTGCCTTGCGGTATACCCGGCGCACCTCGGCATCGCTCTTGATGCGTGCCTTCTTCATCTGCAGCAGCACTAAGCTGCCCGTGAGCGTCACGGTACCGATGTCGTGTCCGGGGCTGGCCTCTACGGCAACGATATCGTCCTTCTGCAGGGGTATCTTGTTGCTGTTGAGGTAGTAGCCCTTGCGGGTGTTCTTGAACTGCACCTCCACGTAGTCAGTGGCATCGATGTTGCCTGGCACATCTACCAGCCAGTCGAATACGTTGAGTTGTTTATCTTGTCGGCCGCATCCCTTGCTGCAGATACCGTCGCAGCCGTTGGTCTTGAATTCGTTCATATATTATATATTTTAGGTGTCAGGAGTCTGAATTCCTGTAGCCATATTCCTATTGTTTCAGTAGCATAATCATTTTTAGTGCGAGGTCGAAGAATACCATCTTGGCATTCACGTTCTGCTCAATGTGCCGTTGTGCCTCGCTCAGCTCCTCCATGATACCGAAGATGTTCTTCTCGTTCACGAAGGGGGCAAAGCGCGAGGTGAACGTGGCCTCGTCAGTGTTCATATAGTTTATCTCGGGACGGTGGAAGTTACAGATGAAGCTCTCCCGTATCATGCGCTGACAGTAGATGAGGAAGTTCTTCTGTGGCTCGCGTCCCATGCCGGCCACCGTGTCGGCCCATTGGCGCATGCCTTTGAGGTCACGGGCGTATGACCGGCGCATGAGTGTCATGAACAGCTCGATATACTCCTTCGAGCGGTTGCCTATGTGGATGGTCTCTACGGCCTGCAGCCAGTTACCTGCCGAGGCATGGGCTATTTGTCGGGCATCGGCATCGGTCAGTCCGTACCTCTCTACGAGTGACGCACCGATGAGGCTCTCCTCAATGGGCCGTAGCGTGAGCCGTTGCACACGGCTCTGTATCGTGGGTAGCAGCAGGTCGGGGTTCTCGGCCACAAGCAGGAACACCGTCTGGGCTGGTGGCTCCTCTATCATCTTCAGTAGCTTGTTCGAGCACTCAGTGTTCATCTTCTCGGCCATCCAGATGATCATCACCTTGTAGCCGCCCTCGCTCGACTTGAGCGTGAGCTTGCGGATAATTTCCTCGCTCTGCGAGGCATAGATGAGACCCTGCTGATTTTCCGTGCCTATGTGGTCCATCCACTGGTTGAGGTTCATATAGGGATTCTCCAGCACGGCCTGGCGCCACTTGTCGATGAAGTCGTCGCTGTGTGGTGTCTTGCCGGAGTCTTTCTTGTAGATGGGGAAGGCGAAGTGCAGGTCGGGGTGTACCAACTTGTCAAACTTCTTGCACGAGGGGCACTCGCCGCAAGCCTCCTCGCCACTGCGGTGCATGCAGCACAGGTAACGGGCATACGCCACGGCCACAGCCAACTTGCCCACACCCTCCGGACCACAGATGAGCTGTGCATGGGGGATGCGTCCCTCGGCAACTGCCGAACGCAACATCCGTATCGCACTGTCCTGTCCTATGATATCCTTGAAATACACCCGCTCGCTCCTTCTCTATTTAGTCGGTCAATTGTCGGTTCTGAATGATGATTTGTAAACTCTTCCCTTTTCCCTCTTCCCTCAATAGATTTCCCTTGCCACCTGCTTCACACTGTCGGTAGCCGCCATGGCATAGAAGTGTATGCTGGGCACGCCGTGGGCGATGAGCTCCTTGCACTGTGCCGTACACCATTCCACACCCACTTGCCGCACCTCCTCGTCGTTCTTGCACTTCAGCACCTCCGTGGCCAGTGCCTGTGGTATGTCCACCTTGAAGGTCTTGGGTATCACGTTCAGCTGGCGAGCCGTCTTCAGTGGCTTGATGCCGGGGATAATGGGGATGTCGATGCCTTCGGCACGGGCACGCTCCACGAAGCGGAAATACTTATCGTTGTCGTAGAACAGCTGTGTCACGGCATATTGGGCACCCGCCTTCACCTTCTCCTTCAGCCAGTGGATATCCATCTCCATGTTGGGCGACTCCTCGTGCTTCTCGGGGTAGCAGGCCACACCGTAGGTGAAGGGCCGGCCGGGCTCCTTGATGGGCGAACTGTCGCAGAAGAATCCTTCGTTGAAGCGGTTCACCTGTGCCTGCAGCTCTATGGCATGGCTGTAGCCGTTGCCCGTAGGGGTGAACGTCGATTCGTGCTTGGCCTTGTCGCCACGCAGCAGCAGCAGGTCGGTGATGCCGAGAAACTGCAGGTCGAGCAGCACGTACTCCGTCTCCTCGCGGGTAAACCCGCTGCAGAGGATGTGGGGCACCACATTGATGTCGTAGCGGCTCTTGATGGCGGCAGCCACGGCAACGGTGCCGGGTCTACGGCGGAGCGATACCTTGTGGAATACCCCTTCGGGCGATTCCTGGTACACATATTCGCTACGGTGAGTGGTGATGTTGATGTAGCGCGGGTTAAACTCGCGCAATTCGTCCACCGTACGGAACAGGCTGTCGATACCCGTTCCCTTGAGTGGGGGGAGCACTTCGAAAGAAAATGCCGTACCTGTGCCGGCTGTTATGGAATCAATGACGTTCATCTCTGCAAAAATAATTCTATTTCCATAAAACAGCAAATTTCCTGTAATCTATTTCCATAAAATAATACGATTTGCTTGTTTCTACTTCCATAAATAGCGTAAGTTGGCAATTCCTGTTTCCGCGAGCGCGAGACAATCCGTGTGCTCCGTGCCATCCGTGGTCAAATACTTCTGTGTGAAGCATGCAGGATCTATTGGATAAAACAGGAATCTTCTCTTGAATAAAAGTTGCAAGACCTGTCATGTAAAGTCAAATCATAAGTTCTGATTAGGTAATCACAAGTTATGATTCATCTTTACATGAGAGAACAAATGACTTTTACATGATAGGACGATGAACTTTTATGTGAGAGAGGGTGAAGGATTCACCCGACTTGAATTCTGTGATAGGTGCGATCTATGGTCTGATGGACTATAAAAAAATGTCTCTCTATATACATATATTCAGAAAATAGTTGTAATTTTGCACCGCAAACTATGTGCTTATTGGCGATAAACATAATTTATTTACTAATAACATGATAAAAGACGTATGAGGAAAAAGATTTACCTATTTGTTTTGTTGGCTCTCTCTGTCTGTGGCTTGCGTGCGCAGTACGTGGCTCCATCAGAGGGCGTGTTCCGTATCATCAATGTAGGCTACAATGCCGCACTGATGGAAAACTATAAGACGAATACAATACATTGTACAGCCACCATCGGTGGTAATGACGATTTCG
The DNA here is from genome assembly GCA_017520935.1 of Bacteroidaceae bacterium. Lineage (GTDB taxonomy): Bacteria > Bacteroidota > Bacteroidia > Bacteroidales > Bacteroidaceae > UBA1189. The sequence goes on along the minus strand of JAFXEF010000035.1, from coordinate 89,305 downwards.
ACCAATTGTGGATACTGAAGAAGTTGGATGCAGGTTATAGTATCCAGAATGCTTATACCGGTGCTTATATCCAGACGGGAAATACCGGCACCGAGGTTCCCTATTGGACGGGTACGACAGCCCGGGCATTCAATATTACTGTTGGTGGTAGCAAAAAGGGTTACAACATCTTTGACCCTAACTTGAACAAACAAGGATTGCACAGCAAAGGGGCCAACGGCAATGTCGTAAGGTGGGTCGACTGTGAACCTTCAGAGTGGAAGTTCGAAAAAGTGGAGGTTTCTGAAGAAGCTATGACACTGGCACAAGCCGAATATGCCGAGTACTATAGGCTGAAAATGGAGTTTGAGAATAAATGCGCAGAGCTCCTTGCCAACCAAGACAAACTCGAGAAGGCATTGGCCAAGTATTTCGAGGACGCAGCTTGCACTATACTAAAAGAGGAGTTCGTATCGGTCGGTGAAGAGGAACTGCGCAAAGCTCTGACTGCAGACAACCTTCCCGCCGAGTTGATTGACATGGCCATAAAGGTCAAGACAGACAAGTGGGCCGAACCTAACGAAAAGTCTGAGAAGCCTGGATGGGACAGTGACTATGCTCGGAAATTCCGTGTGCAACTCATCGAACCATACAGTATTGCCGGCGAAATCACAGACTGGATCGGGCATCAGGCACACAGCAACATGGACAACCCCACCGGCCTCTATGCCAATTACCGCCAAGTACTTTACGTAATGGTAGAGGGCGAGATCAAGGAGGGGGCAGAGCTGTGGGCAACATGGCTCATAGGGCACGACAAGATGCCCAACTACAACAACGGCTACGGCGATAGAGGCGTGCGCTTGAAGTCAGGTCTTAACATCGTCCCCATCAGAAACGACGGCAGCGCACTCTACTTCAACTATCTCGTACACACATTCGATACGAGCATCAGGAAATTTGCCCACAAGTTGAGCGACTACTCAGACTTGAAGATACACGTCGAAGGCGGACACATCAACGGCTATTACAACATGGTGGGTGATGCGCTCTATCAGGGTGACACCGATGCCGACTGGGTATACTATGAAGAGCGCGCCAACTTGGCGAACATCACCATCCTCGGCCGCTACGAGGTGTTGCAGTTTGAACTCAATGATGTGACGCACACTGAGACCGATGACAAAGGCAAGACAAGTACCTGGAGCCACAGGGGGCTGGCTGCCCTTTTCCCCGATGAGCTGCCCGAAGAGCTGCCCGAGAACCAGCGTATCAATGCCATCATTGAGGCGTGGGATCGCATCATGCTCTCTGAAAGAATGAGTCTTGGCGTAGCCAGCCGTGCAGAGGTCGACTCCATGAACAAGCTTTACCCCCGCTACGATGCCACATGGACCGAGAAGGCCGAAATCTACAACTACGACGATGCACTGTATGCCTTCTGCGACAGCCTCAACGACCGCGACGGCGACTATGGCGAATACTACAACCATCACGGTCTGGCATTCGGCACACGCACCGGATACATGTATGGCTCCTGGGATCACTCTGGATACCACATCAACACCACACCGAGCATCCTCACGAAGATTGCTACCGAGGCCGGCCCCACATGGGGGCCTGGCCACGAGATAGGGCATCAGCATCAGGCACTTTTCACGCTCAATGGACAAATGGAGGTTACCAACAATCTCTTTGCCAATATCTCCGTATGGTATATGGGTATGGGTACCTCGCGTATAAATGGTACCGAAGGACGTTTGGAGGATGCTTATTATGTTTACAGAACCGGTGGTGACCTGTTCGGCTATGAAACGAAACATATCTGGGTGATGACACAGATGTACTACCGTTTGTGGCTCTACTACCATCGTGCAGGCAATAACACTCAGTTCTACCCTCGCCTGTTCGAGCTGCTCCGCAAGAATCCGATGGAGCGAAGCTATGGTAGTGGTAGTATACTGCTCCCAGGAGACACGAAAAACACAAACTTCCAATATACCAGCGGTAGAAAGTCATACGTGCATTTCTACCAACTCTGCTGCGAAGCTGCTCAAGAGGACTTGACCGAGTTCTTCCGTGCTTATGGATATTTCGTTCCTGTGAAGGATCGTTTCGTGGGCGACTACACAAATTCTATGTATAGTTTGACGCAGGAAGAAATTGACAAGGCTATCGCTGAGGTGAAGGCCAAGGGATACCCCATAAACAACAAGGTGCTCTTCATTAACGACTGCGCACCGGAAGCAACCTATAGCCACGATGGTACGACCCGTCGCAGCTACTGGGATCCCGAGACGGGTTCAGGCAAGAATGCCGAGATAGGGCTCTATGTAGACTACCTCAAGAAGACCCCCATCACAGGAAAGTATCTCTATACGCTTTCTGACGAGAAACTGACGTTGAGCGGAGGCGAAGGCGCTGTAGGCTTCGCTATATATAATAAGGTGGGTGAGATATTGGCATTCTCTAACCATCATTCCTTTGCCATCACCGATGAGGTTCTCAAATTGATTCGCCATGGAGAGGCAACCATCGTGGCTGTATCGGCAGCGGGCGAAGATGTCGTTGCCCTCTCCAAGGCCGAGGGAGGTACTGAGGAGGAGCAGTTGGAAGCCTTGAGAACTGCAATTACGGCTGCAAACAATGCTTTGAAATTGGCTGACGACAAGGGCGTGAATGTGGGATATTACAGAGCATACTGCCTGACTGACCTACAGGCGCTCGTGGATGCTGCCGAGGCAGCACGCGATAACAAGGATACTTCTGTGCATACATACGGCGAGTGGGCTATCCTGCTCGATAAGACTGTGCTGGAACTTTCTGAGAATGCCGAGGCCAAGGTTCCCCTCTACGAGGAGGACTACTATGTTTTGGGTAGCGTCCGCCACAAGAGTAACTCGCTGGAGTACTCTACGGCCGGCTTGAAGGTAACGTTTGCCGACCCTGCTGCCAATACGAAGAAGCAGTGGCTCTTTGTGCCGTCGGGTGTGGAAGGGCAGTATTATGTGCAGAATATATCGTCGGGACTCTATGTGTCTGTCGTTTCGGACGGTGTACGTGTGAAAGCTACATCTGCGGATACAAAGAGTGCTGTGGCATTCAGCCTGATAGAGGATGAGCCCTCGCGCTTCCTGCTCTGCAGTGTTGGGAGTGAGGCTCTGTATCTGTCATGCGACAATAGCAAGAATGTGGTTGCAACAAGCAACGCGGCCAGCGCTCAGTGGACGCTCACCTCCGTGGCTGACAACCATAGCGAGACCTTGAAGGCAAAGCTGGAGGCGCTGCTCGGCATGGTGTCACTGACGCTCGAGCAACTGGTGGCTGCGACCGAGCCGGAACTGAAGTTCCATGACGACGTTACCGTGCTGGATGAGCAACTGTCGACCTATACGCTTGCTCTGCTGGACAACTATGCAACCGCAAAACAGGCTGTGGCGGAGGACTATGCCTATCTGGATGTGGTGTATGCCACCCTTGAGGCTGCCCATGAGAAGGTGAAGGCTGCCTACCGGAAAGCACTCTCGCTGCCCGAAGCCACGACGGGCGATGAGGTGATGTGCTACTACCTGCAGTGTCTCGACACCGAAGCCTATGTCTACTGCTTTGAGGGCGCGGGACGCTACAATGGCGCTCTCCGTACAAGTGAGCTCGAGGATGTTGCAGACCGCAACTATTGGTTCTATCTTCGTCCCGCCGATACTGAAGGACAATACTATATCTATAACTGCAAGACTGGCAAGGCTGCAGGTACCAGTGCCCGTTATGTGTATGCCAATGGCTCGGTAGAACCGCAGACCTATACCATTGCGGTCTCTGCAGAGGCATACGGCTACATCATCTCTGCGGCAGAGAGTATGTGGAATGTGCAGGTATCGGCCAACGGCTATGTACAGTCCACGACGAAGGCTGCCATGTGGAACCTTATTCCTGTAGGCCGTTACAACCTGGGCGAGATGAACATCAAGCCTGTAGTGCCGGTATCGACCGATGGCCTATACTATGACCTCTTGGGTCGTCCTGTAACAAGTCCGTCGTCAGGAATTTATATCCATGACGGAAAGAAGGTGGTCATTAGATAGTCATTCCTATAAAAGAATCCTCAGGTGGCTGGGGATTCTTTTTTTTGCTCTTTTTCTGAATTGTTGGGAAAAATGTTTACCTTTGCATCTCATTCGTAGCTGCAAGTCTGCCCGGAATACCGATATTAATATATATATAATAATCAATATGAAGCGATTTGTAAATCTTTTCTTGTGTTTAGTCGTGGCATGGGGGCTTTCTGCCCAGGATGCCCAAGTGGCAATCAAGAGTGTGACGGCCAGCAGTGCACAGCCGGGCAATGAGGCAGCATTGGCCGCTGACGGCAATGCCGCCACTATTTGGCACAGCACATGGGGAAACAACCCGACGAAGTTTCCCGTGACCTTTACGATGACATTGGCCGAGTCCGCGCATGTCGACTATGTGCGATACACTCCTCGCCGGGACGGTAATAACAATGGAAACTGGAATGAGGTGACGGTGGCCTACTGTCCTACCACCACGGGAAGCAACTTTGTGGATGTCGGGACATATTACCTCAATGGTGCCGGCATTGTACATGATTTTTATCTGGCCGATGGCGGGGTCGAGTGCGGCAAGGTGCGCTTTACCGTCAAGTCCGGTGCCAATGGCTTCGCATCGGCAGCAGAGATTACGCCCTATGCCATTGACAACAGCAAGTCCGAAGCCTTTGCTCCGTACTTTACCGATGGACTCTTTACGCAACTCAAGCCCGGGGTGACCGGCAGTGAGGGTATCGAAGATGCCGATGTGAAGGCTTTGGTGGACAACCTGCTTGCCGATGCCGAGGGGTACCGGAAGTTCCGTGTAGGTGAGTACGAAGCCTACATGACACCGGCCACGGTGAGAAACACCTTCAGGATCAGCAGCCTGTATAACAACTATGAGAACCCTACGGGAGTGTATCTGAAGGCAGGGGAGTCGTGCATCGTCATGGTGAGCGGCATTGCCGGCTATCCGGTAGGGCTGAAGATAAAGAACTGGTATGTCAATGAGGATGCCAGCTCCTATTCACTTCGCAATGGACTGAACTTCATTACCGCCACTACTGAGGGTAATGTCTTTGTAGACTACTATACCGATGAGTATGACCGGGCACCCGGCGTGAGGCTCCACTTCATCAACGCTCCGGTACAGGGCTATTGGGATCAGGCCACGATGACCAACGACGATTGGAAGGAACTGCTCAAAGGGCGTTCGGCAGATGACCACACCATCCTTGTCACCCGCTCGGAACATGCACAGCTGGCCTATCCCGTGTCGGCATGGCTCAAACACTGCCCCACCGACGTGGACTCCACCATGACACTCTACCAACAGGTGCAATGGGCCGAACGCGACATCATGGGACTGGAGAGATATGGCCGTCAGGTGAAGAACCGTCAGCTCTTCTATGCCACCGACTATGGATTCATGGCGGCAGGAGGCGAAGGAGCCTATTGTCACTATGGCAGCCTGGGAGGCATCATGTGTCCTGATGCTGCCAGATTCGACTTCTGGGGTGTAGGTCACGAGTGGGGACACAACAATCAGGTGACACCGGGATTCAAGTGGTCGGGCTGTGGCGAAACCACCAACAACATCTACGCCTCATGGGCGCAATTCCACTTTACGGGCAACCGCAATGCAGAAGGCAAGCCGGCTTCTCTCCGCCTCGAGGATGAGAACAGCGGCATCGACGAGTATGCCGGTATGCGTGGCGGACGTATGCAGACCTACTTTGAGGAGGCTATCCGCAAGGGAGTGGCATGGCAGCTGCAAGACGGCCCCGACTATCATGGGACAACACCGGCTACAAAGACCGTAGCGGCTATCGATGCCGATGGCAAGAGTATAGGTACGGTGACCACCACCTCGCGCAACTACGACCACTTCGTCAAGCTCGTACCCTTTTGGCAGCTCAACCTCTGGGGAACATTGGCCGGCAAGTGCCCCGACATCATCCCCATGGTCATCGAGGGCATCCGTACCACACCGGACTATGGCACCGCATACAATACCAATGGCAAGCAGCAGGTCAACTGGATGAAGCTCGCCTGCGACAGTGCAGGGATTGACCTCCTCCCCTTCTTCGAGAAGGCCGGCATGCTCCGTCCCATCCACGCCTACATTGAGGATTATGGTGCAGGATGGAATATCATCACCGAAGAGATGATTGCCGCACTCAAGGCATACGTCAAGCAGCAGGGCTACCCTGCTTTCACCGAGGAGATTAACTATATCAACGGACACAACTACCACATCTACCGTGACAACCTCAAGTTAGAGACTCCCGGGACAATGGGGCAGGGCTGCAAACTCAGCGGCAGCAGGGTGACTGTACAGCACGATGTGGTGAAGAACGCTGTTGCCTTCGAGACCTACAACGTCCTGGGCGAACTCCTGCGCATCACCATGTATGGCCTGGGCAGCAACGACAGCCATACCTATACACAGGTGCTCTATCCTAAAACCGATGACATGTATACCACCTCGGCCTACATCATGGCCGTGGGCTATGATGGTACACGCGTGAAAATCTATGGGGAGGCCGGTGATATCGAGCTGACCTTCTTGCGCAAGGCCCTGACCGAGGCCAAGAGCATGCTCGCGCTGACAGATGATACCGGGACGTATGTGGGATATTACAAGCCGGAATATTTGGCCGGTTTCCAAAGCTTCGTGGCCGAGATACAGGCCGCTGTCGATAATGCCGATACCTCGGTACACACATACGGCGAGTGGCTGGCACTGCTCAATCAGGCTATAGCCGACATGCAGGCCAATAGCGAGGCCAAGGTGCCGCTCTATACCGAAAACTATTACGCCTTGGGGGCAATAGGCCATAAGAGCACCTCGCTGGAATACTCTACAGCAGGGCTCAAGGTGACCTTTGCCGACCCTGCCGCCAATGAGAAGAAGCAATGGATATTAGTCCCGGCTGAAGAGGAGGGGCACTACTATATGCAGAACCGTGAGTCGCAGCTGTATGTGTCGGTGGTGGCCGACGGGGCGCGTGTCAAGGCGACAGCCTCCACCACCAAGGAGGCATTGCCGTTTACCTTGGTCGAGGTGGAGCCGGCCCGTTTCCTCCTTCAGAGTGTGACCAACCCCGACTATTGCCTCTCGTGTGATGGCAGCAAGAATGTGATTGCTTCATCGAACAGGTCAACCATGTCGCAGTGGACATTGACTGCCGTGGTGGATAACCATACGGAGTCAATGAAGGCGGCGTTGAAGCAGCTGATAGCCTGGGTCGACATTACGCTGGACGAGCTTCTCGCGGCGAGAGAACCGGAATGGCAGCTCCATGGAGACATCACCGTGCTCGACACCAACCTGCCGGCTTACGTCACGGCATTGTTGGCCGCCCATAAGGAGGCTCTACAGGCTCTGGAGACAGGGAAAAGCTATCTGGAGGACTATTATGCCGCCCTTGAGGTGGCCCACGACAGGGTGAAGGATGCCTACCGGAAAGCACTCTCACTGCCCGAAGCCTCTGAAGGAAACGAGGCGATGTGCTACTACCTGCTGTGCCTCGACACCGAGGCCTATGCCTACCGCTTCGAGGGAGCCGGCCGCTACAACGGGGCTATCCGTACCGGTGAGCTCGCCGATGCTGCCGACCGCAACTTCTGGTTCTACCTCCGTCCGGGCGAGGCTGAAGGCCAATACTACATCTACAACTGGCAGACTGGCAAGGCGGTAGGTGCCGATGGACGTTACCTCTATGTGAACGGTACGGCCGACCCGGTGGCCTATACCATCCGTGTCTCCGAAGATACTTACGGACTCACCATCGGCACGGCGGAAGGCGTATGGGGCGTGCAGACTGCAGCCAACGGCTATGCCCAGTTCACCTCAACCCCGGCCATGTGGAAGCTCGTGCCCATAGGCAAGTATGATGTCACGGGTATCGCACCCGTGCCCTCTACAGCCTCTGCCCATGTCTACTACGACCTCCTGGGCCGTCCTGTCAAGAACCCCACCGCAGGCATCTATATCTGCAATGGACGTAAGGTTGTGATTAAGTAAGAGTAGAAGCAAACTTGTTTGATTTTACCGAACGGGAACAAGCTCAATGAAAGTTAAGGTTGTGATTAAGTAAGCATATACGGCATTGTGTGCACTCGGGATAGCAATATCCAGGGTGTCCGCAATGCTTCTTTCTATAAAAATGAGCAGTTTTGATAAAAAATAACCACGAAACGCAATTTTTTTGATAAAAAACTTCTCTGAATGTAAAAATACCCCTATATTTGCAGTCAAATTGTGTGCTACCTCTATGCGTTGGGGTAGAATGTGAACGGAAAAAGAAATGAAAAGTATAGTCAGTCACTCATACGAAGAACGCTCGCTTACTGTGCGCGCTACTTTTGTGTCAGTGGCTATATATGAAGAACTGATGACAGGCGATAATATGACACAACATAAAATTCCCTTAAATCGTGTATAATAAGAAACAGGAGAACGAATTAGTTAGCAAGTAGTTGGGAGTAGCTCTCGGCCTTGCAATAAGCCAGATAGAATTTAGAATAGTAAGAACAAGTTTAATTTTTTATATTTTTTATTTATCTAAAATTTTAGTTATGAACAAAAAATTTTTAAGTGCAATCTTGTTTGGAGCGTTGATGACCGCTTCAACAACAGTGTTTGTGTCTTGCGAGGACTACGCAGATGACATAAACAACTTGCAAACCCAAATCGATGGGATCAATGCAACTATCGACGAGATCAAGGCTCTTGTTGAGAGTGGTGCAGTGATCACCAATGTAGAAAATGATGGCGAGGGCGTTAAGCTGACATTGAGCAACGGCCAGTCATACTTGGTTGAGCACGGTACTGACGGTGCTGCTGGCGTTGATGGTACTAATGGTAAGGACGCTACCGTTTGGACTATCGGCCCCGATGGCTACTGGTATGAGGACGGCGTGAAGACCGACTGGAAGGCCGTAGGCGTTGACGGTAAGGATGGCGTTGACGGTAAGGATGGCGCTGACGGTAAGGATGGCGCTGACGGTAAGGATGGCGCTCCTGGTGCTCAAGGTGAGAAAGGTGACAAGGGCGACAAGGGCGACAAGGGTGACACCGGCGCTCAAGGCGACAAGGGTGACAAGGGTGACAAGGGTGACACCGGCGCTGCTGGCGACATCTACACTCCTGGTACCGATGGTTTCTGGTATGTTCAGAAGAACGGTGCTGGCGACCCCGTAAAGGTTGAGCCCGCAATCTCTTGGAGAGCTCAGGGCGTAACTGCTGTTGTTGATGGTGTATGGTTGAAGCTCTACGGCGTAGGTGAGAAGTTTGACGAGGAGGTTGCTATCCGTTTGGGTAACGCTCTTGGCTCAGTTGCTTTCTTCCCCGAGGTGTTTGATGCTAAGACAACTCTTCCCACCAGCACATTGCCTTTCTATTTCGTTAACTCTATCTCAGATGCGAAGGGTGTTGGTGTATACCACAAGGCTGACTGGTTCTTTATCGATCAGTTGACAAACCTCGGTAACGATGTTGAGTTGACTTATCGTTTCAATCCTGCTGAACCGTATATGGGTGAGACAGGTCTTCTTTATTCATTCGTTTCACATAAGGGTAAAGTTGTAACTCGCGCTGCAGTTGAGGGCGCTTCTCCCTTTACTAAGGAGTCTGATGGTACAGCTGAACGTGCTATCAAAGTTTTGAATGATGGCCTTTACACTGCAAAAGTTCGTCTTGCTGATTCTTATGGTCACTCTACTACAGATCAGGACTTCACACTCGCTGCTATGAAGGCATATCAGGGTACTGAGGCTGTTGTGTCTGACTATATTGTACTGAGAGCACAGGAACTCAATGTTGAGATTGTTGATGAGTCTTCTCGTAAGCCTTTCTATACAGTTAATAAGTCTATGGCTATGACTGATGGTAAGGAGACAAGTGCCTATGTGAAGAACTTTGTGGATTTGGACGATCCATATAACTTTACAATGACTTATACAGAGGATACCTATGCAACTGAGGAATTGGTTCTGAGTGACTATGTCGTTTTGGCTAATCAGGTAGATAAGCAGACTGATGTTGAGGCTCTTGGCTATGAAGGCCGTGTGTCTTATAAGTATTATTTGCCTGAATTTAAGGCTGAGGACGATGAGGCTAAATTGACAGAGCAGCAGGAGTATGTTGAACTGACTGATCCTGTGAAGGGTATTGTAAAATTCAATAAAGAGAATGGATATAAAGTCTCTACGGTAGGTAAGGAGCCTGTTGTACGCGTTGATGCTTTTATCGATGAAACTCTTGTTGCCCGTTCTTACATCAAGATTCTGATTGTTGATAAGGAAGTTGTTGTTAAGGATCGTGTAATTGATCCTGTTCGTATGGATGAGTGGCATGCTTGTAAGGGTGCATGGTTGTATTCTAAGCTGACAGCAGAACGCCAACAGACTGCAGGCGTTGAGTGGCAGAATGCTTCTCACAACATCTATGATGCTGCTAACGTTAAGGCTGAAAAGTTCTGGGATTACTATGGTGGTGCTTCTGATGAATATACTTGGGAGGTAACTGCTAAGTCTAATAATACAACGGTATTGCCTGATCTGGCTGCTACTGGTGTTGGTAATGCTGTAGAGAATGGCGCTGCTCCCACAATGGTAGTTCCTGGTATTTGGATTAGAGTTAATAAGACAGTTGCCGGTGAAGAGAATTCAAGTGCTGACATCTTCGTAGATAGAAAGGCTCTTACAGATATCTCTTATGTAGGCGGTAAGTATAGTGTCAAGATTACTATTAAGGATGATTCTGCTCCTAAGGCACACGGTGATGTTGTATTGGTATATGACTTTACAATCACTGAGGACTGCGCAGCTTATAAGATGAATGTGGCTACATGGTATACCAAGGCTCCTTGGATTAATGCTACCGGTCATGTTGGTCAGGCTGTTAAGTACGATGATAAAGAGATTGGTACTGTGATCGTTAGTGGTAAGAATAACGAGACTACTGGTGGCGTTTACGTATGGGAGGGTCTCCTTATCAACCACTTCGATAGAAATGCTACTACAGGTAAGAATATCTTCACTGACTTGCCCACCAATGCGAAGAGCGTCACCTTCGAACAGCACGATAAGGTTAACGTATTGGAGCTCGATCCTGCTAATGCAGAAAATACTATGGTTGCTCCTGTTGATGGCTTGACCATTGATGGTCTCATGGAACGTGATACGCTTACTTATGTATACACATTCTATAACGATGAGGTTCATCCTCGTGACTACAGCGTGACTATCGTTAACCCGTTCCAGGGTGGCAAGGATGCTGCGGCTGTAGCTCAGTATGACGGTGTGCTCGACAAGGCTGTAGTTGATATCGAGCCTCTCGTATACCTCATGACCAGTGATATCACTAAGGATAACGATGGTAAGAACCTGCCTGTTGTTGTATACGATGAGACAAGCGAAACACTTGTTTGGGCTGAGTGGAAGCTTGCTGATGGTACTACATCTAGTCCTGTAGAACGCTATGCATTGCCTAATGTATTTGATGCTGGTACTAGTGTAGAGTATTCAATCAACAAAGATAAGGGTGATGCTAAGGAGTTGGTAAGACTTATCGGTGCTGAGATTGATGCAACTAATGGTCTGTTCACTGTAATTGGTAACAACGGTAACAACTTGATTGGTAGCTACGACGTTTACGTTGATGTTAAGACTACTATCGAAGTTGGTGGTGTTAAAACAATTTCTTACCAGCAGATTGTAGTTACTGTTAAGGGTAGCCTTTAATCCTTGCTAATTATGAAAAGTATTGGGAGCTTTGTCTCCCGATACTTTTCTTTTATCAAGCATACTGATGTGTACAACAGTTATCGTCTGCAAGGACCATAACTGTTGTTGTTTATAAACAAACTATAAATAAATACGAGTCATGAAAAAGAATCTACTTGTAATGGCCATGTTGGCTATGTTAGGCTTCTCGGGCACTATGAATGCTCAGGAAACCAAGATGGTACCTACCGATACCGTTACTCATGTTGAGTTTGCTCCTCACTGGTTCCTCCGTGCCGGTGGTGGCGTAGGATACACCGTGGGGGAGGCTAAGATTCAGGATCTCTTCTCACCTGCTGCGGCTCTCAATGTGGGCTATCAGTTTGCTCCGGCATGGGGCGTTCGCCTCAGCTTGGGCGGTTGGAATGCACGTGGTGCAGTCATCACTCCCACTCTCGAGAACTATAAGTTCAACTATGTGCAGGGTAGCGTTGATGCGTTGCTCAACCTTAGCAACCTTTTCGGTGGTTACAAGTATGACCGCACATGGAACTGGTATGTACTTGCCGGTGTGGGTGCCATGTATGGGTTCAACAACACACAGGCTGTTGAGCTGGCCAAGAACAGCGTGATGGAGTATCTCTGGGAGGACCATACCATCCTGCCCGCTGCCCGTGTGGGTGCTGGTGTGGATGTGTTCTTCAACGACCGCATCGGTATCAACCTCGAGATGAATGCCAACATCACCTCTGACCGCTTCAACTCGAAGCGTGCCGAGAATGTTGACTGGCAGTTCAACGCACTGGCCGGCATCATCGTTCGCCTTGGCAAGAGCCATACCAAGCGTGACGAGATTATCTATACCGCAGTGAAGGAAGAACCCAAGCCTGTGGTGGTGAAGGAGGAGCCCAAGCCCGTAGTGGTGGCTAAGCCTGAGGTGAAGCCTATGACACAGAACATCTTCTTCGACCTCAACAAGTCTGTTATCCGTGAGGATCAGCAGGGCAAGGTGGAGGAGCTCGTGGCATACCTCAACAAGTATCCCGAGACCAAGGTGACCATCACCGGCTATGCCGACAAGCAGACAGGTAATGCCAAGATCAATGCTCGCCTTGGTGAGGAGCGCTCTCAGGCTGTAGCCGAGGCTCTCAAGGCTGCCGGCATTGCTGCCGACCGCATCGTTGCCGTTGCCAAGGGCGACACTGAGCAGCCCTTCCAGGTAAATGACGACAACCGTGTGGCTGTGTGTGTAGCTGCTAAGTAATATCACTTTCCATCACATATCGGTGGTAATGATGTTAAGGCAGGCTGGGAGATTTCCCAGCCTGTCTCTTTTTTTGTCTCACACAGAACACAATACTCTTTTCTCACCGAGTGTATGCGCACCGGATGGCACACGCAAGCGATAGCGATGCGTGCCTCTGTGTAAGTCTGCGCAGTCCTGCGCGAGACAAAAAGACATTCAGTGTGTGCCGTGTGTTGTGCTTGTCTTCCGTGTGAGCAACAAAGTCAGTGTGCAGGCACATCCGAAGGAATGGAGAACGGATGGTGTGCCGGCAAGGGACCGGATGGGTATAAGGGTTAGCGTATGGCCCCATGCGGCACTATGCCATCCGTGCTGTAGGAAAAAAACAAGCGGGAACGAAAAAAAAAGGAACTTTTAGCTTTTTATATGAATTATTTGCGTATATTTGCCCACAAATTGTGTGCATTGGCTACTAATGCGTGACCTTGAGCATGATTACAGTGAAAAACCAATTAATATATAACTAATTTTTTAACTTTATTAATCAAAAACCAAAATCATTTATGAAAAAGAGATTTAGTTTTTTGTTGGCGTTTATCGCTATGCTGCTATGCACCAATTTCAGTGCATGGGCGCAGGTGACAGTAGAGTCACCATGGGTAGGTGCTGCCATCGAAAATGGTAAGACCTACTATCTTTACAACACCAAGGCTCAGGCTTTCCTGAAAGCGGGTAACAACTGGGGTACTCGCGCTTCGTTCGGCGTGGATGCATATCCTGTTATTTTGGAAGGAAGTGGTGATGTCTATGCACTCAGTACTACACTTTCATTCTCTGGCTGCTATTTGCGTGCCTCGGATCTCTTTATGGATCAGAAGTCTAAGGACGGTTATACCTTTGAAGAGGTTGGTGAGAATATTTACACCTTTAACAATGGTGGCAGGTATGTTGGTTATACGGGTCTTAATACCGTGGAATATACAGACTTGAATGACGGTTGCTACTGGCAGTTGCTTACGGCTGAAGACATCAAAACACAGATGACAGCTGCCACGGCTGCTAAGCCTTTTGATGTGACTGCGCTTATTCCGGGTGCAAACTTTGGCCGTAATGCTAATGGGCTGAACGGCTCATGGAGCGGCTCTCCCAAAATCGATGGTGCGATGGATAACTTTAATGGCGAAAAATGGAATGCAGGTCTTGTGTCAGTAACTCAAACCTTGATGGGACTTCCCAATGGTATTTACGAGTTGAAGGCACAGGCTTTCTACCGTGGTGCTACCACATACGATGTGCAGCTTGTGGCTAACGGATATGGCACACAGATTATGCATATCGATGTGGATGCAGGCAAGACGGGTGGCGCTGCTCCTAATTCTCAAAGTGAAGCCTCAACATACTTTAATGCTGGCTATTATGACAACAATTCGGTATACTTTGCTGTGACGGATGGTAACGCTACCATTGGTGTGCAGAAATTCACATCGGTTGGTGGGGACTGGCTGGTATTCGACAACTTCCGCTTGGCTTACTATGGTGATTCTGAAGAGGCTAAAGAACCGTTGAAGGCACAGATGAAGCCGCAGCTCGACGCTCTTAGCGCATTGAAGGCTGAGGCTGAGGCACTGGAGGGTGACTTTAGCGAAGGTGCAATGGAGCAGCTGGCCGAGGCTATTGCTGCAGCTGAAGCTGCTTTGGAAGATGGTATTACCGGCTCTCTGATTACTGAGGCTACCGCAGCTTTGAACGCAGCTATTACTCGTGCTGAGAATAGCGTGGCTATCAATGACTGGGTTGAGGAAGTAGGTGAGTCTGTTTCTCCTGAAACACCTGCAGATGCAACCTTCTTGGTGGCCAATCCCGACATGGAGGATGGTACCATCAATGGATGGACTTCTACAGGTTGGGCATATCAGGGTGCTTCCTACTCAAATGGCGATATTACAATAAGCAAGTTCCAGGAAATCTGGGTTTGGAATGCTAATTTGGGCAATACATCAGCATCTCAGACTTTGGCTGATATGCCTGCCGGTACCTATCGCTTGACTGCTGATGTTATTGCTGTGCGTCAAGGTTCTTCCTCTCCTGTAACCGGTGCTATGCTCTTTATCAACGATGCCACGACTCCCGTGGCTACCGGTGATGGCGCTCCCGAACGCTTCAGCGTAGAGGTTGTAGCCAAGGATGGTGTCCTCACTTTCGGTATGAAGGGTGAGAACACAACAGCCAACTGGATGGCGTTTGACAATGTGAAGCTCGAGCTCGTAAGCGTATACGATGCAGTTGTAGCTGGTGGCTTGCTGGCTGAAGCTATGAAGGAGTTTGACCTGCTGCCCACAACATCGTTGAGTAAATTGCCGGACATCTTTAAGAATGTTTGGTCTCCCGTTAAATTGGAGGCACAGGCCGTGCTTGATAATTTGGCTGACTACGATGACATCACCTTCTTGGATGCATTGACTGCTAAGGTGGAGGAAACAGCTGCTTATATCTATGAGTTGTGCGCGTTGTACGATGGCGCTTATACCCATATTTATGATCTGGCAACAGATGCAACTGTAAATTCAACTCCGCTCAATGCCACTGTTGAGGATGCATTGGCTAAGGCGTTGGTAGCTTATGGACCTAACAAATTGAATACAGTAACTTCTGCTGGGGATTTGCAGGCTTTGACTGCAGGCCTACAGGCTGCTTACTTGGCTTATGTTCCCTTTGCAGAGGCTAAGGAGAATACAGTATTCAATGTTTCATTTGTGATTGAGAATCCTTCATTTGAGACGGGTGACCTCACTGGTTGGGAAGTGAAGTCTGGTATCGATACCGGTGTGAAGAAGAATTCCGGTGACTATGCAATGGAGGGTTGCGATGGTAACTACCTCTTCAATACATGGGGTGGCTCAGGCCTTTACATCTCTCAGGTAGTGAAGGGACTTCCTGCAGGTACCTACTCATTGCATGCAGTGATGGCTTCTGAATGGGGTGCTGAACTTGAGGTTACTCTTGGTGATGCTTCTACCATTTACCGCTTTGCTGACGAGAAGACTGAAGGACATGATTTGGTTGAGGTTCTTTTCGAGCACAAGGGTGGTGATCTGTTGATTAAGGTGGCTAATCCTGGTGACAAATGGTTCAAGGTTGATAACTTCCGCATCTATTGCGAGGGTGACGACACCATCGTTCCTAATCTCCATGAGCAGGCTGTTTCTCCCGTGGCCGGTACTATGCTCGAGGCACTCACCAGCTTCACGCTGACCTACGAATCGGCTGTTTCGGCCAACGAGGCTTGCACCGAGTCTATCAAGGTGACCAACGTGAAGGGTCGTGTACTCGCTGAGGCTGCACTTGCACAGTGTGCATTCGAGGGCAATAGCGTAACTGTAACACTCGCTGACACACTCGTTACCAGTGGTAATGTCAATGTAATCGTTCCCGAAGGCATGTTCCTCGTGGAGAGCTTGATCGATGACCGCAAGTATGAGACAGCCAAGGCTAACATCACCTATCAGTTCGAGATGGATCCCGTAGAGGTTGACTCTCCCTGGTCGGGCGCTACTGTAGCTGATGGCCTCCAGGCTTATCTCTACAACCCCGCAAAGAAGGCGTTCCTCGGTGGTGCAAACTCTTGGGGCACACAGGCTTCATATCTTCCTGTAGGTCTGCTCTGGACTGTTGCCGGCTCAGGTGAGACTTATACACTCTCAAGTACAGTAGACAATGGTAATAACCAGCACTACTTCACAGGTACTTTCGTTGATGGTGCTGCTACAAGCGTAACTATCAAGGAGGTGGGTGTTGACGTATACACCTTGAAGGTGGGTGCTGCCTATATCGGTAGCGATGCAACGTCAGTCGTAACCAATGTGACAGAGCTTGACTCTACCTGCTACTGGCAGTTCGTAACTGCTGAGGAGCGCAAGGCGATGCTGGACGGAGCCTCTGTGGCAAATCCTGCAGATGCAACCTTCCTCGTTCGTGGTGCAAACTTCAACCGCAATGACCAGGAGAACACTGCATGGAGCGGTTCACCTGCTTTTGGTGGTGACGATCACGTAGGTTACGCTGGTGAGGTATTTAATGTAGCTACCGTAGAGGTTGCGCAGGAAATCAAGAACGTGCCGAATGGTGTATACCGCGTGGATGTACAGGGATTCTATCGTATGGGTGGTCATGGTGCAGGTCCTGCTACTGAGGCTCGTAAGAATGGCACAGAGGTAATTCCCGCATACTTCTTCGCTAATGATGAGAGCGTACAGGTGATGAGTATCATCGATGAGGCCGGTAAGATGAACGAGGGCGTTGCATTTGGTGACTACGGTATGGCTCCTGATAATATGGCACAGGCTGTACACGCGTTCGCTGCAGGTCTGTATGAGCACTCTATGGTATTGACTGTAACTGACGGTACCATCAAGCTTGGTGTTGTGAAGACTGCCGGCGTGGAGAACGACTGGTTGATGTTCGACAACTTCCGTCTGACCTATCTCGGCGAGAAGAACGATGTAGACTATCTCGGCGAAGGTATGCTTGCCTCTATCCCTGAGGGTGAAGGCTATGTATTCTATACCGACGCTGCCGGTAAGAACCACTTCCTCTATGCTGCAGGTGCAAACAACTGGGTAGTGACCAATGTGCCCACCACAGTGACATTCTCTGCAGGTAACGTGACCGATGAGACTCCGTTCGCAAGCAAGGCAAGTTTCATGGCAAGCAATGGATACTACATGTCTAACGCTGCTAATAATGATGGTACCGGTGCCATCAAGACTGAGCTTATCACTGGCTCTAATGGACAGAAGAAGCGTGTATGGGAAAGCCAGGTATTCTACAAGAATAAGGAGGGTAAGTATGCAATCCGCTTGACCAACTCTGCTGGTACAGGCTGGGGTGCTAACTGCTTCGTGAACGTTGATCCCGCTACTCTGGCTGTTGCTTCCGGTCAGCCTACTTTGGGTGATGCTCTCTATATCTGGAATATTGCCAGTGCCGATGATCCTCGCTTCTCTACTGAGGTGCTCAGTGCATTGATTGAGCAGGCCGAGGCTATCGAAGGCGTATACAACAAGGATGTGAAGGCTGCTCTTGAGGCTGCTGTGGCTGCTGCCAAGGAAGCTACCGCTGCTGAGGTAGAGAGCGCTCAGGCTGCATTGCAGGAGGCTATTGCTGCTGCCAATGCATCTATCGCTGACTACGAGGCTATCCTTAAGGCTGTTGCTGACTGCAAGGTGGTAATGGTGGAGACGGCTAACGCTTATGACGACCTCGCCGAGGTGGTTGAGCTCGCCGAGATTCTCTATGCCGATGCTACCGCTACTGCAGATATGCTCACTGAGTTGCAAGAGGCTAAGGTTGCTTACCTCGCTGCCAATGAGGTGGAGGGTCTTGTAAACGGTGACTTCTCTGACGGTGTTAACGGATGGACCGGTGACATGGCTACCGGTAGCCACAACAAGTGGACCAACGTAAACGATGGCTTCGTGGAGAAGTGGACTCCTTCTAATAGTGGTGCACTTGCCGACCTTGACTTCTATCAGGAAATCTCCGGTCTGCCCGCAGGTACCTATACATTCATGGCTTATGTCGTTGCATGTAATCAGGCTCAGGCTGACGATTACGAGGTAACAGGTGTATCTGTATACGCTAATAACAATGCAATCGAGGTTCACACCATCAATACTGACCGTGATGCTACTAACCAGGCCATCGGTGCCGAGTTGGTAATGGTTACTGCTTCTATTGCTGAGGGTGAGACCTTGAAGGTAGGTATGAAGGTAGAGGCTACCGATGCTAACTGGGTTGTAATGGACAACGCTCGTCTCTTCAACTTCAATATCGCATCTACTGCTGATCCTTCAACCGGTATCGTGAACCTCGAGAAGGGTAACACTGCCATTACAGTATACTCTGTAGACGGTAAGTCTATCAAGACTACAGCCAATGGCGTGAAGAACCTCGAGAAGGGTCTCTATATCGTAAACGGAAAGAAAATGTATATCAAGTAAGACTTGATAAACTTAGCTGAAAATGGTGCCGCATAGCTTTGCGGCACCATTTTTTTTGCCAAGGCAAAGTGGGGCGCAACAAACCGGGCATCTTTGTTGTTATACTCCACGTCCCACCAACCACCGTTGAGTTAAAAATTGTAACGATATATAAGGATGAATCTCTTACGTAAACGTATGGCCCGCTATGACCTGCCACAGCAGATTAAGGCCAAAGGTGTATATCCCTATTTCCGCTGTATAGAGAGCGAGCAAGATACCGAGGTGATGATGAATGGCCGGCGTGTGTTGATGTTCGGCTCCAACTCTTATCTCGGACTCACCAACCACCCCCGGGTGATAGCAGCCGCAGCGGAGGCTACCCGCCGGTATGGCACGGGGTGTGCCGGCTCGCGCTTTCTCAATGGCACCATCGACCTGCACCTGCAACTGGAGCACGAACTGGCCCAGTGGGTAGGGAAGGAGGATGCCATGGTATACTCCACGGGGTTTCAGGTGAATCTCGGAGTGGTGTCGTGCGTGACAGGTAAGGACGACTATGTCATCTGTGACGAACTCGACCATGCCTCCATCGTGGAGGGCCGGCGTCTCTCATTCTCCACCCCACGCAAATATCGGCATGGAGATATGGTTTCGCTCGAACGTGAACTCGCACGGTGCCGTCCCGATGCCATCAAGCTCATCGTCACTGACGGTGTGTTCTCTATGGAAGGCGACATAGCCCCACTGCCCGAAATCGTGCGCCTGGCACGTAAGTACAATGCCAATATCATGGTCGACGAGGCTCACGGGTTCGGTGTCCTGGGCATCGGTGGCCGCGGCACCTGCCATCACTTCGGTGTGGCCGGCGAGGTAGACCTCCTGATGGGCACCTTCAGCAAGTCGTTTGCCTCCATCGGCGGTTTCATTGCCTCTGACCGCGACACGATCAATTACCTGCGCCACAACTCGCGCTCCTACATCTTCAGCGCTTCGCTCACCCCGGCAGCTACGGCTGCAGCCTTGGAGTCGCTCCATATCATGCAGGAGGAACCCGAGCGCATCGGTCACCTGTGGGAGGTCACCCGTTACGCCCTTGACGGCTTCCGCACGTTGGGATTCGAGATTGGTGCTACCGAAACTCCCATCATACCGCTCTACGTCCGCGATATGGAGAAGACCTTCCTCGTCACCCGCATGCTCTTTGACGAGGGCATCTTTGTCAACCCCGTAGTGCCACCCGCCTGTGCACCCAACGATACCCTTATCCGCTTCTCCCTTATGGCTACCCATACTAAGGAACAGGTAGACTATGCGTTGGACAAGATGCAAAAATGCTTCAAAGCTCTTGAAATTTTTGGATGATTGCGCTATAATGATTATCTTTGTCCGATTTTAGTGACGTGTAAATAATAAGCTGCTTCAGTTTCAGCTTGTATTTTTGGATGGTTTTCTTTTTGCGAAGAAGGAGCATAGCGAGCTATGTGACTGATAAGCAAAGAGAAAAACGCTAAAAAGACAGCTGATAATAATGTTGTTACATGAGCAAGGTGCTTATTAAAATGATGCAGGTTATTTTTTACACGTCACTTAGACAATTAATAATCATTAACTAATAACGCAATTATGTTTGAAGGACAACCAAAAGGACTTTATGCATTAGCCCTGGCGAACACAGGTGAGCGCTTCGGCTACTACACGATGCTTGCAATCTTTACTCTCTTCCTGCAAGCGAAGTTCGGTTTCTCAGCTGCTGAGGCCGGACAGTTTTATTCTATTTTCTTGGCAGGTGTATATTTCTTGCCTATGGTAGGCGGTATCCTCGCCGACAAGTTTGGCTACGGCAAGATGGTTACCATCGGTATTTTCATCATGTTCCTCGGCTATGCACTGCTGGCTATCCCTACCGGAGCCGACACAATGGGTCTGACAATGATGATCGGTGCTCTCGCGCTGATTGCTTTGGGTACCGGTCTGTTCAAGGGTAACCTCCAGGTGATGGTAGGTAACCTTTACGATGAGGCCAAGTTCTCAACACGCCGTGACTCTGGTTTCTCACTTTTCTATATGGCCATCAACATCGGTGCCATGTTTGCTCCTACCGCTGCTACCGCCGTTACCAACTGGATCCTCGGTAAGGCCAACCTGAGCTACCATGCCCGTATTCCTGAACTGGCTCACCAGTTCCTCGATGGCACTATTACTTCTGATAATCTTATTGCCCTTGGTCGTCTGCAGGCTGAGCAGGGTTATGTAGGCCCTATGCCTGAATTCTGCCAGACTTACCTCGACCAGTTGTCACAGGCCTATCACTATGGTTTCGCAGTAGCTTGCATCTCGCTTGTGGCTTCTATCGCTATCTACTACGGTTTCCGTGGCACATTCAAGCATGCCGACTACAATGCCAAGACTCAGCCCAAGACCGGCGATATGGCTGTAGAGGAGCTGACACCGAAGCAGACCAAGGATCGCCTTGTGGCCCTCGTGCTCGTATACATCGTTGTGCTCTTCTTCTGGATGGCCTTCCATCAGAACGGTGCTACACTGACCTTCTTCGCACGTGACTACACGCAGCCCTTCGCTACCGGCTTCATGAGCCTCGGTATCAGCGTATGGAACCTTGCTGTAGCCGCTATCGCTGTATACGCTTTGTTTGGTGTGTTCCAGAACAAGAACAAGATTGTACCAGGAGCTATTGCCATCGTCTGCTTGGCGTTCCTCGTATATCAGTACATTGGCCTTCCCGAGTCTACACCTATCCTGCCTCAGATCTTCCAGCAGTTTAACCCCTTCTTCGTGGTAGCCCTGACACCCGTTTCGATGGCCGTGTTTGGTGCTTTGGCCAAGAGGGGCAAGGAGCCCTCTGCTCCCCGTAAGATCGGTCTCGGTATGCTCATTGCCGCTCTCGGTTTCGTGATCATGGCCGTTGCTTCTATCGGTCAGCCCAACCCCACTGCCTTGAGTGCCGGTGCTGAGGCTAACCTCGTGTCGCCCAACTGGCTCATCTCTACCTACCTCGTGCTCACCTTCGGCGAGCTGCTGCTCTCACCCATGGGTATCTCATTCGTGACCAAGGTGGCACCTCCCAAGTACAAGGGCCTCATGATGGGTGGCTGGTTTGCGGCTACTGCCATCGGTAACTACCTCACCGTTATCGGCCCCACCTTGTGGGACAAGAACATCCCCCTTTGGGTGCTCTGGGCTGTAATGATTGGCGTATGTCTCGTATCATTCATCTTCATCTTCTCTATCATGAAGAAGCTCGAAGCTGTAGCGAAGTAATCAATCAGCAAAAACATAAGAAAGAGAAGGAGGGAAGCCGGCTGGCTTCCCTCCTTTCATTTGGCAGGGGGCTTACGCTTCAGCTTGTCGCAAGTTGAGGCTGACACCTCGGGCGACCTTTTCGGGCACCTGCTCCAATGCTGTGTTGCACCTGTGGCAACGGGCGGGCGCACCTGTGACGTAATGCCGGACAAACAGCCATTGAAGCAAAAACACTCCCTCACGAAGAAAATTTTGTTTCTACGCGATAAAAATTTTGTTTCATCGCGATGAAACAAAAATCACCTCCTTTGCGAGGTAAAAACAGTGCCTGTGAGATGTCCGCGGACAGACGGTATTGGCCGGACACCCGTTGGTGGATATAGAGAAATGCTATATCTTTGCATGTTGATTTCTTTCTTTCATCCAAAGACTTATGTCACACCCTCAGCCGATTTTCGCTTCGCTCGCGCTTGTCGGCGTTTTCGCCGAGTGCTCTCTTGGTCTCACGTAAACAATTTTAGTCTCACGCACCGCAGACTTACGCAGAATGGGGCTGCATTGCTTCGCTCGCAGCTACCTCCGGGATGTATGCACTCGGTGCAGCGACATGCACGAGCGAAGCAAGTGCACTTCTGCGTAGGTCTGCGGTGTGAGACATAATTCATCTGTGTGCTGTGTGATACATAAATCATAGTGTGAGGCTCGGTATATCCGCCGTGACGTTTCTTTATGCTTGACATACGGTTTTGTAGCTGCTCCCTTTTATCTCTCTGTTTCTTACTTGCGAAACTTAAGAATTTATATTATTTTTGTACCGAGAATGGAAAACACGCATGTATATGAACAAATCAAACGCATGGTCACACAATCTTAAGAAAGTAGCCTTAGCTCACCGAACCTACCGAGAAGGGGATTTATATCGTGGGTGGCAAGAAAACCGTGATTGAATAGATTGAATAAAAAATATATATTAAAAAACCATTGTATCATGAGAAAAATTTCATTTATCCTTGTTGCTTTCCTGTGCATGATTTTCACTGTGCAGGCACAGACAGTGACTGACCTGTCGCAATTGAGTAACGACAAGGTGTACACCTTGAACAGTGCGCGTGCATTCCTGCTTTACAGCCCAGCTTTGCCTGGCCAGATATGTTCGAGCACCGGCAAGTCGGTAGGCGCAGTATCGCAGAATGCTGAAGACCCCAACCAGCAATTCCGTATCGAAAAGAAGAGCGGCAACTACTACCTCTACAGCATGGGGGCTGAGAAATACGTGAGTGCCGACGGCAGCTACACCGCATCGGCCTCATCGGCACTGACACTGGAGAAGGTCAGTGGCAGTTATCCGTGGAAGCTGCTCATCGGCGGCAACGGCATGAATTCACAAGAGAGTGGCCAGATGGATGCGGGTATCGTTGTAAATGGCTGGACAACGACCGATCCCGGCAACTGTTACATGATTACCGAAGTGGTGACGGGTCCGCAAACCTATACCGTGGCGGTATTGGGTGCCGAGGAGGCAACCGTAACCTATGATGGCAAGGAGTATAAGCATGGCGGCACCTTCGAGACAACCAATCGGGTGAAGAAGGACGACTTGGCTGTTTCGGATATCGAAGGCAAGTTTGCTGTAGTGAGCATCGACGGCACTACCATCTATGTGAGCTACATGGACAATGCTACCAAGTTCTACACCATCCGTGGTGGCCATGGCGGCTATGTGAGTCTGGCTGAAGGATATGTAAACGGTGGCAATCTGCTGCTCACCAACACTAACCTGCCGAAGGACAACAAGGGCATCTGGGCTTTTGTGAAGCAGAGCAATGGCACGTATGCAGTATATAACTACTCTACCGGCCTGTCAAAAGTATTGGGAATGACAGGAAGCGAGGGTGGAGCACGTGCTTCGATGGTCGACCCTGCCACGGAGTCATACACAACCACTTTCGATGGTTCCATCAAATTTGACGGTAAGGCTTCGTACATCAAGCTTGCAGGCTCCGGCAGCAACTACTGGAACAAGCGTGGCGACTATCTCGCCCTTTGGAACAGCAGTGCTGCAACAAACAATGATGTTGGCAGCCAGTTCTTCCTCACCGAGGCCGACCGTACACTCTATCCCGATGAGTACATCCACGAGATTTCTGAGATTGCCGGTATCGAGACTTACAATCCCAAGAACCCCAATACCCTGTGGTACACCACCTCAGCTGAGGCAGCCGGTGTGAGCTACCCTTGGATGGAATATGCATTGCCTCTCGGTAACGGTGAACTCGGCTGTATGGTATTCGGTGGTGTGGCTCACGAGGAACTGCAGTTCAACGAGAAGACTCTCTGGAGCGGTCCTGCCAATGTGGTAGGTGCTGCTGGCGGTAACCGTACCTTCATGAACTTCGGCTCGCTCATCATTGCCAATAACGATGCCAGCATCTATACGGAGGGCGTGACCGACTACGTGCGCTACCTTGATATTGAAGAGGGTATTGCCGGTGTGGAGTTCAAGAACGCTAACGGCACCAAGCAGGTGCGCAGGTACCTCAGCTCGGCACCCGATCAGGTGATTGCCGGACAGTACAAGAGCGAGGGTGACGACAAGCTCGACCTCCTCTTTACCCTCGAACCGGGCAGCGGCATCAACGCCGGCGCAGTGACCTATGAAGACGGTACCGCATCGTTCTCAGGTGCCATGACCGTGAAGTATGCGGCTCGTCTGCACGTGGTAGCCGACGAGAACGCTACCGTGACCACTACCAAGGCCGGTATCCGCGTGACAGGTGCCACCGAAGTGACCTTCTATCTCAAGGGCGGCACCAACTTCAACGGCGACATGAAGGTGCTCGACAACTACTTCACCAACGAGACTGTTGCTGATGTGGACGCTGGCGTGAAGGGCGAGATTGAGGCTGCAGCAGCCAAGGGGTTCGATGCTGTGGAGGCCGACCACGTAGCCGACTTCACTGCCATTACCAAGCGCATGACCTTTGATCTCGGACTGGCAACTCCGACTGTAGATACCAAAACTTTGATTGACAACTATTTCCCTAATAATAGTAATGCTGACAGCAAGGCAAACGACCACCTGTTCCTTGAACAGCTCTACTTCCACTACGGACGTTACTTGGCTATCAGCTCGAACCGCAAGCCTATAGCAGCACCCAACAACCTGCAGGGTATCTGGAACGATCGTGGCACCGACTCACCCTGGAACTCTGATATCCACACCAACATCAATATCCAGATGAACTACTGGCCCACCGAGATTACCAACCTCAGTGACTTGCACAAACCTTACGTGAACTTCATCATCCGTGGTGCACAGAGCGCAGGTTGGAAAGAGGTCGGCAAGGAATACAACAATGGCCATGGCTGGAGCGTGCTCACCGAATCATCGCTCTACAACAGCATGAGTACCTGGGGTGACAACTATCTCGTGGCCAATGTATGGTATACCAGCCACCTATGGACACACTGGCGCTACACGCAGGATAAGGAGTTCCTCAAAGAGGCCTTCCCCGTGATGTGGAGTGCTGCCGAGTTC
This sequence comes from Bacteroidaceae bacterium, assembly GCA_017520935.1. GTDB lineage: Bacteria > Bacteroidota > Bacteroidia > Bacteroidales > Bacteroidaceae > UBA1189. The sequence continues at coordinate 63,517 of JAFXEF010000035.1, read as the reverse complement.
TGGTTCCACCGTCTCATCGAGGATCGTGGTTTCGATAACACCAAAGACGAACAGGAGAGAGTCAGAAACTACTCACCGGCCTACAAGTTTGAGCCCGACGGCACCTTTGTTGCTCCTAATGAGTTCAGTGCCGAGCAGCACGACAACCAGACCGAAGACGGTACTGCCCATGCTCAGCAGATGATCTACTACCTCTTTACCAATATCAAGGAGGCCATCGACATCCTCGGTGGCAAGGAGGCCGTGAACCTCACCGATGAGGACATTGCCAAGCTTGACCTTTACCTCGAAAAGACCGACCAAGGCTTGCATACCGAGACCTATACCGGCTCTTGGGGTGCCACCTATAACGGTGTCAAGAAGGGCGAGAAGCTGCTCCGCGAGTGGAAGTATTCGCCGTTTGATATCTCCAACGACCGCGGTCACCGCCACATGTCGCACATGATGGCTCTCTTCCCCATGGACCAGATTACTCCCGAGAGCGAGTACTTCACGCCTGCCGTGAACTCACTCAAGCTCCGTGGCGATGCCGCTACCGGCTGGTCAATGGGTTGGAAGGTGAACCTCTGGGCACGTGCTCAGGATGGCGACCACGCCCACATCATCATCAAGAATGCACTGAAACACTCTACTTCGTATGGCACCAATGCCGGTGCAGGCGGTATCTACTACAACCTGTTCGACTCGCACGCTCCGTTCCAGATTGACGGTAACTTCGGTGTATGCTCCGGTATTGCCGAGATGCTCATGCAGAGTGCACATGGCTACATCAACGTGCTTCCTGCCCTGCCCGCAGTTTGGGAAAAGACCGGCAAGGTGACCGGCATGAAGGCCATGGGTAACTTTACCGTAGACTTCAACTGGAGCGAGGGTAAGTGCCAGAAGGTTACGATCATCAGCAATGCAGGTGCCGAACTCCGTGTACGTTGCAAGCGTGGTGCCATGGACATCGCCAAGGCCAAGATTACCGTCGACGGTACCGAGGTGGGCGTTAACCTCGATGAGCATGGCATTGCCACTATCCCCTGCGCCAAGGGAAGCACCGTAGTGATTGACTACACCGTTGAATCTTCACACATTCATACCTTGACCACCCTTGAGAAGGGTGGCAAGGTGTACACCATTGATGGCCGTCTGGCCGCAAATGGTGGCACACAGGGAGTATTTATCACTGGTGGAAAGAAGTTCTTTAGACGCTAACACGCTAACAGATTCAGACTCTCAGGTCTTCTTTTCCCTCTTTAGAGCAACAAGTAAAGAATAGGATAAGACTTCTATAAGAAGGGGGTGTGTCGTTTTTATGGTGCTAAAAAAAGTAGTCATTTAGCCACTAACCTTTTTACAAAATAAAAACAGGAAGAAAGATTTCCAATAATTGGAATATCCCTTCCTGTTTTTATTGTTTATTTACACCTTCTGGTTACAGAAACGATTCCTTAAATCCTCTGGTTATGACATTAGCTTCATAATTCGTTTGAGGTTTACATAAAATAAGGCAACAGCAGTTTGTATTTCCATGCTGTTTAATCCAAAAGATATGGTTGTCCTCATGCATGCCTATTTTTGAGTTCCGAATTCTTTCCTTCAATTCTGTTTCGTATCCTTATATCCCGTTTAAATTCTGGGTCGTTTGAAATTCCTTTTGCCTCTGATGCTCTTCCGAGGGAATCCGGATAGAATATGTTTTGTGTTTCGCCCCTTCTTTATAGCATCCGTCTTTCAGCGGGCACTGTTTACATCAAAATAATAGTCATAGTGGGCATTGTTCTTCTTTTTAGGATTTGCCTTCTTGAAACTCTTCTTTACAGCCAACTCGCCAGCTGGGCATGTTACGCTCTGTGCATCCTTATTATAAATGAAACCGTCGTTTTCATCTCTAAATCCATTGATCGAAGGGTGTAAGGGGGCTACGAGTTTTATGTCCTTAGTGTCACATGTCTCTATGTTTTCTTTTGTACAATAGGCCGTATCAGCTATAACCTCCTCAATGTCATCCAGTCCATTCTCTTCCGTCTTTTCTATCAGCAAGGGCAAGATTGCACCGTCCCCCTTCTCTCCGGAAGTTACGATTGCAGCTGTTATGAAACCGTCCTCTGTTTCTGATATATGTATTTTATAACCAGTAAACGGTTTGTTGGTTGACTTATGCCCATAACGGACATCAGTATCCTTGCACACCATAGCACGGACAGCCATGTCATCAAGTACTTCTTGAAGGTAATTCATCTTTTCTTGAATACCTGCACTAATACCAATGCCCATATCAGTTCTGGTTGTGAGCAGAGACTGGGCATATCCAACCATCATGTTTGATTCTTCGGAAACCGGTACCCTGGGAAGTCTCGTGTAAAGCTCATGATTGATTCCTGATTAGAGAGAAATCTATCAGTTCATTCAACTGACGAAACTTGCTGTCTGCTGGTATCAATATGTCATAAAGTGAACGATGGGCACTAAATTGCAACTGTGATTGAATGTTCAGCAGATCCTTCTTATTTGTAGTAAATTTACAGAAAAAGAAGAAGATATACAAATCTCTATAAATTAAATTGGGAGGTTGAGTAGTGAATCTCAACCTCCCAATTATAGTAAAGAGAGTGAAGGGACTTTTTCAGCACCATCGTTTTGACACACCCTCCTATTCTATTTGTGAGTAACCACACGCTTGATTTACATAAGCTTATGTATCACCAGGCCTGAGCGCAATTTGGGTTCAAACCACGTGGTCTTGGGCGGCATGATGTTGCCCGTGTCGGCAATATCCATCAGCTGCTTCATCGATACGGGATATAGGGCCAAGGCCATCTTCATCTCTCCACTGTCGACACGGCGTTTCAGCTCGCCGAGGCCACGGATACCACCCACGAAGTCGATGCGCTTGTCCTTGCGCAGGTCGCCAAGGCCGAGGATATCGTGCAGGATGAGATTTGACGAGATGGTCACGTCGAGCACACCGATGGGGTCGTTGTCGTCGTATGTGCCTTCCTTGGCGGTAAGGCTATACCACTGGCCGTCGACGTAGAGGGAAAAGTTATGAAGCGCTACGGGTTTATATATCTCCGTGCCCTTAGGCTCTACAATGAAGTTGTCGCTGAGCTTGGCGAGCAGCTCCTCGGGGGTGAGGCCGTTGAGGTCTTTCACCACGCGGTTGTAGTCGATGATGGTGAGCTGTCCGGCAGGGAAGCATACAGCCATGAAGTAGTTGTACTCCTCATCGCCGCGATGGTTAGGGTTCTGGCGTGCCTTCTCGGCACCTACGAGAGCTGCTGCAGCCGAGCGGTGATGGCCATCGGCGATGTAGAGAGCAGGCATCTGGGCAAATGCTGCGGTGATGGCGGCCATGTCGGCCTCGTTGTCGATGACCCATAGCTGGTGGCGGAAACCGTCACCCTGAGCCACATAGTCGTACTCGGGAGCCTGGGCTGTGTAGCGGGCCACGAGTGCGTCAAGCTCCGCGTTGTCGGGGTAAGCAAAGAAGACGGGCTCGATGTTGGCATTGTTCACGCGCACGTGCTTCATGCGGTCCTCCTCCTTGTCGGCACGGGTGAGCTCGTGCTTCTTGATGACACCGTTGAGGTAGTCATCAACGTAGGCACACACCACGAGACCGTATTGGGTCTTGCCGTTCATCGTCTGTGCATATACGTAGTACTGTTCCTTCTCGTCCTGCACGAGCCAGCCTTTCTCCTGGAAGAGGGCAAAGTTCTCGGCGGCCTTCTCATATACACGTGGGTCGTGCTCGTCGGTGCCTACTGGAAAATCAATCTCGGGTTTGATGATATGATAGAGCGACATCTCATTGCCTTCGGCCTCCGCACGTGCCTCGTCAGAGTTAAGCACATCGTATGGGCGGCTCTGTACCTTCTCAACAAGAGCCTTTGGGGGGCGTATGCCCTTGAATGGTTTGATTATAGCCATGATATGAATTCTGAGTTATATACGATATGAATTCAGAATTAGAAGATTACACGTTTACGCGGAATCTTTCACATCCCTCTTTCAAGAACCCTACAATCTGGTGAGCTGCAGCGATGCCGGCATTGATGTTGGCCTCGGCGGTCTGCGCACCCATCTTCTTGGGAGTAGAGAAGTATCGCTCGGGGAAGAGTTCGAGGAACTTGCTGTTGGCAGCGGGCATGATGTCTGTCATGTACTTGAAGTCGGTACGCTCTTCCATGAGCTGGATGAGCTCGGCTTCGTTGATGACCTCCTTGCGGGCTGTGTTCACCAACACGGCACCCTTGGGCATGTCTTTCAGCAGGGCGTAGTTGATAGACTCTTTAGTCTCGGGAGTAGCGGGGATATGGAGCGACACGATCTGGCACTGCTCATACAGTTCCTTGGCTGAAGCTACGGGAGTGACATCATCAGCGGTCATCGTCTCATCGGGGCAATAGGCATCGTAGGCATAGATGTCCATGCCGAATCCCTTGGCGATACGAGCCACGTTGCGCCCCACATTGCCGTAGGCGTGAATACCGAGTTTCTTACCCTTGAGTTCTCCGCCCGAGGTACCATTGTAGAGGTTGCGCACGGCATATACCATCATGCCAAGAGCCAGCTCGGCCACAGCATTGGAGTTCTGTCCGGGTGTGTTCATCACACACACGCCATGAACCGTTGCAGCAGCGAGGTCTACGTTGTCGTAGCCAGCCCCGGCGCGAACCACAATCTTCAGTTGCTTGGCAGCATCGAGCACCTCGGCATCAATCACATCGCTACGGATGATGATGGCATCAGTATCGGCCACGGCAGCCAGCAGATTAGCCTTATCACCATATTTCTCCAACAGGGCCAGTTCGAACCCTGCACCTTCAATCACTTCACGGATACCATCTACCGCTACTTTGGCAAATGGTTTGTCTGTTGCTACTAAAACTTTCACGACAAGAATTCTTATTTTTGAATCCTGAATTCTGAATTATCATGTACCCCCATTCAAAACGACCAAATGATGGTGAAGAATTCAAAATTCAGGATTCAGAATTATAATTTAGTGTAATTTCTCAAACTCCTTCATGCAATCTACCAGTGCCTGTACGCTTTCGAGCGGCATAGCATTGTAGCACGATGCACGGAAACCACCTACAGAGCGGTGTCCCTTGATACCCACCATGCCACGTTCCTGGGCAAATGCCATAAACTCGGGCTCAAGATGCTTGTACTCATCTTTGAGTACGAAGCAGATGTTCATATATGAGCGATCCTCTACGGCACAGGTTCCACGGAACAGCTTGTTGCGGTCGATCTCACCATACAGCAGGTCGGCACGCTCCTTGGCACGGCGAGCCATCTCCTCTACTCCACCGTTGGCCTTGATCCAGCGCAGGGTGAGCATAGCCGAGTAGATGGGCAACACGGGAGGTGTGTTGAACATTGAGCCGCCATCCACGTGAGTCTGATAGTTAAGCATGGTGGGAATAGTGCGCTCCATCTTGTTCAGCGCATCATTGCGTACGATAGCGAAGGTCACACCTGAGGGAGCCAGATTCTTCTGCGCACCACCATACACGCAGATATACTTGCTGAAGTCGATGGGGCGTGAGAAGATGTCCGATGACATGTCAGCAATCAGCGGCACGTTCACCTCGGGGTCGATACGGGTCTCCGTTCCATAGATTGTATTGTTGGAGGTGTAGTGGAAGTAGTCCACATCGTCGGGTACGGTGTAACCCTTCGGGATATAATTATAGGTAGTGTCGGCCGATGAAGCCACCTCTACCACTTCGCCAAAGTTCTTTGCCTCCTTGATAGCCTTCTTCGCCCATACACCGGTATTGATGTAGGCAGCCTTCTTCCCCAGGAAGTTGTAAGGAACCATACAGAACTGCATGCTGGCACCACCACCGAGGAAGAGCACCGAGTATCCCTCGGGGATATTCAGAACCTCCTTGAAGAGTGCTACAGCCTCGTCTATCACAGCCTGAAAATCCTTATGTCGATGGCTGATTTCCAAGATGGAAAGACCTGAGCCATTGAAGTCCAATACAGCCTGAGCCGTCTGCTCAATCACTTCGCGTGGCAGGATAGATGGTCCTGCATTAAAGTTATGCTTCTTCATAACAAATCGTTTTTGTTGTTAATAACCATAATTCGTTTGACAAAAGTAAGGACTTTGACTTATTTGACAAAATCTTTGACTGATTATTTACAGATATGACAATACTTTGCAATTGTTTGTCGAGATTACATACATATTAGGCTTGAAGGAGGCCGCTTCTATCCTGGCCTTTCCTTATCTATCTGAAAAACGCGGCCACGCACAAGGGCTCTGCCCACTCTCAAGCTTCGGCTTTATGATGAGCGCTTGATAATTAAATCAATGAAAATCTGCGTCATCCGCGTGCCATATTCGAGGCTACAGCACTATCTTGCAAGTGTATCTGTCGTGTCCACTATCGATGACCACGAGATACGAGCCGTGGGGAAGGCCTACGGCAGGCAATGCCATACGGTTGTCCGTGCTGGTGGCTGTGGCCAACGGCAGGCTACCCATGTCGTAGAGCGTGGCAGTAGCGCCATCCCCGAAGGAGCCTGTGCAGATGACCTGCTTGGTGGCGGCATCGTAGGCTATGCTGACGGGCGATAGCTGCGGGCTGTCGATGTCTGCGCCCTCATACACCTGTAGCGGGATGAAGCGCAACGAGTGCTTGTAGGTGCCCGAGGCGGGAAGTTGGTAGGCCGGCAGGGTGCCTGTGCCGTTGCCGCAACTGCCGTTACCGATACCGAGTTGCATATAGTCGAAATGGGCATACACGCCACCGGGGCGCACGAGGTTCCACGTATGTGCGGCATTCTTGAGGGTCACATCATCGTAGTGCAGTACGGAGAAGGCCACCTGCCCTACGGTCTCAATGCGTATACCCTCGCGCTTGTCGCCATCGGTGGTGTAGAGGGTAAGGTCACGCAATGCCTCGCGATTGCCCATGCTCTGTGGCTTGGGATAAGGCTCATACATATCGGCCACGGTGGTGTGGTAACGTCCGAGAGGCGAACCGCCGTGGCGATCCACATAGTTCTCCCACGGGCCACGGGCATAATACTCCACCTGTTCATAGTCGTCTACGAAGCGTATATCGAGACCTATGCGGCGGAGGTTCTTGACATTTGAGGTGTATGCGGCATCGAGCTGTACCACGCCATTGCTGTAGATGGTATAGGTGAAGGTATAGCTGCAGTTGCGCCCCTTGCCCTTGACGGTGGCTGTAGCAGTATGGCCATCCTCGGCAACAGTAACATTGGAGATGCTCTTAGAGGTGATGCCGGCATCAGGCGCATAGTGGTTGTAGTTCTCGTTAGGGCCGTCGTTCTCCACCCAGCGGTAGTTGCTGTACTCGGGGCCTGCAAGGAGGTATTCCCTGCCCCGGTATTTCCACGAGAGCAGGTCGCCCGTACCGTTGAAGCGTACGCCCGTGTCGTCGGCTGTAGCGATGACGTAGTCGGTGCCTTCGCGGCTTAGGGAAAGGCCTCCCTCACCCTCAGCCATAGCAGCAAATCCTTCGGAACGCTCTACCAGCACATATTGCTCCGTGGCGATGGGATAGCCCTGCGGTGCCCATGAGGTCGCCTCGCGTAGGCATACCTCGATGTTGAGACACTGCTCGCCAGCATCCTCCATGCCGGTGTAGGGGATGGCTACCGATGCGGTAGCTCCCGGTGCGGTGGCAGGGAGGGCTACGGTGCCCGCCTGCTTCACATGGCCGTCGAGAAGGAGGGTGTAGCGTAGTTCGAAACGGTCGAGGGCGATGAAGTCGTAGTCGTTCTTCACGGTGAGCACCTTGCTTGCCTTGTCAAAGCCGGTGAGCTTGATGTACTGGTACACCTTCTTCACCTCGGTGAGCTCGGGGCTCCATGCACGCTCGGCCGTGACGAGGCCATTGTTCACGAAGTTGCCCTGGTGAGGGCCGGGGTAGTCGTATCCCGTGCGGTATTTGTTGAGCCCTGCAGGGTGTGCAGCGGGCTCTCCCTCCACTTCGGTAACGGTGAGTGTGCCATGCTTGATATCCTCGGCATCGTAGATTGACTGGTCGCACCAATCCCAGATGCATCCACCGATACCATACTTGCTGTTCTCGATGATATCCCAATACTCCTTGAGGTTGCCCACGGCATTGCCCATGGCATGGGCATACTCGCACATGAAGTAGGGTTGCTGGCGGCTGTTGTCATTGGCCTCGCGCTTACATTCGGTGATATTGGGGTACATCACACTCCAGAGATCCGTTGGTGGTGTTCCTGCCCGTGTGGCTCCCTCGTAATGGATGATGCGGTCATCGAGGGCGCGCACGGCATCGTAGGTATGGTTGAAGTTACTGCCTCCGTTGCTCTCGTTGCCGAGGCTCCAGAAGATAATGGAAGGGAAATTGCGGTGTGCCTTCACCATGCGTACGGTACGGTCGACGTATTGCGCACGCCATGAGGGGTTATCGGTGATACCGCCTGTCCACTTATGGTCGTCCCAGTTCTTGTGGCACTCCACATCGGCCTCGTCCATGCAGTAGAGGCCATAGAAGTCCATCATGGCATACATCTTGGCCTGCCGCGGATAGTGGCTGGTGCGCAACGTATTCATATTGGCCTGCTTGAAGAGGACGACATCCCTGAGCATGGTGCCCACATCTACGGTGCGCCCCGTGAGGGGGTGGGTATCCTGCAAGTTGGCTCCCTTGAAGAGCACGCGCTCGCCATTGATGTATACGCGCTTGTCTGCCGCTATTTCGATGTGGCGGAAACCATATTTGGTGGAGAATACATGCTCCTCGTGTCCGGCAGCATCCATCTGCGCCACCTCCACGGTGTAGAGGGCAGGAGTCTCGGCTGTCCATAGCGCAAGGTCTGCAAGGCCGGAGATGGTGATGTCGGTGGTCTTGACAGGCTCCTTGCCGGTGAGTGTCACATCCCCTATATGCTCCTTGACGAGTTTTCCGTCAGGAGCGATAAGGCGTACAGCCACCTGCTTGGTGGTGGACAAAGAGTCGCGGTTGTCAAGGGTGAGCTGCACGTTCATGCTACCCGTCCTGTAGCCCTGTGCGGCATCGAGCGTGGCGGTGATGCAGTGGTCGGCCACATGCACGAGCGGTGTGGCGTAAAGGTATACGTCGCGGTGTATGCCGCTCATGTGCCACATGTCCTGCCCCTCGAGGTATGAGCCGTCGCTCCAACGGAACACCTGCACGCAGACATTGTTGGTGCCCTTGCGCACCACACCGGTGAGGTCAAACTCTGCATCGTTGTTTGCACCCTGCGTATAGCCTACATAGTGTCCGTTGACCCATACGTAGGCGGCACTGTAGATACCGTCGAAGTGAAGGAAGGTGCGCATCCCCTCCCACCCTTCGGGCAGGATGAAGGTGCGGCGGTATGAGGCTACCGGCTCGGGAAGTCCGCCCTCCATATTGATATAGGGCGGGTTATCCACAAAGGGATACTCCACATTGATGTAGTAGGGTTCGCCATAACCCTTCATCTCCAGGCACGAGGGAACGCGGATGGTGTCCCATCCCGACACGTCGGCATCATCGGCCCAGAAGTCCTGCTGGCCGGGACGTTGGGCGGTACTCTCCACATAGTGCAGATGCCATACCCCGTTGAGTGTCATGCAGCGTGCTCCCTGCGGGTCGAGCCACGGGTACCGGTAACGATTGTCGGCACGCATCGTTTCCGTGTCGGGATAAGGCATATAGGTGGCATGGGCCGGTTCCTTGTTCTCCTCGAAGATGGTCTCGTCCTCCCAATAGTCGGGGAGCGGCAGATTCTCCGGCATCACCTGTGTGAGGGTGAAGGTAGAGGCAGCTGTAGCATCGGTGGTCATCGTCACCTGTGTGCTGTTGACACACATATAGTAGGTTGTCCACTTGTATACACACGAGAGTTGATAAAGCCCCTCCGCACTCTCCACCAGATTGAAATATACCTGCTGGTTCTCATTGGTATACGATGCATTCCACAGCAGCGGCTGGCGTGCATTGGTGGCGAGTGCCATGTCCATAGCCTTGCCTACGTAAGGGTTGTAGAGTTGGAACCAGTTGACCTCGCTCGTGCTACGTCGCAGCTGCCAGATGCAGCTCTCTGCAGCGACCTCATCGGCCGGGTCGGCATAGATGAGTGCATTGTTGTCGGTTGCCCCACGTGTGTTGAGCACATGCCCCGTGGCATGGTGGGCGAGTGTATAGTAAGAATCCTCGATGGGCATATTGGCCGCATAGTGTTGTCCCGTGCCGACAAGGCTGAAGAGGGTAGCTTCGCCCTCGGCACCTTTACTCATCAGGAGCGAGCCATCGGTCTGTGCTGCCATTACCAACGCAGGGTCGGCATTGCACAGAAGTTGCACCAATGTAGGTTGGTCTGTCACTTGCTGCACAAGGAAGCACTGGTTGCTGCTGCACGTAGGTTCCCACTGCAACAGCTTGCCCGGCACCGATGCGGTGAGTGCCATATCGGCTGCCTGCCCGTAGGTGTGGTTATAGACGAGGTATACGCCTGGCGCAGTACCTACTTGATGGAATGTCCATTGCTGCCCTGCCGAGGCTTCATCGATATCGGCAAGGGTCAGTGCAGCATTGTGTGTGGGCGTGTCCCCATTGGTCATCACCTTGCCCGTGGCTACATGTTGCAGACGATAAGTATAGCCATCGACCGGGAGCTGTGCCCATAGTGCCGTATAGCAGGCTACGATAGCTAAAAGTGAGAGTAAGATTCTTTTCATTTCTGTGAATGTCAATAAAGTGTTTGTCATAGGTATTGCAAACTTACAGAAAAAAAACGATTCTTCACGGTACGCACAAAAAAAGATGGCCGAAAATAGAATATTTTTTAAGGATAAAAGGTATCTTTGCAAAGATTATGTAAAAAACGGCTATTTACGTTAACTTATAAATCCTGATTCCATCCCGCATACCATGAAAAAGAGAAATATCCTGCGTCGCTGCTACGATGCCATCCCCTCGGGCATCATCTGCCTGCTTGTCGTATTCGCCCTGTTCGGCTACCTCGGACATAAGATGGGCACGCCCAACATGCTCAATACGGTGATGAATACCGCCCACGACCTGCTTCTCAATACGGTGTTCTACTTGATGGCCATCTGCGTGCTGACGGGTGCGTTAGGCAAGGTGTTTGTGGAGTTTGGCGTGGTGAGCCTCCTGGAAAAATTGTTGCGTCCGCTCATGCGTCCGCTCTTCAACCTGCCCGGTGTGGCCTCACTCGGTGCCGTGCTCACCTTCCTGTCCGACAATCCGGCCATCATCTCCTTGGCACAGGACAGGCGCTTCGGTTCCTACTTCAAGAAATACCAGTTCATCTCGCTCACCAACTTCGGTACTGCCTTCGGTATGGGTCTACTCGTCATCGTCTTCATGGTGGGACAAGGCTACTATATGGAGCCGCTTATCGGGCTTGCCGGGGCATTTGTCGGGTGCATCGTATCGACCCGTCTGATGCAACGTGCCGTTCTGAAAGCCTATCCCCACTTCCTCGATGAGAATGCTTACGAGGAGGCCATAGTGGAGGTGGCCGAGGACAAGAGCTACCGTAAGCCCATGTTCCAGCGTATACTGGACTCACTGCTCGATGGTGGGCGTACGGGCGTGGATGTGGGCATTGCCATTATCCCCGGCGTGCTCATCATCTCTACCTTGGTGATGATACTCACCTTCGGCCCCTCGGCCGACGGTACCTATACCGGTGCGGCCTATCAGGGTGTCGAGTTGCTGCCCTGGGTGGGCGAGAAGATAGGCTTCCTTTTCCGCTGGCTCTTCGGATTCGAAGACCCGCACCTCATCGCCTTCCCCATCACCGCGCTGGGCGCTGTGGGGGCCGCCTTGGGGCTGGTGCCTAACTTCATCGCCGAGGGTTGGGTCGATGGCAACGCTATTGCCGTGTTCACCGCCATCGGCATGTGCTGGAGCGGCTACCTGAGTACCCATACCGCCATGCTCGACTCATTAGGTTACCGCCGGCTGACCTCGAAGGCCATCATCGCTCACACCATCGGCGGCATCGCGGCGGCCATCGTCGCCCACTGGCTGTTTGTACTGTATAGTGTGCTGTAAGTACTGATATGCCTATTGCTTATATATCCGTGGATGCGTCCCACGGATATTTTTTTTATCCAGACAGATGCTTGCAGAAAAGTGTGAGCAGGCGAAAAACATTCAGTACACCATCGTTGTTATCCGTGGACAATGTGTGTATACGACGATGAATGGAGTGCGACTAATCATACTTTTGATGTGGCTGTGCATGGTGTCAGTGTGCCATGCACAGCAGCGGGTAGAGACAACTGTGGCAGAGCGTCCCAAAGTGGCTCTTGTACTGAGTGGTGGCGGTGCCCGAGGGGCTGCACATGTGGGGGTGATACGCCTCATCGAGGAGATGCAGATACCCATCGACTACGTGGCGGGCACGAGCATGGGAGCCATCATAGGGGCGCTGTATGCCATAGGCTACACGGCCGACGAGATGGATTCGCTGCTTATGGCACAAGACTGGAAGATGCTGCTGAGCAACAATGTGCCACGCGCAATGCTGCCCTACACGCAACGCATGGCCGAGCAACGCTACCAAGTGAACGTACCCTACACAAACAATGTGCGCACGGAGGGCACAACCCGTTACCGCGATGCCGGCATCAGGGTGCGCCGTAGCAGTGAGCGCACCTTTCCCAAGGTGTTGGCACGCCCAGGCCTCATCGACGGACAAAACCTGCTCAACACCTTCAACACCCTTACCATCGCTTACCATGACTCGGTGAGCTACCGCTGCCTGCCACGACCTTTCGCTTGTGTTGCTACGGACATGGTCACCGGCAATGCCGTGGTACTCGACCATGGTTTCATCGCCGAATCCATGCGAGCCAGCATGTCCATCCCAGGCGTATTCTATCCCGTATATAAGGATAACATGGTGCTGGTCGATGGCGGGGTGGTGAACAACTACCCCGTCAACGTGGCCCGCGATATGGGAGCGGATATCGTCATCGGGGTGGATCTGAATACGGGCACTACGACTGCCAGCGAGCTGCATTCGTTCACGGGTATCTTTGAACGCCTCATAGGCACGATGGGTTCTGAGCTACGTCAAAAGAACATTGAAGATACCGACATCCTCATCGCCCCCAAGGTGGGCGACTTTCCTGTAATGGGGTTCGACACCACACGCCTGAGCCAGCTGGTAGAGATTGGCTACCACACGGCACAGCAGAGCAGGCCGCAGTTGGAGGCATTGAGCGACCGGCTATCTGCGCAGGGAGGAGATGAGCTGAAACTCCATGGCAAGAACCCGGCTGCACTAAAGAGCAACTGCCAGTTGTCACGCATCATCATCTCTGGCACCGACCGCGATGATATGCTTACCTTGTTGGCTCAATATGGCATCAAGGAAGGTGCCCCTTTTGATGAAACCATGCTCACCGAGGCAGTGGAACACATCTATGGGCTCGGCACCTTCTCTTCGGTGCAGTATCACCTGCTGGGAGAGGGTCCCTACACACTGGAGATGCAGGTGACAAGCAATCCGCTCAATCAGGTGGAACTGGGGTTGCGGATCGACTCCGAAGACGCGGCTGCAGCCCTGTTCAGCATAGGCATCAACCGCCTGAAGCTGACAGGCCCCAAACTTGACCTCACCACCCGACTGAGCATCAACCCCTGGGTAGAAGGACATGCGGCCTACGCTTGGCGCAAATGGCCCCAAGTGAACGCAACGCTGAAATACTGGTTCTCCGATGTCAACCGCTTCTACAACAAGAGCAACCACGCCTTCAATTATCACTACTACGGCAGCGACCTCTATCTCTCAAATATCTTCTCGCGCAACTACGACCTACGTCTCGGAGCCCGCTACGATTATTTTCTCGTGCACGACCTTTACCGCGAGGAACTGCCCGAACGCAGCTACACCGACACCGAGAACCACGATTCTTACGTAGCGCTCTACGCTTCGATTCGCAATAACCTCTTCAATGCGGCCTACCTGCCCACTTCGGGCTATGCCTATGGGTTGGAAGTTGTGTACAACATAAAGAATCGGAGCCGCGAAGGAAGCAATTTCTGGGCACTGCAGGGCAATGCCTCAGCCGTCATTCCCTTGGGCAATACCACCGTAGTGCAGCCAGCAGCCTATATGCGTCTGCTGTTTGGCGAGTCGGTACCCTTCGTCTATGGCAATAATATAGGTGGATACCTCGCAGGGCGTTATACCCATCAACAGATTCCCTTCGTGGGAATCACAGGGTGCGAGTTCACTGAGCGCCAGTTAGCCGTGCTGCGTGTGGAACTGCGGCAGCAACTTAGCTCCGACCTGTACCTATCGGGGATTGCCAACTATGCTTACAGCCGCAACAATCTGAGCCGTACACTTGAGGGAGATGGCGTGTGGGGCTTTGGTGGCGGATTGATTTACAACACTACGGTAGGCCCCTTTTCGCTCTACGGACATTGGAACGACATGCACCACCGCTTCGGTGCCTACTTCAGTTTCGGTTATGAGTTTTAGTCCCTATGCCTGTAAAGCAAAAAGGACTGAAAACACGATAGATCTGGCCGGAATCGCAAAAAAAATCATGTTTATTTTGCTGTATTGTAAAAATGCAGTACCTTTGTCGCCGCTTTCGCGCAATCGCTGTCATAGGAAGAGTAACTTGATATGTTGCGTTGGGACGATATAACAATTAATAATTAAAAAGAAATGGATTTAATTAAAATTGCTGAAGAAGCATTTGCTACCGGTAAGGAGGGTCAAGTTCCCGCATTCAAGGCAGGTGACACCGTAACCGTAGCGTATCGTATTGTCGAGGGTAACAAGGAGCGTGTACAGCTCTACCGTGGTGTAGTAATCAAGATTTCAGGACACGGCTACAACAAGCGTTTTACTGTTCGTAAGATGTCCGGTACTGTAGGTGTAGAGCGTATCTTCCCCATCAACTCACCGGCTATCGACAGCATCGTAGTGAACAAGGTTGGTAAGGTTCGTCGCGCTAAATTGTACTATCTGCGTGCTCTTACCGGCAAGAAGGCTCGTATCAAAGAAAAACGAGTTGTCATCTCCAAGTAATCACTTACGTGTTACGAGATATAAAAAGCCTCCCATATCGGGAGGCTTTTTATATCTCATCAATACACAAATAACTTGCATGATTATTGCATAAATAAACAGAAGATGGGGTGCGTTTATGCATTGTCTGTGAATGTAAAAAGCATAAGAGGAAATAAATTGGTATAAAAAACGAATAATAATTGGCAAAAACCATTGTGGGTATTTCTTTTTTATGTAATTTTGCAGCCACATAAAAAGATAGGTACAAGTTTTCAGGTAATTAAGATTGTTTCGAAACTAAGCGAACACATTATGGATGCTAACAATATTGTAGTAAAATATGCCAATGCCTCGCATGCAGTTTATGCCGAACGTATTTGCCAATTGATATACGAATCGGCTCTGCAACGCGGCACAGGTATTGCCAAACGCTCTCCCGAATATGTAGCAGAAAAAATCAATGGTGGAAAAGCAGTAGTGGCACTTGATGGTGACAAGTTAGTCGGATTCAGTTACATTGAAAGTTGGAGTCATGGCGACTTTGTAGCCACATCAGGTCTCATCGTTGATCCCGAATATCGTCGTCTCGGATTGGCAAGCCGAATCAAGAAAAAGACATTTGATTTGGCACGTGAACGCTTCCCCTATGCAAAACTGTTCAGTATAACCACCTCACTGCCCGTCATGAAACTCAACACCTCGTTGGGTTACGTACCTGTTACACTCACTGAACTCACACAAGATGAAGAGTTCTGGAAAGGTTGTGAGGGTTGTAAGAACTACGACATACTTCAGCGTAATGACCGTGTGCGTTGCCTTTGCACCGGTATGCTCTTTGACCCGGGAGTAACTCCCATTGATCCGGACGAGGAGGTGCCCACCATGTCTAAATGGCAAAATCGCCTACGCAAGATGTTACATCTGAAGAATAAAAAGTGAATGAATGTTTAGGATTTAGAGTTTAGGACTTATAGACTTTAATTACCCTTAATCTCCCTAATAATAAAAAAGAAACAACAATATGGAACAGAAGAAAAAAGTAGTAGTCGCCTTCAGTGGTGGACTTGACACCTCCTATACGGTGATGTATCTCGCCAAGGAGGAGGGATATGAGGTGCACGCTGTGTGTGCCAACACAGGTGGATTCAGCGACGAGCAGCTCCGCACCAATGAGGAGAACGCCTACAAACTGGGCGCGACCAAATATATGACACTCGATGTTACTCAAGAGTATTACGAAAAGAGCCTCAAATATATGGTATATGGCAACGTATTGCGCAACAACTGCTACCCCATCTCGGTGAGCTCGGAGCGTATCTTCCAGGCACTGGCCATCGCACGCTATGCCAAGGAAATTGGTGCCGATGCCATTGCCCACGGCTCTACCGGTGCAGGCAACGACCAGATACGCTTCGACATGACCTTCCTCGTGATGGCTCCGGGCATAGAGATCATCACCCTCACCCGCGACAAGACCCTCACCCGCAAGGAGGAGGTAGACTACCTCAACGCCAATGGCTTCAATGCCGACTTTGCCAAGCTCAAGTACTCCTACAACGTAGGTATCTGGGGCACCAGCATCTGCGGTGGCGAACTGCTCGACTCCAATCAGGGATTGCCCGAGTCGGCCTACTTGAAACACCCCACCAAGGAGGGACCCGAACTACTGAAACTCGGTTTCTGCAAGGGTGAGCTCTGTTCTGTCAATGGTGTGGAGTACACCGATAAGATCAAGGCTATACAGGCAGTTGAAGAGATTGGTGCCGCATACGGTATTGGTCGCGACTGCCACGTGGGCGATACCATCATCGGCATCAAGGGTCGCGTAGGCTTCGAAGCTGCAGCGCCTATGCTCATCATTGCCGCTCACCGCTATTTAGAGAAGTATACTCTCTCCAAGTGGCAGCAGTACTGGAAGGATCAGGTGGCCAACTGGTATGGCATGTTCCTTCACGAGAGCCAATATCTGGAGCCTGTGATGCCCGATATCGAGGCCATGCTCGCCAGTTCGCAGCGCAACGTGAACGGTGTGGTGACGCTCGAACTCCGTCCGCTCGGCTTCCAAACCGTAGGTGTAGACTCCAAGGACGACCTCGTAAAGAACAAATTCGGCGAATACGGCGAAACACAGAAGGGATGGACAGCCGAAGAGGCCAAAGGATTCATCAAGGTGAACTCTACCGCCCTGCGTGCCTACTATGCCTGCCACCCCGACGAAGAGAGATAGAATTAATGATTATTTAGCCATGTACAATTTCGGCAACGCGAGTTTCAGTAAAAAATCAAACCGCCAATAAATCGTAAATCGCTAAATAGAAAATAAAATAACAAGATGTCAGAACCAAAGAAAATGGAGCGTCCTCGTACAGGACGTATGCTGGCAGGCGTATGTGCTGCCATTGCCAACTATGCGAACATTGATGTGACCGTAGTACGTGTAGTATATACGTTGCTTACCGTATTTACCGCTTTTTGCGGACTTGTCGTATACTTTATCTTGGTGCTCTTGATTCCTGAAGCACCCAACCGCTATCTCAAGAATGATTAAAGTAGGAATACTTGGTGCCGCCGGCTACACCGGCGGAGAGCTCATCCGCCTGTTGACAAACCATCCCGAGGCAGAGATTGTCTTTGCCAACAGCGAGAGCAATGCAGGCAACCTTGTGGCCGATGTACACGAGGGCTTGTTGGGCGACACGGATTTGAAATTCACCGATGCCATGCCCTTCGAGGAGGTAGACGTGGTGTTCTTCTGCTTCGGCCACGGCAAGAGCGAGCAGTTCTTGCAAGAACACGCCATCCCCGCCCACGTGAAGATTATCGACCTGGCACAGGACTTCCGCATAGCAGCTCCTACGCACGACTATGTGTACGGACTGCCCGAGATACACCGTGAGCAAATCAGAGAGTGCCAGCACCTGGCCAACCCCGGATGCTTTGCTACCTGCATACAGATTGGCTTGCTGCCATTGGCACAGGCAGGACTGCTCACCCACGATGTAGCGGTGAACGCCATCACCGGCTCTACGGGTGCCGGACAGAAGCCTGTGAGCACCACCCACTTCAGTTGGCGGACGGACAACATGAGCATCTACAAGGTATTTATCCACCAGCACCTACACGAGATACGCCAATCGCTCACCGAACTGCAGGGCACACTGGAGGCAAGCATCGACTTCATCCCCTACCGTGGCGACTTTGCCCGCGGCATCTTCTGTACCGAAGTGGTAAAGTTTGACGGTGAGGAGGGCACACCCACTAACCCCACTGCCGAGCAGCTGGCCGAGATGTACCGAACCTTCTATGCCGATGCGGCCTTCACACACTATGTGGACAAGGCGCTCGACCTCAAGCAGGTGGTAAACACCAACAAGGCACTCGTACACATTGACAAGTTTGCAAACAAGGCTGTCATCACCTGCATCATCGACAACCTCCTCAAAGGTGCCGTAGGGCAGGCAGTGCAGAACATGAACCTGATGTTCGGCATTGATGAACGCTGTGGACTTGGCCTCAAAGCGAACGCATTTTAGATTGAGAATTCTCTTTACAACGACAATAAAGAATTGATTGCCTTCTGGCATCAATCATAAAAAACAAAAAGAATAGTATTCAGAATCAAGAAAATTGAATTAGATAAGCATCCTTCAGACAAGAAGTCTCATCCAGAGGAAGAATTTTCAATTTTCAATTTTCAACTCGTATGACTCTCTTCGACGTATATTCCCTCTACCCCGTAGAACCCGTGCGCGGCAAGGGCAGCTACGTATACGATGCCCAAGGCACCGAGTATCTGGATCTCTATGGCGGCCATGCCGTCATTTCCATCGGCCACGCCCATCCGCACTATGTGCAGATGATCAGCGAGCAAGTGGCTCGACTGGGTTTCTACTCCAACTCTGTGGAGAACAGCCTGCAACAGCAATTGGCCGACCGCTTGGGTCGCCTCTCCGGATACGACGACTACTGCCTCTTCCTTTGCAACTCGGGTGCCGAGGCCAACGAGAATGCCATCAAGCTGGCTTCGTTCCACAACGGCAAGGCCAAGGTGCTGGCTTTCGGCAAGGCCTTTCACGGACGTACCTCGGGTGCTGTGGCCGCCACGGACAACCCCAAGATCAATGCCCCCTTCAACCGCACGGCGAATGTGGAGTTCGTGCCGCTGGGCGATATCGAAGCCGTGGAACAGAAGCTACGGACAGGCGAGTTCTGTGCCGTCATCATCGAAGGCATACAGGGCGTGGCAGGCATCCATTGCCCCACGGCAGAATTCCTGCAGGCCTTGCGCGGGGTGACTACGCAATACGGCGTGTCGCTCATACTGGACGAGATACAGTCGGGCTACGGACGCACAGGTCAGTTCTTTGCCCATCAGATAGCTGACATTCGCCCCGACCTCATCACTATGGCCAAGGGTATGGGTAACGGATTCCCCATTGGCGGTGTACTCATAGCACCCCACTTCAAGCCCTGGCCCGGCATGCTGGGTACCACCTTCGGCGGTAACCATCTGGCATGTGCCGCCGCCATTGCCGTACTCGATGTCTTTGCCGAGGAACACCTCGTGAAGAATGCCGCCGAGGTGGGTGCATACCTCATCAGGGAGCTGAAACAGATACCCCAGATCAAGGAAGTGCGCGGACGCGGACTTATGATAGGCATCGAGATTGAGGGCTCGGCTTCGGAGTTCCGCAAGCGCCTGCTCTTCGAGAAACATATCTTTACTGGCGGTGCCGGTATGTCGACCGTACGCCTGCTGCCCGCCCTCGGCATCAGCAAGGCTCAGGCCGATGTTTTCCTTGCTGCATTCAAGGAACTAATCACTGAATAATTACCGTATATCACCATAAGAATGAAGAAATTCACTTGCGTACAAGACATAGGCAACCTGCAAGAGGCAGTAGCCGAGGCACTCGCCATCAAGAAGAACCGGTTTGCCCACGTGGAGTTGGGTCGCAACAAGACGTTGATGATGATATTCTTCAACTCATCACTGCGCACCCGACTGAGCACACAGAAGGCAGCCATGAACTTAGGCATGAACGTCATCGTGCTCGATGTGAACCAGGGTGCCTGGAAGCTCGAGACCGAGCGAGGCGTTATCATGGACGGCGATAAGGCCGAGCACCTGCTCGAAGCTATCCCCGTGATGGGTTCATACTGCGACATCATCGGCGTGCGCTCCTTTGCCGGGCTCACCAATAAGGCCGACGACTATGAGGAACGTGTCATCGAGCAGTTTATCCGCTACTCGGGTCGCCCCGTATTCAGCATGGAAGCTGCCACACGCCACCCGCTACAGAGCTTTGCGGACCTCATCACCATTGAGGAGCACAAACGCACCGCACGCCCCAAGGTAGTGATGACCTGGGCACCGCATCCTAAGGCATTGCCGCAGGCCGTGCCCAACTCGTTTGCCGAGTGGATGAATGCCACCGACTATGAGTTTGTCATAGCCAACCCCGAGGGCTACGACCTCGCACCCGAGTTCGTGGGCAAGGCCATCGTCACCCATGACCAGAACGAAGCATTGCGTGGTGCCGACTTCGTATATGCCAAGAACTGGTCGGCCTATGAGGATCCCAACTATGGACAAGTGCTCTCTCGCGACCGTTCATGGACAGTGAGTGCCGATAAGATGGCCTTGACCAACAATGCCTTCTTCATGCACTGCCTCCCCGTGCGCCGTAATATGATTGTCACCGACGAGGTTATCGAGGCACCTACCAGCCTTGTCATCCCCGAGGCTGCCAACCGCGAGATTTCGGCAACGGTAGTACTGAAACGCTTGCTTGAAGGGCTAGAATCATGATCCAAGTAGTAAAAATCGGCGGTAACGTCATAGACGATACCGAGGCACTGAGCCGTTTTTTAGAGAAGTTCGCAGCTATGGAGGGTCCTAAGATGCTCATCCATGGAGGGGGCAAGCTCGCAACACGCCTGAGCGCACAGCTCGGCATAGAGACACAGATGATTGACGGGCGCCGTGTGACCGACCGTGAGACGCTCGATGTGGTAACAATGGTATATGCCGGATTGGTAAACAAGCAGATCGTGGCACGCCTCTGTGCCCTCGGCTGTAAGGCCATAGGCCTATCGGGAGCCGATGCCAATGTGATTCCGGCCGTGCGCCGTGCCCCTAAGCCTATCGATTACGGCTACGTAGGCGACATCATCCCTGACCGCATGAACGTACCCTTCCTGGCTTCGCTCGTAGAGCAAGGCATCGTACCCGTCTTCTGCGCCATCACACACGACGAGCAGGGCTCGCTGCTCAACAGCAATGCCGATAGTGTAGCCTCGGCCGTGGCCGTAGCCGCCTCGACGATACAGCCCACTAACCTCATTTTCTGCCTCGAGAAGAACGGTGTGCTCACCGATGTGGATGACGACCGCAGTGTCATCCCCACCATCACCCGTGAGAGCTTCGCCACACTCCGTATCGATGGCACTATCAACAAGGGCATGCTCCCCAAGATTGAGGGTGCCTTCCGCGCCATTGATGGCGGTGTCAGGTGCGTAGTCATCAAGCACGCCGACAATCTCGACAACGAGCTGGAGACACGCATCGTGAAGTAATGTCTCTGTCCCTTTATCTTTTCGGGGATTTACCCGTCGTTTTGCGCAAAGGACAACGTCGTTTCGTTCAACCTACTCATGCTTCCCTCACCACAGGAAACGGATATAAGCAAGAATAGGGTTTGACTTGTCTCAAAGCTTGCGGGTGCCATTCTATATTCCCACGGTGGGAATATAAAATATGTCGGGATCGTGAGTAGAAAGTGCGGAAAAGTAACGTAAATGGGGTGACCGTTTGGCCACCCCATTTGCGTTATTAGAGGGAGTAAGTTGAAAGCATCACGCCTCCAACAGCAGCTCTACAATCTTGCATGCCGACTGGGCTACGTTGGTGCCGGGGCCGAAGATGGCTGCTACACCGGCCTTGTAAAGGTAGTCGTAGTCCTGGGCGGGGATTACACCGCCGGCAATGACCATGATGTCTTCGCGACCCAGTTTGGCCAACTCGTCGATAACCTGGGGGACGAGGGTCTTGTGTCCGGCTGCGAGTGATGATACACCGAGCACGTTCACGTCGTTCTCCACAGCCTGACGGGCTGCCTCAGCAGGTGTCTGGAAGAGAGGACCCATGTCCACGTCGAATCCGCAGTCGGCATAGCCGGTGGCTACAACCTTGGCACCACGGTCGTGACCGTCCTGCCCCATCTTGGCTACCATAATACGGGGGCGGCGGCCCTCCTTCTTGGCAAACTCCTCAGTGAGTGCGCATGCACGCTCGAAGTCTGCATCTTTCTTGCTTTCTGATGAATACACGCCTGATATAGTTCTGATTACTGCTTTGTAACGGCCTACGATCTTCTCGCAAGCATAAGAAATCTCTCCGAGGGTAGCACGCACACGGGCTGCCTCTACGGCCAGTGCCAAAAGGTTGCCTTCGCCAGTCTCTAAACACTTGGTGATAGCGTCGAGGGCTGCCACTACGGCAGCTTCATCGCGCTTTTCACGCAGTTGCTTGAGACCCTCGATTTGCTCGAGGCGTACGGCGGTGTTGTCCACTTCGAGGATGTCGATGGGGTCTTCCTTCTCGAGGCGATACTTGTTGGTGCCTACGATGGTCTGTGCGCCTGAGTCGATGCGTGCCTGTGTGCGGGCAGCAGCCTCCTCGATACGCATCTTGGGCAGGCCAGTCTCGATAGCCTTGGCCATACCGCCTAACTTCTCGATTTCCTGGATATGTTCCCAAGCACGGTGGGCAATCTCGTTGGTGAGTGCCTCCACGTAGTATGAACCGCCCCAGGGGTCTACGTTCTTGCATACGTAGGTCTCTTCCTGGATATAGATCTGTGTGTTACGCGCGATACGTGCCGAGAAGTCGGTAGGCAGCGCGATGGCCTCGTCGAGGGCGTTGGTGTGGAGCGACTGGGTGTGACCCAATGCTGCAGCCATAGCCTCGATACAGGTGCGGCCCACGTTGTTGAAGGGATCCTGCTCGGTGAGGCTCCAGCCTGAGGTCTGCGAGTGGGTACGCAGAGCCAGTGACTTGGGGTTCTTGGGGCCGAACTGCTTCACGATCTTGGCCCACAGCATACGGGCTGCACGCATCTTTGCGATTTCCATGAAGTGGTTCATGCCGATAGCCCAGAAAAAGGACAGGCGGGGTGCGAAAGCATCGATGTCGATACCGGCGTTGACACCGGCACGGAGATACTCGAGACCGTCGGCGAGGGTGTAGGCCAGTTCGATGTCGGCCGTGGCACCAGCCTCCTGCATGTGGTAACCAGAGATGGAGATACTGTTGAACTTGGGCATATTCTGCGAGGTGTACTCGAAGATATCTGAGATAATCTTCATGGAGAAGGCGGGCGGGTATATGTAGGTATTGCGCACCATAAACTCCTTGAGGATGTCGTTCTGGATGGTACCTGCCATCTCCTCGAGCTTGGCACCCTGCTCCAATCCTGCATTGATGTAGAAAGCCATCACGGGGAGCACGCCGCCGTTCATGGTCATGCTGACGGACATTTTGTTCAAGGGGATACCCTCGAAGAGCACCTTCATGTTCTCCAATGAGCAGATAGATACACCAGCCTTACCTACGTCACCCACTACACGTTCGTGATCGGGGTCGTAACCACGATGTGTGGGGAGGTCGAAGGCCACAGAGAGCCCCTTCTGCCCGCTGGCAAGGTTACGACGATAGAAGGCGTTACTCTCCTCGGCGGTAGAGAATCCTGCATACTGACGGATGGTCCAGGGACGGAGCACATACATCACCGAGTAGGGACCGCGGAGATAGGGAGGGAGACCGGCTGCATAGTCGAGGTGCTCCATGCCTTCGAGGTCTTCCTTGGTGTATACGGGTTTCACATCAATCAGCTCGGGAGTCTTCCAGTTAGCTGTGATGCCATTTGCTTGCTGCCACTCGGCACCATTCTGAGCTTGAATACCAGCAAAGATATCGATATTATTGAATGTCTTTCTCATGATTACTTCAACAGTTTAGCATTATACTCTTTCAGTGTTTCCAGCACGTTGCAACGCACATGGATGAAGTTCTCAATGCCTGCAGCTTTCAGGTCGTCCATGCAAGCGGGAGCGCCGGCTACGATGAACATGGAACGGCCATCCACGGCCTTGAAGGCGGGCACGGCATATTCGGCATATTCGTCGTCGCTTGAGCAGAGCACCACGATATCGGCCTTGGCAGCCATCGCGGCCTCTACGCCCTCCTCTACGGTGGCGAAGCCGAGGTTGTCGATCACCTCATAGCCTGCACAAGCGAGGAAGTTGCATGAGAACTGTGCGCGAGCTTGGCGCATGGCCAAGTTGCCGATGGTGAGCATGAATGCTTTGGGACGGCGGCCGCTCTCCTCGGTCTCGAGACGCAATGCCTCGAAGGCCGATGCCTGACGGCTCTGGTCGAGCTTCTCGTAAGTAGGTTCGCACTCACCACCGCAGCAGCATGTCTGTGCCAAGGGGCGCTTGGTGCCGGCTGTCTCAGTGAAGTTGGGGTATTGGTTGGTGCCAAGCAGGATCTCGCGACGTTTCGATACGGCTTCGCGGCGGGTATCGCCACTTTTGTTTACGGCACGTTGGATATTGCCGGCCTTGGCCTCGGCAAGGAAGCCGCCTGCGTTCTCCACAGCGAGGAAGAGCTCCCATGCCTGCTTGGCGATAGAGGCGGTGAGGGTTTCGATGTAGTATGAACCAGCTGCAGGGTCTACGGTCTTGTCCAAATGGCACTCCTCCTTGAGCAGGAGTTGCTGGTTGCGAGCAATGCGCTCGGCAAACTCATCGGGAGTCTCGTAGGTCTTGTCGAAGGGGCATACGGTGATACTGTCCACACCGGCAATGGCGGCACTCATGGCCTCTGTCTGAGTACGCAACAGGTTTACGTGTGCATCGAAGAGAGTGAGGTTGAAGGTCGATGTCTCGGCATGTACAGCCATCTTGCAAGCGCAGTCGCACTTGGGCTCATACTGCTTTACGATGGTGGCCCACAGCATGCGGGCAGCGCGGAACTTGGCAATCTCCATGAAGTAGTTGCTTGAGATACCGAAGTTGAACTTCATGGCCTTGGCAGCCACGCCTACGGGCAGGCCAGTCTCCACGAGGGTGTGCAGGTATTCGTGTCCCCAGGCGAGGGCATAGCCCAGCTCCTGGCTGATGTACGAGCCGGCATTGTTCATCGAGAGGGCGTTCACTGCCACGCACTTGTAGCCGGGCAGTGCCTGCATGGTCTCTACGAGGGTTCTCAAGGTATCGGCATATTCGCCTATCTCCTTGCCCTTGCCGACGAGCTTGTTCAGAGGATCATAGTTGATAGAACCGCGCAGTACGCTCAGGTCGTAGTTCTTGGCGGTGAAGTAGTTGATGAGGATATTAGCGAGTTCCACGCACTTGCCCTGACAGGTAATGAAGTTGAGCTCTACGCAGCAGGCACGGATGCCCTTGAGCAGTGTCTCGATGCCTTCGGCAGAGAGCATCTTGCCCTTAATCTTGAAACCCAGCGAGTCGGCACCGCGATCAAGCACCTGCAAAGCCTTGGCGTTGGCCTCGGCATAGTCGGTCACCTCGATGTCTTGACGCACACACCACTCATTATTATCTTTTTTGTTACCGCGCACGAAGGGGTACTCGCCCGGCAGTGCGTTGGTGGTAGCCAGTGAGGCGATGTCCTCACGACGGTAGAAGGGCTGTATGGCGAAACCTTCGTTGGTCTTCCATACCAGCTTCTTCTCGTAGTCGGCACCCTTGAGGTCGGCAACGGCCTTTTCCTTCCACGCTTCGGTGGTGGTGGGCGCAAACTCACTGAAGAGTTTTTCTTTACTATTTGCCATAGTTTTTCGTTTGATTATGATTTATAAAATTGTGTTGCTATAATACAATGCAAATGTACGGCTTTTTTTATTAAAAAAGACATTTACCTGACAAAGATTTGTGAAAAGCCTCACTTGCTCACTTTGTGGGGCAGTGCTGACGGGGCTTGACGGGGACTATCACGGTGTTCTTCCACTGCAGGGGTTCGCTTTCGTTGCCGTAGCGGTCGATGGCGGTGATGGCATAGTGGCGCGCACGGGCGATGCTCGCCGTGGGCTCCGTGTAGCAGGGCTCGCGGAGATAGGCACGCTGCAGGTTGGTGGCATCGTCGGTATCTACGGGATAGGTGCTGCTGCTGTATACGTTATACCTGATGCTGTCGCCTATGGACTGCCAGGTGAGTGTAGTGGTGTGGCGGTCGATGGACACCTCGGTCAGTGAGGGAGCGGTGGGGGCTGTGGTATTGAGCCACGGCATGGCTGGCACGAGTGCGGGGGTGGGGTAGAAGTAGTGCAGGTAGTCGTACACGCCTTTGGTGTTGTCGGTCACGAACTTGGAACGGAACAGCGCTGCTCCACCGGCGGGGTGGGCACGCACCACATGGAGCTGGCGGACGACCTCCTCCAAGTTCCAGTCCTTCTCGTCGGGATGGAGCTGGTAGGTGCCCATGCCGGCAACGACATGGCGCCCGTAGCTATGCTCGTGCCAGTCGGTAACGAAGGGGTAGAAGTGGTGTCCTGCATAGTAGAGCATAGGGAAGAGGGCATCCACGATGCCCTGTCGCATCCACTCCTGAGCCTCTTGGTGCACGGTGTGGTAGGCATTCCATCCGTAGCTGCTGTAGCGCGACACATCGGCATGCTTACCCAGCGTGGCGGCACTCACGCATACCCATGGCTTGATACTCTTGACCTTGGCGTAGAGGGTGCGCATGAGGGCGGTGATGTTGGCACGGCGCCACTCATCCTTGCTTTGCCCCCATCGCTTCGTTTTGTTGTAGGTGCCCCCGTCGGGATATGACTGGTTTCCCTCAGGGTAGCGTATGTAGTCGAAGTGTATGCCGTCTATATCGTAGCGTGTCACTATCTCATCGATGAGTGTGCAGAGATGTTGCGCAGTGCCGGGGTGCGACGGCTCCATATACCACATTCCCTTGAAGCGAGTACACTGGTTGTGCTTCTTCGTGGGTAGCGACTGCCGCCCGTGACCCTTTACATAGGTTGCATCGCCCAAAGGAATGGTGACAAGCCAGGCATGAAGCTGCATACCCCGACGATGACATTCCTCGATGGCAAAGGCCAAAGGGTCGTAATCGGGTGCCACGCCGTGCTGCCCGCTGAATACGGGTGCGAAGGGCTCAATCGTTGAGGGGTAGATGACATCGCCGCGGATGCGGGTCTGCAGCAGTATGGTGTTGATGTGGATGGCTTGCAGGCTGTCGAGAATGGTGCAAAGGTGAGCACGCTGGGTGGCGTAGTCGCCCTTGTGCTCTTCTCTGGGCCAGTCGAGTCCCTTGATGGTGGTGAGCCAGACGGCTCGGTATTCCCGCTTGGGGGGGTGGATGAACTGGGCTTGTGTGAATGCTGGCAGTGAATGCAGTATGATAGATGCGAAAAGTATCTGGAAATATAATTTCATGTTACAAAGGTACTCCTTTTAGTGAAATAATTTGTACTTTTGCGACGTTTTTCAAAAATCACAATAGGTAATAGTTATATTATGGTAACATTTTCGGTAGCACTGGTCCTGCTCATCATCGGCTATATGGTATATGGTGGTTTTGTGAACCGTATCTTTGGTCCCGACCCCAAGCGTAAGACTCCTGCCGTGGCTGTGAACGATGGTGTGGACTATATCCCCATGCCCACGTGGAGGATTTTCATGATTCAGTTCCTCAACATCGCGGGTCTCGGCCCTATTTTCGGTGCCATCATGGGGGCACAGTTCGGTACGGCGTCGTATCTGTGGATTGTCATCGGAACGCTCTTTGCCGGTGCTGTGCACGATTTTTTCTCGGGCTGCCTCTCTATCCGTAACAACGGAGCCAACCTGCCCGAACTCATAGGCAAGTACCTCGGCAATCGCACCAAGGCTGTGATGAATGTCTTCACCATTGTGCTGATGGTGCTCGTGGGAGCGGTGTTCGTGTCGGGGCCTGCTGAGTTGCTGGCGGGCATGACACCCGAGACGTTGGACGTGAACTTTTGGATTGTGGTCATCTTTCTATATTATATATTGGCAACGTTGTTGCCCATTGACAGGATTATTGGACGTATCTATCCCGTGTTTGCTATTGCCCTATTGTTTATGGCCTTCGGCGTGCTCATCATGCTGTTTGTGAAATCGCCCGAGTTGCCCGAGATGTGGGATGGCTTCGGCACCAAATACGACCCTGCCCCCATCTTCCCCATGATGTTTGTGAGCATCGCTTGCGGTGCCATCAGCGGGTTTCATGCCACGCAGTCGCCCCTTATGGCGCGGTGCATGAAGAGTGAACGCCACTGCCGTCCCATCTTCTACGGAGCGATGGTAACTGAGGGTATCGTGGCTCTTATTTGGGCTGCTGCCGCTACGTGGTTCTTTGGCGAGCACGGCACGGTAGACGTTGCTACGGGCATCCCCTACAGTGGTGCCAAAGTGGCAACGATGATTTCGAAAGACTGGCTCGGTGCTATCGGTGGCGTGGTGGCCATCCTCGGTATCGTAGCAGCACCCATTACCAGTGGCGATACGGCATTGCGCTCGGCACGTCTTATCCTGGCTGATATCCTGCATATAGAGCAGAAAAGCATCCGTCGCCGTCTATACATCTGCATCCCCCTGTTCTTGGTCACGATGGGTGTGCTCATCTACAGTTTGGCCGATGTCGATGGTTTCAAGATTATATGGCGCTATTTCGCATGGAGCAACCAGACACTTTCAGTCTTCACCCTCTGGGCCATCACCGTCTACTTGGTGCAACAGAAAAAACGTGCCTATTGGGTGACACTGTTGCCTGCCCTCTTCATGACCTGCGTCAGTGTTACCTATATCTGCATAGCTCCCGAGGGCTTCCAATTGCCTCAGCAGGTGTCGTATGCCATTGGTGGTTTGGCAGTGCTCGTGGCCATTGTGTGGTTTGCTGTATGGATACGCGGATATAAGCAGCGACAGCAGTAATAAAGATTGCAAAAATCGATACATTGTAAGGGGAAAAAACGTATCTTTGCAGTAACTGCAATAATTGTAGTTGCTAATCTGTTACGACAATGAGTGAGGAGAAATATATCAGCGTCAAAGGGGCGCGTGTGAACAATCTGAAGAACATCGAGGTCAATATCCCACGTAACAAGTTGGTGGTGGTAACGGGACTCTCTGGTTCGGGCAAGAGTTCGCTTGCTTTCGATACGTTGTATGCCGAGGGGCAGCGACGTTATGTGGAGAGCCTCTCTTCGTATGCACGCCAGTTTCTCGGACGTATGAAGAAGCCTGAGTGTGACTTCATTAAGGGGCTTCCCCCCGCCATCGCTATAGAGCAGAAGGTGAGTAGCCGAAATCCGCGTTCTACAGTAGGCACATCGACCGAGATATACGAGTATCTGCGCCTGCTTTTTGCCCGTGTAGGCAAGACCTACTCGCCCGTGACGGGAGAACTGGTGAAGAAGCACGACACGGAAGACATCGTGGCCTGCATGCACTCATATAGCACGGGTACCCGCTTCACAGTATTGGCTCCGCTTGTGGTGCGCGACGGACGTACGATTGAGGAGCAACTCTCCGTGTGCCTGCAGCAGGGATTTGGACGTGTGGAGATAGCCTCCCCGTGCCCCTCCCAAGGAGAGAAGGCTGGATCAGCAACGGCTGTAGCTGGCAGGGAGATCATGCGTATAGAGGATTATTTGACTGCTATGGCAGAGTCACCTCTCCTTGAGAGAGGTAAAGAGGAGGCCTCCTCTATCTACCTCGTCATCGACCGTCTCAGCGTAGACGACAGTAAGGAGACGGTAAGCCGCCTTATAGACAGCACCGAGACTGCTTTCTATGAAGGGGGTGGTACGTGTATGTTGCGCTTTTATCCGGCAGGCATACTGCATACGTTCAGCAAACGCTTCGAGGCCGACGGCATTGCTTACGAGGAGCCTACCGAGCAGCTTTTCTCCTTCAACTCGCCTATGGGGGCTTGCCCAGAATGTGGGGGCTTTGGCCGCATCATCGGCATCGACGAGCAGTTGGTGGTGCCCAATACAGCGCAGAGCGTGTATGACGGTTGCGTGGTCTGCTGGCGTGGTGAGAAGATGAGTGCTTGGCGTGACGAGTTCGTCCGCTATGCAGCGAAGGACAATTTTCCAATCTTTGCTCCTTATTATGAGTTGACGCAAGCACAGAAGGACTATCTGTGGCACGGGCCGAGGACAAAACCCTGCATCGACTCTTTTTTCAAGATGCTTGAGGAGAACCAATACAAGATACAGTACCGTGTGATGCTGGCACGCTATCGCGGTAAGACAATGTGCCCCACCTGCCATGGTACACGCCTGAAGAAAGAGGCCACCTATGTGAAGGTTGGCGGACGCAGTATCTGCGAACTGGTGGATATGCCGGTGACTGATCTGCAGCGCTTCTTTGCACAACTCACGCTCGACGAGCACGATGCGGCTATTGCCAAGCGCCTGCTCATAGAAATCAACAGTCGACTGCAATTCCTCCTCGATGTAGGGTTAGGCTACCTCACGCTCAACCGTCTCAGTAATACGCTCTCGGGGGGTGAGAGTCAGCGCATCAATCTGGTGACCTCATTGGGCAGTCCGCTTGTAGGCTCACTGTATATCCTTGACGAACCCTCCATAGGGCTTCACAGCCGCGATACCGATAAGCTTATCCGTGTGCTCCGCCAACTCCAGCAGGCAGGTAATACCGTTGTTGTGGTGGAGCACGATGAAGAGATTATCCGTGCGGCAGATTATATCATCGATGTGGGTCCGCAGGCAGGCCGTCTTGGCGGACAGATTGTTTATGAGGGCGATATGCACGACTTGCAGAAGGGGTCAGGGAGCCACACAGTGCGTTACCTGTTGGGTGAGGAGACGATACCTGTGCCCCAGAGCCGTCGTCCGTGGAACAACTATATCGAAGTCCGCGGTGCCCGCCATCATAATCTCAAGGGTATCGATGTAAAATTTCCCCTCAACGTG
This sequence comes from Bacteroidaceae bacterium, assembly GCA_017520935.1. Taxonomy (GTDB): domain Bacteria; phylum Bacteroidota; class Bacteroidia; order Bacteroidales; family Bacteroidaceae; genus UBA1189. The sequence goes on along the minus strand of JAFXEF010000035.1, from coordinate 32,474 downwards.
ATGACCGTAGTCACCGGTGTCAGCGGAAGCGGCAAGAGCTCACTCGTGCGCGATGTGCTGTACAATGCACTCAAACGCGAGTATAGTGAAGGAAGCGAACGCCCGGGTGAGCATTTGGAGCTGAAAGGCGACATTCGTATGTTGCGTGCTGTGGAGTTTGTCGACCAGAATCCCATAGGTAAGTCTACCCGTTCCAATCCCGTCACCTATCTCAAGGCATACGACGAGATACGCAAACTCTTTGCCGATCAGCCTCTGGCCAAGCAGATGGGATACACGGCAGGATACTTCTCCTTCAACAGTGAGGGAGGTCGCTGCGAGGAGTGTAAAGGCGAGGGCACCATCACCGTGGAGATGCAGTTCATGGCCGATCTTGTGCTTGAGTGTGAGGCCTGCCACGGCAAGCGTTTCAAGGCCGACACGTTGCTCGTGAGTTATCACGGCAAGAATATATACGATGTGTTGGAGATGACTGTCAATCAGGCCGTAGAGTTCTTTGCCGAGCACGGAGCCAAGAAGGTGGTGCGCCGTCTCAAGCCTCTGCAGGATGTGGGACTCGGCTACGTGAAATTGGGACAGAGCTCATCGACTCTCTCGGGTGGTGAGAACCAGCGTGTAAAGCTTGCCTATTACCTTAGTCTGGAGAAGACAGTTCCCACGATGTTCATCTTCGATGAGCCTACTACAGGTCTCCACTTCCACGACATCAAGAAGCTGCTCGAGGCGTTCGATGCACTCATCCAGCGTGGTCACACCATTGTTATCATCGAGCACAATATGGAGGTCATCAAATGTGCTGACCATATCATAGACATCGGTCCCGAAGGGGGCGACCGTGGCGGACAGCTCGTCGCTTGTGGTACCCCTGAGGAGGTATCATTGTGTGAAACCTCTTATACAGGCCAGTTCTTACGTGAGAAGTTGAGCTAATCGAATCAGGACTTCAGTAACATCCTCTTTCACTCCCTTCCCAAAGGTCTTGATTTTTATCATCACTGATGAGCAGGCTTGGTCATCAGTGATGGCAAGTGTCGGGCATCAGTGACGACCGAAGTTAGGCTTCACTTACGCTTCGCATTGGGCTCAAGTAAATTTCATTCACTGGTTACGGAACATTGATAGAACCACCTATAATTTTTTGTTCTTTTTCAGTGGCTTTTCGATACCCCCTCTACAGATGGTAAATTTAGGCATCTATAGGTCTTTATTCTTATCACCTACAGGTCTTTAATTTTATCATCTATAGGTCTTTCAAAATAAGACCTGTAGAGGGCTGTATTGCTTGCCCCTGTTTTCACCCCTCTCCTTCGGTAAACCTTCTTCTATACGACAGAACACCTCCGACACCATACAGGTACTGTTCTATATTTCAAGACTTGGAATATAGCTTTTATGGAGGTGTTCATTTTGACAGTCCTAAAACATGAAAATAATCCAGTCACGGCTGATTTGCAATCGGCCGTCCCTGGGTATAAGGGTCTGTGCTCCGAGAAGACAAAGGGGAAAGTCCCCTACCTCTACGGTATCGGGGTGAAAACTGATGGGCTGGAGTCTCCATGAGATTGATTTGTTACTGTTGTTAATCGATTGAGGGGTAAAATCTGTAAGACCTTCAAGAAATATGTTGAGACTAAGCTTTCAGGTATTCAAGGAACTTCTCATCCATATAACCTGTTTGACATAATAATCATTGATGGGAAGAAGCATTTAATGACTCCTTGATTCTTTCCACAGCGGGATATGCCTTATCCCATTACGGTGGATATACAGCTCGGATAACAAATACAAAGATATAGGCATTTCACATATCTGCCAACATTGGTCCGCCCGCTACCGGCTGTCCGCGGACAGTTCACGGGCTGTACTGTTTCACTTGTAAAATAGGCGATTTTTGTTTCTACGCGATAAAACAAAATTTTCATCGCGTAGAAACAAAATTTTCTTCGTGAAGTTGTTTTTCTTCAATGGCCGGTCTGTTGTCCGGCAATATAGGTCTCCAACCAATTTTGTAAGGACTCGTTGTCATCGATCATGTGACGGACATAGTCTTTCCTTGATTGCTTCAGAGGCTTCGAGGAATTAAGGGCTTCCACTATCTCGTCATAGGTGCATCCGTTCATGGCATAAGGATTTGGTTCCGAGAAGATAAAGGCTGTATAAACCAGAGTGGCTGTGTTTCTCTTGAAGATAAGAGTGCGACCTGGATAGAAGAGGTGGCACCGACACAATAAATATGCTATCTGCGCGTTTATATTGATAATGCGCAGGAGGTATACATATAGTTTGGCGATATTGGTGGTGGTGCTGCTGCTCACGGCATGTGGCTCCACGAAGGTGAACACGGCACAGTCGCGGTTCTACCAATCGTTTATTACCCGCTTCAACGTATATCACAATGGTAGCGAAGCCTACAAGGAGGGGTTGGCAGCACAGGAGAAGTCGCACAAGGACAACTACATGGAGATAATCCCGCTCTTCCCTGTGAGCAAGGAGAGCACACGTAGTGCGGGGGGCGGAAGTTTCGACAAGGCCATAGAGAAGTCGCAGAAGGCCATCAAGCTGCATTCCATCAAGCAGAAACCCAAGAAGAAGGCGAGCCGCATGCTCACCGAGGAGGACAAGCAGTGGTATGCCAAGAAAGAATATAACCCCTTCCTGCACAATGCGTGGTTCCTGATGGGCAAGGCGCAGTTTCAGAAGGGCGAGTTTCTGGAGGCTGCCAGCACCTTCTCGTACATCACCCGCCTCTACAGCGAGGATCCCAAGATTGTGGCTGAGGCACGCATGCGTATGGCGCAATGCTATGCTGAATTAGAGTGGAACTACGAAGCCGACAACCTGCTCTCTCAGATGGGACGCGACAGTATACCCTACCAGCTGGCTGAGGAATACGATGCCATCATGGCATCGCATTTGTTACGGCAGGAGCGTTTTGCCGAGGCACTGCCGCACCTGGAAAAGGCGGTGAAACGCTCGGGACGCACCAAGAAGCAGAAGACTCGCGAGTATTACCTGTTAGGGCAGATACACAAGTATCTGGGCAATAAGCAGCAGGCCTACGAGGCATTCGGCAAGGCCATCAAGCAGAACCCTCCCTATGAGTTGGAGTTCAACGCCCGCATACAGCAAACCGAGACGGTGAGCGGCAGCACCGCACCCAAGATGCTGAAGACGCTGAAACGCATGGCCAAGGATCCCAACAACAAAGACTACCTGGATCAGGTGCACTATGCCATGGGTAATATCTTTCTGGCACAGCGCGATACGGTGAACGCCATCGCACAATATGAGAAGGGCGCGGAACTGAGCACCCGCAACGGTGTAGAGAAGGGTATTCTGCTTCTCCAGCTGGGACAGATATACTGGGATCGCACCCAATATGTAGACGCACAGCGTTGCTATGGTGAGGCCATAGGCCTTGTCGACAAGGAGCATAAGGACTACGATATGGTGAACCTGCGCTCGACCATCCTTGACGAACTGGTAGAGCACACCGTGGCCATCGACCTGCAGGACAGTCTTCAACATCTCGCCACACTGCCCGAAGCGGAGCTGAACAAGGTGATAGAGAACATCATCGCCGAGGTCATACGCCAAGAGGAGGAGGCCAAGAAGGCCGAGGAGGAGGCTGCCTTGATGGCACAGCGCGAAGAGGCTCTGGGTGCAGCACAAGCCAAAGGGCCGCAGATGAACACGCCTGGCACGATGAACACGGGCGATAACTCGTGGTACTTCTACAACACGCAGCTCGTGGCACAAGGAAAGAAGGACTTCCAGCAGAAATGGGGTCGCCGTAAACTGGAGGACAACTGGCGTAGGGCCAACAAGTCGGTGTTGGCCGACGAGTCGTTCGAGGAGGTCAACTACGATGAGGAGGAGATGGCTACCGACTCCATCGCCTCGGATAGCACGGCCGTGGCGCTGCCTGACAGCCTCGTCACCGACCCCCACGACCCCAATTATTACCTGCAGCAGATACCCTTCACCGAGGAGCAGATGATAGAGTCGAACGCTATACTGCAAGAGGCACTTTTCAATGCCGGCATCATCTATAAGGACAAGTTGGAGGATTTCGGGCTGGCCGAGCGTACGCTGAACCGCCTCAATACACAGTTCCCCGACTTTGAGCGCACCGACGAGCTCTACTACAACATGTACCTCATGTATTCGCGCTGGAAGCGGTGGGACGATGCCGAGCGCTATCGCCAGTTGCTGCTCACCGAATTTCCCTACAGCGACTACACGCTCACCATCAGTGACCCTGACTATGCCACCAATGCCATCTATGGCAAGCATATCGAGGATTCGCTCTATGCTGCCACCTACACCGCCTATATGGAGGGGCGGCATGGCGAGGTGGAGACCAATGCCACTTTGTCGGGCGAGAAGTATCCGCTGGGTGCACATCGTCCCAAGTTCATGTTCCTCAACGCTATGAGTGACCTGCAGCAGGGCGACCAGTCCTCTTTCCTCGACCAACTGAAAGAGGTTGTAAGCAAGTATCCGCAAAACGAAATCAGCGAACTGGCGGGTCTCATTGCCCAAGGTCTGCAGGAGGGCCGACTGCTAACCTCTGGTTCATTGGGTACCATCTGGAGCCGACGCTTGGCATCCACTGAGGAGGCCATTGTTGCTGACAGCCTGCGCCAGCCCTTCAGCACCGAGCGTCTGGCTCCGTACAGCTTCGTCCTCGCCTATGAGGATGGTACGCTGAACGAGAACCAGCTGCTCTTCGAGATTGCCCGCTATAACTTCAGCAAGTTCATGGTGCGCAACTTCGAGATTACCACCTCGAAGCAGGGTGGCATCGGCATGCTGTACGTGAAGGGGCTGATGAGTTTCGACGAAGCCTATCAGTACATGCATCGCCTCTATGCCGAGCCGGAGATGGCGTCCAAGCTCCATGGCATACGTGCCCTGCTCATCTCTGATGAGAATATGGAGCTGCTGCTCAAGTACTACAGTATAGACGAGTATACCGAGTTCTATGAGCAGCATTTCACTACGCTCCCGGATGTCGAGGAGGGTGGCTCACTCGACGAGATACGTTTCGAGTATTAAGGGCGTCAGTGCTGTTTATGCCCCGTGTGGGTAAATATGGAGGCTTTTACCGGTAGTTGTTTCTCATACGCCATGCGCGATGGGGTGGGGTACTCCAGCTTCTCGAAGTCGGCAATGGCGGCACGTATATCGTCCAAGAGCATATCGGCCATGTCGCGGCTGAAGCCTTGGCGCACGACGATGCGCATCACCACACTGTCCTCTATATTCTTCGGCATGGTATAGGCAGGTACCATCCATCCGCTCTGCTTCAGCTTGTCCTGCAGGTCGAAGAGTGTCCACTTGGCAGTCTTGCTGTAGTCCTTGCACATGTACCAGATGAAGAGCGGGTTCACTATGTCCTGGCTGTAGTTCACGAACGGGCGCATCTTGCCAATCTCCGTGTGCAGGTAGCGGGCTATCTCCATGGAGTTGTGCTGTACCTGACGGTAGCCTTCGAATCCGAGGCGGATGAACTGATAGTACTGACCCAGTACCTGTGCCCCGGGGCGGGAGAAGTTGAGGCCCACTTGTGTGATGTCGGCACCAAGATAGTTGACCGAGAATGACATCTTGCCCGGCAGGTACTTTCTGTCTTTCCATACGACCCATCCGAGGCCCGGGTATACGAGGCCGTACTTGTGGCCTGAGGTGCTGATGGAGAGTACCCACTTGAGACGGAAGTCCCAGCGCTTCTCGGGTTGCAGGAAGGGCAGGATGAAGCCGCCCGAGGCGGCATCCACGTGGATGGGGATGTCATACCCTGTGCGGGCGTTGTACTCATCGAGCGCGGCATCCAGTGCCTCCACATCATCGTTCAGTCCTGTCCATGTCACACCTTGGATGGGTACCACGCAGATGGTGTTCTCGTCGCATAGCTCGATTACCTGTTTGGGGTCGAGCGTTATCTTGTCGAGGGTGAGGGGCACGGTGCGCATCTCTATCTGCCACAAGTCGGCAAACTTCTCCCATACCACCTGGTAGCCTGTAGAGATGATGAAGTTGGGCTTGTCGGTGGGCTTGCCCTGTGCCTCTCGGCGCTCTTTCCAACGCAGCCAGGCGGCCACACCGCCCAGCATACAGGCTTCCGATGAACCTATGGCCAGTGCGCCCGTTTTCCACTGCGCCTTCTCGGGCGAGTTCCATAGGTTGGCCATGATATTGATACACTTGGCACACATCACCGCCACGCGAGGATACTCCGTCTCGTCAATGTAGTTGAGGGCGATGGCCTCGTTCATCAGGCGTGTGGCATAGGGATCCATGTAGGTGGTGACGAAGGTGGCGAGGTTGAGGCGCGGTTGCGTCTGCGCGAAGGTCTCGTCCTTCACCATCTGGTAGGCAATGTCGGGGCGCGTGCCTTGTTGGGGGATCCTGTCTGTGGGCGAAGGTTGTAGCATCTCCTTCGACCCGAAAACATCGGTACTGAAATCTGTTCGTTCCATAAATTGAATAAATTAAGGTTTAGGGTTAAGTTTCATCAGTAACAATGCCTTGTTGCCAAATGTTCCTCCATGCAAACCACAATGTGTGGCTCTTACGGATTTTTAAGGTCTTTGATGTGTGTAGGGTTGCGCCAAGAAAACTTCCTGTTTCTCGCCCGTTTGCTCGTGTCTTTGGTGACTGTGCCACTGAAGGAAATCACGCTCGTTGCAAAAAGCTCAAGCGAGCTTGGCTTTTCACTCGCTAATGATTATCTTTGCAGACGAATTAAAATTACACCATACAATGAATACAAGCAAACGCATCATAGCTATCGTGGCCGGAGGGGACTCTGGCGAATACGAAGTATCTTTGCGCAGTGCAGAGGGCATCACCTCCTTCCTCGACAAGGAACGCTATATAGTATATACCGTTATCATCCGTGGCACGGACTGGCACGTGCAACTGCCCGAAGGCGTTACTGCACCTATCGACCGTAATGACTTCAGCTTCATCTACAACGGCGAACACATAAGGTTTGACTACGCCTACATCACTATTCACGGGACACCAGGCGAGAATGGCCTGCTTGGCAGTTACTTCGAGCTTATCCGCATGCCTTACTCCACCTGTCCGCCACTCATCTCGGCGATGACGTTCAACAAGTTTGTACTCAACCAGTATCTGCGTAGCCTTGGTGTACGTGTGGCCGAGTCGCTCACGCTACGCCGTCAGGATGTCATTACCGTGGACGATGTCGTGAAGGCGGTGGGGCTGCCCTGTTTCGTGAAACCTACTTGCGGTGGCTCCAGCTGTGCCACGACCAAGGTGAAGACTCCCGAGGAGCTGCTGCCTGCCGTGGAGGCTGCTTTCGGCGAGGCCGACGAGGTGATGATAGAGGCCTTCATGCAGGGTACCGAGATTACCTGTGGATGTTACAAGACGCGGGCTAAGAGCGTTGTATTCCCCATTACAGAGGTGGTGGCCAAGAACGAGTTTTTCGACTATGATGCCAAGTATAACGGTCAGGTGGAGGAGATTACTCCGGCACGTATTGACGAGAGCGTTGCCGAGCGTGTGCGCACACTCACCTCGTTGCTCTACGATATCCTACGCTGCCACGGCATCATCCGCATTGACTATATCATTACCGAGGGCAACAAACTTAACCTGCTGGAGATAAACACTACGCCAGGCATGACAGCCACCAGCTTCATCCCCCAGCAGGTGCGTGCCGCAGGGCTCGACATCAAGGATGTGCTCACCGAGATTATTGAGGAGAGCTTTGAGAATTAAGAAGAGCGGTTTCGGGGATTCTCAGAGTCTCCGAGTTCTCCGACAAAAATAGAAAAAGACTAACAAACTGAAATAATTATGATTCCCGAAGAATTTAAGGACATGCGTCCGTTTGAACCCGAAGAGTTGCCCGCAGCGTATGACAGTCTGCTGAACGATTCCGCGTTCCGTGCAGTAGTAGGCATGGTTATGCCACAAATCCCCGCCGAGGCATTGGGGCCGATGATGCACGGTTGCAAGACCTGTCTCGAGTTTCAGTACACCTTTATCCGCCCGCTGCTCGATGGCATAATCAAGAAGTGCACTGCCGGACTCACTGAAGACTTCACCCGTATCAGCCCCTCAAAGGAAAAGGAGAACTATACCTATATCTCCAATCACCGCGATATCGTGCTCGACTCGGGCTTGCTCGATATGATTCTCTTTGCACAGAAGGGACTCAATACCGTAGAGATTGCCATCGGTGACAACCTGCTCATCTATCCGTGGATAAAGACGCTGGTGCGCATCAACCGCAGCTTCATCGTCACTCGCAAGGGAGGTATCCGCGAGATGTTGCAGTCGAGCATTCGTCTGTCCTCCTATATGCACTATGTCATTGGCGAGAAGAAAGCCCCCGTGTGGATAGCCCAGCGTGAAGGCCGCTCCAAGGACTCTACCGACCACACACAGGAGAGTATCCTGAAGATGTTTGCCATGGGTGGTGAGGGCACTCCTGCTGAACGCCTCATCGCTCTTAACATGGCTCCGCTTGCCATTTCATATGAGTATGACCCGTGCGACTGGCTCAAAGCTCTCGAGTTCCAGCTCAAGCGTGACAATCCAGAATATAAGAAGTCGCAGGCCGATGACCTCATGAACATGAAGACCGGCATCTTTGGTTACAAGGGACGTGTACACTATCAGGTGGCAGAATGTATGAACGATTTCATTGCTGCCCTGCCTGCTGACATGTCGAAGAACGATTTCTTTGCGGCCATCGCTACGGAGATTGACCGACGCATCTACAGCAATTATCGTCTCTACCCGGGTAACTTCGTGGCAGCAGACCTCCTGAAAGGGGGAAATACCTATGCCGACCGCTACACGGAAGAGGAACGTGCTACCTTCGAGCAATACCTTACGGGTCAGTTGCAGAAGATCGAGCTCCCGGGCAAGGATGAGGCCTTCCTCCGTACCAAGATATTGGAGATGTATGCTAATCCGGCATTGAATCAGTTAAGAGTGAAAAGTGAGGAGTGAAGGGTTGAAAGCAATACGGACGATACTTCTGTTATTTCCTGTCCTCATACTATTGTGCAGCTGTGAGGATAGTGGTGATGACTACCGCTACCCCTCGGTTCGTACCGATTTTACCCGCATAGCCACCGATAGTAAGGGAAAGATTGAGCACCTGCTGCTTGATGACGGAGGCTGTTACCGCGTGCATCTCACCAGGGATTTCCTTGAGGCCTATGATCACGAACCTACCTACAAGCGCGACACGCTTTATCGCTTTATCAGTGTATATGAATTGGTAGGCACTGATCAGAACGATACTGTCGCCTACCTCTACGCCTTGGGCAGCATCATCTCATCAGTACCCGCCCGTCTGCCTGAAGGTGAGAGCCTGATTCAAGACCCCGTGTACCTGCAGAGCATTTGGCTATCGGAAGGCTATCTCAACTTTGTTCTTGAGGTGAAGGCACTCAACGGCAAGCACAGCATTGCTTTTGTCGACACTACACCTGAGGGAATGCATGGTAAGGAGTTCACCTTCTACCATAAGGTAATTGATGATGTGGAGTCGTATCGCCAGAAATTATACGGATCCATTCCTCTCACCCCTTTCAGGGATTCTCTGGGGCAGGGAGACACCCTGCGCTTCGTAGTGAACCTCTACGACAAAGGAGATACCGTGTATGCCTATCCTATGTAAAAGGTATGAGATAGAGGCAAAGAGGGCGGAGGTTTAGGAAACCCCTTTTCACCAAGTTAAGTGTTTAGGAGCGTATATGTTAATATTGGTGCTCGATTAAAAAGTCTATCGGAACCAATAATATGTTAACCAATAAAGGACTGCCTCAAGCAGTCCTTTATTGGTTTGTGTAGCGGAATGTTCGCTACGTGGTATTTTATTTTACGATGGTCTTGCGTCCGTTGATGATATAGATACCTCGTTGGAGTCCGCTGGTAGATGTCGCACCTAAACGAATGGGGCGTCCAGTGACATCGTAGATGTCTACCTTGACGGTGTTTTGGGTTGCTTGCTCTATACCACCAGCCTGAGTTACTGTAACCACGCAAGTGCCCTCGATGTCACCATTCTTGGCTGTGATGATGGCTGTGCCGGGAGCCTTTCCTTCTATGACACCACGTCGTACGGTGACTATCTTTCGGTCAGATGTTGTCCACGATACTGTTTTCTCTGAAGTGTTTTCAGGTAGCAGTGTGGCGGTGATGGTGAATAGAGCACCCACTTCGATGGTCACTTCAGTGGGGTCGAGTACGATGTCGGTAAGTGGTATATAGCGTTCCTCGACGGTAATCACGCAAGTGGCCTCCTTATTGCCTGCACGGGCAGTAATGGTGGCGGTTCCAGGAGTGATAGCTGTCACTACGCCATTGGCAACGGTGGCCACAGAGGGGTCGGAGGTGCTCCATGTTATGGTCTTGTCCGTAGCATCGGCTGGAGTGACTGTAGCTGTGAGGGTAAGTGTTTCACCTTCGGTGACGGTAGCCTTTGTCTGATCCAGGTAGATGCCACTGACCTGTATTGTGCGCTGCTCTACAGTGATGATACAGGTGGCCTCCTTGTCATCGGCACGGGCAGTGATGATTGCGGTTCCAGGAGCGATAGCTGTCACCACACCCTTGACCACAATGGCTATGTTGGCATCGGAGGTCGTCCATACCACGGTTTTGTCGGTGGCGTAGTGGGGCACGACATTGGCTGTGAGGGTGAGGGTATTGCCTGCCTGTAGGGTGGCCTCGCTATGGCTGAGTGTGATCTCGGTGACAGGTACTGTCGGGAGTTTGGCGATAACCTCGCGAGGATTGAACTTGCCTGCAGGGTATATTGCACACGAATTGCCTGCATCGGGTGCGCCCTGAGCTGTGATGGCAAGCTGGCGGTTGGCATCCATAGCTATGTAGTGGGCATCATCGAAGTAGGCCACGAAGGTGGTGTCGTAGGCACCTTCCTTGAAGTGGAGCACATCGGTGGGGGCATCGGAGAGTGAACCGTCCTTGTTGACAAACTTCTTTGTTGCCGCGTGGTAGAGGTAGCGAGTGGCACCATCATCGTTGCTGACGAAGGCAAATTGCTGGGCCGTATTGTCCTTGGCTACTTCAAGGCCAAGTTGTTGGGTCGATGTCAGCCTGTCGCCTCCCTCTGCTACAGCCCATGCGGTAAGGCCTGCCGTGTGGTAGGGCAATGATATATGATAGATACGCTCGTTGCTGAACTTGTCGGGTGAGGTGACGATGTCTGATGCCTGCGGCAGTATCTCCACTTCGCTGCGTGTGAGCGTGAAGCGCTGTAGGGTCATACAGCTCATGCCGTTTATGTTGACTACCAGACCGAGGCTTGCTGTGGTCTCTCCGGTAAGCACAAATTCTACCTTATTGCTCATAGTTTGCCCTTTAGGCTTCATGGCGGTATAGGCAAGTGCTTGACCGAGGTTACTGGTTGTAGGCAGTGTGTTTGCTGCAGCAGCCACGATATAGCTGTTGCCGCACTGTCCTTCGTATTTCTCGTCATATTGAGCCTCGAAGGCATAGCTTCCGGCAGGCAAGGTTACGGTTTGGAATACCTTATGATCGGTAAGCGTGCCGAATCCGTCCCATCCCGTGGTCACGGTGAAACATGTATTCTTGTTCTTGTCGACATGGGCACCCGTGATGATGGTGCTGTTCACATGGGTGTTTTCCAATATCCAGCCTTGAAGGGCAAAGGCGCGCGACGGGAGGTTGGGGTTGGTGCATGTTGTCGTGCTGGCAAAGGGCTTGGCATAGTTGGTGAGGTAGGTAGCTGTGACATCGGTGCTCGCACTCTCGTCGAAGTTGAGGCAGAAGACTCCCTTTGACAGACCCCATGCGTCACCATCGGGGCCGAAGCTCGTCCGCACACCATGATTGGCGTTAGAAGTAGCATCCTGCACATCACCGCCACTCTGGTTGAAGTTGTAGTAGAGGGTCAGCATGTCGGTTGCTTCAGCTGCAGCCACATCTTCGATGGGAGCATTGGCATAGGTGCGGAGCTGACTCTCGGTGAGCGCTTTGCCCCATACACGCAGCTCGTCTATGCTACCCTTGAAAGGTACTTCGGAACCTCCTAAGCGGAAGGCCTTCAATGCAGGGAGCTTGTTGACAGAGATAGAAGATGATGAGTGCAAGTATCCGTCGCGGTAGAACTTGACGGCTCCCTTGCTATAAGTGACTGCGTAATGGTGCCACTCGCCGGGGATAAGGTAGTCGGCAGCGGAGGTTGCCTTCTTGCCTCCTACGAAGAGGAGCATCTGCTTGCCTGCATTGCTCTTGAGTTGCAGGGTCTGTTCCGTGTCGCCTATACCGTTGCAATAGCTCACAGGCCATCCGCTGTTCATCCACCATTCGATGGTGAGGTCAGTCTGTCCGCTTGCGAGGGGCACGGTATTGCTTGTGACGGTAGCTGCATCGTTAGAGAAGAGAAGTCCGTTCTTGCTGTCGGCATTGACTACGATAAGGGCACGCTCGCGGCTTGCCTTGCTGGAACCGGCATCGTTGGATGCACTGAGTGCCACATCGTACACGCCAGGTTTGTCAATGGTAAGACTTCTGTGCTGGTCATAGGCTACGTAGTTGGCATTGGCACTGCTGATTTGCCATGTCCAGCGGGTAGGTGCATACTGCGACTCGTCGTTGAGGGTGACCTCTTCGCCTTTGACTGCTACGGCAGGTGATATGCTGAAGGCTGCCTCGGGAGCTACCTCTTGCACCTCAATCTGTTCAGAATGGCTCTTCTGGCTGCCATCGGGAGCTGTCACGGTGAGGGTCACGGTATAGGTTCCTTTGCTCTGATAGCTGGCTGCTGCGTTCACTGAGGCGGCATTCTCGATATCGGCTCCAGGCATACTCCATTCGTAGATATAGCCCATGAGAGGAGTGTTGGCGAGGAAGGTGACGCGTTCTCCTGCAGGGATATTGCTTGCCGTCTTGGTGAAAGTGGCATCAATCGTGGGAGAGGGCTCTACTGTGATGTCGCAGGTGGCTGTCACCGTGGTTCCATTGGCACTTGTGGCTGTCACCGTAACGGTGTGTGTGCCGGCTGTGGCAAAGGTTACTGTAGGAGCCGTCACAGCCAGATTGTTGATACCTGCTCCTTCGGCTGTCCACTCCAGTTTGTTGGTGGCAGCGTTACAGGTGGCCGTGAAAGTCACAGGGATACCTGCATATATGGTGCCCTGAGGCATATTGATGCTGGCAGTGGGAGCTTCGGTGGCCATACCCAGCTGTGGCACATCCTCGGTCACAGCAGTGTAGGTGCCGCTCAATGTGGCATGGTGGCCTCCTATGCAGTCGTAGAGTACTTGTGAAGCACTGTTGTCGGTCGCCAGATCACCCTTGAGATAGGCGATGAGTCCGTGAGGCGCAACACTACCCGTGAACTCCACATCCTTGTAGGCCTTGATGTCATCGGCGGTGCGTGCAGTATTCCAGATGCGTATGTCGTCGTATTGTGCGTTTTGGGCACCGTTGCCACTTGCTGAGAGCATGAGGTCACCGAATCCGCCTAGACCACTATAGCTTGATGAGGTCACGCTGCCACGACTCACGCCATCGAGGTAAACGGTCATTTTATTGTTGTTGACAACGATGGCCACGTGAGTCCATTTGCCTACTTTGAGCGAAACGCTGGTGTTGAGACGATTTGAGGTATCCCAACCCGCAGTAAACTGACCGTTGGCATTGGCATGGAACATGAAGTTGCCCCATCCCGGACCTCCGCTCTGATTCCAGTCTATAAGCGAGGTTGGCTTTATCCAGTATTCGATGGTGGCTTGGGCATATTTTGAGGCGAACACACCGGGGATGGTGAATCCGCCTTGGGCGAAGTTGACACCCATATTGGGTGTCGACAGGCTCATTGGCACCTTGGCTGTAGCCATTGCCGATTCATTGTCACCGGCATAGATGGCGGTCACGGCATATTCGCCTGAGGTGAGAGATGTCGTGGGGGTGTAAGTCAACGTGGTGGCGGGAAGGTGGGCTACAAGCATGCCGTTGCGGTAAATATTATAGGCCATCACCTCCATAGCCGAACGCTGCGGAGCCTGCCAACTGAGTGTAGTGCCATCAAACGATGCGTTTTGTGGTGCATGATAGCTGCTTCCGTAAACCACTACAGAGATAATGGTTTTGTTGCCGGCACTCTTGATTTCTACAGTTTCGTTTGTGAAGAAGGGGGTCTCTATTCCCTGCAGGTCATACTGGTAGTCCATGATGGAGGCATGGTGTATGGTTCCCTTGCCCTGTGCCCATGCCCTGGTGTCGACGATGAAGAAGTACTTGAGCGGACGGTTCATGTCATAGCCGTCGGTAAGGTCGGTAAGGTCATATCCGAACTCCATAGGCTCGGTGTGCAGCTTGCCATCGGCCCATTTTCCCAGCATGGGCACTTTGGGTGCCGGGTTGCTGTTTCCGTAGTTGCCGTCACCGGCGTAGGTGAAGTGTACGAACGGGATAGTCTTCTCCGGCTCGCTCGCATTGATGTCGGCACTGATACCTGCACTCAGGGCTATCTCGCTGCGGTGGCTATAGTCCATCTCCAGTTTGATGGTACGTAGTGGACGATAGTCCTTACGCACTTTATAGATTTCGGGCCACCAGAAGTCTCCGTTGAACGTACGGTTGCCCGGATTGCCATCGTTCTTGAAGGCGCTGCCTGCAAAGGCATACGGGCAATAGATGAATCCGTCGTTCTCCCAGGCACCCCATGAGTTGACAATGATCCAGGCACCCAGCTCATCGGCATCGGGTTCACCGATGATGCCGTCCTTATCGAGGTCAAACTCGATGCGGTCGTCATAGCCCACAATGGTGAGCGCATGGTCTACCTGAGTGCCCCATTCACGTACGTAAGACATGCCTGTAACGCCTATCTCATCATTGGTGTCGGTCTTTGGGATATCGTCCCATACACCTCCCGAGGCCACACCTACTCCGCAGATACCTCCGGCAGCGAACGAATTGTCGCCATTGTGGTTCCACAGCCAGTTCTTCACTGCTTCGCGTCCCTCTTCGGTAGCTATGCTTTGGGGAAAATGCATTGGTTTGAGCATACGGTTGTGCATGGCCTCGAACCACTTGTCATAACCTTGCATCCAACCGAAGTCTTTATCGCTGCAATCCTGATAGCCGAAAAGCGACGAGTAGGTCTGTCCACCATAGGTTGCGGCAGAAGGTACACCCACCTTGGTCACGAAAGCGTCTTTGCCTTGGTCGGTGATGCCGGTGGGCGAATTGGTGTGCAGCCATACGAAGTGTGAGGGGTAATAGTTCTCAGCCTTCGAACCATCGAGGTCGCGATAGGCTGCCAGCTCATAGCTGAACATATAGCAGATGCGCGAGGCCGAACCACACGAACCGCCATCCTGGTTGAATACGGGTGGGAAGTGGCGCGTGTCGGCATTGTTCACATGGTCGGGACGTCCGCTGGCAGCGCGGCTGCGGCCAGGGGCTGAGGCATCCCGAACGGGAGCTACGAGCGAGTAGTCTGGGTTGAACCTTTCCGAATAGTCGGGATATTTGCTACGGTCTACATCTGTAACCGTTTGGGCTGTTAAGGTGCTGCCCATCAGAAGGGAGGCAATCAGTGTTGCCAAGTGTGTTTTTCTCATTTTCAGTCTTTTGTTAAATAGATTCATGGTTGCTGTTAGGAATAGGTTGCTTTCGTTATATGAAGCATACGGGTGCTGCTATGTTGAGCAGTGTGCTTACTACCGACCATCCGGCAATCTCGGCCGTGGCGCTATATACGTCGATGACGGCGTGTACCTGCTCGTTTCTTATCTCTACGCGCTGCGTGTCGCCCACAAAACCGGGTGTAGACTGCATGGTCACCTGCATCTGCTCAGGGCCTACTGATGCACGCGAGGCGGCTACCGTGACGTTGACTTTCGTGGGGAATAGGGCGATGGCTTCTTTTGCCGTACCGGTGAATACGGTACGTTGCTCACTTTGCAAGGAGTCATCGTATACTGCTGTGCCGCGCAGGGCATTGGGACCCTTTTCGTTGAAGAAGCGAGCCGTGGCACCACCCATTAGCGTGGCTGTCTGCAATACGTCGAAGCCACCTGTGGCTCCCGACACCACATATACCCGTGTGCCGCAAGCCTTGGCCGTGGTCATCACCTCGGCATAGAAGTCATCGTCGGCAAAGGCTCCGATGGAGAGTGTCACCACCGAGCTGCCGCCTCGCAGGGCAGGCAGTGCCAGTTCGCGCATGGCAGCGGGAGAGGCTGCCTCTACTACATAGTCGGGCTTTAGCGCTATCAGTTCCTCGATGCAGCCACACACCTTCGGCGCTTGCGGCATGCGTGCTGCCAATGCCTCGGCCTTGTCGTGCGAGCGCGAGTAGAGCCCTATCAGCTCATACTCGGTCAGTATACCTTTGGCCACGGCATCGGCCACAATGCCGCCCAGTTTGCCGCAGCCTACAATCGTAAGTGTCTTTTTCTTAGCCATTATGGTTTGTGCCTACTGTTAGTTGTGCACGTAGGTACCGATATTCTCGCCGTCGATCACCTTCTTCAGGTTGCCCACCACATCCATGTTGAATACGTAGATGGGCAGATTGTTCTGCTTGCACATGGTGGTGGCGGTGAGGTCCATCACCTTGAGGCCGAGGTTGTAGATCTCGTCGTAGGTGATTTCGCTGAATTTGGTGGCCGTGGGATCCTTCTCGGGGTCGGCGGTGTAGATGCCGTCAACGCGGGTGCCCTTGAGCATCACGTCGGCCTCGATCTCGATGCCGCGGAGCGATGAACCCGTGTCTGTGGTGAAGTAGGGGTTGCCGGTACCGCCGCTGAGGATGACTACCTCGCCTGCCTCCATGCTGTCGATAGCTTTCCACTTGGTGTAGAACTCACCGATAGGCTCCATGCGGATAGCGGTGAGTACGCGGGCTTTCACACCGATGGCTGTAAGTGCAGAACTCAGTGCAAGGCTGTTGATGACGGTAGCGAGCATACCCATCTGGTCACCCTTTACACGGTCAAAACCTTTGCCTGCTCCAGTGAGTCCGCGGAAGATATTTCCACCACCGATTACAATACCAATCTGCACACCCATGTCGTGTATCTCTTTGATTTGGGCTGCATATTCGCCCAAGCGCTTCTCGTCGATGCCGTAGCGCTGCTCGCCCATCAGGCTCTCGCCACTGAGCTTCAGAAGGATTCTGTTGAACTTTGCCATATCTGTAAATTGTTGAGTTTTTCTATTTGTGATAGTTCACTTATGGATGACAAAGCTAATGCTTTTTGTCCGAAAATACAACGCAAGACTTATATTTCGTTAAAAAAACTGTTGGTTTGTATCTATCAACGGAATAATCCGTACCTTTGCCCCTGTTATGAAGATATATAAGAAACCCCTTTGGATGTGCCTTGCCCTGTTGGCTTATGTCACAGGGATGGCTATCTATTTTGTTCCGCGCAACCAAGAGATGTCACCTACCGAGAAGACCGTTACTGTCATCGTAGCCTACGCACTCGTCGTCGCCCTTTGGTTTGCTATGCAATATCGCGAGAAAATGCGCCACAAGCGAGAGGACAAGGAGTAGATTCCTCTCTCTTATCTCATCTGATTTTGGAGTTCTTTGCATTTGCAGGGACTCTTTTTGCTTTTGTATCTTGTTGCATATCTGAGGAATATAAATTGTAAGTTTTTTGTAAGTCCCTTTTTTATGCTTTATTGTGCGATAAAGTGTATATTTGCATCGTTGTTAATATATATACGATGAATACGCACATAAGATATTCCCTATTGCTGCTGATGTCGATGGTCTCGTTGGCTGCATCGGCATGGTATGACGGCGACAGCTTCTATCCCCGCTTGGCCTACGAAGACTGGCTTACAGCTCAAGACAAGGAGACGCTGCTCTTTGACATGTCGCACAATGCTGACATCCTTATCATCGACGGCGTGGAGTACATGACAGCCTACTCGCCACTCGAACTTATCCGTGGAAAGCGACGTTATTATGAAATGTATGACGGACTGCTCTCTTCGTGGGAAGGGCTCAACTTTACCGCTTTCTGGGGCGATGTGGCCAATAAGCAACGTAACCCCTGGAAGTGTCGCCTGCAAGTCGTTGATGATAGCCTTTGCTTGATGGAGATAAAGTATATAGAATGGCTGCGTATCCATGATTCGAAAGCACATAAGGGTCGCTTTGCCGACACTCTTGCCGTGCCTCAAGATGCGATATGGATGCGTATGGAGGAGTTCACAGACTGCCGTTTCGTTGACGGGCGCATGTTCCTACCCATTGTTTCGGGCACCGTGTTTGCCAAGCAGCGCAACCTCGCTCCGCGCCCGAAAGAGTGGAGTTCTGCCAACAAGAGCCCCGAAGATATGCGCACCTATCTGTGCTGGGTCGAGGAGCCTGTATATAGGATAGTCTTTGAGGAGGGACGCATGGTGTCGATGGAGGCGATGGACGAGCCGATTACTGCCGAGGAGCATCGCGCCTTTGTCGTGCGTACGGCGTTGATAGCCATATCCGTAGTGCTGTTGGTGGTCATCCTCTTCGTGCTGCGTGACTATCGCCGCAAGCGCCACTATCTGCGTATGTACGAGGCATTGCAGAAGAATCAGGCACAGCTCGTTACCGCCCAAGAGTTGTCGGAGGAGGAGCCTGAAAAGCAGCCCTTGACACGCGAGGAGGTCGTAGCCCTCTATCGTGACAACTTTGCCCTCAGCCGCGAGCAGTTCCGTCTCAGTGGTTGGCCGCAACGGTTGGAGAAGATGAGCGCTACGCTTCAGGCAGATATGCTGATGCTGGGTGCCGATGAGCGCGGGCACCTGTCAAAGGCGCTTGACGAGTGCTTCATACAAGTGAATGTGAACCTTCGCAGCGAAGGCCGTCTGACCAACGATGATGTGCGCTGCTGCCTGCTGGCCATGCTTGGCTGTCCGCTTACGGTGATAGGCGCCTGTCTCGGCAGTTCGCCCGAAGCGGTACAAACCCGCAAGAGCCGCCTCAAGGACAAACTGCCGAAGGATGTGTTTGAGTGGGTGTTTGCGAAGAATTGAAATAATTATAAAACTACATAAAGATGAAAAAAACATTATTCTGCATCGCCGCACTCGCTCTGGCACTCAGCATAGCCAGTTGTGGCAACAAGGAGGGCGCAGCCAAGGAAGGCACCAAGAAGGAGGACGTGAAGAAGACAACCACGAAGATGGAAACCTCGAAAAAGAAGAAGCCTCTACTCATGCCCAATGCTACAGGTCTGCCCTACGAGATGTTGGTGGTGATGGACGATGCCCAGTGGGACCGTCCCTTGGGCCGTGCCGTGTTCAACGTGCTCGATACTGATGTGCCGGGCTTGCCTCAGTCGGAGCGTTCGTTCCGCATCTCGCGTGTAGCCCCCGACGGCTTCAACAGCAACATGTTCAAGATTATGCGCAACGTCATCAGGGTGGATATTCAGGACATCTATACGCAGCCCAAATTTAAGTTTGCCCGCAACGTATACTCCTATCCGCAGATGATCATGACCCTGCAGGCACCCGACGAGGAGAGTCTGACAGAGTACATCAACAACAACCGGCAGTCCATCATCGACTTCTTCACCAAGGCCGAGATGAACCGCGAGATTGAGAACCTCCGCGATCGCCACAATCCCGATGTGTCGCGCCTGGCCGAGGAGATACTCGACGTCGATATATGGGTACCTTGGGAACTCAACAAGTTCAAGAAGGGCAAGGACTTCCTGTGGGCCTCGACGAACGTGGGCAAGAAGGATATGAACCTCGTACTCTATTCCTATCCCTACACCGACAAGAACACCTTCACGCTCGACTACTTCCTCCAGAAGCGCGATTCGGTGATGAAGGCCAATATCCCCGGTGGCCCCAAGGGAAGCTACATGACTACCAACCACGACTATGTATACGTGGAAGATGGCACCGTGCGTGGCAAGTATGCACAGATTGCCCGTGGCCTCTGGCGCGTCCAGGGTGACCGTATGGGAGGCCCTTTCGTATCGCACTCCCGGGTGGACGAGGCGAATGGCCGTGTTGTCGTAGCCGAAGCCTTCATCTACGCTCCCGAATCGCTCAAGCGCGACCTTCTGCGCCGTATGGAAGCAGCCCTCTACACCCTGCAACTTCCCCAGCAGGAGGGTGTAGTGGACATCTCCTACAATCTGGACGAAATAGTGATAGAGCCAGAGATAAAGTAATGCCATCTCTGCCAATCCTTATGAACTTTCGCCATAGATAAAGGGCCTCTTTTGCCTATCAGATATGCAAAAAACGCCGATTTCATCGTAGTCGAGAAATTGTAACTATTTTGTAAGTCGCAATAGTAGGATATTATTACGCGAATGTATATATTTGCAGCGTGAAAAGATACACACAACTTGTTGAACTTTTAAACGATATTATGAGAAGAATTTTATTGGTATTGGTAGCCCTGTTCATAGGGTTTGGCAGCGTGAGTGCGAAGAAACGTAAGGAAGTAAAGAGCGACCTTGTGGGAGTGTGGCAACAAGCCGGAACTATGGACGGGAAGCTACAAACAAGGCCTATATTGAAAATCATCGATGCTGACGGAACGTTCTCTACTATGTTTGTCTACAGTGGTAATTCAAGCGGTAGGATGACTCAAATAGGAACGTACAAAATCATGAACGACAGCATTTATAAAGAAACCATTACGAACCATTTTATCCGTAGTCAAGAGGGGACGACTGTGCCTATCAAATACCGCTTTGCTGATGATGGCAAGGAGGTGCTTATCCTCGAATTTGAAAATGGAGCAGGCAAGTCCGTATTCCGTGAAATGTGGCTGCGTATTTCTGCGAAAGGGATAGCTAAATAGACTTTTACCTGTTTTTAGATTAAATGATTGAATTCCCTATTGGGGAAAATATATTCAACCTCCTTGAATAGATAGCTGCGCAGTGTGCCCTGCTCATCTTCGAGGCGGAGGCGGCCGTCGGGCTCTACGTGGTGGAGGATGGCGCTGAAGGTGCCTTGGGCATCGCGGTATAGCGCGGGAATGCCGAGGCGGTAGAGTAGGGTGGTGTAGCGCTGGTGCAGCGTGTTACGCCACAGGGTGCTGTCAGGGGCAGTGAGCATGTCATGATAGTGCGCGGCAAAAGTGTCGCATGTCTCGGTGAGCAGTGCCTCGCGGTCAATCTCGTGCCCGAGAATCTGGCTGAGCGATATGGGGTTGGGGGTATCGCTGGCGAAGTGCGCTTGGTTGACGTTGAGGCCTATGCCGATGATGGTACGGGCGATGTGTGTGCCTTCGATGTCGTGCTCAATGAGGATGCCGCTCAGCTTGTGATCGCGGTGGTAGATGTCGTTGGGCCACTTGATGCGTATGCCGTCGGTATAGCAGCTCAGCACCTCGCAGAGCGCTACGGAGATGAGCTCACAGAGGACAAACTGCTGCGATGCCCTTATCTCACTGGGAACTAAGGAGAGACTGAAGAGCAGATTCTTGCCACGCTCGGCCTCCCAAGAGTTTCCGCGTTGGCCTCGCCCTGCTGTCTGGTAGTCGGTGGTGACCAGAAGTATCCCTTTCTGTGCACCGAGAGCCTCCTGCTGCAACAGGAGGCTCTTGGCTATGTTGTTGGTGGAGTTGGTCTCCTGTAGATGGATGCGATGTATCTCGGGATGCATGGCGTCCTTAGAAGAAGAAACGGATGATGTCGTTGAAGTTGGCGTATACCATCAAGACAAGAAGGATGCCCATGCCTATGTACTGTGCATACTCCATGAACTTGTCGCTGGGCTTGCGGCCGGTAATCATCTCATACAGCAGGAACATCAGGTGACCGCCATCGAGGGCGGGTATGGGCAGGATGTTCATGAAGGCGAGGATGATGGAGATGAAGGCTGTCATCATCCAGAAGCTATACCAGTTCCACTGTGCTGGGAAGAGGCTGCCGATGGTGCCGAAGCCGCCGAGCGAGGTGGCTCCCTCCTTGGTGAAGATGTACTTGAAGTCGCTTACATAGCCCTTCAGGGTGTTCCATCCGTAGGCGATGCCGGCGGGAATGGAGGCAAAGAAGCCATACTCCTTGACGGCAGGCTCATAGGGGAGGGCTACGGTGACGCCCATCTTGAAGTTGGCATCGGTGGCTACAGTGATAGTGTCGAGCACACCGGCACGGTCATACACGATGCTGATGTCGTGGTTGACGATATCGCCCTCCTTCTCTCGCAACTGCAACTGGCTGAGAGCAGTGGTAAAGGTTGTCCACGTGCTGGTGGGGGTGCCATTGACGCTGATGATATGGTCGCCCGACGCAAGCCCTGCATGGGCTGCACCGCTCTGAGGCATCACACTGTCGATGGTCATGGGCATATAGAAGGCCACGAAGGGCTGTACGTCCTTGTTGAAATCGAGCAGGTTCATGTCTTCGGGCATGGCGATGACGGTTTCGCTGCCGTCGCGCAATACGGTAACCTCATCGGCGGCTACGATGGCACGCAACATGTCGCCACCATAGCGGTCGAAGGCCTTGCCGTCGGCACTCACGAGTACGTCACCGTCGCGGAAACCGATGGCTTCGGCACGCTCGTTGAACTCCATGCCGTACTTGCTGTTGTTGAGCGGTGTGTAGGCATCGCCCCAGGTGAAGAGCACCATGGCGTAGATGAAGCAGGCAAGGATGAGGTTGAAGCACACGCCACCCACCATGATGAGGAGGCGTTGCCAAGCGGGCTTGGTGCGGAACTCCCAGGGCTGGGGTGGCTGCTTCATCTGTTCTAAGTTGAGGCTCTCGTCGATCATGCCCGACAGCTCTACATAGCCGCCGAAGGGGAGCCAGCCTACTACATATTCCGTTTCGCTGCGCTTGGGCTTGTAGCGCAGGATGGGTTTACCGAAGAAGAGCGAGAAGCGCTCGACGCGCACACCGAAGAGGCGTGCGAAGATGAAGTGTCCCATCTCGTGGATGACCACAAGGATGGTCAGTGAGAGGATCACTTGAATGAGTTTTATCAGAAATACGGACATTGTTTTGATTTATAAGTTTTGAGTTATGAGTTCTTCTGCTATGCGGCGTGCTGCGGCATCGGTAGCCACGTAGTCGTCGTAGGTGGGTGACTTGATGAAGCTGGTGCGCTGCATCGTCTGTTCTATCACATCGCTCATCTGCAGGAATCCGATGTGCTCCTTGAGGAAGGCGGCTACGCACACTTCGTTGGCTGCATTGAGGATGCAGGGCATATTGCCACCACTCGCCAAGGCCTCGAACGAGAGGGCGAGGTTACGGAAACGCACGGGGTCGGGCTGCTCGAAGGTGAGCGATGAGAGGGTGGAGAAGTCGAGACGCTGGCTGCTGAGCGACAGGCGCTGCGGGTAGCTGAATGCGTACTGGATGGGGAGGCGCATGTCGGGTGTGCCGAGCTGTGCCTTCACCGAGCCGTCGGCAAACTGCACCATGGAGTGTATTACTGATTGTGGATGCACCACCACCTCGATCTGTTCGGGGGTGACATCGAAGAGCCACTTGGCCTCGATGACCTCGAACCCCTTGTTCATCATGGACGCGGAGTCGATGGTAATCTTGGCGCCCATGTCCCAGTTGGGATGCTTCAGTGCCTGCTCGCGGGTAGCATGTTGCAGTTGCTCCATGCTCCAGGTGCGGAATGGGCCGCCCGATGCGGTGAGCAACAGCTTCTCTATCGGGTTGTGGGCCTCACCGGCCAAGCATTGGAAGATGGCCGAGTGCTCGGAGTCGACCGGCAAGATGGGTACGCGGTGCTCAATGGCCAGCTGGGTAACCAGCTCGCCTGCTACCACGAGCGTCTCTTTGTTGGCTAAGGCAATGGCCTTGCCTGCACGGATGGCGTTCATTGTAGGGCGCAAACCTGCGTATCCTACCATCGAAGCCAGCACGATATCAATGGGTTCGGCTTCCACCACTTCGTTGAGTGCATTACTGCCGGCATACACCTTGATAGGAAGGTCGGCAAGCGCATCGCTCAGTGTCGTATAGTGGGCTTCATTGGCGATAACCACCACATCGGGTTGGAAGTGGCGTGCCTGCTCGATGAGCAGACCTACATTGTTATGGGCGGTGAGGGCATACACCTCATAAAGGTCGGCATGCTCCTCTATCACCTGTAGGGCTTGTGTGCCTATGGAGCCAGTAGAGCCGAGGATGGCAATCTGTCGTTTGGGGTTGTTATGATTGTGCTGTGCGTTCATAGTGTTTCGTGTCAGAAAGAGATGTATTGTGCCGGGTCGAGTGCTGTGCCTTTGTGCCAAAGTTCGAAGTGGAGAAACGGGTCGCCCTGTGCCTTGTCTTTGGTGCCTATGGTACCCACTGCCTCGCCTGCTTTTATTTTGGTGCTTTCGCGCTTGAGAATGCTGTCAAGATGCTTGTATACGGTGACAAGGTTACCGGCATGCTGTATGATGACCACATAGCCGTTGTTGGCGGTGTAGCCGCTCATCAGGATGGTGCCGTCAAGGACGGCATTGACATTGTGCTCATTGGTGCTTGCCACATCGACACCGAAGTTCAGACGACTGGGGGCAAAGGGGTTGACTACCATGCCGCGCAGGGGGGGGGAGAAGTGGAGCTTGTCCATCTCATTCTTCTGCACGGGTGCCGTGAGGTTGTATTTCTCTTCATTCTCGTACCGGAGCACAAACTCTGTTTCGCGTTCGGTACGTTCGACGAGGTCGGCACTACGCAATACGGTGAGTGAGTCTAAGGTGTTTATGGAGTCTACCTTAAGGTCGCCCCGAAGGATACTTTGGATGTTTGTCACGTATTGCTGATGACGCATGACGGCTTCGTTCAGGGAGTCGATACGGAGCGATGACTCGACAATCTGTTTGCGCATCATGGGATTTACGTAACCGGGCATGAGTGTCTTGAGCGGTGAGTAGAATAGCAATACTGCAGTGATGGCGGCAACCGCTATCACCAATGCGAGTATATATAAGGATACAATGAAGCGGGATGTAGATACACGATGCTCCACATCGTGGCCTCCGCGCTGCGTGAACACTACATCGTAGCGGCGGAAGTACTGTTGCCAAAAACCCTCCTTCTTTTTCTTCCTCTTGCTCATAGGCTATGCATTGCTGGCAAATATAATAAAAAAAGCGGTACGCACTCTCTTTATTCGGGTTATTCTAACAATCCGTCAGGTAAATTAAACTTTATTATACGTTTGTCGTGGTCGAGTCCTTCGATAAATTCCTCTTGGGCAGGGATGAGCAGTTCCTCACCATTGGGGCGCTCCACTACGAACAGCGTGTTGATGGTGCTTTCGTCAACGGCCACCAGCTCGCCCAAATGACCATGCGTGGCGTCTTCGGTGTCAAAGCCTACAAAGTATTGCCAACTGTATTCGCCGTCTTCGGCCTGCTCGGCATAGTCTTTGGGGAAGTAGACCTCCTTGTTGGTGAAGATGGAGGCAGCCTCCGAGGTGTCGATGCGCTCAAACTTGATGAGTGCCACGCTGTCGCTCTTGAAACGGTACTCTTCGATGAAGAAAGGAACAAGGATGCCATCCATGTTGCACACAAGGTAGGGGCAGTCGGTGCGGTCGAACACGTCGTCGGTGAATGCCAGTGCCATCTCACCCTGCACGCCGTGGGTACGGGTGAACTTGCCTATGCAGTATACCTCTTCGGGGCGTATCATAGTTCTACACGGGTTATACGGGCACCGAGACGGTTGAGGCGCTCGTCAATGTTCTGGTATCCGCGGTCGATCTGGTCGATGCGGTCGATACGGCTGGTACCTTCGGCACTCATGGCGGCAATGAGCAGGGCAATGCCGGCACGGATGTCGGGTGAGGTCATGGTGCGGCCACGGAGGCTGATGGCATGGTCGTGCCCATTGACCACGGCACGGTGTGGGTCGCAAAGAATAATCTGTGCTCCCATCTCGATGAGCTTGTCCACGAAAAAGAGGCGACTCTCGAACATCTTTTGATGTATGAGTACGCTACCTTTAGCTTGTATAGCTGTGACGAGCAGCACACTCAGCAGGTCAGGTGTGAGGCCTGGCCACGGAGCGTCGGCAATGGTCATGATGGAGCCATCGATGAATGATTCTATCTGGTAGTGCTCTTGACGGGGGATGTAGAGGTTATCGCCGCGTTCCTCGACGGTAATGCCGAGACGGCGGAAACTGTCGGGGATAACACCGAGATTCTCCAACGATACGTTGCGGATAGTGAGTTCGCTGCGGGTCATGGCTGCCATGCCGATGAAACTGCCCACCTCAATCATGTCAGGTAGCACCGTGTGCTCACATCCTCCAAGTTGTTCAACGCCATGGATGACGAGGCGGTTGCTGGCGATGCCCTCAATCTGGGCACCCATGCTGCAGAGCATGCGGCAAAGCTGCTGTATATAGGGCTCGCATGCAGCATTGTAGATAGTAGTGGTACCCTTGGCCAAGACGGCTGCCATGATGATATTGGCTGTACCCGTTACCGAGGCCTCGTCAAGTAGCATATAGGTACCGTTGAGTTGCTTGGCGGCAAGCTCGTATATGCCGCGGCCTTCATTGTAGGAGAAGGAAGCGCCCAACTTTATCAAGCCCAAGAAATGGGTGTCGAGCCTGCGACGGCCAATCTTGTCGCCGCCCGGCTTGCTGATAAGAGCACGCCCGAAGCGGGCCAGTAGCGGCCCCATAAGCATCACCGAACCGCGGAGGCTGGAGCAGAGCTTCAAGAACTCATCGCTTTGCAGGTAGTCCTCGTCTATGCTCTCGGCACAGAAACTGAAACTTCCTTCCTTGAGGCGATCGACCTTGACCCCCATAGCTTGCAGCATGGTGATAAGGTTGTTTACGTCCAGGATGTCGGGAACGTTGTTCACCACCACCTTCTCAGAGGTGAGCAGTGTGGCGCATAGTATCTGCAGGACCTCGTTCTTGGCACCTTGGGGAGTGATTTCTCCTTGTAAGCGATGCCCGCCTTCGATGATGAATGATGCCATTGTCTTGAATGGTTATGATTAGTATTTCTTCTTGTTCTTCTTGTTCTTCCCGTTGTTGCCGTATGGGTTGGCTGGGGCGTGGTATATACCCAGATTAAGTTTCTCTTCGTTCAGGCAGATGGCTCCGTCAGAATACTCCTTGATATCCTCCACGATCTTGCTGTCTTCTACGCTCTCCTTATTCCATAGGATGTATTCCTTTTTCATTTGGGCGGCGATGAGGTGTAACAGTTGGTTGCGTTCCTCGCCATCGGGCATGGCGCACGCCTTCTTCATCATCTCCTCCACGCAGCGTCCGTAGTGGCGGTAGCGTATGTTGCCTTTGGGGTATTCTATGCGTTGGGGTACAGCGTGCAGCGCCTCGGGGCCGGCTACCTCGTAAGGGTAGTCGATGTCAAGCTTGAAGTCGGCCATCACAGCCAAATGATCCCATAGCTTATGTTTGAAGTCGGGCATGTCGCGCAACTGTGGATACATATTGCCCATCACGGCGATGATGGTGTTGGCACAACATTGGCGCTCGGCACGATCCTCTATTGTTACGGCATGGTCTACCATCTTCTGCACGGCACGTCCATACTCGGGCATCGGCAGTCTTTTTTCTTGCGTATTGTATTTCATTGACAATAATAATGATTTTCTATAAAACTTTGTTCTTCGCTACCGTAGCTACGAACTCCTTCAGGTAGAAAGGCTCAAAATAGGCTACGTCCTGGAATGTGCCGTCGAGGTATTGCCTGTCGGCAAGAGGAAACATCCAGCGTGCCAAGGGCTGTATGCCGTCGACGAACTTTGCATTGGGGTGTGTGATGACCTCCTTGCACTTGGCTGCTCCGTTGCCGAAGAAGTATATGGGATGTTGCTCCAGGTATTCGGTATAGCTGTCGGCATTGATGATGTCGGCACTCACCTCCTTTACGCTATTCAGTGCGCGGTCGTAGATGGCGGCGTATACCTCCATGCGGCGTGCGTCTATCATCGGGCACAGTAGCGCATCTTCGGGCAGCGTATCCATCAGCAACACGGGCACGCTCATTACCTTCAGTGTGGGTAAGGCTATCAGTGGTATGCCACGTCCGTAGCAAATGCCTTTAGCCATCGAGGCTCCTATGCGTAGCCCCGTGTACGAACCGGGACCGCAGCTGACGGCTACAGCATCGATGGGCTTGGCGTGGCTGTCGGCCATCGAGAGCACTTCATCGATATACACGCCCAGCGTCACTGCATGTTGGGGGCCGTCAAAGTCCTCCTTTGAGAACAGCACTGCTCCGTCTTCGCTCAGTGCCACCGAGCATACATCTGTAGAGGTCTCTATATGTAGTATACAAGCCATTTTCTATACCGATTTAAAAGAATAGTCTGCAAAATTAAAGAATTTATGCGATAAAAGCGCAGTTTTTGCCAAAAATAAGTAATTGCGGGATGTTTTTGATTCTGCCCGAGTGAAACGGTGCGTTCAGGGTAACAAATAATCAACCGTTAGTGAATCGTAATCCGAAATTATGTTGTACCTTTGCCACTTAGATAGTTGAAGTACCTGCAGATTCTTATCACTCCCTATAAAAAACTGGAGCCATGCCACAACGAATATCACGCACCACCGGCTGCCTTGTCTGCGCAGTGCTGCTGTGCCTGCTGGGCAGTTGTGCCCGCCATGCGGAGCACACGCGCCCGTTGTGGGGCAACCTCGAAACCTTCACCACTATGATGCCCGGCGACACCACCACGCTCACGGGCATACGCCACCGTCTCACGGGCGACACGCTCGTCGGCCCGCAGCGCTTCACCAAGGTCGATGCCGACACGTTCGTCATCCGGGCCACCCTGCCCGACGGGCGCATCATGGCCTACTCGCATCGGGGCCGCTCCATCGGCGGACGGCTCTACGACTCGTTCACCCGCCTGCAGTGGAACGACAGCATCGAGACTGCCTACTACATTGCCACCGCCTACAAGCACTCCTACTATTACTTCCCCCGCCTACGAAGATTCATCGACATCTCCGATGCCCGCATCCATCGCGACGGATTCGTTGTGCCCACCGCCGGTGGCGACTCGCTACACTACGACTATCGTGGAAACGTCGTGGCACATGAGTGACAACTACCCCATCAGCAAACTGAAAAATAAAACAACTGACTATCTGACTATCTGACTGCCCGGGGGGAAAATCACCTTCGCGAGTCATCTGAGACAATCGTGCAGGTCGAAAATATTCAGGTGAGCTTGATATTTCTCGCTCGTTTTTACTACCTTTGCGCAGCAAACACATTTATACTGAAATATGAGAAAGCACTACTCCCTCTGCATCTACCTTCTGGCCGCCCTGCTCTGTGGTATCACCGTAGCGTGCGACGAAGACATCACCATCACCACCCCCACCGATTACCCCACCGAGGGAGACATTCACTTTGTCCTCTCTGCCAGAGGCGACAGCATCGGTGCCGGCACACCACTTGCCGTCGCGCAAGGTGACACACTCAGCATGACCATTAGCCAGAAGAGCAGTTACACTGACCCTGATGGTACGGTATTTACCTGTGAGCCCAAGGCTACGATAGAGCTTTATGCGACAGTAGATACGATTTATGCGAAAGACATTGAAACGTTATT
Source organism: Bacteroidaceae bacterium (assembly GCA_017520935.1). Classification (GTDB taxonomy): domain Bacteria; phylum Bacteroidota; class Bacteroidia; order Bacteroidales; family Bacteroidaceae; genus UBA1189. Next base: position 2,923 of record JAFXEF010000035.1, on the reverse strand, counting down.
AAACATCAATGAAAATGCAGAGGTAACGACAGCTCAAAGTGGAACGAATCCTGTTTTGTATACCATAAACCAAAAGTTTATGATTGGGGAGCAGGAGGTTGTCTTTGATTTAGGCCATGAGGTTTATTCGTATGTTAACTCATTGTCGAATGTAATTGAAATGCCCTATGTTAAGGTGAATAAGGCCAAATTTGGTAATGGTAATGTTTCTCAAGGTGATAAAGGGACAAGAAATTCTTCTCCTTTTGTTACATTAAGAGCTTTATCTTTGACTAGAGCTAGTGTTACAGATTCTTTGATATTTGAGGTGAGTGCAAAGTTTAATCTTGAGCTTGAAAGCGTTAATACCAAGAGCGAAAACAAGGAGACATTAGAGTTTAATGTTCATTATGTTGGTGTGGTAGAAAACGTTACAGAGCTGTATGGAAGTGTGGCTTATACGATTAATGACAAGAATGGGGAGGTGAAGTCTCCGTTTGTGGTCAATGGTGCGGATACGCTTTTATTGGAGATTAAAGAGGAGAGTACGTATGCCTTGGCAGATACAGCTGTTTATTCATTTGAGCCCAAAGCTACTATTAGCTTAAAGGTAAAGAATGACACAGCCTTTGTTGAGAAGTACGAGCTTTTATCTGCACTTATTGAGACTGAAGAGCCTAAAACCTCTCGTGAGGGTGAAAATCCTACATCTAATCTGTATGAACAAGTTTTTGCAACATCATCGCAAGAGTTCCTGTTCGAAACGATGTATGAGGTGTATACTGCTCAAAGTGGTGATGAGATGCCATATTTGATGATTGGTGAACCCAAATGCATTGGAATAGAAGTTACAGAGCAGAAAAAGGATGCCACGACTCGAGGGTTTGTGTATGATACTGTGTATTACGATGTGAAAGCCAAGTTTGCAGTTGAGCTCAATGGTGTTAATGTTAGTGATGAACTTGTCAATACATTAGAGTTTGAGGTTAATTATGTAGGTGGTGTTATAAATGCGACCGAGGTTGTTGAGCTTGTGAATATTACATATCGTAAAAACCAAGTGTTTTATGCAGGGCATGATAATTTGTTGCCCGCTTCTCAATGCGAAGTTTATCGTGATAGACATTATTCTGATGGACATGTTGAAACGGATGAGTTTTATGATGCTCCTTGGATGTGGGTAGAAAGTGTTGTGGCGATGGGAATGAATGATAAGGCTATATATCCTAGTGATACTATTATTAGTTTCTCAGATAATTTAACAGTCGTTTATGGAAATTTTCAAGAGTATTGGGATAAAGAGATGGGTACAGCGACAGAGGGAACGTGTCGATATGCTAGAGCAAGTACACAAATTCCAGATTTTGAACATGTTGTTGTCGATTCTATAATTGTGATTAAATATAATGAAGATTATAATTCATCATATTCTGCACAATTGAAAGACTATAACTTTAATCCAGATGATCCAACTGATGGTTGGTATGTGTTTAATGATGTTTATTATAACGAAAAAAAGCTAAGTTATGTTAAAAATGGAGAAATTTTTCAATTTAGAGGTTATGCATTGGTGATGTCATATTATGATCGTTTTTTATGCATTGATGATACGATTATTGGTTTTAAAGAGTTTAGGCCAAAACTTGAAAAAACAGAAGGGTTTATTGATTATGCTGGTTCAGAAACTCGTGGCCCCGGAAAAATCTATCAACATATAATAAAAGGTGATTATTTAGGACATCCTGTTTATTTTGAAATAACAGATACCATTTATACCCCCAAAAAGTAGCATTTTATTGATTCTAATTAAAAGAGAGTGGTTTTTTAACCGCATCACGGCGGATATCTTATCCGCCGTCAATGAGTATCCGGGTCTTTTGACCCGCAATAAATATTCGTGAGGACCAATCGTTTGTTTGAGAAGTTTGGTAGGTATAAATAATAGTTTCTTACATCGAACTCACGTAAATTTAACTCAATTCTCCACCTTGGCACCAAGAAACTCTGTGTTTTTCTTTGTTGTTTGTTGGATATTCGCTATTTTTGCAACGCATCAATGTAAAAAAAGAAAGACTATGTCGTACCGGGAAATTGCACAACTGGAATTGCTGAATGCTTTGAATAACATCAGTTCAGAGGCCGAATTGAATGAGTTCAAAGATTTGGTCGCGCATTTCTTTGCACGGAAAGCACAGAAGGAGATTGATGCCTTATGGGATGAAGGGGGCATCAATGAAGAGACTATCAAACAATGGGGTACGGAACATATGCGTACACCTTACCGTTATGCGGCGCGTCGTTCTTGACACCAATTGCCTGCTGCAGGTGCTTCCTACCCGTAGCCCATATCACAACGTATGGGAAGATGTGTTGAGCGGGAAGGTTCATCTGTGTGTTAATACTGAAATCTTGCATGAATACGAAGAAATCCTTGCACTGAAGATGACGCGAGAGATTGCCCATAACGTGGTGGAAGCCATTGCGAGATTACATACAACGGAATTTCAGGAGATTTATATCCATTTTGGACTGATTGAGAAGGATGTAGATGATAATAAATTCGTGGACTGCGCGATTGCAGCTGGTGCAGAATATATTGTTACCAATGACGCCCATTTCAGTGTACTCAAGGATATTGATTGGCCAAAAGTACAGGTCGTGACAATTGAAGAATTTGCAAGCCAAATAATGTAAGCGTCGTTTGATGGATGCCGCACAATTTCCGTCACGGCGGATATCTTATCCGCCGTCAATGAGTATCCGGGTCTTTTGACCTGCAATAAATTCAAGGGGTTCTCTCCCCTTAGGGAGAGTTAGAGTAGGTCTCCCTAATCAAGGTAAACTCGGTCAACGCGGTAAACTCACTTGTTTTTTTATTTTGTAGGAGCCGGCACGGGAGGCTCTATATATAGGAGGTAATATTATTAATTATATATATTAATAT
>JAFXEF010000064.1 GCA_017520935.1 Bacteroidaceae bacterium | reverse complement strand
TTAGAGACAATGCAAAAAAGAAATTGTGTCTACATAAAAACATTTTGCGGCTGCGTAAAACCTTGTACAAGGATGACAATTTTACCATATCATTGCCACATAGACCTTGCAAATAAGCAATATTTCTAATACTAAAAATAAAAGGCCTCCATTCAAACAGAAGAATGAAGGCTTAATATATTATTGTATATACAGCAATTGAAACTCTCTTTTTCTGCGGCGTTCGATACTGGGGATTGGCTTGCCTTTATAGCAACGGTACGAGATATACTCCTCGTAGATATCTCTGTCGCCGGACTCTATTTTCTTGATGAGGTTACTCTTCGGGCGTTTGCCATAGCCAAGCAAGCGTGAATGTCCCACATTGTAAGCCAATACCGTTAGCAGCAGAGCATCTTTCCCATACTGTCGGAAATACTTATATCGCTCCAATAGGTCGGCTCTGAGCAACGAATCGGCCTGTGCTTCGGTAATGTCTGCTGTCAGGTTCTCGTGTGGAAACAGTTTATGCCCATAACCGATGTATGGATAGTGTTTCGCCGAGTGCCACCCCTCAAACTCCTTGATGAGTGTTACCGCCTTATCGAACAGTTCCGCAGAAATCTCCTTTGGCATCGGTGGCGAAGAGTCACCGCCTCGTGTCTGTGCCTTGGCATATCCGCAAAGCAGGGTCAGACATATAATCATCAACTTTATTCTCATAGATTCTCTTTTGTGATTGGTTATGGCGGCAGACACCCGACAAGCGAGTGCCTGCCACCGTTGTTTAAGGATTGATGTTGATTGGAGAAACGATTGTTCCTATGGGTGTAATCGTGTTACCCTCTGTGGTATCCTCTTCCTCCTTCGCCTCGTTATTGAAAGTGAATGTGAGCTGATAGATCTGGTCGTGGTTATCCTCGAAATATACATCTATTGTCTGCTGGTCTTCACACTCCGAGGTATAATACAGACGGAACACATCTCTGTCAAGCGGATAGCGGTCATTAGGCAGTAGCACCATACCGTTATCCATTCTCAATGTACCCTCGCCATCGGGCTGGAAGTAGCGGATTGTGTAACGGGTATCTGAGAAATACCCCTCACGCACAATCTCGCAGCGTATCTCCGCTGTCTCGCCCTGCACTAATCGCTTGGGAACGGGCATTGTCTCAACTGTAAAAGGATAGGCTTGCTGAACATCGAGGTCATCCTCGCAAGATGTGAAGCCTAATACTGCGGTCATCATGGCACCGCAAACCATCATATAGGAAAATAACTTTTTCATAACGCATTTAATTTTAATTGATAATAAACTTGACACCTAAGCCGAACTGAGTGCTGAACTTGCCGAGTGAGCCTCCCCAGAGGACACGTTCACGCACATTGGCAAGCAGGACAATACGGTCTGTTATATAACTCTCCAATTCAAGGGTAATGGCACCACCATAGATGAAGGCATCCTTGGCAAGCAGCGTAGAGCCGTCATGTAGTAGCCTGTCGCCCCAATTCACCGTTTCGTAGCCTACCAATGCAGAGCCGCCGATAGAGAGGAAGAAGGTCTTTGTAGGATCGGACAGGAACTTCAGGTAGTAACCGCCCTCGGCTGTGAACTGGGCACGCGGAATAGATGTACCCCGATAGTCGTAGTTCTTAAGCAGATACTCTGCACCCACCACCCATCGGTTGGCCTTCTTGGTATATCCCGACATCGCTATTCCCGTGTAGTAGTTGAGCAGAGATTTAGAGCCGTTTACAAAACCACCTCGCAGCTCCACACCCATCATCTTCGGGAGATAACGCTGGGCGTATGCCTGCCCTGACGAGAGGGCAAGCGATACGACTGCAACAAGTAGAAACAGATACTTCTTCATGGTTACTTCACTTTAAGTTCGTTGATTACCTTTGCTCTTGCGATGTCCTCACTCTCCACGGTGAAGGTCTGGTGTCTTCCACTGCTCTTCTCGTGCATCTCCACCACAAGCACCTTGTCGGCGGGGATGGTGAACTTGTCGAACACGAATACGGTACGCTCATCCTTGTTGCCCGCAACTGTTGTGGCATAGTCGTATGCACGCAGAGGGAAGATGACCTGCTCCTAAATGGCTGTACGCTTCATTACCTGCTTATCCACAATCTTGAAGGTCACAAAGTCCACCTCGTATGGTACATTCGATGTGTTCTTCACCTGCGTATGGAAGTAGAGCAAGCCATTGTGGGTGTAGAGTCCACGCAACAGATACTGGATGCCGAATGCCTTGCTGCCGATGTGCTTGATGTGGCGTTTGTTGTCCTTGTGGATAGCCTTGCTGATAAGGTGTACCAACTTCGGTGACTCACTGCCAAGCTCCTGCAAGTAGATGTCGAGAGCATTGTTGGGACGGTTTACCTCACTGCCATCGTGAATAAAGTCCTTCATCTCGATATTCAGGAGCAGAGGCTCATCGGAGTATTTCACATTGAATGTGTAGAAACTACCACTCTCGGTAATCACCGACATATTGGTCTCATCGCGGAAGTTCTTTACTGTAGCCTTCACACGAATCACATTCTCCGAGCCGTCGGCCTTGCCAGCGATAAGGTTAGGCGAGCCAAGATCGACATAGCGTACTGCCGCAGGGAAGATGATGTGGGTAGTCTTGTCGTATGTCACCTCCAAGCCGTAAGGCGGTATCATACGGTCAAAGGTCAGCTTCTTCGTCAGCCCGTGATAGATGTCGCCATCCTCCTGCTGCGGATAGATGTCCGTAGTGAGGGTTACATCACCGGCTACCGTGTTGGTTACTGCGGTTGAATCAACCGACTGTGCATTGGCACTTACAACGCCCATCGTGAGGGCAAGCATTACAAAAATCTTTTTCATGTCTTTAATGTTTTAATAGGTTATTGATTGTTTT
>JAFXEF010000063.1 GCA_017520935.1 Bacteroidaceae bacterium | reverse complement strand
AGGATAGCATAGTTCTCCTCTTCGCCACCTCCCACCAGCACCAGCCCTTGGCTCATAGCCAACAGGGCATTCATGGCGGGGGTGTATGAGTATATCTGATCAAGTAACACATCACTACTACGCATCATCTCTTTGTATTGGGTGAAGGGAACCGACTCGGCTTTCACCATCTCGGCACGATCGGGATAGTCGTTCACAAGCCTTTCAAGGGCACGTAGCATGATATCGGTGCCCTTCAGAGCCGAACGGTGCCGTTGCACACCGATGAAGAAGCGAATCTTACGGTTGGCACCTATAGATGACTGTGCACCTTCCGATGTACCGTTCAGCTCAATGGGAAAAGGGATAAACGTTGTCTTCTCGGGAAAGCGAGAGCGGTAGGCAATATCGTACTCATAGAGTCCACTGATGATGCCGTCACACGTCTCGGCAATGTGGATATTGGATTCCTTCTTGAAGGTGTGTAGCCAATCGTACTCGTTGGCCGTGTTCCACTCGTGACGCACCTCGCGGGTAGGAGTATAGAAATCGCAATAGCGCAATGTACGACGCACCACGCTATCATATACATAATAGTAATCGTAGCCGAAAGCGCCGAGAAACACCCGCTTGTTGTGACGACGCAGGTAGTCGTAGATGCGTATGCCCCGCTCGGCCTTAAGGTCAATGAAGTGTACGGGGTTAATGAGCTGCACCACATCGTATCCCCTTAGTTTAGGCAACAGCTGCAGCACCTTACACACATAGGCGACACTACCAAAATAGCCTGCTTGACGGACGAGCGGAATGTCAGCAGAGTAGCCCTTCCATTCATCACCGTTCGAAACCACGCACACCTCATGCCCCAGTTTGCGTAAAGCGCAAGCCAGCGTCCAATGCACATTGCTGTATTCTCCCAAGAGCAGTATCTTCATACGTGGCACAAAGATACAAACAAACGAGCGAGAAATATGAAATTTATTTCAACATTTTTCACAGCGAGTGCAGTATATCTTCGAGGTTCGCCCCAAAGATACAAACAAACGAGCGAGAAATATGAAATTTATTTCAATATTTTTCACAGCGCACCCTGTTTGACGATTATTTTATCCCATACACCTCGCGATGCAGTTTTTCGGCAACCTCGTGGAGGTCGGTGCCTGTAGGCAAGGTTCCCATCAACCGCAGTGGTAGTGCCATACGGTCGGGCGTATAGGACGGTTGGATATAGTCGTAATCATATAATGCGAGGCTACACCGTTCGTAGAAGCCTACCCTACGCCTGGCGAGAGTGTCCGTAGGAGGTTCCACCTCCAGTACGATAGGACAGGGGGACACTTTCGCAATGAATGCCTGCAATGCCATGCTGCCATATCCTTGCGAGCGCAATGCGACAGCCAAGGCGAAATGCTCTACATATATAAAGGCATCAAATTTCCAGCTGGTGAGAAGCCCCACGAAGCGCTCCTTTCCGTCGAGGAGTGCCATAGCGCAAAAGCGTGGCTCATCAGTCAGCAGGCGGGCGATATCGTCCGTAGGTCTTTGTTCATCTATCGGGAATGACGCGGTGTAGACATCTAAAAACAGTGGCCATGACTGATCCTCTACATCATGTATGGTATGGAAATGTATCATAACGGTTACAAAGGTAAAAAAAATAACGAAGAAAAACTTTCATTCAATAAAGGAATATATTACCTTTGTAGCAGTTTTGTTCCCGATGCCCCGATTGCGGGCTACGGATGAAAAGGGAATCAGGTGAAAGTCCTGAACAGTCCCGCTGCTGTGTGCCCTTGTGTTGCACATCGAATCTATTGCCACTGATGCTCTGTCAGGGTTTTTAGAGCTGAAAGTTAAGAGTTAGTTATTAGGATGGTTTCCTAAGCTCTAAACACTAAACAAGAAACTCTAAACCAGAAGAAGAGGTTGGGAAGGCCGATGTGTAGGGTGAGTCAGAAGACCTGCAAAACCAGTTAAACCGCGTGTATTCGAGGAAAGTATGCGTAGGGACACATTTTGTTTTACTTTCTTATCTAAAATCAAAAATGAAGAAAGTGTACCGTAGCGCATTATGCGCTTGTTTGGCAGGCTTCGTGCTTGCAAGTTGCGAACCGGAAGACCGTGGAGGCTGTATCGACCCCGTGGTAAGTAATCCTGATGTATTCATCCTGTGCGAAGGCCTGTGGGGGGCAAACAATGCCGATATCTCGGCATATAAGTCCGACAGCTTGCTCTGTACTCCCGAATACTATTTGACTCAGAACGGCCAGTACTTAGGCGACACAGGACAGGACATCCTCTACCACAAGGGGCATCTCTACGTTTCGGTTTATGGATCCTCGTATGTGGCCAAACTCGACATCGAGGGTAATGAACTTACCCGCCATCCATTTTCGGCCGAAGAGGGTCAGCCACGCTACCTCACGGCCGACGGGGATTACATCTACGTCACCCTCTACAGCGGTAAGGTAGCCAAGATGAAGGCCTCAGACTTGAGTGTCGTGGACTATGCTCCCACTGGTCTGAACCCCGAGGATATCATCCTGCATAAGGGACAGTTGCTTGTGGCCAACTCGGGCTGGGGATACGACAATCGGGTGACAGTCATCGATGTAGCCACCTTCGACTCCATCGCCTCCATCACCGTAGAGTGGAATCCTCAGCAGTTTGTCGTGGCAGGAGATAGCGTATACCTCCTCGCCAACGGTCAGTACGACGAGAACTGGAACTGCGATTACCCAGTGCAACACATCGATGTGGCTACGGGTGAGGTGCGCACCATTACCCACGCCACACGTGCCGTCGCCTATGATGGCATGCTCTATCTTTGCAACTCTGCCACCAACTGGGCTACCTACGAAACCGAGAACACCTTCTTCACTTACGATGTGGCTACGGCTACCATAAGCAACCAGT
>JAFXEF010000034.1 GCA_017520935.1 Bacteroidaceae bacterium | reverse complement strand
GCGCAAATCTATCCAAAAATATCTCTCAGCTAAACTCGAAATAATTTTAAAACAGATTCTAAGTCCCTATAGCAAATAATGATTGCAGCCGATGGTCACCAAGACCATCGGCTGCTGTGTGTACTGAAGGGAGAGGGTGGAAAGCAGGGGGCAGAGACCCCTTCCCTCAGTTCCCTCGGATATTGGAAATCCGAGGGAACGAAATCCCCACGGTTTTTGCAGCCCAAGTGGGAAACATTTGCAGCCTACTTGGTGTGCAGATTTCTGGCCTTAAAACAGTCGTCTTTTTCGACAGGTCAACTCGGTCAACTCGGTCAACTCACCTGCTTTTGTGGAGGAAGAGAGAGCTTAATAGAGAGAGCTTAATATTGTATATTATATAATTAATAATATTACCTATATATAGGGCCTCCCATGCCAGCTCCTAAAAAATAAAAACAAGTGAGTTTACCGCGTTGACCGAGTTTACCGATTGGGCTGATGAACACAGATTAAGATACCTCAGCACCCTCGGATATTGGAAATCAGAGGGGACGAAACCTAGAATATACTTTAATAGGGCTGCAAGCAGCACTCCTTGGTGCCGATAAACCGGCAGTCGGCGCAGCCGATGCTTATTTCGCATCGGCGCAGCGAAAAGTTTAAGCAAACTTAATTGTATTGAGTTTCTGCCTCACTCGGCAAAAAAATGCAAGCATTTCTTTGCTCTCACTCGTTGAAACTTGACTTTTTGCTCGCTTATCCGTATATTTATGGCTGCGCCAAGAATATACTTACGCTCGCTGAGAAAAGTTTAAGCAAGCTTGACTTTTTGCTCGCTTATCCGTATATTTGTCCACGAAAGTAATACTGATAGTAGAATGAAACGACGATTGATGTTGTTGGGCGTAGCTGCCATGATGGGGTTGGCGCTCATTGCTGCTGATGGTGGTAAAGGGAAACGTGTACCCGAAGTGACGTGGGACAAGTATAGCCTGATAATCGATGGCAAGCGCCAGGCTGCTGTGATGGGCGAGGTGCACTATAGCCGTATTCCTGCCGACGAATGGACCCACGAGGTACGCAAGATGAAGGAGGGAGGTATCACCATCATCGCTACCTATGTGTTTTGGAACCATATCGAAGAGCAAGAGGGTGTGTTCGACTGGTCGGGGCAGCGTAACCTCCGGCGTTTCATCGAAATATGTGCCGAGGAGGGGTTGCCCGTAATACTGCGTATGGGACCCTATTGCCACGGCGAAGCGCGTTGTGGAGGCATCCCTGACTGGGTGGTAGCCTCGGGCTGCAAGTTGCGTAGCGAAGACCCCAAATTTCTGCACTATGTGGAGGCACTGTACCGGCAAATATATACGCAGGCTCAGGGACTGTTGTGGAAGGATGGAGGCCCCGTCATCGCTTGCCAGTTTGACAATGAATACCGCGGACACGGCTCGTATCTGATGGCACTCAAGGGAATAGCCCAGCGCTGCGGTTTCGAACTGCCTTTCTACACACGCACCGGATGGCCTGAACTGCGTACGCCTACCCCCTTCGGGGCGATGATACCTCTCTATGGCGACTATGCCGACGGCTTCTGGGACCGCACCGTTACTGAGGGAGCGGGCAACTATTGGAAGGCTTTCCACTTCAAGAGCTTCCGTAGCAGCACGGCTATTGCCAGTGAGCAGTTGGGCGACCAAAAGGAGCGTCTCACCGAGGGCGACGAGCAGTATCCTTACTTTACCTGTGAACTGGGAGGTGGTATGATGACTTCGTATCATCGTCGTGTATACCTGTATCCCGAGGATGCCTACTCGATGGCCGTGGTGAAGCTGGGCAGCGGCTCTAACCTCTTGGGCTATTATATGTATCATGGGGGAACCAATCCCGAGGGCAAGCTCACCTACCTCAATGAGATGCAGCGCACCCCCTTTACCAATCACAATGACCTGCCGGTGAAGACCTATGATTTCCAAGCACCCCTTGGCGAGTTCGGACAGCGCAATCCGCACTACTACACGTTACGTACCCTGCATCTGTTCATGGCCGACTTTGGCGAACAACTGGCCCCGATGGAGGCCTATTTCCCACAGGCCGACAAACCCGTGGAGAAGGGTGCCGACGGTTATCTGCGCTGGGCATACCGTGAGAAGGAGGGGAGCGGGTTCGTGTTTGTCAACAATTACGAGCGTTTCTGCACACTCTCGGACAAGAAGAACGTGCGGTTCCGCATCGGTGACCTCACATTTCCCCGTAGGGGTATCACGATAGCTTCGGGCACTATGGCTGTGTTGCCCTTCAATCTGAAGGTGGCAGGCTACAATATCGACTATGCTACGATGCAACCGGTAGCTATGCGGAGCGAGGCAGGCGTGGCCAATCTCTATATGATGTCGCTCGAAGGGGTGAAGCCCGAACTCTCTATTGACGGTAAGGTGCGTGGTGGACTGAAGGTGCGGGGAACAGGGCAGCCGTCACTGAAGTTGCAGGGACTTAATGTGTATCTGCTCAGTAGAGACGAGGCAGGCAAGCTCTTCCTGCCCGCTGAGGCAGTGCAGGAGGCAAGCACTATGGCCGCATGTGCCGTGGAGAAGATACAGGAACCGGGTAAGTTGCGCACTATCAGCAAAGGGGTACAGAAGGTGGCGGAAAGTCCCGTCGACAGTGATTTTGATGCAGCTGCCGTATACCGTATCGCTATCCCCGAAGGTGTAGACCGCAGCAACGCATTGCTCGATATCGACTATCTGGGCGATGTGGCACGCCTCTACGTGGATGATAAGCTCATCGATGATAACTTCTGGAACGGCCGCCACTTCCAGTATGCCTTGTGGCGGCTCCCGGCGGGATGCCGTGAGGTGGAGTTGCGTATATTGCCTCTACAGAAGGACATGCCGGTATATTTCCCCTCGGCATTCAGTGCTGAGGTGGAAGAGGGTATCCGCGTTGGTGAACGGGTCAATGGCGTGACTGTAGTGGAGAGGAAGTAAAAAATAATAGATTTATTTTGTTCTCCTCTCGGCTTGTTGTATCTTTAGTTTGCTTTGCAAACAGAAGATGCACGGCGCCTCGGGATAAAAAATAAATAAATTTATTTTGTTCTCCTCTCGGCTTGTTGTATCTTTGCAGCTCTAAAATAGGATAAGATGAAGATAATGAAGTTTGGCGGAACATCTGTTGGTTCCGTAGACAGTATACAAAAGGTAAAGAAGATTGTGGAGGCCGAGAAGGAACCCGTCATTGTGGTGGTATCGGCCTTGGGTGGCATCACCGACCAACTCATCCGCACGGCTGCTATGGCCACGCAGGGCGACATTGCCTACGAGGCAGAGTTTGACTGTATGGTGCGTCGTCACGAGGAGATGATACAGCGTGTAGTGCCCTCGGGCAGCAAGAAGCGTACGCTGGGCAAGAAAATCCATGCCCTGCTCGATGAACTCAAGGATATCTATCAGGGATTGTATCTCCTCAAGGATATCTCATCCAATATGGAGGATACGGTGGTGAGCTATGGCGAGCGCCTGTCGAGCCTGATTGTGGCAGCCGTTATTGACGATGCTGAGGTGTTTGACTCGCGCTCCTTCATGAAGACTGAGCGCAAGCACCACAAGCATATCCTCGATTCGGAGTTGTCAGAACAACTCATCCGTGAGACCTTCCGCGAGCTGCCCAAGGTGTCTGTGGTGCCGGGTTTCATCGCTTCGGACAAGCATACGGGGCGTGTCACCAACCTTGGACGTGGCGGTTCGGATTATACGGCAGCTGTCATTGCGGCCATGCTCGATGCTTCGCTGCTGGAGATTTGGACTGATGTGGACGGTTTCATGACTGCCGATCCCAAGGTCATCTCGGGCGCTTATGCTATCGAGGAATTGAGCTACGTAGAGGCTATGGAGCTATGTAACTTCGGTGCCAAGGTTGTATATCCTCCTACGATTTATCCTGCCTTCCACAAGAATATTCCCATATTAATAAAGAATACGTTCAACCCCGATGCTCCCGGTACCATCATCCAAGAACGCCTGAGCGACAATACTAAGCCCATCAAGGGTATCTCGAGCATCAACGACACGGCACTCATCACCGTGCAGGGTCTCGGTATGGTGGGTGTCATTGGCGTGAACCACCGCATCTTCCGCACCCTGGCACAGAACGGCATCAGTGTGTTCCTCGTGTCGCAGGCCTCGTCGGAGAACAGTACCTCTATCGGTGTGCGCAACCAGGATGCCCCATTGGCCTGCTCGGTGCTCAACGCTGAGTTTGCCAAGGAGATTGCCACGGGAGAAATCAATGCCGTGACCGCCGAGACGGGCTTGGCCACAGTGGCTATCGTGGGTGAGAACATGAAGCATACGCCCGGTATCGCGGGCAAGCTCTTCGGTACGCTCGGCCGTAACGGTATCAACGTGATAGCCTGTGCGCAAGGAGCCTCAGAGACCAATATCTCTTTCGTGGTGGATGCCACTTGGCTACGCAAAACATTGAACGTGATACACGATTCGTTCTTCCTCTCCGAGTATCAGGTGCTCAACCTCTTCATCTGTGGTGTGGGCACTGTGGGAAGCAGCCTCATAGAACAGATACGTGGCCAGCGCGAGCGACTGATGCAGGAGCGTGGCCTCAAGCTCAATGTGGTGGGTGTGATAAGTGGGCATTATGCAGCATTTGACCGCGATGGCATAGACCTCAACAACTACCGTGAGGCACTTGTGGCTGGTGGAGAGAGCAATCTGCAGCGCCTCAAGGCAGAGGTCATCGGTATGAATATCTTCAATTCGGTGTTTGTTGACTGTACCGCCAGCGACGAGGTGGCTGCACTCTACAAAGATTTCCTCAACCACAATATCTCCGTGGTGGCAGCCAACAAGGTAGCTGCATCATCGCAGTATGAGAACTACAAGGAGCTGAAGCAGACAGCCCGTCGCCGTGGCGTGAAGTTCCTCTTCGAAACCAACGTAGGTGCCGGACTTCCTGTCATCAACACCATTAACGACCTCATCAACAGTGGAGACCGTATACTGCGTATCGAGGCCGTGGTGAGTGGTACGCTAAACTTTATCTTCAACACCATCAGTGCCGATATCAAGTTGAGCGATACTATCCGTCTGGCTAAGGAAAAGGGATACAGTGAACCCGACCCCCGTATAGACCTTAGTGGCAAGGATGTTATCCGCAAGCTTGTTATCCTCGCTCGTGAGGCAGGCTACCCCATCGAGCAGGACGATGTGGAGAAGAATCTCTTTATTCCGCAGGAACTTTTCGATGGTTCTTTGGACGACTTCTGGGACAAGGTGCCTTCGCTCGATGCCGACTTTGAGGAGCGTCGTCAGCGCCTCGTGGCCGAGAACAAGCGTTGGCGCTTCGTGGCACGCCTTGATGAGGGCAAGGCATCGGTATCACTCCAGGAGGTCAATCAGTGGCATCCCTTCTACAATCTCGAAGGCAGCAACAACATCATCCTCCTTACCACTGAGCGTTACAAGGAATACCCCATGATGATTCAGGGCTATGGTGCCGGTGCCAGCGTGACTGCCGCCGGTGTCTTTGCCGACATCATGTCGATTGCGAACATTTAAGGGGGTCTTTTAATGAAGTATCTCATCATCCTCGGCGATGGTATGGCCGATTGGCCCGTACCCGCCTTGGGAGGCAAGACCCTCCTGCAATATGCGCATACCCCCAATATGGACCGTCTGGCACGTTTGGGACGTACCGGTATGCTCCGCACTGTGGCCGATGGTTTTCACCCCGGCAGTGAGGTGGCTAATATGTCTGTGCTCGGCTACGACCTACACGAGGTGTATGAGGGTAGGGGAGTGCTCGAGGCTGCCAATATCGGCGTGAACCTCGCTCCCGATGAGATAGCCGCCCGCTGTAACCTCGTGTGCATCGAGGGAGATATCCTCAAGAATCACTCTTCAGGACATATCACTACCGAGGAGGCTGATGTGCTGATACGGTATCTGCAGAAGCACTTGGGCGACGAGCGCGTAAGTTTCCATACAGGAGTGCAATACCGCCACTTGCTTGTCATCAAGGGAGGCGACAAACGGATTCACTGCACGCCCCCTCACGATGTCCCTCTGCAGCCTTTCCGTCCACTGATGGTCAAGGCTGCGGTGCCCGAGGCGCAAGCTACTGCTGATCTCGTCAACGACCTTATCCTGCGTTCGCAGGCACTGCTTGCCGAGCATCCGCTCAACAAGGAGCGCATTGCTGTAGGCAAAGATCCTGCCAGCAGCATTTGGCCCTGGTCATTTGGAAACAGACCCAATATGCGTCCCCTCAGTGCGATGTATCCGCAGATACAGCGCGGTTCCGTCATCTCGGCTGTGGATCTCATCAACGGCATCGGCTACTATGCCGGCCTGCGGCGTATCGTTGTGGAAGGAGCTACTGGACTCTACGATACCAACTACGAAGGCAAGGCTGCAGCAGCCCTCGAAGCCCTCAAGAGCGATGACCTCGTATACCTTCATATAGAAGCCAGTGATGAGGCCGGCCACGAGGGCGACGTACAGCTCAAGTTGCGCACCATCGAGAATCTTGACCGTCGTGTGGTAGGTCCCATCTGCGAGGCACTGAGCCAATGGGATGAACCCGTCGCCATCGCCATCCTTCCCGACCATCCCACACCCTGTGCCCATCGCACTCATACTGCCGAGCCCGTGCCTTTCCTCATCTATCATTCAGGCATAATGCCCGATAGCGTGCAAACCTTCGATGAGATAGCTTGCTGTGATGGAGCCTATGGATTGCTTGAGAAAGATGAATTTATCCGTGCGTTTCTTGATTAGTTTGATGACTATTAGATATTTGAGCCTGATGTTCCCCTGACGGGGCATCAGGTTTGTGTTTTTAAAAAGAATATTGATTCATTCCAGCAGAATGAATCAACCTTTGTGGAAAACTTGTGGAAAACTTCAAGGGCAAGAATTTCCATTTGCATGGCTTTTTATGTACTTTTGCGGTTCATTAAGATAACGACTACTTATATATACTATTTATATATACAATGGCTACATCACGACAACCACGCACTACCGCAGCAAAACGTCCTGTGAAGCAGACCGATGACTACGGACATCTGCAACCCCAAGCACCAGAACTTGAAGAGGCCGTGCTGGGTGCACTGATGATAGAGAAGGATGCCTACTCACTTGTGAGCGAGATACTCAAGCCCGAGTCATTCTATGAACATCGCAATCAGCTACTCTACAAGGCTGTGCAGACGTTGGCTATACAGCAGAAGCCCATCGATATACTCACCGTAGCCGAGCAGTTGCGCTCTACGGGCGAACTGGAAGAGGTGGGCGGACCCGTATATATCACCCAGCTGGCAGGCAAGGTCAACTCCTCGGCTCATATAGAGTATCACGCACGCATCATTGCGCAGAAGTTTCTGGCGCGCGAACTCATCACCTATACCAGTCTTATCCAGACAAAGGCTTTTGACGAGACCAACGATGTGGAAGATCTTATGCAGGAGGCCGAAGGAAAGCTTTTCGCCATCTCGCAGCAGAACATGAAGAAGGACTACACGCAAATCAACCCTGTCATCAAGCAGGCTTATGAGCAGCTCAAGATTGCAGCATCGCGTGACTCGGGACTCAGCGGACTCTCTACAGGTTTTTACGACCTCGACAAGTATACCTCAGGATGGCAGAAATCTGACCTTGTCATCATAGCTGCCCGCCCTGCCATGGGTAAGACTGCGTTTGTGCTCTCTATGGCCAAGAACATCGCCGTCAACAATCGCGAACCAGTAGCCCTCTTCTCGCTTGAAATGAGTAACGTGCAGTTGGTAAACCGTCTTATCACCAACGTATGCGAGATTTCGGGTGAGAAAATCAAGAGCGGACAGCTGGCACCCTACGAATGGGGACAGCTCGACAGCAACATCACCGCCCTCTTCGATGCACCTCTCTACGTTGACGACACGCCCTCGCTCTCTATCTTTGAACTGCGTACCAAGGCTCGCCGTCTCGTGCGTGAACATGGCGTGAAGCTTATCATCATTGACTACCTGCAGCTGATGAATGCTTCGGGTGCCTCGTTTGGTAGTCGTCAGGAAGAGGTGAGCACCATCTCACGCTCGCTCAAGGGATTGGCCAAGGAGCTCGATATCCCCATCATCGCCCTTAGCCAGCTCAACCGTGGTGTAGAGAGCCGTGAAGGTATTGACGGTAAGCGTCCCCAGCTGAGCGATCTCCGCGAGTCGGGAGCCATCGAGCAGGATGCCGACATCGTATGCTTCATCCACCGTCCCGAATACTATAAGATATTCCAGGACGAGAAAGGCAATGACCTGCATGGAGTGGCCGAAATCATTATAGCCAAGCACCGTAACGGTGCTGTGGGTGATGTGCGCCTGCGCTTTGTGGGTAACTATGCCCGTTTCCAGAACTTGCAGGATGAGAGTATCGCTCCTCTTCCCGAAGATGCTGTGTTAGGTTCAAAGATGAACCGTCGGCAGATGGCTGCAGCCTCTGTGGCTGACGAGTACATCGGTATGCCTCCCGTGCCTCCTCCACCTACAGACAATCCGTTCCCAATGGGTGGCGTGTCTACAGAGATGCCATTCTAAAGTGTTGGATCCTATCTTTAGCAAATGACCAGAGAAGACACTTTATTGGGTATGTGGCAATACGAAGAATAAAAAAACAGATTCTTAATATCTTTTTCCATGAAACATTCCTTGCACCTTATCCTTTGTGGCTTGTTCCTAATGGCAGCCTCTTGTACCCGTACCACCATGGACCTTTCAGGTGAATGGCAGTTTGCCATGGGTGAACAGCCTGTGTATGATGACCATATCATCCTGCCTGGCTCGATGCTTACCGGTGGCAAGGGACACGATGTGACGGCCGATACCCGTTGGACGAGCTCTACTTACGATTCCTCCTACTACTATAGCCCACAGTTGGCTCGGTATCGCGAGGAGGGAAATGTGAAATTCCCCTTCTTCCTGACCCCCGACAAGTACTACGTCGGGCATGCCTGGTATCGTCGTACGGTGCGGGTGCCCGATGCTTGGGAGGGACGTCCCGTGACACTCTATTTAGAGCGTCCGCACATTGAAACCACACTCTATGTCAATGGCCGTGAGGTGGGTCATCAGATGTCGCTCAGCACACCACATCAGTATGATGTCACGGAATATGTGGCCTTCGGTGAGGATAACGAACTGGCTATATGCGTTTACAACGGAATAGAGAACGTATGTGTGGGACAAGATTCACACAGTGTCACAGACCAGACACAGGGCAACTGGAACGGTATCGTAGGCGCTATCGAACTGCGCTCGGCACCTATTATATATAAGGTGCGTGCTGTGCCCGACGTTGAGGACGGTGTGGTACGCATCGAGGTCAACGAAGCCCGGTACGAACTGCCATTGGGAGGGGATACTTGTCGCTGGAGCGAGTTCAGTCCCAAGGTGTATTCCCGTAAGGTAGACTATCAAGGTGTTCCTGTAGAGGTAACTTTCGGTATCCGCGACATACGTATCGAAGGGCGTCAGTTCTACCTCAACGGCCAGCCCATCTGGCTGCGTGGTACGCTGGAGAACTGCTGCTTCCCCGAGACGGGCTATGCGCCTATGGATGTGGCATCGTGGCAGCGCGTGTTCGAGAAGTGCCGTGAGTATGGGCTCAACCACGTGCGTTTCCACTCATGGTGCCCGCCCGAAGCTGCCTTTGTGGCTGCCGACAAGGTGGGCATATACCTGCAACCCGAGGGACCCTCATGGCCCAACCACGGAGTGCGCATGCGTAGTGGACAGTATGTCGATACCTATCTCATGGAGGAGACCAAGCGCATCATCGATACCTACGGACATCATCCCTCGTTTGTGATGATGGCCATGGGCAACGAGCCTGCTGGGCGTTGGGTGGAGTATTGCAACGACTGGGTGAACGAGATGATAGCCTATGACTCTACACGTGTCTATTGCGGTGCCTCGGTAGGTGGAGGATGGGCCTGGGACGGTGGCAGCCAGTTCCATGTGAAGGGTGGCGGTCGTGGCCTCAATTGGAATTCGCGTGCTCCACAGGCTACTGATGACTTCTATGCCGACATCATCTTCCCCCGCAACTATCGTGATACCGTTCCTAACAATACGCCCATCATAGCTCATGAGCAGGGACAGTGGTGTGCCTTTCCCGATTTCAAGGAGATAGCCCAATATACGGGAGCCTACAAGGCGGGCAACTTCGAGATTTTCCGAGACCTGCTTGCCGAGGGTGGTATGGCCGACCGTGCTGAAGCCTTTCTCCACGCCAGCGGCAAGTTGCAGACGTTGGCCTACAAGTATGAGATGGAGCGCAACCTGCGCACTCCTGAATATGCCGGTTTCCAGCTCCTCGGACTCAATGACTACAGCGGTCAGGGAAGTGCATTGGTTGGCGTGCTCAATGTGCATTGGCGCGAGAAGGGTTACTGCACTGCCGAGGAGTGGCGCGAGTTCTGCTCACAGACTGTGCCTTTGGCACGTTTCCCCAAGTTTATATACACGGAGGCCGAGATGCTTGACATCCCCGTCGAGGTGTATCATGCAGGCAAGGCTCCCATAGAGCATGTGCGCTGCACCTATGCGCTCTACGGTTTGGGCGAGGAGTTACGTGGCCGTTTGCCCCTCGGTACTCTGCCTGTAGGGAAGAACATCGTGGCAGGCCATATCATACAACCGCTTGCCTCCATCACCGCTCCTACCAAAGTGACGCTTGCAGTGCTGCTCACCGACGAATCGGACGGCGAGGTCGTTGGACGCAACCATTGGGACTTCTGGGTATACCCATCCAAGGATGTAGATTTTACGGTCGAGGATATATACATCGCCGATATGCTTGACGACAAGGCCGTAGGCATTTTGCAGCAGGGGGGTAAAGTGTTGCTCACGGCAGCCGGCAAGGTGACCTATGGCTGCGATGTGGTGCAGCATTATCTGCCCGTGTTCTGGAACACCAGTTGGTTCAAGATGCGCCCACCTCACACCACGGGAGCCAGTATCGACACTGCCCATCCGCTCTTTGCCCACGGCTTCCCCACCGACGATTGGAGTAATCTCAACTGGTGGGAACTGCTCAACAAGGCACAAGTGATGAATCTCGCCGATTTTCCGGCTCACTATCAGTCGCCCATACAGCCTATCGACACATGGCACATTAGCCGCAAGCTCGGAATGCTCGTCGAGGCTAATGTGCTGAACGGAAAGCTGCTGATGACCACAATGGATATTACCCACGACCTTGACCGCCGCATTGTGGCGCGTCAGATGCGCAGTGCCATACTCCGCTACATGCAAAGTGCCGACTTTGCTCCCACGCTCACCGTAGAACCTGCCCTGATAGCCGACCTCTACACCAAGCAGGGACCGAAGGTAGATATGTATACCAACGGTTCGCCCGATGAACTGAAACCGGCCATCATACGATAAATTCTTAGAATCTGTTTTAAAATTATTTTGAGTTTAGCTGGGAGGAATTTTGGGATAGATTTGCGCTATCAAGGCGCAGGCAAGGATAGTGCAAACGAGCGCACGTAAGCTTGCTTACAATGCTCAGCGAGTGTAGCCTATCCTCATTAAAGATAAATAGTGATCTATTTGCAAGAATTGAGAGTGCAAAGATGCCCAAAAGAACCTCAGATAAACCGAAAAGCAGATTCTAAAACATATTAGCGATAATTTTTAATCAGATTCTTAGTAAATATGGAAAAGAGACTATTGGTATATATAGGAATAGGAGCAGGTCTACTTTCGGGATGCTCTACAAGCAAGGTGAAAAGAGTAAAAGCCAATGTGAATCGCCCCAATGTAATATTCTTGTTGGCCGATGATATAGGCTATGGCGATTTGAGTCCCTATGGCGAACCTACCATACAGACTCCGCAAGTGGAAAGACTGGCTGCAGCCGGACTTCGATTTACGGATGCCCATGCAGTAGCTTCCACGAGTACTCCTTCGCGTTATTCACTGCTCACTGGCCACTACAGCTGGCGTCGCAACGATACGGGTGTGGCTGCCGGTAATGCAGGGATGATTATCCGTCCTGAGCAGCAAACCGTAGCCGACCTGTTCAAACAGCGGGGATATGTGACAGGAGCCGTAGGCAAATGGCATCTTGGCTTGGCCGATAAGACCGGTGCGCAAGACTGGAACGGACATATCACTCCTGGACCCTCCGACATAGGTTTTGACTATTCTTATATAATGGCAGCTACAGGCGACCGCGTACCTTGTGTGTGGGTCGAAAACGAAAAGGTCGTGGGACTTGATCCTTCTGATCCCATCGAGGTGAGCTACCACACTCCCTTTGATGGCGAACCATTGGGGAAAAATCACCCCGAACTGCTGACCAAACTGCACCCAAGTCCCAACCACGGACACGACCAAGCTATTGTCAACGGCATATCCCGCATAGGCTACATGAAAGGTGGGGAGCAGGCACGATGGGAAGATGAGAATATTGCCGACAGTATCACAACCAAAGCGGTACAGTTTATCGATAACAATGCCGACAAGCCTTTCTTCCTTTACCTTGGTACCAATGACATACATGTGCCCCGTTATCCTCATAGTCGCTTCGTAGGCAAAAGCGGCATGGGACCTCGTGGTGATGCCATTCTACAGTTCGACTATACGGTAGGGGCTGTACTTGATGCCTTGGAACGTCAGGGAATTGCCGACAACACCCTTATAATCCTCAGTAGTGACAATGGCCCTGTGGTTGATGACGGCTATGCCGATCAGGCCGTAGAACTCCTTGGCACCCATCGTCCTTGGGGTGACTTGCGCGGTGGCAAGTACAGCAACTTTGAAGCCGGTACCCGAGTGCCGCTTATCGTATCATGGCCTGCCGTAGTCAAGCCCGGTGTGTCTGATGCCTTGGTTTCCCATATTGATCTCTTTGCTTCTATGGCCACACTTGTAGGTGCCACCATTGCTGAGGATGCCGCTCCCGATAGTCGCAATGCATTACCCTCACTGCTCGGCCGTGACAAGGAGGGGCGTGGATATGTCATTGAAAAGGCTGGCTCCATATCCATTTATGATGGTGAATGGAAATATATAGCCCCCTCAAAGGGGTATGCCTACAATAGCTTGACCAATATAGAATTGGGTAACTCTCCCGAGCCACAGCTCTACAATCTCACCCGTGACCTCGGCGAACGGCACAATGTCGCAACCGAGCATCCCGACATCGTAGAGCGTTTGCTGCATTTGCTCGATGGTGTACGTAGAGGAACTGTTGAATAATACTGTCTAATTGGGGGAGTGGATGCCTTCACCCCTATGGCTTTATTACATAGCCAATGGTTCTCCCTTCTCAAAGTCATAGAGTGTCTTGCGCATAATGTCGGCCAGACTGAGCTGGTAGGCGATATAGGCACTCAGGTGATTGCGGTAGGCACTGTTGAGACGGTTGCGCTCGAGCGCAAGGGTCTGGCTGTCAATATCCCCGTCAGAGAAACGCTGGAGGGTAATTTGGAAACTCTTCTCGGCAATGACCACATTCTTTTCGAGCAGCTGGAGTCGCTTGAGGTTGTTGTTGAGCTGGGCTACAGAGTTACGTGTCTCGGTTTCGATGGAGCGCTCGAGTTCCTCTTTTGCCAGATAGTTTTGTCGCTGGCGAGCTTCGGCAGCGCGCACCCGAGCCTTGTTCTCTCCCCAGTCGAGGATAGGCACCGAAACGGTGAACCCTACACCATAGTTTATCGGGCGGTCCAGGAAATCGTTGGCCGAGGTCTGGATGGTACTCCCATAGGTAGTGCTGATGTCGCCCATGCTGGTGCCTGTCTTCTGCACGTATGCATCAAAGTAACCACGTACCATGCCATCGGCTTTGCGCTGACGGATTGCCATCTTCTGCTGCTCAATGGCAATGTCCTGATCGCGTAGTTCAGTGCGGTTCTTCAAGGCATACTCTACTGCTTTGTCGGCATCTACCACCACGACATTGTATTTCAATTCATCGTTCAGTACCACGCTGTCGGTAAGCTCTATGCCAAGCAGTTCCTTGAAGCTGTTGATAGCCGACTCTTGATTGATGAGCGACATCTCATAGCTGTTCTGTGCTTCGGCCAGGTCGACCTCCATCTGTAGGGCATCTACCTCGCGAATCAGTCCTGACGCATATTTGTTCTGGGCAATCTGGTTGGCCTCGGTCTGGCGCTCATAGTCGAGCAGGGCAATCTCGGTACTGCGTTGCAGAGATAGCAGATTATAGTAGGCACTGCTCACCCGATAAACCAGGTTGAGCTCCTCACGGCGGAGCGACTTGTTGGTGCGCTCGTAATCGAGTCTTGCCGACTTTAGTGACGAGCGTATGGCGTTATAGCCATAAAGAGCGTCAATAGGCTGGCGAAGACGAAGGCGGGTGTTGAAAGTTGCCGAGCGGTCATCATTATAGAAGTCGTCGTAGCTGTTCAGGCTCGTCTCCCAATAGATGTTACCATTGGTGATGAGGGGTTGGTTCACGGTAATCGTTCCACCATAGTCCATGCGTTTCACAGAGTAGAACGACACACCCGTGGTGTCGTCCCAGGTGCGAACGGTCTGGTTGAACTCGGGCATCGTGAGGCTGAAGTCTATATGTGTCTTCAGACTGCTGGTCGCCGACTTCAGGTTATATTCGGCAATCTTGAGGTTCTCCTTCAGGTTTTGCATCGTGTAGCTCTTCTCTTTGGCAAGCTCTACACTGGCTTCGAGCGTAAGGTGATAGGTCTCGGCCTGGGTCGTAAGAGACGCAAGAAGCAAGCTGCATATAGTAATGTGCTTTATTCTCATAATCAATAGATTCTACTTTTCTGCAAAAGTAGCAAGTTTATTTAATACAGCAAAAGTTTTTGTGTATTTATATTGCGTTTCCGTACATTGTCGGTGTCTTATCTGATGATTCTTTTGGGTCTAAAAGAATATCCACTGCACTATCACATATATAGGGAGTAATACTATGAGCGAGAACTTGAAGATGTATACAAAGAAACTGGGCATTTTGATGCGATTTTCCTCGGCTATGGACTTGACCATGAAGTTGGGACCATTGCCGATGTAGGTCATGGCACCAAAGAAGACGGCACCTGCCGCGATGGCCTTGAGGACGGGTTCGGGTACTCCGGCCACAAGGTTAGCCGTTTCGGGTAATCCCAACGCTACGGTATGGAAGGCAAGTGCTGTGGGGGTATTGTCGAGCACCGAACTGAGCGCGCCTGTCGTGTAGAAGTATTGCCAAGGCTGCTGCAAGCCGAGCGAGGCAGCATTTTCATTGAGGAAGAGCAGGGCTGGGGTCATCGTGACAAAGATGCCGATAAAGATATAGGCAATCTCGATGATGGGTGCCCACGAGTAGTGGTTGCGCGTGCGGAGCTTGCGGCCAGTAACCAGCCACGATACCAGCACGATGGCCAGTAGCGCATATTCCCTGATATAACGCATATAGATAGGGGCATCACCTCCCATCGAGGGTATGTAGTTCTCATTGAGGAAAGCCACGGAGAGGATGATGAGCACAAGAAACACTATGTTGCGCTTACCTTGCAGTCCGAACGGTGTCACCATACGTTCGGCACGGTCAAGCACCGTCTTGCGCTCACGGCGATAATAGAAGGTGTCCACGACAAAATATACTGTCAGCAGCATGACACCTGTAGCAAGCCAGATGGGGAACAGCTTGAGAAACCAGGTGAAGTCGGCACCACGCAAATAGAGAATAAACAAAGGAGGATCGCCCAGCGGAGTGAGCAGTCCGCCACAGTTAGCCACGGCAGCAATGAAGAAGAGCACCGTGTGGGTATTGAAGTGCCTGTGGCGGATAGTCTTGATGAGCGGCCGTATAAGCAGCATGGCAGCTCCCGTAGTACCCATTATGGAAGCCAACACATATCCTACGGCCAAGAAGCAGGTGTTTACCCAGGGCTTGGCATTCAAATCTCCACTGATATAGATACCACCCGTGACCACATAGAGTGCCAGGAGCAGTATGATGAACGGAATATAA
Organism: Bacteroidaceae bacterium; assembly: GCA_017520935.1. Lineage (GTDB taxonomy): Bacteria > Bacteroidota > Bacteroidia > Bacteroidales > Bacteroidaceae > UBA1189. Next base: position 45,396 of record JAFXEF010000034.1, on the reverse strand, counting down.
TCAAACAGAATCTGGTGCTCCAAGTTGGCTCCCATACCATTCATCACCATATATACAGCCGAGGGAATGCCCAGCAGAACCGACACCAACAGTTTGTTGGTGTTCTTCTCCCACCAACCGGGAGCACATAGCGGCAACACTGCAATGCAAAGCAGCATCAGAAAGAACGGGACCATAGTCCACCACGCAATACTTTCCATAACTCTTGTTTTTACAAGCATACAAATATACTAATAACGGCTCTGTCGGGACTTTTATTGTTTGGAGAGATGGAGAAAAAACGGTCTCCTTTTGGAAAGATTAATATATTGCGATTGTCCGCCGAATTCCCCATGGTGTGATTACTTCAGGAACGATGCATCGAATGTCAGGGGCAGCAGCTCGCCGATGCCTCCTTCGATGACGTATGTCCCCTCGGTGCCGTAGAGCAACAGACGTATCGGGGTGTCGTATCGGTGTTCTACTTCGAGCACTACCTGGCGACAGGCTCCACAGGGCGGGATGGGGACGTTGGTGAATTTGCCGTTGGTGTAGGCGGCCACGGCTAAGGCTATGACGGCTTTGTCGGGGTGGGCGGCATTGGCATAGAAGAGGGTGGTGCGCTCGGCACAAAGCCCTGAAGGGTAGGCGGCATTCTCCTGGTTGCTGCCCGAGACTACGGTGCCATCGCTCAGTAGGGCGGCAGCACCGACCTGAAAGGTGGAGTAGGGGGCATAACTTCCTTGGGTGGCTGCCTTGGCAGCATCGACCAGCTGGCGATCCTGTTCGCACAGTTCCTCATAAGTAAACAGCTTATAGTGGCAGGTATGTGTAAGTTCTTTCATATATGTACTCACTGTTTACTGCAAACTTACATAAAAAAAGTGATTTTTATACCAGTTCGATAAAAAAAACGTATTTTTGCATTGCGATACATAATATTTCACACGATGACGAAACGAATAGTTGTAATAGCTGTTGTGCTATGGGCGATGATGCACTCGCTGTATGCTCAGAACAACGACTATGTGGCTTATATCAACAAATATAAGGATATAGCTATAGAGCAGATGAACAAATATCATATTCCGGCAAGTATCACGTTGGCACAGGCCTTGCTGGAGTCGGGAGCGGGTAAGAGCGAGCTGGCACGCAAGTCGAACAATCACTTTGGCATCAAGTGTCATAGCTGGGAGGGCGACCGTACTTATCACGATGATGATGAGGCGGGCGAGTGTTTCCGTGTGTATAAGAAGGTGAGTGACTCGTATGAAGACCATTCGATTTTCTTGTCTACAGGAGCTCGCTATGCTTTCCTGTTCAAGTTTGACCAGACCGACTATATCAGCTGGGCACGTGGACTCAAACGGGCGGGATATGCTACCAATCCAGCGTATGCCGACAAGTTGATTAATCTGATAGAATCGTATGGGCTTGACCGCTTTGACCATGGTGGAAGAAGTGTGGCACGCTATGTGGGAACCCACGAGCCAATGCTGGCACATGATTTGGTGTATATAATCACTCGTCCGGGAGATACGATGCAGGGGATTGCGGATGAATTTGGTATTTCACGCCGTAAACTCATACGGTACAACGACCAGCATAAGAACTATGTGCCCAACAAGGGCGATATCATCTATCTGCACCGTAAGTATTGGCGTGCCAGGAAACCGTATCAGCAGCATGTGGTGCGGGAGGGGGAGAGCATGCATCTCATATCGCAGATGTATGGAGTGCGGTTGGCCCGTTTGTATAAGATGAATGATGTGGAGCCGGCTACCTATGCCCCTATGGTGGGCGATATCATACGCTTGCGGTGAGATATTGGAGGTTTCGTGCTCTGTAGCGCTACAACCGGAAAGGGTGTGAGTGGAGTCTTGGGGATAAAGAAGAGAAGGAGTTGCTACTCCTTCTCTTCTTTTTGGTTTACTTGGTCTCTACTTCTTCTTTTAGGTCTATCTCGTTGCCTTGCATGTCATAGACTGTGTAGGCAAGCAGCGGTATGCTTTGGTTGGGTGTGATGCGAAGTCCGAAGCCATACTTCATCTTCCAACGCATTTTCATAGAGACGACCCCCTGATTGATGTAGGCTGCTACATAGGGGTGGACGTGTAGGTTGAATTTGCTGATCTTCAACTTGTTTACAAGGTAATCAATCTTGCTTTCCAAGGTGTCGGTAAATAGTATGGATGCTTGGATGGTGCCTTTCCCGAAACATACGGGGCACGTCTCCTCCACTGCGACATCCATGGCTGGACGCACTCGTTGGCGGGTTATCTGCATAAGCCCGAACTTGCTGAGCGGCAATATGTTGTGCTTGGCACGGTCGCGTTGCATATTCTGACACATGCGCTCGTAGAGCTTCTGCCGGTTCTCGGCAGTGTCCATATCGATGAAGTCGACCACGATGATGCCTCCCATATCGCGCAAACGGAGTTGGCGGGCTAGCTCGTCGGCTGCACCGAGGTTTACATCGATGGCATTTTCCTCCTGGTTAGTGTTGCCCCTCGATCGGTTTCCGCTGTTCACGTCCACTACGTGCAATGCTTCGGTATGCTCAATCACCATATAGGCTCCACCGCGGTAGGGTACTATTCGGCCGAATGATGATTTTATCTGCTTGGTGATGCCGAAGTTGTCAAACAGGGGCAGTGTGCCTGTATAGTGCTTGACAATATGTGCCTTTTCGGGAGCGATTAGGGCAACGTAGTTGCGTATCTCGTTGTATACGGCATCGTCATTGATGTATATGGCCTCGTATGTGGGGCTGAATAGATCGCGCAACATGGCTACGGCACGACTGTTTTCTTCGTATATGAGCAAAGGGGGCTTCTCGGCTTTCTGTACCTTGAGTATGGCCTCGTCCCACTGCTTTACAAGGATTTTGAGTTCGGCATCAAGATCTGCCACACGTTTGCCTTCGGCTACTGTGCGTACGATGACACCGAAATTTTTCGGCTTGATGCTTTGTATGAGTTGTTTGAGTCGTGCCCGTTCCTCTGCCGACTTGATTTTCGATGATACGGATACCTTGTCAGAGAATGGGGTCAACACCAAGAAGCGGCCAGCAAAAGAGAGGTCGGCTGTTAGTCTTGGTCCTTTGGTAGATATGGGCTCCTTGGTCACTTGCACCATAATCTCCTGTCCGGTTTGTAGGTAGTCGGAGATGCTTCCATCCTTTGGGAGCTCGGGCTGTCCGGTTACTTTGGAGTAGGGAGCAAGTTTCTTTTTGTCGCTGATTACCTGTCGTACATACTTGTGGTAACAATTGTAATGGTTACCTAAGTCCTGATAGTGAAGAAAAGCTTCTTTGCTCGAACCTACATCAACAAAGCATGCATTCAGGGCGGGCATAATCTTCTTTACCCGTCCCAAGTACATATTGCCCACGGAGAACGACGCTTCGCGTCCCTCACGTTGATACTCCATCAGCACCTTGTCTTCGGTCAGTGCGATGGTAATCTCTTTGGGCTGTACATCGATGAATAATTCGGTTGTCACTTTTCTTGAGTTCTCGTAATAGATACTTCCTAAAATGCGACAAAGAACAAACCCAAAATCGTGTTTCGTATTCTGAAGTTTGTTCCTTGCCTTGTACTAAACTCTGAGCTTATTTGCTCTTGTGTCTGTTCTTTCTCAGTCTTTTCTTTCTCTTGTGAGTCGCCATTTTATGACGCTTATGCTTCTTTCCGTTTGGCATAGTGGGAAAATTTTATGAATTAATGAATACTATATGTTTTTTACTTCTTTACTTCAGTAGCGAAAGTCTTTGCAGGCTTGAAAGCGGGGATGTTGTGCTCAGGAACAACGATTGTGGTGTTCTTAGAGATGTTACGAGCAGTTTTCTGGGCTCTCTTCTTCAAGATGAAACTGCCGAATCCGCGCAGGTAAACGTTCTCCTCGTTAATCAACGACTCTTTAACTACTTCCATGAAAGCCTCAACACACTTCAAGGCATCAGCCTTGTCTACACCTGTCTTTTTGTTAATTTCGTTAACAACTTCAGATTTTGTCATTTTCGTATTTTTTTATTGTTTTACAATTTGTTCTTTTTTATTTCGGAGTGCAAATATAGAGTTTTTCTTGCTCCTAAAAAAATATATTGGCCTATTTTTTTTGTAAATCACTCACTTTGTTTGTTATGTCTCGCCTTTTTATCTATTTTTGCGGTAAAATTCAACATTTGCATGGAATATGGATGATATTTGCTGCCGCCTGTTTGCCTGGTATGATATGCATAAGCGCGATCTTCCGTGGCGCTCTACGCGCAATCCTTATTATATATGGATATCTGAAGTCATCTTGCAGCAGACGAGGGTGGCCCAGGGGTATGCCTATTTCGTGCGTTTCATAGCACTGTTCCCTACCGTAGAGGCTTTGGCCGATGCACCTGAAGATGCCGTGATGCGTGCATGGCAGGGGTTGGGATACTATTCCCGTGCACGTAATCTGCACGCAGCAGCAAAGCAGATCGTGAAGTTAGGGCGATTCCCGGATACATACGAGGCTATACGGCAGCTCAAGGGGGTGGGCGACTATACGGCAGCAGCCATCGCATCGTTTGCTTTCGACGAGCCCAAGGCGGCTGTTGATGGAAATGTGTGTCGTGTATGGTCGCGTGTGTTTGGAATAGATTGCCCTATTGATTCGGTGAGAGGCAAGCGTGTGGTCGCGGAGATTGCCCAAGAACTGCTTCCTGACTCTCAAGCAGCCAAGTACAATCAGGCTGTGATGGAGTTTGGTGCATTGCAATGTACGCCTCATTCCCCTTCCTGCGTTGATTGTCCTTTGGCCGACAAGTGTGTGGCACTTGCTGAGGGGAAAGTGGACATGTTGCCTTCGAAGTCGCATAAGACAAAGGTGATCCCCCGTTACCTAACCTATTTATATATGCACAATGCCGGTAGCTTGCTGCTTCATAAACGCACGGGAAACGATATATGGCAGAATCTTTATGAGTTGCCATTGATAGAAACCGATGTGGCAATAGATGCTGACAAGCTTTTCCTCCACCCGGACTTTCTTGCCTGGAAGAAGATTGTGCCTCATTATACTTATAAGGGGTTTACGGGAGGCATCAAGCATGTGCTCTCGCATCGTGTGTTGCATGCGACATTCCACGAACTGGAGGTTTGGGGCGAATTGTCTTGTCCCGATGGCTATGTGATGGTGCCATTCTCTGAGTTGAGCCATTATGCACTTCCTCGGTTGGTAGAGCGCTATATGCAGGAAAAAAGTGGGCAATGGTAGCCGTTATGTGGAAATAATTGTTTAATTTTGGAGCAGAATAAATATTTCATACAACTATGTCAGTAAACAAAGTGATCCTTATCGGTAATGTGGGTCGTGAGCCCAACGTGCGTTATATCGACCGTGATGTGGCGGTAGCCAGTGTGTCTTTGGCCACTTCAGACCGTGCTTATACCTTGCCTAATGGCACTCAAGTGCCTGAACGCACTGAGTGGCACAATCTGGTGTTTTGGCGTGGATTGGCACAGACGGTAGAGAAATATGTGCATAAGGGCGACAAACTCTATATTGAAGGGAGCATTCACAGCCGTTCGTATGACGACCAGAATGGTGTACGCCGTACGGTGGTGGAGATATATGTTGATAACATGGAGATGTTGTCGCGTCCGCAACAAGCAGCTGCCCCGTCTGCCACTCCCGCTTCACCTGCTTCTCCTGCTACTCCGACCGAGCAGGTTCCGTTCTAAGTAACCTCCGTTACTCTGCTTATGCCCATTTATGCCCATCACACTTTTGAGGGGGGCGGTATTGCTATATGGCGTATCGAAGAAACGTCTGATGCGCTGTATGCATTATTGTCTACCTCACGCTACGATGCTATGCTTGCCGCTATCAGCCACGAGGCACGCCGTGCCGAGTGGTTGGCTGTGCGTGTACTCATCGCTCAGGTGCTGGGGAGCGATAAAGAGGTGGGGTATCATCCGTCGGGGTGTCCGTTCCTGACCGACGGTAGCTACTATATCGGCATATCGCACACTAAGGGGTATGCAGCCATTGTTTATCACGGCAATCGCGCTGTAGGGATTGATGTCGAGCATATTGCTCCGCGTGTGCAGCGTATAGCCCATCGCTTCACGCATCCTGATGAGGCTCTATATATAAATAGATGTAGCACCGATGAACAGCTGCAATACTTGCTTGTCAACTGGTCTGCGAAAGAGACACTCTACAAGCTGTTTGACGACCCCGCAGCCGCTGATTTCCGGGAGACATTCCGTATTGCTCCCTATGAACCGGGACAGCAAGGCACGCTTATCGCACATGTATCATTGTCTTCTTCGCAACAGGCGGTTTGCTACCGGATATATCCGGATTTTGTATGCACTTGGGCATTGCGGGAGTGAGGTTTGTCGGGTGATTCGTAACGTCGGAATCACTCATTTCTTTTGTGCGCTGTTCTGTAATTTCTTCAAAGGCGATCTTCCGATCCTTTCGGTTATCTCAACCTTATCAGTCCATCCTGGATGATGATTTCCTCCTCTTGTACGAGGCTTTTCAGCAGCGACTTGAGTTTGGAAACTTCGATGTGTAGTGTGTGTACTTCCTCGATGGGATGTGGCTTGCCGTCGGAGAGCAGCTCGTAGATCATCTCACGATAGGCACGGGAGTGCAGCTCGGAGTGGGAATCGTTGCGGTGTTTGCGGCAGTTATCGCACACCTGACAAAGAGGGGCATTGCGCTCGCCGAAGTAACGTAGCAGCATACGGCTACGGCATTGTTGGTCAGACAATACGTATTCCTTCATTGCCTTGATGCGTTGGGTATAGCTCGCCTTGCGTTCTTCATATACGGAGGCGGGGATGACGATGCGGTCGGTGTCGACACGCTTGCATACGAAGGTGACTGACGGGCAGGTACGGCGTGGAATATAATGTATCACACGCGCACGACCTAATCCGAGTAGAGACTCATAGAGTGTTTCCAATGCGATACCGCTCATCTCGCTGATGTATTTCTCGTCGATAAATACATAATCGCTGAACACACCGCTGTAAAGGCGGAGGAGGGTACGGATAAGCAGGTCGGTGGATTCGCTGTCGTCGCGACGACGGTAGAGCTCGTCGCGTGTGACGATAAAGCGCAGGCGTGAGGTATGCTCTTCTTCCTCCTCGAAATGGATGTATCCTGCTCCGGTAAGCAGGCGTAGAGCGCTCTCGGTTTGCACGAGGGGCAGGCGGTAGGCTTTGCAGAACTCGGTGAGGTCAAAGTCGTAATGGCAGCCTTCACCATCGCCTACAGCCATCTGGTAGTAGTAGCCGAGTCGTTCGTAGACACTGCAGATGAAGGTCTTGTCGGGGTAGTTGTCGCTCACACGACGTGAGAGCTTGCGTTTGTCGTCGGGAGCATAGAGGAGTACGGCATAGGCGGTGAGTCCGTCACGACCGGCACGGCCTGCCTCCTGGTAGTATGCCTCGGGAGAGTCGGGCATCTCGTAGTGGATGACCGTGCGTACGTCGGGTTTGTCAATGCCCATGCCGAAGGCATTGGTAGCTACCATGACACGGATGGCACCCTCGTTCCATTGCTGCTGCCGCTTGTCCTTGTCACGACTGTCTATGCCTGCATGGTAAAAGGTGGCACTGATGCCGTGGTCGGCAAGCAGGCGGGCAATCTCGCGGGTTTTGTCGCGATTGCGCACGTAGACGATGGCCGTACCCTGTACGCTGCTGAGGATATGGAGCGTTTCGGCATCCTTGTTCTCGGTGTGGCGCACAATGTAGTTGAGGTTCTTGCGCTCAAAGCTCATGCGGAAGACATTCTCTTCGCGGAATTGCAGGCGGGTCTGTATGTCTTTCACCACCTCGGGGGTAGCAGTGGCGGTGAGGGCCAGGATGGGGATAGTGGGAAGTTGCTTGCGTATGTCGGCTATGGCCAGATATGAGGGGCGGAAATCGTAGCCCCATTGTGATATGCAGTGGCTTTCGTCTATGGTGATAAAGCTTACTTGCATACGACGTAGCTTGGTGAGGAAGATGTCGGAGGTGAGGCGCTCGGGCGATACGTAGAGAAACTTGTAACCGCCAAGGATGCAATTGTCCAAGGCTGCCACGATGCTGTCGCGGCTCATCCCTGAATATATGGCGGTGGCCTTGATACCGCGTCCGCGCAATTTGGCCACCTGGTCTTTCATCAAGGCAATGAGTGGGGTGATGACAATGCAGACCCCTTCTTGCGCCAATGCCGGCACCTGGAAGGTGATGCTCTTGCCGCCTCCTGTGGGCATGAGCCCGAGGGTGTCGCGTCCGCTACCTATACTGCGGATAATGTCTTCCTGTATGCTACGGAACGAGTCGTAGCCGAAGTATTCGCGAAGAACCTCTCTGTAGTCCACTCCGTATTACTCCTCCATGTAGGGCTTGATGCTCTCGATGAGCAGTTGCACCTCACCGCGCTTATGCGTGTTCTCCTCAATCGTGTAGCAGATATCGAAGGCCTGCTTCGACTTGATGTAGCGTGCTTGTGAACTTTGGCCAAAAGCTATTCCGTTCATTACGCGGTTGCAAAGGTTGTCCACCAGTTCCAGCTTGATGTGCTCTTGGTTGTGCCCTACCACCTTACTGCTGCCGTAGTCGTACACCTGTCGGGTGCAGAAGGTGGGCTTGGGATTGTCGGGGCCAAAAGGCTCGAAGCGCTTGAGATCGTTGTATAGCTTCATGGATATGTCCTTGAACGAAAGCTCTTCATCGACATATATGATGGCATCGGTCTGTGTGGGGCGGATATTCTTAGCCACATACTCCTCGAAACGGCGGGCAAACTCCTCCACATTCTCTACGGGAAGCGACAAGCCTGCGGCATAGGGGTGGCCGCCAAAGTTGTCGAGCAGGTCACGGCAACTCTCGATGGCTTTGTATACATCAAAGTCGGCTACCGAGCGTGCCGAGCCTGTGGCCATGTCATTCGTCTTTGTCAGCACAACCGAGGGACGGTAGAACAGCTCGGTGAGCCGTGAGGCTACGATCCCGATGACTCCCCGATGCCAGTCTTCGTTGTACAATACGATAGAGCGTTTGTCGGCCAGGTCTTCCAGATTGTCGACGATGCGGTTGGCCTCTACGGTCATTGATTTGTCGAGGTCTTTGCGTGCTTCGTTATACTCGTTGATTTGGTTGCTCAATTCAAGTGCCTTCTTGTAGTCCTTCTCGGTGAGCAGGTCTACCGCTTCCTTGCCGGTCTGTATTCGTCCCGAGGCATTGATGCGTGGTCCAATCTTAAAGATTACATCGTTGATCTTTATCTCCTTTTCGTGTAAGCCGCATACATCGATGATGGCGCGTAGTCCTGTACTCGGATTATGGTTCAGCTGCCGGAGGCCATGATAGGCCAGTATGCGGTTCTCGCCCATAATGGGCACGATGTCCGAAGCAATGCTCACGGCCACCAGGTCAAGATAGGGGATGAGTTGGCTGAACTCTATGCCATTGTCCTTGGCGAAAGCCTGCATCAGCTTGAAGCCCACACCGCATCCTGAGAGATGGGGGTAGGGATACTCTGACCCTATGAGCTTGGGGTTGAGGATAGCCACTGCAGGGGGCAGTACGTCGTCTTGCACGTGGTGGTCACACACGATGAAGTCGATACCCAGTTCCTTGGCATAGGCAATTTCGTTTACCGCCTTTACACCACAGTCAAGCACAATCACCAGCTTCACGCCTGTCTCCTTTGCATAGTCCACTCCCTTGAAAGATACCCCATAGCCGTCGTTGTCACGATTGGGGATGTAGTAGTCGATGTTGGTCGTAAACTGTTGCAGGAAACGATATACCAATGCTACGGCTGTGGTGCCGTCTACATCGTAGTCGCCATATACAAGTATGCGTTCCTTGCGTCCCAAGGCTTGATTGATGCGTTCTACTGCTGCATCCATACCTGCCATGAGAAACGGGTCATGCAGGTCCGTCAAACTCGGTCGGAAGAAGCGCTTGGCCTCTTCGCCCGTTGTGATTCCTCTGTCGACAAGCAGCCTGCATAGTATCGGGTTGAAGCCTGTCTCCACAGACAGTGCCTCAGCTCTCTGGATCTTTTGCTCGGTAGGAGGTTGATAATTCCATTTGTAATTCATTATATATGTTCTTTTTTTGTTGTCTTGTCTCGGTGGCACTAAAAATGCGCCTATCAAATGTCTTACAGTAGGTTACGCCTACCACGCCATTTTAATCATGTAAAATTACAAAAAAATATACATATAAACGAACGATTGCAGTAAAATATAGAAATATTTAACAGCTTTACCTCATTTCCGCTTTTTCGGGTAGCATCAACGTCAGATGCTCGCTCACTGGCTTTAGCCCACTATTCATACCACTCCGTCAGTTCGGCTTCGGGGTAATAGTGGTGCAATATCTCTTCATGGCTATATCCCTGACTACCCATCACGGCCGCACCTATCTGGCATAGTCCCACGCCGTGTCCCCAGCCGGCACCATGGAGGACGAAGTGCCCGTCTCTCTTCTCCACGTCGAAGGCACTGCTGTAGAGGTGGCTCTCCGAGAGTGTACGGCGTATCTCCAACTCCTTGCCGATGATGCGCGTGGCCTTGGTGCCCACGATCTGCAGCCGCACGATGCGTCCCGATGGGCCGCGCTCTATGGGGATGAGGTCCATGATGTCGCCATAGTCGAATCCTCCCCGTCTGCGTACAAGTTCGGACAGCTCCTCCTGGCTGTACTCTATCGTCCAGCGGTAGAAGCTGGTGGATTGGTCGTAGTGGTTGAGCACTTCGGAGAGGACCTTCTCGTCGTGCGTGTTGCAGAAGGGGTCGTCCACAACACTGAGGTAGGGGTGGGGCGTGTCGTCCCAGCAGCTCTCATACAGTTCCGTCTTGCCACCGCAACACTTGCTGAACCGGGCATCGCACACCTCTCCCTCGTAACTGAGCACGATGCCGCGTGTGGCGCGTATAGCCTCAACCACCTGTGGAGTCACCTTACGGCTTACTCCCTGATAACGCTGGCAGTGGTCGTCGGCACAGACATCGAAGTGGGTGTGGGCTTCGCGGTCGTACCAACGGATGGCCTCCCCCCTGCCCCTCCCAAGGAGGGGTGACTCTGACATAGCTGCTGTGATGCGGTGGATTACGTTTCCAATATCACCAATAATTTCTTCGTTGGTAAAACGTAGTACGGTGTAGCCGGCTTGGCTTAAGAGTTGATCGCGCAAAGAGTCGGCCTCTTGCTGCTTAGGTTGGTTATGATAACCGCCATCAACCTCTATGATGAGATTTAATGGTATGCATATAAAATCAACAATAAAGTCTCCGATGATATGCTGCCTTCTGAATCTTTGTCCTAATCTCTTTGCACGCAACACTTCCCATAGACACCTTTCGGCCTCGGTGGGGTGTTGTTTGTGGGTTTGGGCATTTCCCTTCAAAAGGGTATAGATGTCGGGATGTGCCGTCTTGTATCTTTCGATGGACGGAATGGAGCTGCCGTTACTTTCGGTGAATTCCGGGTCACCCCTCCTTGGGAGGGGCAGGGGGGAGGCACCCTTTATCTGTGCCAACAGCCAACTTCTTGAAATGATGGCATGCGCTTTGAGGAGCTCAACTGACGATGTACCGCTCATCTCTGAGGCGATGACACTGGTGAGATAATCCTCTATGGCGATACGGTTGATAGCATGCAGTTCACCGTCGATGATACGCAGGATGAGCGAGCCCTGGAAGGTCTGCATCTCCTGTTGCTGCCAATGGAACTCCTTGCCTATGGTGACACCGTGAAGCGAGAAGGTAGCGTTGTCTTGTGCAGGTTCAATAAATAGCGTGTCGTAAATGCCTGTTTCAAGCGAGATTCCCTTGTCTGTTATCCTTGCAGTGAATGTGCCTTGGCGGCTGTTTTGACCGACGGTATATTTCCCATTCAGCGTAAACGTTATCTCCTTGCCCAGCATGATGCCCACATCGATGGTAGGCTCGGTGCGCACACCCACCTCGCACAATATGTCGAGAGCTCTCGCGGTGGTGAGCCGTTCGTAATCTTCATGGCGTGGGGTGATGATGAGTCCGCACATGTCTATGGCTCCCGGGCTGATAAGGTATTGTGCTTCGTCTTCAGCCGCATAGCAGCGGGGGCGATGGGCATGGCGCGGAATCACGATAAGGCTTACGTGCTCGCCATTGCGGTATGCGACGACATTCATTCGCGGTTCATACTCCCCCTCGGGAATGGGCAGCATGGCATATAGTCGGCCGAAGGTTTTGCTCACTTCGGCATCCCGTATCAGGTAGGCCATATAGCCGAAGGGGGCTATGGCCTGGCATGGCATATCCTCGGCTGCCTGCACGCTCTTGGCATACTCCACCATAGGGATGTCCTTGCCTATACCGGCCTGTAGGTGCAGGTGGTCGGGAGCCGAGGCACCGCACTTCGGGCCGTTGTAGAACACGATGTACCCCTCGGGTAGTGCCAGTGCAGTTTGTATCATGGCATCGTATGCCTCGGCAATGTTTTGCTGGCGGTGTGTAGTCGAGGCGATGGTATAGTGATTGGGCAGTATGGGGTAGGGGTTAACCAACCATTCAAACTCCTCGTTCAGTGCGAGGGTCTGTTGTTCTGCCGGGCGGTTGTCAGCACAGAGGAAACAGGGGCGTGCAGTAATGCTTGCCTTATCGATGCTTGCTCCCGTAGAGACCATGCGTGCCGGATTGTACTGCACACGAAGTGCCGTGGGTAACTTCTCGGATATCAACTCACGGCTCCATACGCTATCTAAAGCTTTGTGATTGTCGCGGGCAAGCGCCCAATCGCGCATTTGCGATGCAAAGAAAGTTTCTAATATCTCAGCCATACAAATGCAAAGATACGAATAAGAGCGTAAATAAACAATGCTTCGATTAAGAAAGCTTGCTTGCTGTAATCGAAGTGTTGATTTATTTACAGCGAGCGAGAAATATCAAGCTTCTTGGACAAGCCAAGTGCTAAGGCAGGTCTTGAATACTTTTCACAGCGAGTGCACTATATCTTCAGCACCTTCGGATATCCAATATCCGAGGGGACGAAAAAACAGTGCGACAACAAAGTTCATCGGCATCCCCTTCCCAAAGGTCTTATTTTTTATCGTCACTGATGACCAAGCCCGGCATCAGTGATGACCGAAATTAGGCTTCAGTAGCGGCTGCTTCGGCATACCTAAGTTAAGGCCTCCTGCAGATGGCAAATTCAGGCACCTATAGGTCTTTATTTTTATCACCTGTAGGTCTTTATTTTTATGACCTATAGGTCTTTCGAAACAAGACCTGTAGAGGGCTTTGTCGTCTGGCCGATGTAATGTTCATTAACACCTCGACAAAAGGAATATTCCAAGACTTGGAATATATATTGCCAGACTTGAAATGAATATTGCCAGTCTTGGAATATAGAATGTCTCGCGCAAAGCGTAAAAGTTCTCTGCTCTAAAACATGAAAATAATTAGGCATTCTTCATTTACAATTCAGAATTATATGGATCTTTAGTTTGCTGGTGCAAACATAAATTAGGCTGCACCTCAGAAAAATGCAACTGACGCAGGAACGAGAGCAATGATAAGCGTGCTTAATCACTGCCGAGTGACAAGGAAGAAAATTTCGTTAAGTAAACTTGCTTTTTCGTTCGGTTTGCACTAATTTTGTCCCATCTTCGCGCCGAGACCTTAATTTATTTGTACGAGTTAAGGTGGTAGGGCGGGGATGACATAGTGGAAAAGGCGTTTACTTGACGCTTTGGTTTTGACTCATCAGAATCTCGCAAATTCTTAATTGTCGTCAAAAACAAAGCAGCGGTGAATGTCTCATGGGTATGTTTTTATTCCCCTTTGTTATATAGCTGTTCGGTTCTATATAATAAAGGTAGTGTATATGCATATCGGCGTGAGGCTTCGCGTTGCTCGTTTCGACGACATGGGCAATGCGAGAGCCTTGATGAGTGAAGCGAGCAACAGGTGTATGGCTTCACGCTTTTTTACTGTTTATAATATCCGTTAGGAGCCGGCGGATGATTATGCGTGTATAAGATGCCTCATATAGGGCGTATCATAGAACAGGTCTTCCATGACCAAGGACGTTCGGCTTCATGGTTTGCCGGGCAGCTCCACTGCGACCGAACCAACGTATACAGTATCTTCAAGCGTGAGAGTATTGATACGGCTCTGCTTGTACGTATAAGCAACATTCTCCAACACAATTTCTTTCAATACTACATCCATGAGTTAGATGTGGTGTGATTTTTATTCTACAAATCGTAGAATCATCAAAACTCAACATCCTTTTACCTTCATTCACGTTTGTTTACCTTTGTGAATCAAATAAGAAAAGGTAAAGATTTATGTTTAGACGAAAAAGTTTGTTTACGGTAGCTGTTCTTGTTACTGGCATGTTTTGTGGTTGTGTAGATGAGGACAAACATGAGTACTCGTTTGAGATTGAGATACCGGATCCGAATGTATATGCCGAAACGGTAAAAGATGTAAATGTGAAAATCACACCTAAGACTGTAGTGGTTGGAGGAAAAATCTTGCTTGACGCTATCCACGAAGATGGCGATGTGGTAGATGTCGTCATCTTTTCCGAGTCTTTGGCGTATAGAGATACTATCGCTACACCCTATCGTGGCAAGATGAGTATGAATGTAGTAGGTGTTCATGACATCTCGTTTGAGGTGGATGGGGAAGAGGTAAAGATTCCTGCTGCGATTACAGTAATAGAATAGGTGTGATATGAAGAGGTTCCTGGTAGGCTTTCTGCTCATAATCCCATTGTATGGCTTTGCTCAAAAAGGGATACAGGGGGTAGGTGCTAATATAGGACGTAGTTTTGGGGACAGGGCATCTGGGAGTGATTATGTTGAGTACATATCTTTGATGTATCAATACTATCTGACAGACAAATTGCGTATAGAACCCTATTTTAGGCACACTAATATGGGGAACACTATAGGCGGTCTTGCGTACATAAGAATCAATGATGTGGGGGGCGACCTTCACTTCTTTATGAATGACCTTCCCTTAGGGGAAACTATTCATCTTACTCCGTATGTTGTTGGTGGAGTTGCTTATGGTTTCTACTCCGCAACAGACGACAATAGGCATCGCAAATATGGTGACTTGTTTTCTGTAAAATAGGAGCCGGTATCAATTACCGGATAACATACCGTTTCTTATTGCAGGCTGAATTGCATTTGGATTATTACGGCAAACCATACAGTCGATTGTTCTTGGGGCCTGAGTTAAATCTCGTACATATATTTTAACGATATGATGATTATGAAAAAGTTCTTATTAAGTCTTTTGTTTTTGATACCGCTCTCTGGTTTTGCTCAGAAGGGAATGCAGGGTGTGGGGGTGAATTTTGGAATGGGATTTGCTTCTGAAGATGTTATTGATATGTCTGTGTTTACTGCTGATATTATTATTAAGTATCAGAAAAACTTAACAGATAAGTTTCGGTTTGTTTCTACTCTGGGATTATATGATTTTGAAGCCGATGATAATGATCTAGCTGTGAATGATTGTTTTTTAGATATCGAAGGTAATTACTTTCTTAATGATGTTAGGCGTTTGCGTCCTTATGTGGTAGGAGGAATAGTATTTGGATATTGTGATGACCCATATTCAGAATTGGGAGGTGGTGTAAAATTAGGTTTAGGCCTTGATTATAGGTTAGGTTACCATTTGACAACTCAATTAGAATTACCTTGCTGTATTATGTGTCATCCTAGGAGTTGTTTTATTCCTTCTTTAGGTCTTGTATATACTTTCTAACAATACGATAATATGAAAAAGTTCTTATTAAGTCTTTTGTTTTTGATGCCACTCTCAGGCTTTGCCCAAAAGGGGATGCAGGGTGTAGGGGTGAATTTTGGAATGGGATTTGCTTTTGAGGAAATAGTTGATTTTGAAGGGTTTGCTTCTGATTTTATTATTAAGTATCAGAAAAGCCTGACAGATAAGTTCCGGATTGTTTCTACTTTTGGATTATATGATGTAGAGGTCGTTGAATATGATCTTGATCAAGATAATTATTTTGGAAGAACAGAAACCTGTTGTTTTTTTGGTATCGAAGGTAATTACTTTCTTAATGATGTTAGGCGTTTGCGTCCTTATGTGATAGGAGGAGTAGTATTTGGATACTGTGATGATCCATATTCTGTATTGGGTGGTGGCGTAAAATTAGGTTTAGGCCTTGATTTTAGGCTGGGATACCATTTTACAACTCAATTAGAATTGCCTTATTGTATGATGTATCCTAGGAGTTGTTTTATTCCTTCATTAGGTCTTGTATATACATTCTAAATATATTGATATGAAGAAATCTTTTACTATTTCTATTTTAGCACTATTGCTAAGTGCAAGTAGTGCTTATGCTCAGTACCCCATACGTATTGAAGGGACAACGTTCTTTGTCAATTGTAATGACGAGACGATGACTGCAGAGATTTGTGACTACAACTATGTCATCGATGACCGTGAATTTCCAATATCTATGGAGAACCGACGCATTGCAGGTCTTCCTAAGAAAGGAGTGAACACGCTGAATATTCCAGAAACTGTAGTTGTACAAGGAAATGACTATACGGTTACATCTATCGGTCGTGCAGCATTTGCAGGGTATACTAATTTCAACTATGTGAACATCCCAAGCACGGTGCAACATATCGGGGAGTATGCTTTCTATCGCACATCGCTCGTGGTGGCCAACATCCCTGCTTCTGTATTAAGTATAGGTAACCGAGCATTCGGGTATTGTACTAAGTTGAAATCAATCCGCCTGCCTTATGAAGGTATTGCTATGGGTGATGGCGTATATAGTGAGAGCAAGAATGTAGCAGTCTCGATAAACGCTGATGGAGTGCCACTGATGGCAGAGACGGCGACAGTAGCCAAGAAAAGCACGCCACGCCCTAATGCGAAGAAACCGGCAGTGGTACCTGTAAATGTGGATGTGGATATAAATATTCCCACTACGCCGAAAGTCAACGATCAAACGTTTGTGGTTGTAATTGCTAATGAAAACTACAAAACGGAGTCAAAGGTACGCTATGCACTCAATGACGGTCGTATATTTAAGGAGTATTGTAGGAATACGCTTGGTGTACCCGAAACGAATATCCACATTATCGAGGATGCTACACTCAACAATATGCGCAGTGAGATGAATTGGTTGAGCCGTGTGGCTTCGGTCTATGAAGGAGATGCACGCATCATCGTATATTATGCTGGGCATGGAATTCCAGACGAGTCTACAGGTGGTGCCTATCTGTTGCCTGTGGATGGAGTAGGTACTGATGTGCAGTCGGGTTACAGCTTGAAGTCGCTCTATGCGGAACTGGGAATGATGGCCTCACAAAGCGTGACGGTGTTTATGGACGCTTGTTTCAGTGGCTCGCAGCGTGGAGAGGGTATGCTGGCATCGAGTCGTGGCGTAGCTATTGCCGCAAGAGAGGAATTGCCTACGGGGAATCTTGTTGTATTCTCGGCCACACAAAAGGATGAGACGGCATTCCCCTATGAAGAAAAGGGACACGGACTCTTTACCTACTTTCTGCTGAAGAAACTGCAAGAAACTGAGGGAAATGTGACTTATCAAGAGCTTGCTGCCTATCTGAAGAAGGAGGTTAGCCGTCACGCCATCGTAGTGAACAGTAAGCAGCAGACTCCCTCAATAAATGCGTCAGCCGCGATGAATGGGAAACTAAAGAACCTGAAGTTGAGATAACGGATTATTGTATTAACAATTAAAGCAACGAACAGTATGAGAAAAATTATGATTGCCTTGATGGCAGTGCTGATGATGGGTACAGCAACGGTATCGGCACAAACAGTGAGAGAGATTGTCAAAGATCGTAAAGAATTGGCTAAAGCTTCGAAGAATGAGTTGCAAAAAAGGGCTTCGAAGGCTGCACGCAAAGAAGCTCGGAAATTGAAAAAACAGGGTTGGCAGGTTGCTCCTGGAGCATTGCCTCTGGAAAAACAGCTTGACAAATCATACATGATGCAGTATGAATATGATGAGGATATGTTTCCCAAATATCTGATGGGAGAGGCTATGACTATTGGCGAAAACTATGATGCTGCCAAGATGCAGGCTCTTGAATTGGCCAAGCAGAATCTTGCCGGGCAGATACAGACAGAAGTGACTGCACTTATTGAGAACACTGTAGCTAATGAACAGATGGCTGCTGAGGATGCAGCCTCTATCACTCGCAGTGTGATGGCCAGCAAGAACCTCATATCGCAGAGTATAGGCCGCGTGATTACAGTAATGGAAGTGTATCGCACTGGGGCTAGAAAAAATAAGGAACTTCTTGTGCGTATAGCTTACAACAGCGAAATGGCTAAAGCTGCAGCAAAGAATGCCGTTCGTCAGGATTTGGAGAACAAGGGAGACGAACTGCACAAGAAACTGGATGAACTGCTGGGTTGGTAATACCTATGATATGCAACGCATAGTAACTATACTATGTCTGTTGACAGTCTGTTTGGGGCTGTCGGCACAACGGGCGAAGAGGGTGCGTGGTGAGTATACTTACCACGCACCCGAGAACGTCACGCTCGAAGAAGCTAAGCGTACAGCCTTGGAACGTGCAAAGATACAACTTATAGCCGATGAGTTCGGTACCGTGATAGCACAAACAAACACAACCTTTACAGAAAACTCAGAAGAGAAGTCAGCTGTAGACTTTCAGTCGTTCTCGGCTAGCGATGTCAAGGGAGAGTGGATAGAAACGATAGGAGAACCGAAATACAGTATCAGTTTTGAGCAGAATATGCTTGTTGTGAAGGTGCGTGTCGAAGGACGCATTCGTGAGATTACTAAAGCAAAAGTGGAGTTTACCGCTAAAATCCTATGTAACGGGACAGAAGACCGATTCGAACGTTCAGACTTTAAAGATGGCGATGAACTGTATCTGTCGTTCACTTCTCCCACTGATGGATACCTTGCCGTATATCTGCTTGATACTAATCGAGATGCTTACTGCCTACTTCCTTACCAAGATGACACCGACGGCAAGGTGTTTGTGAAGCATGGAGAAGATTATGTGTTCTTTTCTATAAAGAACAAGCCTAAAGATGAGCAGACTCCTGTACAGGAATACAATATGACATGTGAGAAGGGGATGGAAACAAACTTCATCTATATCATTTTCTCACCTAATGCCTTTGCTAAAGCTAATGATGCAATGTCTACAGAGTGGGCTCCTCGTGCTCTCTCTTACTCGGACTTTCAAGCATGGCTTAGCCGTTGCCGTAGACATGATAAAGATATAGTGGTGGAGATGAAGGAGATAACTATACGTAAGGAATAATATAATAAAAAGTTTTTAACTCATGGAAAACAATAAGAAATCTCAATGTAATTTGAATAAAAGAATATTTATGAAAAGGTTAAGGGAAAAAGCTTTATCTCCTGAATTTTGGATAAATATAGCTTTGTTTTTCGCCATATTGTTTGTATTGACTCTTTCTGCCGTTTTTGCATCGAGACTTTTTGATACAACCTCTCAGATATCCTTATTAGATGTGGTAAAAGAGGTTTTAGTTCCGATGCTCACAGCGGTTGGATTTTCTGTGGGATTTTGTCTCACAATTCGAGGAACAAGAAGTATAGAGCGGCAGGCAAAGGTTGCAAGAGATGATGTCAAACTGAGAGAAAGAGAATTGAACAATAATCTTGCTGTGCAAAATGACAATAAATATAAAGAAGATTTAAGAGCCTTAAACGAAGGGGGAATAATGGCTATTGATGCTATTGAGAATATTAAAAATAAGGTGAAAGACCTAAAAGATACAAAAGATGATATTAACGTACTCCAAAGATATGTGAACATTCTGTGTTCGTTCTTAAGATTCAACACAGTAAGCCCTGGGATGTCGATATATGACATAGATGAGCAATGGATAGGTAATAACAAAAAAATAGAAAATTGGGTAACACAAGAAATAATAGATTTATTATATCCGTCTCAAGAGAGAAATGCCAAGAAAGGAAGAAGCAAAGAAGAATGTGACAAGAATCCGTTTTTTTACTATAGGGAACGTTTGCATATGGACTTGTCGCTTTGTGACTTAAGCAAAATCAATTTCAGCAAACGAGAAGTTCTCAATACAGACTTTGGTGGGTCAGCTATGCATGGTGCTATGATGCATGATGCAATATTTAAGGAGTGTCAATTTTGGGGGACTTATCTTCAATCTGCAAATTTAACTAGATCCCAATTTTTAGGTTGCAAGTTTGGTGGTGCAAAGATGGTTTGGACTAATCTTTGTGAAGCGACATTTATAAACTGTGGCTTTGACGGAGCTGATATGAGTTGTGTACTTCTTAGTCAAGCTAGATTTGAAGGAGAGCCTCATTTTAACCAGACGATTCTTGATGGAGCAGATATCTATATTGGAAAGAAAGAGGAAGAACAAAAAGAGCCTAAAATCTTCGAGAATCCTGCACTGCTAAATTTAGGATCCGCGTGTTTTACTTTTATTCATCCTTTGCAGGGTGAAACAGTTGTAGAAACAATGTTGATTGACACATCTGAGAATACATATGATAAACCATGCAGTCGTTTAGAACGATATATAAGATATTTGAATATATTGAGATTTGGGACATGCGAGGGGATGGAACGATGGACTACTTGTAGTGTGGAAGACGTGAGAGGAAAACAGAAAAAGCTGCTTGAACTTTGCCACAAGGCATTGAAATACTCCATCGTGGAAGACTCTACAAGGTTATATCCTGAAAATTACGAAAAATGGACTCAAAAGATAAAGAAACTTATATCGGAGGTTGAGTCTGATAGAAAAGATTATGAGCGTGAAGAATCATAGTGATGGTTCCTAAGCGGCAATTTATATTTTGTAATCTCACTATCTAAAAAACATAAGAGGAAGTATGAAACTGCGTGTCATTTCTTTTGTCAGTATAATTTCTGTTTGTACGTTGTCTATAGTTGCCCAAAACAAATCTGCTGCAGAGCAATACTATGAGTTCCGTCGAAAGGCGATGCGAGAGTATGATGATTTTCGTAATAAGTGCAATGAGACCTATGTGGAGTTTGTGCGTAGGGCATGGAAGGAGCATCAACTATTGCCTGCGATTCCAATACCCCAAGAGGAAAAGGTGCCACCTGTGGTACGCCCCGAAGTGCCCGAAGACGAAGAGCAGGAGATGAATCCCATACAACCAAATAAGGACGTGGAAGAAGAGGTAGAGCCTGTTCCTGTGATAGAGTTGATACCAACTGTAGAGCCTGATCCACAACCGTTGCCGATAGCTCCAATCTACGAGGAACCGCAACCAGTGGAGCAATATTTTACATTTGAATATTGCGGTACGGAATGCAAGGTGAGACTCGGGGATATGCACCGCTTTTCAATGGACGGATGTGGTGAGAATGAGGTTGCAGATGCTTGGGAGTTTTGTTCTGGCAGTATATATAAGAATGTGATACGTGATTGTCTGGAACTGCGTATACGCCATTCGTTATGCGATTGGGCTTATTTGCAGTTGTTGCACGCGTTAGGAAACAGTTTTTTTGATAAGGGAAGTGATGAGGCGACTCTTTTAGCGGCCTTTCTCTACTGTCAGTCGGGCTATAAGATGCGCTTGGCACATGACAATCGACGTCTTTATTTGCTTGTAGCAAGTAAGCACACCATATATGGCCAGAGATACTTTACGGTAAATAATGAGAACTATTATTTGCTGAGCGACAGAGCAGCCTCGTCTATGTATATATGTGAAGCTGCATTTCCTCAAGAGCAAGCACTGTCGTTATGGATGTTACAGTCTCCCATATTTGATTTGGTGCGTACCGATGGCCGTACTCTGCAATCGAAACGTTATCCAAACATGCAGGCTAACGTGTTTGCCAATAAAAACCTATTGACATTCTTTGATAGTTATCCGGCATCAGAAATTGGAGGTGACTGTATGACAAACTGGGCAATGTATGCGCAGACACCACTGAGCAAAGAAAGTGTGGAATGTCTTTATCCTACGCTGAGAATGCAACTGAATGGATTGACAGAAGAGGAGGCGGCCAATCGATTGCTAAACTTTGTTCAGACGGCATTTGAATATGGATATGATGATGAGCTGTGGGGGGATGAGCGGATATTGTTTGCAGAAGAGACAATGTACTATCCCTATAGCGACTGTGAGGACCGCGCTATACTCTATTCGCATTTGGTGCGCGACTTGTTGGGATTAGATGTGGCACTTGTCTATTATCCTGGACATTTGGCTACGGCTGTTTGCTTTAACGGAGAGGTGCAGGGCGACTATCTCACTATAGACAATCGTCGTTTCGTTATCTGTGACCCGACATATGTTAATGCCTCGGTGGGGGAGAGTATGCCAACAGTGGATGGCAACAATATAAGGGTGACGGTATTGAAGAAAAATGCCTATGGTGAGGAGTATTTGGCTGAGTTAGGAGAACTTGTTGACACGGAAGACAGTAGCAATATAGAAAAGGAGGACAATAGCGGCAGTTCCGTCACAGACGTTGTGCAATCACTCTTCCCTGTATGTGTTGATGGTAAGTATGGCTATCAAGATGCAGAGGGAAAAATAATAGTCCCATGCGAATATGAAAGAGTGTCGGGGTATCAACAGGGTGATAAGTTCCCTTATGCAGCGCATAAAAAAGGACTAATTGCTTTGTATGAATATACAGGCGAACTTGTAATACAAAGCATCAAAGAATATATTCCTTTTGAGTGGAATAGAGTATGGGACGATTCTAGAACCTTCTTGCGCCCATATGACCAAATGTGCATAATCAAATTTGAGGAAGATAGTTTGTGGCACTATGTGGATTGCTTCAATATTACAGTTGGAATAGGATTGTATAGTAAGTATCCATTAGAGAAATATGATTTTAATGGAGTAACTTGTGAGAACAATATATATTGTGAGCCTGTAGATGGCTCGAAAGGTGCCAAGAAGTTTGTTATCTTAAGAGAAAGGGGTTCCAGTAAGTATGGTGTGCTTATGTTTGCCCCTGGACCTTATGCACAACCTCCTTGCATCCTTGTTCCTTTTGTCTATGATAGTATAACGTTCGTGAAAGGCGACAGATCGAAGGTGGAGGTTTATAATGATACCACAGGTGAGCGAAAAGTGATTAGTTTGATGGAAGAGTAGTGCTTGTTCTCTAAAATGCTGTTACGATAGATATCTCTTCTATCACTCCTTTTTGCCCATCTTTTCGTCCAGTCCAAATCTCCAATCCAAACGAAAAGACGTAGGCACGGGACATTAGAGCATTTCAAAAAGTGCCAGAGTGAGAAGGTGGTGACACTTTGCCCTGAAAACTCTGTGTAGAATGGGATAAGCAAATATTCAGCTACGGCGGATATCCCCTATCCGCTGTGTTTGAGTATCAGGGTCTGTGCCTCGAGTGAATACGCACAAAATCCGCTGAAGGTTTTCGAGGAATAGGCGCAGACGTACTTCAAAGGCCTTCTGTGGATTTATGCCTTAACAGTTCTTATTCGTTTCTTTGGTTAATCAAGTTAACTACTACCTTACGTGATATCTTCGGCAAGAAGCGGAATGTAGGATTCTGCAGATGTATGTGTGGGGCTATCCTTTCTTGCTGACACCCAACTCTATAATCAGCTCATCCACCAGATATTCATCGCTCATGCAGTGCATATCGGCTATACCTTCGCTAATGAGCTCGAAGGTTTTGGAATCGTAGAACATTCCCAAAGCCTCCTCGTAAGAGTATCCAGCTTTTTCGGCAAACATCTGCACTATGCGGGCATATTTACGTTGTAGGATAATCTTATTGGCTACCATAGGTCAGAGTTTGATGGATTCAATAAAATGGAGATGCTTGTCAAGCACCAATTGACTGGTGATGCATACCTGATGGTTGGGACGTTTGAAACGTAATTGGTCGAGGGCCTGCTCGTAGGAGTATACTCCAGAGAAGTAGAGATCGATTGTGTCGAACACTTGGTCATCGGCAATACCTCCTTCAATAATATCATATCTTGTGTGGTCTTGTCCTTTACGGCATGCCGTGACATAATCGAGCCATTTACTATCGTAAGCATTGAAGATGATGCGGGAGAACTCTTGCAACTCTTCGTCGTCCAATTCATAGATGTTCATTACGGCAGTTTCGCCTTTGCGCAAGAAACGTTGCCCATATTTTTCAGCTTGTTCGCGCAATGAAGTCAGATAGAAACCTCGGCCAAAGTCCAGATGTTCGCGTGAATGACGTATGTCGGGAGTGCGAACCTCTACGTTTGAAGTATGATATAGGCGTATCATGCCAGTGCTCCTTTCTTCTTCATATATGCAATTAAATCCTCCACGATGTATTCCTTGGAGAACGAATGCAACACATCATAGCATGGTACGATGTAGTCTGATATGATACCTGTGCTCTGCAACTTGTGGTACACGTCGCGAGCATTCATCTTGAGATGTTCGGCTACGCTGCCAACGCAAAAGATGGTAAAGTTTAGTGTCTGCGAGTTCATGTCAAGTGCGGATAGTTGTTTATCATTGCAAATATAGGCTTTTTATTTGTTATAACAATTGTTTGAGCCGTTTTATTGTGGAATAAGCTATTTTCCATCGCGGTGGATATGCCTTAGCCGATTTTCACTTCCTGCCTTACGAGGTGGAGGAGTGATGAGTGGCAGTTGTCTACAGGTCGCGTCTGGTAATGCAAAACGCACAACTCCTTGTGGGGCTGCGCGTTTTGGTGTTGGCTATGTAGCTTAGTGCTTTTTCCTTCTAAAAAGGCATCAGATTACACCCTGAGCCATCATGGCATTGGCTACCTTGATGAAGCCTGCCACGTTGGCACCCTTCACGTAGTCGATGTAGCCGTCGGGGCGTGTGCCGTACTTCACGCATGAGGCGTGGATGTTCTGCATGATGCTCTTGAGCTTCTTGTCCACCTTCTCGGCGCTCCAGCCCAGTTTGTAGCTGTTCTGTGTCATCTCGAGACCCGATACCGATACACCACCGGCGTTCGATGCCTTACCCGGTGCATATAGCAGCTTGGCTTCCTGGAAGGTCTCTACAGCTTCGGGCGTAGAGGGCATGTTGGCTCCTTCTGACACGGCGATGCAGCCATTGGCTACGAGGGCGCGTGCATGCTCGCCATTGAGCTCGTTTTGTGTGGCACAGGGGAGTGCGATGTCGCCTTTCTCGTACCAGGGGGCAGCACCGGCCACGTATTTGCAGCCATACTTCTCGGCATACTCCTTGATGCGGCCACGACGCACGTTCTTCAGTTCCATGATGAAGGCGAGCTTCTCCTCGTCGATG
This sequence comes from Bacteroidaceae bacterium, assembly GCA_017520935.1. Classification (GTDB taxonomy): domain Bacteria; phylum Bacteroidota; class Bacteroidia; order Bacteroidales; family Bacteroidaceae; genus UBA1189. The sequence continues at coordinate 20,110 of JAFXEF010000034.1, read as the reverse complement.
CCTGCAGGGTCGTAGATGTAGCCGTTAGAGTCGCTCATGGTGACAGGCTTGGCTCCCAACTGGATACACTTCTGTACGGTAAACTGGGCCACGTTGCCCGAGCCGCTCACCAGGCATACCTTGCCCTTGATGTCGATATCGCGTGTCTTGAGCATTTCTTGCAGGAAGTAGATGTTGCCATATCCTGTGGCCTCGGGGCGAATGAGCGAACCGCCGAAGTCGAGTCCCTTACCGGTGAGTACACCCTCGAAGTTGCGGGTGAGCTTCTTGTACATACCGAAGAGGTAGCCTACCTCGCGGGCTCCCACACCGATGTCGCCGGCAGGAACGTCCATCTCGGCACCGATATTGTGCCACAGCTCGGTCATGAAGGCTTGACAGAAGTGCATCACTTCATTGTCGCTCTTGCCCTTGGGGTCGAAGTCCGAGCCTCCCTTGGCACCACCCATCGGTAGGGTAGTGAGCGCATTCTTGAAGGTCTGCTCGAAAGCGAGGAACTTCAGTGTGCTGAGGTTCACTGAGGGGTGGAAGCGGAGACCGCCCTTGTACGGACCGATGGCATTGGAGTGCTGCACACGGTAGCCCATATTGGTCTGCACCTTACCCTTGTCGTCAACCCATGTGACGCGGAAGGTCACGATGCGGTCGGGCACACAAAGGCGCTCTACCAGATTGGCGGCCTCAAACTCGGGGTGCTTGTTATACTCATCTTCGATTGTTGACAGCACCTCGCCTACGGCCTGAAAATAAAGTTCCTCACCGGGGAAATGCTCTCTAAGTACTGCTAATGTCTCTTGTACTTTCATACTAATACCTATTTAATTTCATTTACGGGGTGCAAAGATACACATATTTTGTGAAATTATGAGCAAAACGCAAGAAAAAACTATAAATAAACGACAAATTGTAATTTTAGTTTTGCTTTGCGTTAGCTTTTGTTACTTGTGTGGTGGTTTTTGCGAATTATTGTTATTTATGGTGGCTGTTTGGTAGATTATTGTTACTTTTGTGGCTGAAACCCCATAAAAGATGATATTATGAACAGACTTTCCGTTTCCCGTATCGCTTCTTTACCCGCTGTAGCAGCCGATGTGCCTGCCATGCTCGATGCTTTGGGTGTAGCTTTCCAGCCCATTGACACGGTCAATTGGCCTGCAGAGTATCCCTATTGCCCTGAAGTGGCATTCCGCATGGCGTGGTGTCCCGAGGGCTTGCTCGTGCATTATAGAGTGAAGGAGCAGAGTGTGCGTGCCCACTATGTCGACGATGGTGGCAGGGTGTGGACAGACTCGTGTGTGGAGTGCTTCATCCGCAATGCCGATTCCGATATCTATTATAATATTGAGTGCAACTGTATAGGTACATTGTTGGCTGCCTCGGGTGACGGTCGCCACGACCGAGTGCCTGTAGCTGCCGAACTGCGCCGCGATGTACTGCGGTGGGCATCGTTGGGAGGCACTCCTTTTGAGGAGCGCTGCGAACCTACTGCCTGGGAGGTGGTGTTGGTGATTCCTGCCGCTCTTTTTGTTGCTCATCCGATACGCTTGGAGGCAGGCGTTGTCTTGCGGGCCAACTTCTATAAATGTGGCGACGAACTCAGCGTGCCGCACTTCCTTTCGTGGAATCCTATCGAGGTGTCACAACCTGACTTCCATCGCCCCGAATACTTCGGCGAACTGGAACTGATGCCGGTATAAACCAACAATAAATACAATGAAAACACCGAAAAGACTCTTCTTGGCCACCGCTCTCATGGCATCGCTCATCGGCGGTAAGGCCACAGCACAAGCAACGGCATCCTATGTGCCTGCCGAAGAAAACCTCAAGGCACGTCAGGAGTTTGCCGACAGCAAATTAGGCATATTCATCCATTGGGGCATCTACAGCATGTTTGCCCAGGGCGAATGGTATATGACCAATGCGAATATCGACAACAAGGAGTATGCCAAGGCTGCATCGGCATTCTATCCCATACGCTTCAATGCACGGGAATGGGTGTCGGCCATCAAGGATGCAGGAGCCAGGTATATCTGCTTCACTTCGCGCCATCACGACGGTTTTTCCATGTGGGATACCGAGCAGTCGGCCTACAACATCGTAGATGCCACGCCCTTCGGTCGCGACGTTATCAAGGAACTGGCTGATGAGTGTCACCGCCAAGGTATCAAACTGCATTTCTACTACTCGCATATAGACTGGACTCGTGAAGATTATCCTCACGGACGCACAGGACGAGGTACAGGCAAAGACCCCAAGAAAGCCGACTGGCCCTCTTACTACGCCTTTATGAACCGCCAGCTCACCGAACTGCTGACCAACTATGGTGAGGTGGGTGCCATCTGGTTTGATGGGGTGTGGGATCATGACCAGGACACCGTACCTTTCGACTGGCAGCTCGAAGAGCAGTATGCCCTCATTCATCGCTTGCAGCCCGCTTGTCTGGTCGGCAACAATCATCACCAGACACCCGTCGAAGGGGAAGATATCCAGATCTTTGAGCGTGATCTGCCCGGAGAGAACAAGGCTGGTCTCTCGGGCCAGGCCATCAGCCGTCTGCCGTTGGAGACTTGTCAGACGATGAACGGCATGTGGGGCTACAAGATTATTGACCAGAACTACAAGAGTCCCGAGACCTTGATACGATACCTCGTGAGTACCTCGGGAAAGGGAGCCAACCTGCTGCTCAATATCGGTCCCCAACCGAATGGCGAACTGCCTGCCGCTGCTCTTGACCGATTGAAAGCGATAGGGGAGTGGACCACTCGCTACGGAGAAACCATCTACGGTACCACGGCCGGTGACATTGCTGCCCAAGAATGGGGAGTGACCACCCGCAAGGGTAACCGCCTCTTCGTGCACATCTTCGACCTCGATGCCAAGGAACTGTTCCTTCCGTTGACATGCAAGGTGAAGAAAGCTCTCGTATACGACACCAAGCAACCCTTGAAGGTGAAGCGTGGCAATGGGGGAACAACCCTGTTCTTTGATGAGATTCCTTCGGGTGTTGACTATATAGTGGAGCTCGAAACGAAGTGAAATCCTACGCATAGCTGTGCATACCGCCCAGCAGGTAGTTGACGCCGAAGTAGGTCATCAGTACGGTGAGGAAAGCGAGAACCATGTAGAGGTGGTAGTTGCGCGGGCGGCGTAGCCAGCCGAGGTTGTCGCTGTGGAAGGCAAGTCCGTAGACCATGAAGGTGATGAGCGCCCATACCTCCTTGGGGTCCCACGCCCAGTAGCGTCCCCACGACACATTGGCCCACACGGCACCGATGAAGATGCCGATGCCGAGGAAGAAGGTGGCGGGGTAGAGCAGCAGCCGGCTGAAGAGCATCAGACGTTCGCTCTTGCGCGGCAGGCAAAGCCCCAACACTCCGTTGAAGCACATGAAGGCAAGCAGCGAATAGGATATCATGATGAACGACACGTGGGTACTGAACCACGGCGAGGCCAGTACGGGCATCAGCGGAGTAATCTGCGGATTCATCTGCCCGAGGTACGACACTAACAGTGTGAATCCCGAGAGAAGGAAGCCAAAGGGCACCACGAAGGGGAAGCGGTGGCGCAGCACGAAGGCGATGACCAGCACGCTCAGCGCCATGAATTGCATCGTCTCATAGCCATTGCTCAGAGGTATGCGCCCTCCGATGTACCAGCGCAGCAGGTAGCCCGCGAGGTGGAAGAGCAGTGCCGCCAACAGCACACCGCTCTCGATACGGCTCACCCAATGCCATGCGCGGCTTTCCCGGGTACGTCTCTGCTTGCCGAGATTGCGCATCAGCAGCAGCCCGAAGGTGAGGAACCCGAGGGTGAGATTGGCCATGAAGAGTATCTTGCTGAAGGGGATGTGGTTGTAGAGCAGTTCGGCCTTCATCTTGGCTTCAGAGAGCGGCTTCACGCTGCCGTCCGCGGGCAAGGGACGTATGAGTGTGCCCTGCTGCAGCATCCACACGAGAGCCACCTTCTCATCCGTTTCGAGGATAGCCTTCTCCAAGTTGGTGCGCTTACCCGATGCCTGCTTGTCGGGGTGCCACAGCTCGCGCAGGCGGTAGTGCCCATTGCTGACGAGGTCAATGAGGCGCACGTGCTTTTCTTTGCCCAGTCCGAGGCGATGGCGCAGCTCGTCGCTCTTGATCTTGATGATAGGCACATATTGCCACGCTTCGGGATAGCGCATCCACGAACCCACAATCTGTTCGGGGGTGAGTCCGTCAATGGAGGTCTCGCCTGATAGCTTCTTCACGAAGTCGCGTGCCAAAGTGTTGTAGGGCACCACACGGTCGTGGTAGATGACTTGTGTGCGTGCCAAGCTATCGGCCTCCTCGGGGGAGATGATGGGGAGGCGTGTCGTGGTGGGCTGCCCTACGGAGGTGAATGCTGCCAGCAGCGCTACTGCCAGTGTGCTCCCTCGGCGGAGCAGGGGGCTACGCAGCAGTTGGCGGAACTTGCCTCGGCGGCTTAGCGGCACGAGCACCATTGACACCGCCATCAGCAGGTAGCCGATGTAGGTGACTGCCGTCCCCCACGGGTCGTAGTTGACGCTGAGCCAGCTGCCGTGCCCGTCTTCATCGAAGGACGACTGGTACAGACGGTAGCCCCGGTGGTCAAGCACGTTGTTCATAGAAATCTCGTGCAGTGCCTCCTCGCCACTTATGCGTACTACGCTCACATAGTCGGCCGGAGCCTCGGTGCCTGGGTAATACTCCACATAGAAGGTGTCGAGCACGAGCGTGAAGGGGAGATCGCGCACGAGGCGCGTGTCCTGCTCCATAAACTGCGCCGTGGGACTATCCGTGCGCAGGTGTATGTATCCTTTCTTGCTGGTGAGGAAGGTGATGAGCGCTCCGGCCAGCATCACCACGAACGAGAGGTGCAGACCGAACGAGGCTACGTGTCGCCACATCCGTCGCTTGAGGAGTACATAGAGCGTGAGCACTGCCAAGCTACCCCACAGCAGACAGAATGCCGGTGTGTAGTAGATGTGTTTGCCCACCCAGGCTGTTCCCATCGCGTATTCCACGAAGGTAGTAGCAGCCAATATGATCACCATCGCCACATACAATAAAAGGAGCAGTTTTTTCATCAATAGTCAGGGTATTTGTTGTTGGTAATAGCTTTCACTGCCATGCACTCCATCTCGACGAGCCATCCGGGACGGCACACGGGAGCCAGCAGGAACACCTTGGGAGTCGCGGGGAAGCGTTCGTCGTACATTTCCTTCACGACGGTGTAGTCGGCCATGTCGCGTAGGTAGACAATCATGTGCCCCACGTGCTCGTATGTACAATCGGCTTCGGCGAGCAGCGTCTCCACATTCTCCCACATGCGCTGTGTCTGCTTGCGTATATCGCCCGGATGTACCACCTCGCCCCGATTGTTGATGCTTGCCGTGCCCGAGATGAATACCTGGCGGCGGTCGCCATAGTCCACATAGGTGCCGCGCTCGAAGCTCACGCCATACTCATACGTGGGGTTCAGGTGGGTGGGTGCATACAGGTAGTTTACCTGCCCGGGCTGTATGCCTTCGACGGCATACGCATCCATCTGTACCAGCACCTCAGGGTCGGCATGGCGGCCTGCAATGCCCGTGCTGGCTATGAAGTGGGTATCCGATGTGAGTCCCTGCGTGAGGAACACTTCGTTGCGGGCCTTCACCACTCCGGCATAGTTGACATCCACGTTCTGCACGAAGAGCCACGTGCGGATGCAGTTGTCGGCCAAGCGGCATCCCTGCTCGGCGAGGCGCATGGTATAGTCGTTGAAGAGTAGCCTCATCTGGTACTTCGCCTTGGCTGCCCTGTTCCAGTTAGAGCCGCTCCAGATATGGCGGTAAGCACCGTGGCTCACTTCATAGTCGCCATTAGCGAGCACCCTTGATTGTACGCCACGCTGCAGATATACCCAAAGGGCTATCTTCGTGCCATCCAGTGGGGGCTGCTCAACGATGGAGAGCGCACAGGCAGAGCTCTCGATGAGTTGCGCCTGTAGATAAGGTGCCTGGTTGGCCGCATCGCTCAGGAAGAAACGCTTCAGTACGGCTACTGCACCGGGCAACATCTCGGTGACGAGCTGCTCATAGGCTGCCAGCAGCGCCTCGGTCTGCTCGGCAAAGGTGAGTCGAGGATTGGTGATGCGCAACATCGCGTGATATTCTGCCACGCCCTGCTCAGCCTCAAATCTAAATATATCAATCGATGTTTGTCCTTGCATAGTTCGTTCTTGTTCGTTTTAGTCTCATTCTTTCGCTCCGGCATCAATCCAGTCCTTGAGGAGTTCGAGCCATGTTGGTGAAAGCACCTCCTTGGTGTGGTCGTACCCCCAGCCGGTACTCACCTCCGAGGCCAGCGTCTGATACAGCACACTTTCCTCGGCATTGCCTTCGGCCACGAGCAGCATCCCGGGTACCTTTACCGACTCCTTGCCCACGAGTGCCGCGTGGCTGCGTCCCTCGGTGAGGAAGAGTCCGGCAGCGGCACGCTCGCCGTATCCGTGGCAGGCCGCACAGGTGGTGCTGAACAGGCGATCTTGAATGGTGGCATACATGCCGGCATCTATCGGTGAGGCCTCTAAGCGTATGGTGTCGGCAGTAGCCGGACACTCGAGAGCCTGCAAGGTGACGATGCGCTTGCGCAGACGGTTGATGACACACAGCTCCATCCGGATCACCTTATCGCCGATGCCCGAGAGCACCACCTCGGTCTTTCCCGTCAGGGGGACGCTCTTGGTGATGATGGCATACTCGCTCTCATCGTCGAATCCGGCCAGCACCACCGAGTACTTGTCGGTCCAATTATTGTTGCCGGTGACCTCTCCCGTGAGTTTCACCACACGCCCCTCCTCGGGTAAGATTGCTTCGGTATCGTAGATACGTCCATCATCACACGACAGCAGTGCGAAGATGATCAAGATAGAGAGTTGGGTTAATTTCTTCATAAAATGGTGTGAGTGGTTTCAGAATAATGTTTCCCTGCCTACCGCTTAGAAAGAGTATTGCAGCTGCACGATGCCCGTATGTGTAGCCAAACCGAGGTTGTCGTTGTCGCGGTCGAGTTGGGTCTCGTGACCGGTGCGCCCGATATACTGGTACATTGCCTGCAACTTGAGGTTGCAACCCTTGAAGAAGTAGTTGACGCCTACGGCAGGCATGTTGAGCATACCGTCGGTATCTATTCCGTTGCGGTTATAGAAGTCGTAGCGCAGGGCTGCCTGCACACGCGGAGCCACAAAGTAGCCTGCCTGCACGTAACCGCCGAGGAAGCTGTAGGTCTCGTCAATCTTCTGACGCTCGGTGAACCCTACGTGCATATAGTAGGCTTCGGCAGCGAGGTAGAGTCGGCGCTTGAGCATAGCAAACTCCACGCCGGCACGGAAGTCGTTGGTGCTCTCGCTTTCGCTCTCCACATTCATCGAGGTAGAGGCTGCCAGCATCCACTTGTCCTCCTTCAATAAGTTGGGGTTACCCTGCGAAGCGGGCATCACGCCCTTTGGGGTGAAGGTCAGGCGTCCGGCATAGAGCTGCGCCGGGATGTGCCAGTCGTCACTGAAGGTCTTGGTTGCCGCGTTGACAGATGCGCCTGTGCCGTTCCACAAGCCTACCTGATAGCCGAACTGCTCGGACAGCATACCGTGCAGCTCCACGCCAAGGTCGAAGCCCGTGCCGATGGTGGGGGTGACGGCATTGAGCGAGTGGGGCAGGATGACGGCCGCCGTGAGCGATGTGGGGAGGGCTGGCAACAGGGTCTCGCCGAGGGTGGTGAGGTAGGCGTGCGCAAAGGGGGTCTTGAACTTGCCCACGCGCAGTGCCATGCGCTTGTTCATCTGCACGTCGAACCACGCCTGCTGCAGCATAGCACCGCCCGAAGCGGCAGCATTCATGCAGAGGTTGAAGGTGACACGTCCGAAGGCCTTGCCCGTGAAGCCGAGCACAGAGTAGGGGATGGCGAAGCCCGAGTTGGCTACATTGTCCTGGTTGTAGGCTTTGTCGAGGCCCTCATCATCGTACCAACGGAAGTTGCCCGAGGTCTGTACCAGCAGGTAGGGACGGAACACGAAGTTTCCGTCGGTGGACTCAATGGCAAAACCTTCGCGGCCTGCCAATGACACCACACCATTGTCGGTGTCGGCATCGTACTGTGCCATCGCACCTAATGTGCAAGCGGCAAAGATGGCTGAAAGGAGAATCTTTTTCATATCGTATGTTTTTTTTGTTCTTTGTTCTTATTGGAGTGAAATGATCAAGTATTCAAAGCGAGTTGAGGAACGTGATGAGCGCATCGCGATCTTCCTTAGGCATGTTCTTGAAGATATTCTTCGACGCCTCGCCCTCACCTCCGTGCCACATGATGGCTTCGAGCAGGTTGCGTGCACGGCCGTCGTGGAGGAAGTAGGTGTGTCCGTTGACCTTCTCCTGCAGGCCGATGCCCCAGAGTGGTGTGGTGCGCCATTCATTGCCGCGTGCCAATCCGCTCACGTAGTTGTCGTTGAGGCCTACGCCCATAATTTCCGAACCCATATCGTGGAGCAGGAAGTCTGAGTAGGGATGGATGGTCTGACTGCCCAGCCATGGCAACCCCGTACCGTTGAGCAACACCGAACCGCGCGGCTTGGTGTGCAGCGTGGTCACGTGGCAGAGGTGACACTTGGCCTCGTAGAACATCTCTTCGCCACGCTTCACTACGGGGTCGTCCACGTTGCGTCGGGCTGGCACGCCCAGTGCCTGCATGTAGAGATCTACATTCTCCATATCCTCGGTAGAGATGTCCAGTTGGTCATACATGAGTCCCATCATGCTGCCTCCCTGCATCTGACTCTGCCCCTCGCATATCTCCTCTGGGTAACGGCTGTTGGTGACACCCATATCGCTGGAGAAGCCCAACTCTACGGTGAGGTCGGCATGCTGTGCCTTGTTGCCGCTGAGGCCGAGGCTCATTATTCCACGCTCGTTGATGTAGTTGGCACGACCGCTGATGCCGTATTCGGGGTAGTTGCTGCGGGCAGCCAGTGTCTCTATCTCCTTGGTATCTATGGCCATCATCTGTCCCATGCCTACGTGGCGTAGCGGTATGCGCACCGTACAGAATAGGTCTTCGGGGCTGACGCTGTCGGCATACCACTCGTAGATTTCATACTCGGGCACGCAGAGCTCGTATTCCTCCCCGTCGGGAAACTGGAATGTCTCGTACCGTTTGGTCATGCGCACTTTGCCTTCGGCTTCTACGCCGTAGATGGCTTGGTCATGGATTACGCGGCCATAGTCTTGGAAGAAGGCACCGTTCTTGCGTGTCACATAGATGAGCATGGCCGAGAAGCCATAGCTTCCCGAACCCTCCTCGCTCCAGAGGGCAGGGCGGGTGCGTCCGGCATTGCGGTGGCAGCTGCCACACGAATAGCCTGCATACACAGGACCGAGTCCGCCACCATAGCCGTTGCTGCTGGTGCGTGCGTCGTCGTAGAGGCGGTCGCCACGGAAGAACCGGGTATGATAGCTTCCCGCGGTCCAGTCGGCAGGAGTGTCATAGGCATACGAAGAGTTGACAAACACGGTCGAGGTGCCGGCCGAGAGGGCATAGCCGTCGGGCACTTCAATATCCTGTATGCGCAACCCGTCGTCCTGACAGCCACAGAGCAGCAGGCAGAATGGGACGATTGCTTTTCTTATATGCTGTATCATGATTCTTGTTTTTTTTGCTCTACTGGGTGTACCCCATATTCGCCTCGGGAAGGGGGGGGCAAACATCGGATATACCCATTGTAAATAATGGTAATAATATAGATGTTAACCAAACAAATCAAAATACCGCGTGGTGTCATCCTGAACGGATGTGAAGGATCTCATAAAGTCTCATGCTAAGTCCCAGCGCGGGATCCTTCACATTCGTTCTGGATGACAAGATTCCCTGGGTAAACGCTATATTATCTCTTAAATAACTATACTTCCTGATTACTTCACTCTACGGGGCTTGCCGTCCTTGAAGAGCAGGTATTCGAGCGTGTGGAATCCGCGTACGCTCTGTGCTGCTTCGGCTTCGCTGTCCTCGGTCCACTCTAACGCACCCCAGTCGCTCGATGTGAGTATCTGTACGATAGCGTCTTGGTCGAGAGGCCAGCTGTCGAGGTTGGGGTCAAGGCCAAGCGCATCTACCGGGCCGAAGAGGAAAGCCTCGCTCATCTCCCAAGGCTCGCGCGCTTCGAGCCAAGCGTTGCAGGCTGCCTCAAAAGCTTCGTTCGAGGGGGTTGCGGCAAGCTCCTTCACCTTATTATACAATGTCTCGTTCTTCTCCTTCAGTGCCAGATAGGTGGGCATTACCACGTGGTCTACGTACTGTGTCACTACGGCGTTCCAGGTATCTTCGGCGATGGTGATGCAACCATCGATAATCTGCTCGATGCCTGCTACGGCCTTTTTGTCGCTACTCCAGGTGTGGTTTTTGAAGCTCTCGGCGTATGCTGCACCCCCTTCGTAGCTCTCGCTCCACGCTGCATAGAGTGTAGCTGCATCGTCCTTGAGGAGCGATGCCACCTGGGTCATGTAGTTGTGCCATGCAGTAGCGTTCTCGCTGCTGTAGTCGAGGTCGGCAGCCGCAGGGGTCTTGCCCCCTGTTGGGTCATCGGGATTACATGAAGCCAGGCCGAAGGCCGCGGCAAGGATGGTTAGTGCAAAAAAGTTCTTTTTCATCATGATAGGTTCGTTTTTATAGATTAATAATAAAGGATTCACTTCTGGAAGAACCATCCCACATAGGCGATGCCGATGGAGTGTTATACTTGCCCGTGCCGAACATGCGGCTGGTGCCAATCTGGCGGGTCATATAGTCGGCCTTCACCACGAGGTTAGGCAAGGCATACCAGTTGAGCCCCACGGTCCACATGCTTGTCTGTAGGCGCTTGTCCATCGTCTGCCCCTCCTCACCACGCTCCTGGGGATTGTAGTACTCGTATCGTGCAAAGGGGTAGATGACTGGCATGCTCTCCACTTTCGGGAAGAGGGCGCTCACGTTCAGCCCTGCCTCGGCAGCATAGCTCACGGCATTCTTGGCTACGGGGTGCAGACGGCTATAGGGCGATTTGTTGGAGAGGTATACGTCGGCGAGTGCCTTGGAGTTGCCCACATAGCCATACATCACATTGCCGCGTGCCGTCACATACCTGCCCCGGTACTGGGCATCGGCAGTGAGTATGCTCACGGGTATCTTGCCCACGGCTGCATAGGTCTGTTTCTTGTCGGCATTCTTGCCGGCATCGGCACAATAGTAGCCCGATGCTCCCACGCGGAGGCCTTTTACTCCCTGGTAGTCGATACGTGCCGCGTAGCCTGGCGAGGTGAAGTTGTCCTCCTCGAAGAACCCCTGCTTGCCGCCGGCTACCCACGTGTTGCGGTCAAAGCCATTGGCATTGAGTCCGGCAACGATCATTGCCTGATAGTCAAACCGTGTGTGTCCACTGCCAATGGAGCCAAAGAACTCCAAGCCCGTTTCGTGCCATGTGCAGGGCATCATTGTGCTCTCACCTTCGGGGCGATAGGTGCCGAAGAAGTTGATGGGTTCATGATGCGCATTGGTCAAGCCCACAGGCACGATGATATGTCCGGCACGCACATTGAGCTGAGGGATGATGAGGCGTGTGATGTGGAACTGCTCCAGCACTACCTTGCCGCCCTTTTCTATCTCCGTTTCATACTCGCCGTTCTCGGTATTCTCCAGTTCTACGGCACTGCCTGTGCCGCCTGCCTCAAACTCTATCTCACTGCCCAGTATCCATTTGTCGCTAAACTTGTAGTCTATGGCCAGTATGTATCGGGGGAGCGAGATGGTGTTGCGGCGTGTCTTGGTGTTGCCGCCGAACGAACCATTGAATCGGTTGATGCCATAGTCCTTGAAGCTGGCCACCATCTCGCCGTATCCGCCTATGCGGAACTGTTCATATGCTGCATTTGTGGTGCTTCTCTCTCTCCTCAGCTATAGCTGGTGTGGCCATCGTCATGAGGGCTACCATAGAGAGAATCATTATGCCTGTCATCTTCTTCATTGTCTTGAGTTTATAAATATGCATTGGCATTGTCCGTTTTTTCGCTGCAAAATTACGCCAGGTTCTACAAATGGGAAATACCTAAATTTTGGTAAATTCTACCCAATGCCTCTTACGTGCAATAGCCATTTGTGTGTAGGAGCGATGGCACGCTAATGCATCAGCGTGCTAGGCGATACTATACCCAACTTTTAGTATTTGTAGGCATCTGCCGGTGCCCTTTTTGCTGAATTCTCGGTATTGTGTATCTGCTGATAAATAAGTAAATTTGCAACGCGAAAATGAAAAGACATAGGTGATGAACAGTGTTAAGGGATACTGCTACGGCGATAAGATGCGTGACTTGGTCAAAGACAACAGCGCATTGATACTCGTGATGGGGCGCTTCGGCATCTCGCTGGGCTTTGGCGACAAGACGGTGCGCGAGGTGTGTGGGATGCATGGCGTGGATGAGGCTACCTTCTTGGAGGTGGCCAACTTCGTGTCGGAGAAGGACTATAGCTACGAGGTGGTGTCGCTGCCCTCGCTGATAGGCTACCTGAAGCAGGCGCATGAGTATTTCCTCGACTTCAACCTCCCCAATCTGCGGCGCAAGCTCATTGAGGCTATCGACTGCTCGGGCGGCAACGACATCGCCATGCTCATTGTGCGTTTCTACGATGAATATGTGACCGAGGTGCGCAAGCACATGGAGTATGAGAATGAAGTGGTGTTTTCTTATGTGGAACAGCTTTCGCAGGGGTTCCTCAATAGGGACTTCACCATCTCGGACTTTGCAGGTAAGCACACGGGCATCAGCGAGAAACTGAAGGAGCTGAAGGATATCATCATCCGTTACTATCCCGAGAAGAACAACTATCTGTTGGGGGCTGTGTTGCTGGATATTCTCCTTTGCGAGCAGGACTTGACCTCACACTGCCTGATTGAGGACGAACTGTTTGTGCCTGCCGTGAGGCTCATTGAGCAGAACCTGAAATGTAGCCAACCTGTGCTCTATACCGATGACGGCGATGGTGAGGTGGTGGAGAAGGAGAAACTGGATGCGCTGAGCGACAGGGAGAAGGATATTCTCGTCTGCATCACCAAGGGGATGAGCAGCAAGGAGATTGCCGACACGCTCTTCCTCTCGGTACATACGGTCACTACCCATCGGCGCAATATCTCACAGAAGTTGCAGATTCATACCACCGCAGGTCTCATCATATATGCCATTGCAAACAAACTGGTGAATATCGAGGACATCAAGTGAGGATGCTTCTGTAGGAAAAGGAAAAGAGGGTGTGTCGCGTTTGACACACCCTCTCTTGTATAGTGCGTGTGGTGGGTCACCGTACGGGAATCTTGTCGATGCGTGCCTGGTGGCGTCCGCCCTCGAAGGGGGTGGTGAAGAACTCCTCCATGATGGCGGCTGCCGTGGCGGTGTCGATGAAGCGGCCGGGCATCACGAGCACGTTGGCATCGTTGTGCTGGCGGATGAGATGGGCTATCTCGGGTATCCAGCACAATCCGGCACGTATGCCCTGATGCTTGTTGAGGGTCATGCTGATGCCTTCGCCACTGCCGCAGATGGCTATGCCGGGGTAGCACTCGCCGCTCTCTACGGCCTCGGCCAACGGGTGGGCATAGTCGGCATAGTCACAGCTGTCGGCGCTGTGTGTGCCGAAGTCCTTGTATTCCCAGCCTTTGGCATCGAGCCATTGCTTCACGTATTCTTTCAGCTCATAGCCAGCGTGGTCGCTGGCAAGTCCAATCAGTTTCATTGAATTAAAAAGGGAGTTTTGTCTATTGTCATTCTGAGTGAAACGAAGAATCTCGCAAAGTGCAATGCGAGATCCTTCACTTCGTTCAGGATGACAGGGTATTCTTAATTCTTAATTTTTAATTTTTAATTGAGTAGCGCTTTCACCTGATTGTACACATTCTCGGCGGTGAAGCCCAACTTTTCGTCGAGCACCTTGTAAGGAGCTGAGAATCCGAAGCTTTCGAGACCCCATACCTTGCCTTCGTGGGCAGGCACGAGACCCTGGAGGTTGACGGGCAAACCGGCAGTGAGACCAAACTTCTTTACACCGGCGGGCAGCACCTGAGCCTGATACTCGGGGCACTGGCTGCGGAAGAGTCCCTCAGAAGGTACGCTCACGATCGAACACTTCACGCCATCCTTGCGCAGTAGCTCGGCACCGGCAACGAGGGTTGATACCTCAGAGCCCGAAGCTACGAGCACTACGTCGGCATCGGCATCAGAGCCTGCTACCACGTAGGCACCCTTGGCAGCCTGGGCATAGTCGTTGCCAGCGGGCAGGTCGGCAATGTTCTGGCGAGAGAGGATGAGGGCGGTAGGCGTAGTGGTGTTTTCCATAGCCAAGCGCCAGCACTCGGTGGTCTCCTGAGCGTCGGCGGGGCGGAGCACGAGCATTGAGTTGTGACCCTTATGGTTTTTCAGTTTCTCCATCAAGCGAATCTGTGCCTCCTGCTCCACGGGTTCATGGGTAGGCCCATCCTCACCTACACGGAAGGCATCGTGTGTCCAGATGAACTTCACGGGCAGTTCCATGAGGGCAGCCATACGTACGGCAGGCTTCATGTAGTCTGAGAATACGAAGAAGGTTCCGCAAGCTGCAATCACACCACCGTGCAAAGCCATACCGATGCAGCAGCAGGCCATGGTGAGTTCGGCTACACCGGCCTGGAAGAAGGCACCGCTGAAGTCACCTTTCACGAGTGCGTGGGTCTTCTTGAGGAAGCCGTCGGTCTTGTCAGAGTTGGAGAGGTCGGCCGATGCGCAGATCATGTTCTCCACCTGTGTGGCGAGTGCACCCAGTACGGTAGCCGAGGCTGAGCGTGTAGCGTCGTTGGCTTTCTGCTGGATGGCGCTCCAGTCGACCTGTGGAGCCTTGCCGGCAAACCACTCGGCCATCTTCACGGCGAGGTCGGGGTTCTCGGCTGCCCAAGCAGCCTTGGCGGCATACTTCTCGGATACGATCTTCTCCAGCTCGGCAGCACGCTTGGCATAGAGCTCCTGTACCTCGGGGAATATCTGGAATGGGTTCTCGGGGTCGCCACCGAGGTTCTTGATGGTGTTGACATAAGCATCGCCTCCGAGGGGAGCGCCATGGGTGGCGCAGTTGTTCTCGTAGCTGCTGCAATCTGCCTTGAGGGCACCCTTGCCCATGATGGTCTTGCCGATGATGAGTGTGGGACGCTCCTTCTCGGCCTTGGCCTCGATGATGGCAGCGCGTATCTCGTCGGCATCATTACCGTTGATGGTGATGACCTTCCAGTTCCATGCCTCATACTTCTTGGCTACATCCTCACATGTCACCTCGTGGCAAGTGGTCGAGAGCTGTATGTCGTTAGAGTCGTAGAACATGATGAGGTTGTCAAGACCCAGATGGCCGGCGATACGGCCGGCACCCTGCGAGATTTCCTCCTGTACACCACCGTCAGAGATGTAAGCGTAGATTGTCTGGCTCATTACATCGCCCAGGCGAGCCTTGAGGAACTTGGCTGCGATGGCAGCACCCACAGCGAAGGTGTGCCCTTGGCCGAGGGGACCCGATGTGTTTTCGATGCCGCGCGCGAGATCCACTTCGGGGTGACCGGGAGTGGGGCTTCCCCACTGGCGTAGCTGGGCCAGTTCGTCAAGGGTGAATTTGCCTGCCAATGCCAGCTGGGCATAGAGCATGGGAGCCATGTGACCGGGGTCGAGGAAGAAGCGGTCGCGACCTTCCCAGTAGGGGTTCTTGGGGTCGTATTCAAGGAACTCGCTATAGAGCACGTTGATGAAGTCGGCACCACCCATAGCGCCACCAGGGTGACCAGACTTAGCTTTTTCTACCATTGATGCAGCCAAGATGCGAATGTTGTCGGCTGCTCTGTTCATAATTTTCTTGTCGTTCATAACTGTTTGGTTTTATGAATTGATATAAATGGATGTCGTTTCTTGTTCTTCTGTTAAAGTGCCAAAATGTCTTGGCATACTTTATCACGTGTAAAGGTACAACTATTTTTTGAAACTATGTCTATGAAGCTATAAAAAACTTGGCTGAATACATCACGGCAGGTCAAAACGAGTGCGGTAAGTGTCTTGATGGTATGTCACTCTTGTCCCTTGTCTTACAGCTCATTCCCCCTTGGGCGACTATTGTGATATTGTGCAAAATCAGATATAGATATTGTACGTATTTGTTTGTGTTTTTTTTGTCAGCTGATACGCGTAGATATTTGTACAAATTTACAACAATAAAGCGGTTTGTAATTGCTTTAAGCGTATTATTCTATTTTGTTAATCTACAGTTTGATAGCAAACTTTTTCAATCTCGTGTCAAGCATCTCTTCCGGTATAATTTCTTTTACGGCATCTGCGACCGAGTTTATAAACCTTTCGCGTACATAATCTTGACGGATAACAAGCGATATCTCACGTACGGGAGTGGGGGCTGACAGTAGGCGCACGTGTTGCTGTTGTTTCTCGTGTAGCAGGGGTAGATGCAGCTCGGGGATGACGGTGTAGCCTCCGTTCTCGTCTACTATTTTTATCAGTGTATCAATGCTGCCTGCTTCGTAGGTCGTTGAGTATACCGATTGTGTTTGACAGAAGTTGAACACCTGGTTTCTCATGCAGTGTCCTTCTTTCAGTACCCATAGATGTTCGGTGGGCATCTCATGTGCCACGATTTTCTCCTTCTCATATAGTTCCTCGCTTGGCGATACGTAAGCAGCAAACTTCTCATAGTAGAGCGGTATCTCAAGGAAGTCGGGTTGCTCCAATGGCGTAGCGAGGATAGCCATATCCAACTCAGCCTTGCGCAACTGTTCTATAATGACGGCCGTACGCAGCTCGAAGGCGCGTAGTTCTATCTGAGGAAACATCTGCTGCATCTGTTTGAACAGTCGGGGCAGGATATAGGGAGCCACGGTAGGTATCACTCCTATGCGTATAGTGCCACTGTCTAACTCTTTCTCCGAGCGTGTTATCTCCTTTAGCTGTGCTATATGGTACAGCACCACTCGTGCCTGGTCTACTACAATGCGCCCGCTCTCGGTCGTGCTGATGGGGTGGCTCTTTCGGTCGAAGAGGGTGAGGTCGAGCTCCTCTTCGAGCTTCTGTATCAGTGCACTCAGCGTCGGTTGGCTCACGCCGCATGCCTCTGCTGCTCTCTGGAAGTGGCGGTGCTTGTCGAGTGCCACGATGTACTCTAATTGCTGGATATTCATACGTCCTTCGGTTTATTTACTGCAAAGTTAGCAATAGTTTTTGTAAATTACCCTATAATTATTATCTATTATCGGGAATAGAGCCTATTTCGATATATAACTGTAAAGTTTCTTTACACTTTACCCCTCAAAAACTCAAAAAAATGGGAATTCTTATTATTCGAAAGGAAAAATGAGATACCTTTGTAGGGTATGACTGACGCAAAGATAATCGTTATTGATGACAACGCTGCCGTGCTGAAGACACTGGGCATTGTACTGAAGGGGGCCTTCACGAGGGTAATCACCGTGGAGGATCCCAGGCTGATACCGTCGCTGATAGGTGGTGGCGATGTGGATGTCGTATTGCTCGACATGAATTTCGGGACAGGAAGGCTCGACGGCCAGGATGGTCTCTTTTGGCTCAAGCGCATCAAGCAGCGCAGCAGCTTGGACATGCCGCCTGCCGTGGTGCTTATCACGGCATTCGGCGATGTGGATCTCGCCGTAGACTCGCTGAAGCAGGGAGCCGACGACTTCGTGCAGAAGCCGTGGAAGAACGAGCACCTGATAAAGGTGCTCGAAGAGAGCATTGCCAAGCGTCATGAGGAGATACAGCGTAAGGCCGACGAGGGCGATGAACTGGCTGTGGTGAACGCCTACATACGCTCGCTCGTGAAGCGCTATGCCGCCACCTACTTGCACCCCGAGCCCGAGGTGACCGGCGAGGCTATGGAACGCCTCGTGGCGATGGCCCGCAGGGGCGAGTTTGCCCGACTGGAAGATACGATAGAGCGCACGGTGCTGATGACGCAGGGGACACGGTGGACGGCCGACACGCTCATCGTGTCGGATTCGGGCGGAGAGAGCCCCACACTGACACTCGAGGAGATGGAAAGACAGTTTATATATAACGTATGGGACGACTCGGGACGCAACCTCACGATAGCCGCCAAGCGGCTGGGAGTGAGCCGTCCGACCTTATATGCCAAACTGAAGAAATATGGCTTCTATTAGACGACACTACACGCTGCACCTCGTGGCATCGCTGCTCTGCATACTGCTCAGCTACACGCTGATGCTGTACCTATTTATATATATAAGCGACAAGCGGTGGGTCATCACCTCGTTCGTTGCGCTGGGCATCTCCATCGCGTGGTTTGGCCGCACCGTGCGTTTCCCCATCCGCCAGCTACGCATCTTCCTCGGTGCTATTCGTGGCCGCGACCGCACGATGCGCTTACCCCTCTCGCGCGACCCTTTGCTGGGCGAGGCCAACAGGGACATGAACGAGATACTGCAGCTCTATTGGGCCGAGGCCAACGAGTTGGAGTGGCGCAAGAAATACTACGACCGCATGCTGCGTGTGATGACCCACGAGCTGCGCAACACCGTGGCTCCCATCCTCTCGCTCACGTCCGACGTGCTGAGCCGCCCCGACGACTACGACCACAAGCGCCGACACGATTGCTTCATCATCATCAATGAGCAGGCCGAGGGTATAGACCGCTTCCTCAACTCATACCATCAGCTGACCAATGTGCCCGAACCTGTGTGCCGGCATATTGTTGTCAAGGATCTCTTTGCCAAGCTTGGTCGCCTGTTGCGCAGCGAGACGGGGCAGTGCGAACTGGAGCTTAACGCCTCGGCCGGGATGCGCCTCTTTGCTGACCCTCATCTCTTGACTCTCATGCTCATCAATCTCGTGCGCAATGCCGCCCAATCGCTCGATGGGTGCGCCGATGCACGTATCGAGGTGCGTGCCACACTGGCCGATGGCGTGCCCTACATCACGGTTACGGACAATGGTCCCGGCATCCCTGACAACCGCCTCGAACATGTGTTCGAACCCTTCTATTCTACGAAGAAGAACGGTTCAGGTATCGGCCTCGCCCTAGCTCACCAGATTATGATGGTACACGGCGGCAACATCAGCGTATCGTCGCAGCCTGGCGTGCGCACCACCTTCACGCTCCAGTTCGTGGAGAGGTAAGTTCCTATGTGAGTAATATAAAAGCATAGGGTGCGCCAATCTCCTGACGCACCCCTCTGGAGGCTCGCGGGAATGAGCCTCCAAACACCATGAAGAAAAGTTTCCCGCAATTATTCGTTTTCGCGATGCCCGAGTCACCCCTCCTTGGGAGGGGTAGGGGGAGGCCTCTCCTTTTACTCCTTATACAACGCATTCACCGGATTCTCCCGCGCCGCCTTCCACGAGCGAGCCACGACGATGGCCGAGGTCACGGCAAGCACGATGGCGAGGGCGATGAGGAATACCCACCAGTGGAGCGGAGTGTGGTAGGCGAAGGTCTGTAGCCAGCGCATCATGATGAGAATGCTGATGGGTGCAGCCACCACGAAGGCGATGCCCACCATCTTGGCATATTGGACGACAAACATCTGCAGTATCTCCCTTATCTGCGCACCATGCACGCGGCGCAGGGCTATCTCGCGGCGGCGATACTGAGTCTCGAAGTACACGAGGCCGAAGACGCCGAGCAGCGATATCACGATGGAGAGCACCGAGAAGATGGTGATGAGCGTCGTCAGCTCCTGCTCCTTCTCGTACTCGGCGCCCAGCTCCTTGTCGAAACTGTCTATCACCACATTGTCGGGCGTCACCTTAGCGTCCATCTTGATGATGCAGTCGGTGATGTGCTGCTTCACGGCGGCAATGTCGGCCTGCGGAACGGTGCGCACATACAGATGGCTGTATCCGCGCCAGCCGTTGGCACCGAACACGTAGAAGGCAAAGGGCGACACGCCATACTGCAGCGGACGGAACTTGAAGTCCTCGCAGAAGCCCACGACAGGCGCTTCACCGTTATGGCCGTGTACCTTATCGCCAAGCTCGAAGCCAAACTCCTTGCGGGCCGACTCGTTGAAGATG
>JAFXEF010000033.1 GCA_017520935.1 Bacteroidaceae bacterium | reverse complement strand
TGTGGCAGCTGCGAGGCATTCACGGATGACACCAGTGGAATAACCCATCGCGAGAAGAAGAATAAGATGAATATTTACAGTGCTAAGTTTGGCTTGACTATACTTGTCAGCCTCGTAACGCAAGTAGGTAATGAAAGTAATAAAGTTTTCGTCCAATGTCTCGTATAATTCCTCACGGTCTTTGACAGAGATCGGACTAACATCCTTGTTACGGAGCTTGTTCAACTTCTGCAGGTTCGTAGCACAAGCACTCTTGTTGAATAGGGCAATGCTTGCATTGAGGCTATTGCGATAGAGAATCAGAACCTCCTCGCGCGAATGCGGAGAACTATCGCCATTTTCTTCGATGGATTCGTTTATTTTATATATCTTGGCCTGGTTACTCTGTAACTCCTTACGCAAGCGCAGATAATATTGTTTGCGACGTTGTTCAAAGAAAAGTACCCCGATAATAATTGCAGCCAGCAAACATACAATGACCAATACTATAATATAAATAAATCTACGATGACGCTCTGCCTGTTCACGTTGTTTCAATTCCATGACATGTGCTGTATGAATCTCGTCAATCTCGGAGCGGCGCTCTATACGCTTGATGGAGTCGCTCGTCTGTTCGAAACGCTTTATATAGCTATAGAGCCCGGGCTGGGCTACCGAATCTATTGTAAGGTATAGCAGACTACGGGCACAATTGTATTGCAGGTATACCTCATCGTATCCCTGCATGGCCTTCTCGTAGTAATATTTGGCAGTATCATAGTGCCCACGTGATTCCGCGATATCTCCCTTGAACCAATAGACCCCATTCACATTATCGACACCATAAAGTGCGATAAGTTGATCAAAATAGGATTCAGCTTTATCATAATCCTTGGAAAAAGTATACTCTATCTTGCCTAAATCAAAAAGAATTACTCCCAAACTCTGCGTATCCAACTCCTCACGCTGCTGAAACAGTTCCTCCAATATCTCACGAGCTTGCTCAGGTTGCTGCTTGTAAATATAAGTCTGAGCCAATCCAATATCTGCACATAAATGATCATATCCCTTTGAAACATCATAAAATGCTAAGTATGCAGCCAGTGCTTCATCAGTCATCATCTTATTCAGATAGTGTTGCCCAAGATTCTGGTAACACAATCTATGATACCGCACCGTGGTATCGGGGAAGAGGCTCTGTGCCTGCAGGTAGGCATCCACGGCAGCGGCATCGTGCTTCAGCTCGGTATACACGCAGCCCAAGGAGTACCAGGCCATGGCGGCACGGTAGTTCTTCCTATTCCTATTATAATAGTCGGTGGCGTAGCGGATGAGGGTGTCGGTGGCGAGCGGTACGTAACACTTGTAGTCGGCCTGCGTGCGCAAGATGGCATAGAGCGCTCGCGCTTCGCCATTGAGCTCACCAAGGGGAATGCTGTCGAGCGCGAGACGCACAACCTCGGGCGCTGTATCGAGCTTCGCCTCCAACCGCTCTAACTGGCGCATGTGACCATGCCCGCCACACCCCATACAGAAGAGGGTGGTGAGAAGGATGGCGTATATCACGGTGCGGAGCTTCATGTCACAAAGATACGAACAAACGAGCAAGAAATATCAAGCTTGCTTGAATATTTTTTACAGCGAGTGCAAGTATCTTCGAGGTTTACCTCAAAGATACGAAGAAATAGGGAAAGTGAGAAATAAATCATCACGCAGAGGCATTCCCATATTGCTGCAAACAGCCCTCAGCTTACGCAAAGGCGTTCCACACGGTGCCCGTGACGTTCTATATTCCAAGTCTGGCAATATTCATTCCAAGACTGACAATATATATTCCAAGACTTGGAATATTACTTTTGTCGAGGTATTAATTAACGTTACATCGGCCAGACGGCAAAGCCCTCTACAGGTCTTGTTTCGAAAGACCTACAGGTGATAAAATTTAAGACCTGTAGGTGATAAAATTTATGACCTATAGGTGCCTGAATTTGCCACCTGTAGGAGGGCTTGCCGAAAAGCCTAAGAAAAGAGACATACACGCGCTCGCACACGCATAAGGAATATGAATGTCGGTTACGGGTTACGGTTACGCGTAACCGTAACCCGTAACCTGCGAATGAAGTTTACTTGAGCCGATGCGAAGCGTAGGTTAAGGCAGATGCCGGTCTTAACTTACGATAAGCCGAAGCATAAGTTACGATAAAAAATGACCCAAGATAGGACGACTTCCAAAGAACGAGATATATCCGCCGCGGCGAATAACTATATCGATCTGCAATCTACCCCCTTGTAAAAGTCACATGATACCCGAGCATACGTCTCAGATAGGTTGGTTTTTAAACATACAGACGTAAAAACTGTTATTGATGATATGCGTTCCACCATAGAAAATTTTATAAAAAAAAAATCATTTTGACCGGTTTTTTCCAAATCTTTTCAGAATTGGGATAGAACTTTGTCGCGTAAATAATGAATAAGAATGTTTAACCAACAAAAAAGTAGAATGTTATGAAAAGAATGATGTTTATTCTCGCATGTGTGTTTACCTTAGTAATCACCTCCAAGGCCGACAACTATCAGCCCATCACCCGCAGCCAACTGCCACAAAAGGCGCAGACCTTCCTGAGCACCCACTTCCCCGACAGCAAGATCTCGCTGACCCGTAAGGAGATTGATGTGACGGAACTCAACTACGATGTCATCTTCACTGACGGATGCAAGGTGGAGTTCGACCGTAAGGGCAATTGGACCGAGGTGGACTGCCTCAACCACCCACTACCTGCCGGCATCGTACCTGAAGCCATTGAAAGCATTGTCAAGGCACATTACCCCGAAGCCCAAGTAACCAAGATTGAACGCGACCGTCGCGAGTACGATGTAAAGCTCAACAACCGCGTAGAGCTCACTTTCAACAAGAAGCTGCAGCTTATTGACATTGACTGACCCATTAGGCCAATCTAACTAAACCACCCAACTTAAACACTAATACCTGAAAAAAACACTTAAACAAAAAAGAAGAATCGGCAGTGTACTGCCGATTCTTCTTTTATACATATAACCTAAGTTCAATAAACCACCTTGAGAGGATTACGCACGCTCTGTGCATAACGGTCAAGGTAAGTGATCCAATCGGCCATCGTATCAAAACCGTACTTGCTCCAACCTGAGCCCCAGTAGTAGGTATACTCAGTGCCGGGCTTGTAGTTGCTCACGGCAAGCACGTGGCCCGATGCTCCGCGCTCCTTAGCCTCCTTGTCAGAAAACATGGCAGCCTTGGCCTCAGTAACCTTCTCAGGCATCACGGCACCTACGTAGATGATACCGTTGTCGTTGTTCACATTGTCCGTAAGGTCGGCATAGGCAATATAACCCTTCTCTCCCTCAAGCATGTATGCGGTGGGATTCTCGGGATGAATGACGAGGCCGGTGGCTACGGGAGTCGTTTTCTGCAAGCCTTGGTAGCTGACCACGGTCTTGTTGAGTTGCGACCCTTTTGAGAGCGAGATGGTGCGGGTCTCTACCACACTGTCCTTACCCATCACAAACGGATTATAGGTAAGCCTCACGGTGAAGCGCAGGGGACCATTCTCCAGTATCTCGTATTCTTTCCAACAGTAGGGATACACGATAGCATCGCCATCGAGCAGGGCAGCAGTTCCGCAACCGAGTGTGGGTCCCACCTTGTAGCAGTCGAGACCGTTGCCGTGGTCTACGTGGTATGATACGGAGTGATACAGCTCGTTAGCCTCATCATGTTTCCGCTCCTTACGCAGGCGGGCTATCTCGGCCTGTGTGTCGGGATTGAGCTCATTGGCATAACGCTGCTCGACCACAAGTCCGGGCACACGCTTCACCCAAGCATCGTAACCGAAGGCACGCTCGCCTTTGGCCTGCAAAGCCGGGCCATAGGCACGGTAGGCAGTGCGGTCGTTCTCCCAAGCAATGTCGTCGACACGCTCAGGGTAGTGGCGGCCATATACGAGAGTCTCCACTTCGATGGGTTCACCCACAGCCACGGTATATACAGCCTTGTCATTGGCCTTTACGGTAACAGGGAAGAGGAGGTTGTCATCGTGAGTAATCTGATAAGCCACCTGATTGCCCTCAGCATCGAGAATGATGTATTGCTCTTCGTCAATGAGCTGCACCTTCTTGGTAACTTCACTGATAGGAACCTCTATCATCTCTTCGCGGTCGAAAGTCAAGTCATTGGTCACCGTAACGGTGAAGTCGGTAGAAGGCTTCGGACCACAAGCGGCAAGAAGGGCGAGGAGAGGGAGGAATGAAAAAAGATTTTTCATTTAATTATGAATTATGAATTATGAATTGTGGAAGTTGTGTCAACAACTTCTACGTTAAAGTCTCACTAAACTATGAATTATGAATTATGAATTATGATGTTTCTTTTAGGTGCCAAATGGTGTATATGACGGCAAACATGTTTCATAATTCTTAATTCATAATTCATAATTAAAGCTTTTGCAGCCGTGATGCAGAAACTTAGGGTTGCTTGCCGATATAAGCCAAGATACCGCCATCAACGTAGAGCACATGACCGTTTACGGCATCAGAGGCCTTGGAAGCGAGGAACACAGCAGGGCCACCCAACTCCTCGGGATCGAGCCAACGGCCTGCGGGAGTCTTGGCACAGATGAATGAGTCGAACGGATGACGTGAGCCATCGGCCTGGCGCTCGCGGAGCGGAGCTGTCTGCGGAGTAGCGATGTAGCCCGGACCGATACCGTTACACTGGATGTTGTACTCGCCATATTCTGAGCAGATGTTGCGGGTCAGCATCTTCAGGCCACCCTTAGCGGCTGCGTAGGCCGATACGGTCTCGCGGCCAAGCTCTGACATCATAGAACAGATGTTGATGATCTTACCCTCACGGCGTTCCATCATTTCGGGGATAACGGCGCTGGAGCAGATGAACGGGCCTACGAGGTCGATGTCGATAACCTGCTGGAACTCTGAGCGCTTCATCTCGTGCATGGGGATGCGCTTGATGATGCCGGCATTGTTCACAAGGATGTCAATCTGACCTACCTCGGCGTGAATCTTCTCTACGAGCTCCTTCACGGCAACCTCATCGGTTACGTCGCATACGTAGCCATGAACGTTCTCGATGCCTGCCTCCTTATAGTTGGCCAAGCCTTTCTCCAAAGCGGCTTCATTGATGTCGTTGAAGATGATGTTCTTGATACCTGCCTGCACAAATGCTTTGGCAATGTTGAATCCGATACCGTAAGATGCGCCGGTAATCCACGCATTCTTACCCTCTAATGAAAACAAGTTTTTCATTTAATTATGAATTATGAGTTATGAATACTTTATTAAATTAAGATTTATCGAAGATCGGTGATCTTCGAAAAGTCCTGATCACCATAGTCGAGGTTCTCGCCACCCATACCCCAGATGAAGGTATAGTTGTGTGTGGCGGCAGCGCTATGGATTGACCATTCGGGAGAAAGCACAGCCTGATCGCCCTTCATCCAGATGTGACGGGTCTCGTCGACCTCACCCATAAAGTGACATACGGCATGCTCCTCGGGTACCTCAAAGTAAAAGTAAGCCTCCATACGGCGGCTGTGTACGTGAGCAGGCATGGTGTTCCATACACTACCGGGAGCCAACTCGGTCATACCCATCTGAATCTGACAGGTGGGGAGCACCTGATTGACGAGCATCTTGTTGATGTTGCGGTCGTTGGAACCCTCAAGCGAACCCATGTGGGCCACTACGGCATCGGCCTTGGTCACCTTCTTGCAAGGATAGCTGGTGTGTGCGGTGCATGAGTTGAAGTAGAACTTGGCAGGGTTCTGCGGATCCTTGCTCTCAAAGATGACATCGCGGTCGCCCGAACCGATGTAGAGTGCCTCCTTATAGTCAAGCTCGAAAGTCTCGTCGCCAGCCTTCACCACACCAGGTCCACCTACATTGAACATACCAATCTCGCGGCGAGTGGTAAAGTAGGGAGCCTTCAGCGGGTCGATAGCCTCGAGCTTCAACGCTTCGTTTACGGGCATGGCACCACCCACTACCATACGGTCGTACATGGAATAAACCATGTTCACTTCATCGGCAGCAAAAACCTTTTCGATGAGAAAATCGCGACGGATACGCTTGGTATCGTAGCTCTTCGCGTCCTCGGGATGTGCGGCATAGCGCACTTCATAGTTTGTCTTCATAGCTTTACTGTTTGTTATGACTTGAATTGAATCGTTTTCTCAGTATCCGTGCAAAGTTACAAGAAATTTTCAACAATCGGTCAAAAAGCATCGCTTTTCTAATCGGTATCGAGAATTACAAGACTCCTTGCTCCACCCAGTAGATGATTTCCTCTATCTCGGCATCTTCGCCATCGGGGTCATAGCCACGCTTGAGACTGGCACCAAAGAGACTGGCAAAGGTCTGATAGAACCCAGCCTTGAGACTTCCCATAAAGGTGCGTATGAGTTCGTAGCCCGTCTGGTCACATTCGCGGTCGACGAGCTTGATGAGCATTTTTCCCTGACTGAAGGTGAGCTTCTTCATCCTCGGAGTATATTGAGCCAGCATGCCCTTCTCTACAGCAGCCAGATGCTCCTCACGTCCCTTCTCGTCGGGGATGGTGAGCAGGTATTCATAAGTCTCGATAATGATGCCGCGCACCTCACGGGCAATAGGAAGGGTCTTCTTCACATCGCGCACCGTACGCCAATAGTAGCGTTCCTGACGACGGCTCTTGAACTTGGGACGCTGGTATATGTATACATCCTTGAGATGCACCACGGGAATGGTGTCGCCCTTGTAGGCCTCTACGGGCAATACCACCTGCTTGCGCTTGTAGCCTTGCGCACGGACAGAGGTGCCTGCGCACACTGCCAGCAACACCCATATACTAATTATGCGCGACCATTTCATAGGGACAAAAGTACAGATAATCTTCCGCATTATCATTAACTTTCACAAGATTTAAGATTCCAAGAGCGTGATTTATGCCCAACGCACAGAGAAATATGGGCATCGCTGTTGTTTCGTTGGACGGAAACCACTACTTTTGCAAGCAGATAAGGCTGGCTGTTGAGGCCTGCCGGGAATTAGGAAATATGGACATATTACTCTCATCGGCCTATCTGGCACCGGTACAATACTATACCAAGCTACTGCAGTGTGAGGGCAATGCCTACATTGAGACATGCGATAGCTACGTCAAGCAGACCTATCGCAACCGTTGCGTGATAGTGGACGCCAATGGTCCTTTGGCACTCACCATCCCCACCGAGAAGCCCTCGGAGGGTAAATGCCTAATGCGAGATATCCGAATCAGCGACCACGGCAACTGGCGTCACCGTCATTGGAATGCCTTGGAAGCTGCCTATAGGCATACCCCCTTCTTCCTTTATTACGAAGACGACTTCCGCCCGTTCTATGAACGTAAGATAGCATTTCTCTACGATTTCAATATGGAGCTGACACGTCTGGTATGCCAACTCATAGGTATCGATACCGCCCTGCTACCCACTACGGAGTATGGCGGAGCATACCCAGCCGTTGACCTGCGTGAATGCATCCACCCGAAACATCCGTGGGAAGCCGACAAGGAGTTTACCCCCAAGGACTATTATCAAGTTTTCAAAGACAAACATGGGTTCATAGCCAATATGAGTATCGTAGACCTCCTATTCAATATGGGTCCCGAAAGCATACTTACACTCCATGAAAGTTATCGTAGATGATAAGATTCCCTATATCCGCGAGGCACTGACGATGATGGGTGTAGATGCCGTATACGTACCTGGCAGCCACATTGACAATGCACTGGTGCACTATGCCGACGCACTCATCATACGCACACGCACACGATGCAATGCCACACTGCTCGAAGGTAGCAGCGTACGTTTCATTGCTACCGCTACCATCGGCTATGACCATATCGACACAGCCTACTGCGCATCACAAGGCATACGATGGACCAATGCTCCTGGATGCAATGCCGCCTCGGTGTGCCAATACATACAGTCAGTACTGCTGCTATTGCAGAAGGAGCGTGGTGTGCAGTTGGCAGAAAGCACAATCGGCATCATAGGCGTAGGCCACGTGGGAACACTCGTAGCCAATATGGTCACGATGTGGGGGATGCGCGTCCTCTTATGCGACCCACCACGAGCCGAACGGGGAGAGCAAGGATTCGTATCACTACAAGAGATTGCCCGCGAAGCCGATATCATCACACTGCACACACCCCTCACGTATGAGGGGCCACATCGCACTTGGCATCTGGCCGATGAGGCTTTCTTTGGCAGCCTACAACGCAAACCTTACTTCATCAACACCTCGCGCGGTGAGACTACCGACACCAGAGCCCTGCAGCAAGCACTCGACTCAGGGCTCATAGCCCAATGCATTATCGACGTGTGGGAGCACGAACCTCATATCGACCGCCACCTCCTCGAGTGTTGCTACATAGGCACCCCACACATTGCAGGCTACTCTGCCGATGGCAAAGCCAATGCCACCCGTATGTCGCTCGAAGCTCTCAGTACCCATTTCGGCTTGGGCAAGGTGCCTCCCATCACGCCTCCTGCTCCTGACAAGACAATCCCGCAAACCACAAGCCGTGCCGAAGCCCTATTGCATATCTATAATCCACATACCGACAGCAGCGTACTGAAGTCACATCCCGAAGACTTCGAGTTGTTGCGCGGCAACTATCCTTTACGACGCGAAGAGACAGCCTATAGATTCTTTTGCCGCCCTTTGCGGTAGGCAATGAGGCTTCCGATACACAGAATCTTGGCAGCGGATAGAAAAACACAAGTAAAAGCTTGCTTTTTCGCTCGCCTTGCACTAATTTTGCATCCGAAAATCAAGGTGGATAGATTTGAGCAGCTTGCAACCACAGTAAAAAATGCTAAAACACAGCTTACGTTGCTGTATGCATTCTCTCGACTATCCCCACTTGAGTTTCTAAGTTGATGAGTTTTTGAGTTGACAGGCTCATAAGCTCAACCTTAAATTTGCAAACTAAAAAACTTATAAACTTAAAATCCAACATGGGATACTTATTTACATCCGAATCGGTGTCTGAAGGACACCCCGACAAAGTGGCCGATCAGATATCGGACGCTGTATTGGACAAGCTGCTGGCCTATGACCCCAACTCGAAGGTAGCTTGCGAAACATTAGTGACCACCGGACAGGTAGTCATCGCCGGTGAAGTAAAGACAAGTGCATACGTTGACCTCCAGCTCATCGCACGCGAGGTAATCAACAAGATTGGCTATACGAAAAGCGAATACATGTTCGAGGGCAACTCGTGTGGCGTGTTCTCAGCCATCCACGAGCAGAGTGCCGACATCAACCGTGGCGTGGAACGCGAAGACCCCATGAACCAGGGTGCAGGCGACCAAGGCATGATGTTCGGTTACGCCACCAATGAGACCGAGGACTATATGCCCCTCTCACTCGACCTTGCCCACAACATCCTCAAGGTGTTGGCCGACATCCGCCGTGAAGGCAAGCAAATGACCTACCTGCGTCCCGATGCCAAGAGCCAGGTGACTATCGAGTATGACGACAACGGCAAGCCCGTGCGTATCGACACCATCGTGGTATCTACCCAACACGATGACTTCATAGCTCCTGCCGACAGCAGCAAGGAGGCACAACTCAAGGCCGACGAGCAGATGCTGGCACAGATACGCCGCGATGTCATCGAAGTACTCATGCCGCGCGTTATCGCAGGCATACACAACGAGGAAGTGCTCGCCCTCTTCAACGACAACATCACCTACCACGTGAACCCTACAGGCAAGTTTGTCATCGGTGGTCCCCACGGTGATACCGGACTCACCGGTCGCAAGATTATCGTAGACACTTACGGAGGCAAGGGAGCCCACGGTGGTGGTGCCTTCAGTGGTAAGGATCCCAGCAAGGTAGACCGCAGTGCAGCCTATGCAGCCCGCCACATCGCCAAGAACCTTGTGGCCGCCGGCGTGGCCGATGAGATGCTCGTACAGGTATCCTACGCCATCGGTGTGGCCAAGCCCATCAACATCTACGTAGATACTTACGGCCGCAGCCGCGTCAACATGACCGATGGCGAGATTGCCCGCAAGATTGACCAACTCTTCGACCTCCGCCCCCGCGCTATCGAGGAGCGCCTCAAGCTACGCAACCCCATCTACACCGAAACAGCTGCTTACGGACACATGGGTCGCAAACCCGAGGTGGTGACCAAGCACTTCAGCTCACGCTACGAGGGCGAGAAGGATGTCACCGTAGAACTCTTCACTTGGGAGAAACTCGACTATGTAGACAAGGTACGAGAGGCTTTCGGCCTATAAGACAACGATTTGGTGGTGTGCCGTTTGACACACCACCAAATCGTTTATTCCGACAATCAGCGTACTCGTACTTTCATCGTTTCCTCATCTGCGAGGGCGTGCAACTATAGAAGTTACGGAAGACACGGGTAAAGTATGAGGTGTCGTCAAAGCCACAGCGCATGGCTATGTCGCTCACAGTGTGGTTAGTGGTGGCCAGCAGTTCTTTTGCCCGTTCCATGCGTAGGTGTAGGATATACGATTGGGTGCTGTAGCCCGTCAGCGTACGTATGCGACGATATAGCTTCGATGTGCTCGCGTGCATCTTCTCGGCCAATACCTCTACGCCAAAACCTGGGTCACCCATATTGTCCTGTATTATTCCATTGAGTCGGGTGATGAATTTGCGGTCATCGCCAGAGAGGCTTGCCGCCTTCTCTGTGTTGCCCTGCAACATTTGGGTAAAGCGTTCCTGTAGCATCTTGCGTTGCTCTATGAGTTTCTCCACACGCACCAGTAATTCCTCAGCATTGAAAGGTTTCCGCAGATAAGCGTCGGCACCGTCCTCAATAGCACGTATGCGGTCATCTTCTTCTCCGCGTGCGGTGACCACCACGATAGGTATGTGGCACAGCAGTTCCGAGTTGCGCACCCGATTGCACAGCTCGTAGCCATCCATCTCGGGCATCATCAGGTCAGTAATGATGAGGTCAGGGTGCTGTTCCTCGGCAGCGAGCAATGCCTCATATCCGTTGGCAGCCGTACGCACCTCATAGTGGGTTCCTAACAGTATAGTGATGTATTGGGTAATGTCGGCATTGTCCTCCACAACGAGCACCATGCTCCGCTCCTTCTCGGACGTGCCGGATACAATCTCTTCCTCAGCCGGGTTGGTAGGTGTCACCTTCTGCGCTGCCGTCTCCTCCCAGGGAGTGCTTTGCCGGGTTATCTCGACCGATTGCCTCAATGGCAGTGTCAACGTCACCTCAGCGCCACCTTCATGTCGGTTGCTCACTGTAACTGTACCGTTCATCTGCCTCATCATCTGTTGCACAAAGGGAAGTCCCACTCCCGTACCTGTAAATTCTGTGCTATTATTGGCTCCCTGATAGAAAAGTTCGAATACGTGAGGCAGATCCTCTTCGGGGAATCCGCGTCCCGTGTCAGTCACACGTATCACCAAATGTCCTCCTTCCGTGGCAAGCATCACTGCAATGTGTCCCTCTCCGGGAGTAAATTTGATTGCGTTCGATAGTAGGTTGCGCACGATCTTGTCTATGTATTCAGGTACAAAGCACAGCTGTATCTGTGCCTTGTCGGAATGGAAGGTAAGGTTCACTTTGCGCATACGGGCATAGTCAGCATAGCCCGCTACGGTTCTCTGTATATAGGTCACGATGTTGCCTTGGCTCCACTGAGCGTCAACGGCTCCTGCTGCCAGTCGGGTGATATCGAGCAGTTGGTTCACCAGGTCCAATAGACTCTTGCCCTGCCGCTGTATCGATTCCAGGTACTGATACTGCTCCGTGTCATTGCCGTCTTTCAGCTGTAGCTGTTCGCTCAGTCCGAGAATGACAGTAAGTGGTGTACGGAACTCGTGAGTGATATTTGTAAAGAAGGTGGTGCGCATACGCTCTATACGTTGCAACATGCGTATGCTGGCGCGACGTGTGCGTAGTATATACCATAGTAGAGCGATTATCACCAGTGCACTTACGACCACAGTGATCGCCATCGCCATTACCGTTCTTTTGGCTCGCACTTCTGCCTCGTAGGCTGTGCGTATGGTCTCCACCTGCCGTAGGCTCTTCCCCCTCTCATAGTCCACATACGAGTCGCGCAGCTGTTGCTGGTTATCGGCATTGTATACACTGTCGTTGTAAGCCACACTCTGCTTGTAGTAAGCCAGTGCCGCCTTGTGGTTGCCACCCTGTTCTTCATACTGTGCCATCATACGGATACCTCAGCCATACGCCCGTGCGACTGGGTGACATCGGCCATCGCTACTGCCTCCTGTAAGTAGGGGAATGCCTGTGTACGTTTACCCTGCTGCATATATACACGGGCTATCGCAATGGCGGCCTTCAGAGCATGCCAGCTGTCGTTGTTACCCTGCATGAGCGTGTATGCCTTACGGTATTCTACCAGTGCGCTGTCATACTGTTCGGTTATCTCGTAGAGTCGTCCGAAGTGATCGTGACAAAGCGAAATGCCCAACGTAGAGTTTATCCGTTGGTTGCATTCCATAGAGCGGGTGTAGTACACCTTAGCCGAGTCGTACTGCTCATAATTCTCGAAGATGGCTCCCAGGTTGGCATAGTTGATGGCTCGTCCGAGATCACTACCCAGCTGTGTCTCGCCAGCCAGTGCACGGCGGAATGCCCTTTCGGCCACCTTCATGTCGCCCATGCTCAGATGTATGTTCCCTATGCCGTTGAGCGACACCACGCGGTTCTTCACTGCCGCATAGCTGCTCTTGTCGCTATACTCCTCGCAGTATTCCAGTGCTTTGTAGTGGTGCAGCGAAGCCTCCTTGAGCTCGCCCAGCCGTCGGTAGTCGGTGCCCAGGTTGTTGCAGGCCTGCACGATTTCTGGCGTGTCCACGACCAGGACGGCATATTCCAGCGCCTTGTTGTGAGCCACGAGCGCCTCGGCATAGTTTGCCTTGTTGCGTTGGTTGCGCCCCAAAGCGTTGTAAGCCACTGCCAGTGCATAGTGGTCTTCAGTTTGTGTGTAGTAGTCGATGTAGAAGTCCAGTGAGTCGCTTTTCTGTACCCTTGCTACTGTCGCCTTCACCATCCCCTTCTCGGCCTCCGAGTAGTCGGGTGCAGTGTCGTTGCAGGCACATAGAAGCACTACCAGCAGGCATGATATCGTAATGTGTAGTCTCTTCATAGATGTTCTTTTCTGCTGCAAAGGTAATGATTTTTTAAGTTAATCAACTAACTCCTCATTCCCGAAGGTGTACTTTCATAGTGTTGCTTGAATACGCGGGTGAAGTACGAGGTGTCGTCGAATCCGCAGGCTATGGCTACTTCGGCGATGGGCATATCCGTTGTCAACAGCAGTTCGCGTGCATGGGTCATGCGTCTGTCCATGAGGTATGCGGTGGTAGTCTTTTGGGTCAGTTGCTTCATTCGTCGGTCCAGTTGAGGTCTCGACAGGTGCATCACTTGGGCAATGGTGCTGGCTGTGAACTCGCTTTTTGCAATATTGCGGGTGATGAGTTGGTCCACATGAGTTACAAACACGTTGTCGGGCACCTCATCCTGTTTCGACAGGGCTATCTCCTCGCTCTCGCTTGTCTGCACCGAGTCTTCCCCCTTCTCATCACCGTCAGTACCCCTCTTTTCCTTCTCCATGAGTTTCATCTGCAGCTCCTCCACGCTTCTTTCCAGCACTCTCCGTCTGCGCACTGCCTGCATGAGCCTCCATGCGAGCGTAGCTACCGTTGCCAGCAGCAATACGATGATTGCTGCCAGCAGGTAATTGGTTATGTGGGGTGCGATGGGCATATCTTATGTTTTGAACTACACGTGCTTAAACCTTCACGCTCATTCCTTTATCAGTTCCTTCAGAGGTATTGCCAGATGTCTTTCTTCAGGCTTTACAATGATGGGTATCCAGGGTGCCGATGCGTTGGTGCGGTATTTGCGCACAAGCGGTATCAGTCCACCGTCATATTCCAGTGTCGTGAACGATTTGGTGCTGCCATAGTACTCCTTGCCATCCACGTAGATGAGTGCGCGGTAGTGGTAGGTGGTTCCGGGTTCGAGATATACATCTACCGTCATGCTGGTACCTTCCCTCTCTATTTCAGTGACGCGCGATACATGTTCGCTGGCTGTTCCCTTGGTAAGCTCGGCCTTATGTTCGTCACTTACTAAGTCGAAGGCAGCATAGATGGTGTTGTAGCTGTCGCTTGCCAGCTCGGCTACGGCTGATTCGCTCAATGTAGCCTTGAGGGTCACCATGGCATCCTCCACTACGGCCTCTTCGGTTTCTATCTCATAGGGGTTGGGGGTAGTGAACTTCGATACGGTTCCAGGTTTCTCCTTTGTAATCAGTGCGCCCCGATCTCCCTGCTCCTCGAACATCAATACGCCTTTATAGTAGTAGGTCGTTTCCGGTTCAAGATTCTCGACCAATACCGAAGCTGTCTGCCCTTCGATGGTGTTGTCTTCTACGATGGTGCAGCTTTCCGATCCTCTTTCTACAGCAGATTTGCTGGTAGAGCAATAGAAGCGTACGCGTGCGTTGTCTTTCTTTGCAGCAAAGTCGGTACATTTAGCGTTGATGGTAGCCTTGCGTGCTTCCACCTCGGTAGAGTATTTCAGGCTATAGGTGTCTTTGGTCTTGAATGTCTGCGTATCGCTATAGAGGAGCTTGTCTTTGCTGATATAGATGTACACTCTGAAGCAATATTCCGTATTGTCCTTCAGCTCTGTGACATCGCGTGATAGTCCCCATACATCTCCGGTCCCGAGGACGGCAGCATCTATTTGGAATATGTCGTCAGGGTCTGTCAAATCCCAGTCATCACCTATGAGTTTTTCCTTCTCTACCAACTCAAATTGCATTTTCACGTACGAGGGTATGTTCTCCGGGTTTGCAGGGTTGATTACACTCTTGGAGACTACGGCCATCAGTGTCACTACATCATGCTCTACCAGTGCCTTGACATCAGAGATTGGGCTTGGTGCCATAAATTCATATCTATCCTGGCTGTACAGTTTCTTGCCCTGATTGCGTATGGTGAAGGCGCGTACTTCGTAGGTCTCTGTGGGAGTCAGTTCCGTTCCAGCAAGGATCAGCTCGAAGGTGTTTTCATCCTTCATGCATTCAATACCCAGTGCGGACTTCTCTGCCACCACGGTTTCTGTGTTCCATCTCAGAATCTCAAAACCGAACTTGTCATCGGCATCGGGTGCTTCCATGATGTCGGCTCTGAAGGTCAGTCCCTTCGTGAAGGAGATGTCTGCCGAGTGGTTTATCTCCTGCAGTATAGGCGCACCCATATCCATTCGTTCAAACGTGGCGGGTACAGCGTCCTCCTTTTCGTGGTCTCCCACCTTCTGGTTCAGTATTACCTTGTATTCTCCTGGTTCCCATCCGGTTACATCTATATTGATGTCAAATATTGCCAGCTTGGGGTCTGATAGGTCGAATGTCTCGTCGTATACGATATTACCATCTTTGTTTACTATGGTGTATCCTGCTTCTATATCTTTTCCGTCCTTGTAGTCGCTTAACATCAGGTCGTCAATGCTGCCGACGATTTGCAAGGTGTTAAAGTCCTTCATCCTCGCTCCTGCCATGAGGTCATAAGGGATAAGCATGCTGTCGATGAGTGCCATGTCAGACATGTAGAATTCCTCTGTGGCTGAGACTATCGGATTCCACACCTGATATACGGGCATCACTGTATATGTGCCTCCACGGCGTAGTGACACTGAGCTCGTGAAATTGGCGGGTTTCTTGGGCAACGATTCCACATCGCCCAGTTTCTTCTTGTCCCATGCCTGTATCGCATGGTCATAGGTCCATAGATGTATGCTTTGTTTGTTCAGTACCCGGTTCTCTCCCTTGATTTGGATTCCATATTTGCGGTTATTACCCTCGGTGTTGCCAACGGTGTACTTTGATGTTTCCTTGTTTAGACCATATACGAGATGGTAGTCATAGTTGAACCAATAGTTGGTTCCTTCTATACCTGCTCCTACACCTTTTATGGTAAATATCCATTTCCCATTCTCTACCTTGGCCTCCACGTAATCATTTTCAGCCGTGATTTCCCAGGTCTTGTAATCCTTACTCAGCTTACCTTCGATGTCAACGCCTAAGAACTTTCCTTTGAGCGTCATACCGTCATCGCTTAGCTCCAGCCATGTTCCATCATCCTCTTCTTCTTCCTCTACTTCCTCCTCTTCCTCTTCGTCTTCTCCTTCCTTATCTTCTTCCTCTTTCTTATCTCCTTCGTCCTTGTCTTTTTTGTTATCTTTCTCTATCTCCTCGGCTTCAAACTCGTATGTGATGTCATCTATTCCTGCTTCAAGGTTATAGTATGCACCGATACCATTGGTTATCTGGTTGCCTTCATCGAAGGTCTCATAATACGATAGCAGTTGCGCTGGTGTTACTTTATTGAAATCATATTCCTCCTCCGACGAATACCACGATTTTAGTTTTCCTGTAATTTCTGGATATAGTAGGCCGAAAGAGAATCCTGCTCCTGCGATACCAGCCAGGTCAACGTTCCCTTCTATACCGAGGATTATTCTAGCCTCTCCCTCCATGGTGGCATCTATACCCCATTTGAAAGCTTTATCGATTGGGGTAGCCTCAATGCTATGTTTCAAGTCGAATTTATCCAGTTCGAGGTTAAGTGTCGTGCTTGCATTGAGTTCTCCCTTGGCTACCAGTTCAGCCTTAGCCGACCAGTCGAGGTACATGCCTAAGGCGAAAGAACCTTCTAATCCCATGGGCAGTTCAAAATCCTTTGCTACACCCAGGCCTGGAACGGAAATCTTGTCTCCCGCCTCTACTGTTATGGATTCCTCCAATGTTCCTTCTGCACCATACTCCATAGTGAGTCCTATTTTGGCACTTGAGAGGTTGGTTACGGCGGTATTGACCTTGGCACTTGTTGTAAACTTGAGTTCACCATCCAGCTTATATTCAAAGCTACCAAACTTTTCCGTTGCGCCGTCAGGATCCCATCCCGCTTCGAACATCACACCATTCTTTGTCGCTTTGAAGTTCCATTCCGGAGCTTTCTGCACGGGCACTCCACGTCTTACACGATACATTCTGCTCGTCTGGGCAATGGCCGAATCCTGCTCTGGAGTATAGGCACCACCACCCGAGTAGAGTAGCGATTTGTAGTATCTGTTCAGCGTTCCTACATTCTTTCTCCTTTCCACCACAATCTCGTTGCCTTGGGTATACACCGTGTCTACCGTTCCTACAAATCCATTCGGAAGCGGTTCTTCAAAGATGTTGCACACTACCCTTTGTCCCACTTTGGGTAACGGCAGCGGGATGTTGGCATCAAAATATATCTTCATTGAGCGCTCTCGTCTCACGATATAGGGGAAATACTCGCGGGTAAGCTCAAACACTCCGTCTTGCATCACAGGTTTCGGCTGATACATCACAATACTGTCGACAGTCTGTATGGGCACATACAGGGAGTCACTATTAATACCGCCCTGTAGGATGAATCCTACGGGGCTGTTGTAGCTGTTGTCAAGCGTATCCTTGTCGGTGAAGGTTATTTTCCACTCATTGGCTTCCTCGAAATTGATGTTTGTATACTCTTCACTACGTAGGATATACATGATACCCGGGTCGAAGTCCTCATCGAGGGTTTGTGCCTTTAGGCACGGTAGAGCAATGCTCATGAGCACTGCCACTACTCCAAAATGTATTGCGTGCTTCATCATTTCTTCACTTTTAAAGTGTGTTCATTTACCTTGGCTACATAAATGCCATCATCCAGATTGCCCATGTCGATGGTGCAGTCACCCTCTACTCGCTGTGCAGTCACCAGTTTCCCTGAGAGCGAATATATCAGCGCCACAGTCCCTTCGAGCGAGGGGTGTACCATCAGTTTGCTCTCTTTGAAGCAGAGCATCGATGCATGCTCATCGCCGCGGTCATACTCTATGAATTCAATGCCGGTGACATCCTCCACGAATCGCATCACTGCTATCTCGTCGCGGCGGAACTGGTAGAAGCAGTCTGTACCCGTGATGTCCACCACATGGTAGGCCGTACGCCCTGTTCCTACCACATAGGAGTGTAGGGTAGAACCTGCCGAAATAGGTATCTCATAGGTTTCTCCACTATGCAACTGCAAGTATACATGGCTATATTGCCTAAAGCTATCATTAGCCAAGCCAGTTATTGTCAGCCCAAGCCCAAGAATTAGTGTCAATAGTCTTTTCATATTCTTTTTTGTGAAATAGTATTATTTTAAGGTTTAAAAATACAAGGCATAAGAGTATCCAATAACTTACGCAACCTTAACCTCTATTTAACTCTCAACTCCCCATCCTCGATTCTCCACTCACCGACCATCTCTGGTTCGTTGACGCGGAAAATGACGGGGTCGGATAGGGTGCCGTGGGTCTCACCGTCGAAGGTGACGGCGGGGAACTCGTGGCGTAGGTAGTGCGAGTGGTCGTAATACTCGAAGGTAATCTGCTCGCCATACATGGTCTTGCTACCGATGCGTATCTCCAGATAGGGGATGCCGTAGGCGGTGCGCATCACGGCGCGTCCCCGCACCTCACCATCCACGATGGCCACGAGGCGCGATGCCTGCACGGAGTCGGTCACCAGAGTGTCGGCCACCTCAAGGTTGGCGATGAATATCATCTCGTAGGGGAACTCGCGCGACGATACTTCGTTGTACTCTATCACATTGATGATGCACGAGTCGGACTTTATGCTGTCGGGGTGTACGTCAGCAGAACCCATACCCGTGGGAAATGCCTCCACGTAGACCGTTACCTGCCCCTTCTGGCTTGCATAGAGGCGTTTGCCTATCATGCGCACCACCTCTGTTTCGGGATCCGAGAGAGTCCACTTGTAGCTCACCTCAGCCGTGTCGGGGCTCAGGGTGACAGAGAAGATGAGCGAGTCGCCCACCAGCATATCGGCCTGACGGTGCGAGAGCCGCACATCGGTGATGGAGACCGACTCCAGCTCTTCGATGAATTGCACTATCGTCTCGAACATTTCGGCGCAGGATGTCATCATTAGCATCACAGCGCAGAGGAACAGGTATTTCAGCTTCTTCATAATTTCTTTTAATAAAGGGATTAAGGACTGTTAAGGGTCGCTAATCATTCACCATTCATCTTCTCCGTATTCTTCACCTGCACGCGGTTGCTGTAGGGGCTGAAGCGTCCTTCGTTGGTGCGCAGGCGCATCTCGTACTGAGCTTCTTCGCCGGGTCGTAGACCGTTGTCGGTGGTCTGTATGTCGTAGACCGACACCGACTTGAGGTGGCGGAAGAACTCATCGTGCGGGCGCTTGCGGTAGATGACGAGGTAGGCATCCTTGGCTACCTCCTCGGTCATACCTCGTATTTCCCACGCCAACTGAGCCTTTTTGGTCTCCTCGTTGAACTGTCCGTGCAGTTTGATCTTGATGGGCAGTACCACCTCGCCCTTGAAGAGGAACGATGTGGCGAACGACATGCCCGACGACAGGCCGCTGCGATTGATGGTCTCTATGGCGTAGTAGTAGCGCTTGGTCATGTGGGGCTCGGGGCTGTCAACGATGGTGAGGCGGCCATCGGCGATGGAGTCGGGCGTGAGCACGCGGGTGAGCTGCCAGTCCAGCTCGCCCTCCATGCGACGGAACACGTTGTAGCACAGGATATCGGGCTCCGATGAGGGGTACCACTTCATGTTCACCGTCTTGGTGGTCATCCACAGCGTGTCGATACGGCAAACCGATGGTGGCACGATGGTGAGGCGCTCTACACGCAGTGTGTCGGAGGGGACAGAGCCGTTGCCGGCATAGTCGCGTGCCTTCACGTAGTAGTAGCGGTAGGGTTCGGCGGTCTTCATCGACAGGGTATCGATGAACAGGGTGTCAGCGCTGTAGAATCCCGGGTGCTGGGCAAAGGGATGGTCGAGGTCGTTGGCCCAGTATACCTCATATCCCTCGATGTCGACCGAGGTCGAGGGACGCCAGTTCACCATCAGCAGTCCGCTCATGTCCATAGCTGCACGCAGGCGCGTGGGCGGGGCAGGCGGCATAAGGTCGTGGATGTGTATGGGTAGCGGCATGGAGATGGTCATGTTGAGTGCCGTGTCGGTAGCGGCGATGACCAGCGTACCGCTCTCCAGTCCGGTGACGTCGACCTTGATGATGGTGTCGCCGGGTGCTATGGGCTCCTTCACGAGGGGTATCATCATGCCCTCGTTGAGCAGGCGGCGCTGGTCGTCGCTGAGCTGGCTGGCCACGCTGTCGGGGATGTCGATGTTGATGCGTTCCTTGTAGTTGGGGTTCTGGTAGAAGGGGATATAGCCCACGAGGTCCTCCTCGATAGAGTCCTTCACGATGTGTATGTATGCATCGATATGGTCGCTGTTCTCATCACGCACAATCTCGATATACTCGAGCAGCGGTGCCGATGGCGGTATCAGGTCGGGCATCTCCACGCGGTGCGGGTCGCAGGGAGTGGTGAGGTCGCCAAACATGTCGTAGCCTTTGATGCGGTATTCATAGGTGCCGGGGTGTACGCGCTCGTCGATGTAGATATTGTTCCCTGTTTCGTGGGCCTCGTCCTGCAGCATCATCACATAGGGCTTGTCGTTGAGCTTCACCCACTCCTCGCCCTCGCTCACACAGCGGCGCTCGATGTCGAAGGTGGTGTACTCCTCCGTCCTCGGCCATACCAGCTGCACATTGGCGGGTGCCTGTATGGAGTCGATGATCTTGACCTTCAGCTTCTCGGGCTTCCATGTTCCCAGTTTGTCGGCATGGGTGATGTAGGTACCCACGTTCAGTATCGTGTCGGGCACCACGGCATCGATGATGTAGTTGTACTTTCGGTTGGGCTTGGCCGTGCGGTCCTCGAAGGCCAGACCCATGGCGATGGCAATGTCGCGTCGCTTCTCGGCAATCATCATGGCGTAGCTGTATACCATCTGCTGCTCCTCGTAGAGTTCCACGATGGACTGCATGGACTCGGGGTGAGCCTCGGTGTTGCCAAACTCGGTGCGCTTGCCGTAGATGATCTGTGCGGCGGCGGCAGCCAGCGTGTCGCTGGCCTCGAATGTCGCCTTGAACTGCTCCAGCGTCAGCGGCTTCACCCGGGCGATGGTGTCGGCCTCAATCTCGTTCTTGCCCTCATAGATGCGCACCACATCGTATCCCCAGTAGTTGAGGATGCGCCAGGGCACATACTCGTCGGGGGCCCAGCGCACATAGATGTAGTCGTCATACGAACGGGAACTGACATATACACTATACCGGTGCTCTGTAGCCATAGAGTCGATAGCTGCCGAGTCGAGGGGCTCAATCTGCTTCATCGTATGTGTTATGCCATTGGCATCGACAAATACCGTCACCGTATCCTGTTCGCTGGATAGCTCCACGGCTTCACTTTGTGCCCGGAGGGCAGGTGTCACTACTGCCAGCAAGCCTAATAGCATTGCAAATCTTCTTATCATATCATCAGTCGTTTATTAACATTGTATATTTACTGCTCTATATCCTTCTTTGTGTTACCAGTTGGGCAACTTGTACTTGAATGTGTAGCCGCTCTTGAAGGGCTTGGACTTCGTGTAGGTGTACGTAGCCGTTCCGTAGCGTCCGGTCACCATATAGCGTTCCGAAACGTTGTTGCCCGTGTCATACTTATCAGGACGGAGGAACACGTAGCTCACACTGCTAATCTTGTCCTGCAGGTACTTGCGGCTATCAAATTTGATCGTGTTTTTATTCTCCATACCGTTCGTGATGTAGGCACTCTCGGTCTTGCGCTCCTGCGGGAATACTTCGTATATGTGATCATAGCGCATGCCCCATATATAGGGTATCTGATAGGGGCGCCATACGACATCCACATCACCATAGCTGGCACTGGCACTACTTGTCGATGCTACCGAACGCACCACCACATCATGGTAGGCCTTCGA
Organism: Bacteroidaceae bacterium; assembly: GCA_017520935.1. Lineage (GTDB taxonomy): Bacteria > Bacteroidota > Bacteroidia > Bacteroidales > Bacteroidaceae > UBA1189. Next base: position 31,680 of record JAFXEF010000033.1, on the reverse strand, counting down.
CCAATCCCTGGCACTTCCGTCTTTGACTTTACGATCGTTTTTAACAGCGCTGACTGAGAAGCTCGTCGCATATCGCCGGATACCATATGTAAAGTTCTCTACGGCTACGGCATCGGCTTCGATCATACGCAACGAATAGTCCTTCACCTGTGACCATACATTCATATCGCCTGAGATGGCATAGCGGGTATTGCTACCCAGCAGCTTCTGCGGACGCAGCTGTTTATAGCGATTCATGAAGGTAAACATCGACGATGGGCTGTAGCCTGAGTTGAAGATTAACGTACCTTGGTCCTTGTCTCCCTTGATGGTCAATTTGTAGTAGAGCCAATTGTACATGTTCCAATCTCCGTGATGGGTATTACCGTTCTTGGTCTTTTCTATCCAGACGGTAGAGTACAACAGTTGTCCGTGGAAGTTGGGACGGTCGTGCCAATACTTAATCATCGGGTTGTAAAACTCGATATGTGCGCTCTCACTGGAGAGAACCTTGTCAACCACTCTGTTGTACTGGTAATTACGCATCTCGATGCCTGGTGCAAATGCGAAATCGCTCCAATAGAGGAAGGTGGTATAGGGGTTGAGGAAGCGGTTCATCAAGTATGTACTATATTCGTTCGACCAGTTTGTAGTACCGCTCAGTGAGGTATCATCTATCGATTTGATCATCACATGGGTGGTATTGGGCACAGAGGTTCGCGGAGAACTCTCCAATTGGCCGGAACTCTTGATACTGCTCATGTAGCTGTAGAACGAATCGTAGAATCCCATGTCCGTAGTCATGTGGTACTGGTATATCACATCGGCAAAGTCCTCAATCTTCACACTCTCCTTAAACTCCTTCACTGCGGTCTCCATCGCATCATTGCTACGGTCAATCACCTTATCGTCCTCGAACGACTGGGTCAGTGCCGAGAGGTCTACCGTCTCGGTAACCATCTTATCGTCCTTGACAATTGGTTTCCGCCCGGGGAGTGACATATTTGCCGTGTTGGTGACATAGGCATTATCTCCCTTCTTGGCAGCCTGGACGTTACGGCTACGGGCATAAGCCAAATCACGGCTAGTGAAACTCTTCTTGTTGCCTTCCCGGTCGTAGGCTTGCTGATAGGTCAAGTATTCAGACCTAATCTTCTTCTCGCCCTCCTCCAAATACTTGTTGTAGTCCTTCGTATTGATACGTAGTATGGTGTAGCGGAGCTGCTTGCCCATGTACTTAGAGGGGTTGCTTCTGATTTCACTCAGGTTGATGTCAGATGCGGCACGCCAGGTGACATACCGTCCGTTGTTCTCTCTTGTCTCGGCGATATTCACATCCTTGCCTATCTGCTTCCATACACCAGCTCGGGAGTTCAGTTCATTATACTCCAAGCGGATAATCATTCTTGTATCCTGCTTGAAAAGATCCTGACGGCTGTGTACAAGGCAGAAGTAGGGACGGGTCATCTCATTATAGTAGGATGGAGCGGAGTTGGAGTAGCTGTAGGTACCCCTATTATTCTCCTTCCACTTGGCATCGTCGGGTCTGACGAGGGCAATATCCCGTTCGGTCAGATAGTCGGGCAGAGTCTCGGTGGCGAAGTATACGGTGCAAGTATCATACCAGGCCTGATAGTAATCTCTGCCAGTATCGGGGTTGGTAAATCGCGGGTTACCCCATTTGCCATTCTTGTTCTTCTCCAAGGCATAGCCATAGAGATCCAGACGGTAGTAGGTCTGGGGCTTCATGGCCGACAGGTTCAGGGTATAGTCGGTGCGGTTGCCGCTGGTGTTGGTGGCAGTAACCTGGTATTCATTACCTGTCTTTGCAGTCTTGCTCTGATACTCAGTCAGCTTATGGGGCAGCAGCTTGAACATATAGGTACGCTCGGCATTCTTGGCTCCTGTGCCCGAGGTGTCATATTCCTTGGCCTCGAGATTGGCATTGGTGGTCTCGTCGAGCAGGCGTATCTCGGAGTCGATTGCCATATTGGTGACAAACTTGGGCACCGTGTAGGGCGATATGCGCTTGTTGTCTTCCCAACCTGCATCCTTATCATCATAGTTGGGATACACGTCACCGAAAATCTCGATATCGGCCAGCGGATTGGCATAGTAGGGGATACATACGTCGCCAGCCTCCACCTCGATGGACTGGTTGAACTTAATCATACCGCCGAAGAGCGAGCACTTGGCACGCATCTTGCCGTAGAACCAGGTGGGGTGGGCAAAGCCTACCTGCAGCAGGGCACCCACTCCGGCCTCAACCAGTGAAATCTTGCCAGAGAATATCCAGAGGTCAATCATCAAGCCTATCTCACCCTTGAGCATAATGTAGGCCTGGCCGGTGGCGTAGTAGCCGTTGATACCGCGCATGGTCTTGCCGTTGTTGGAGCACTTGGTGGCACCGGCGAGCTTCACTAAGGCGATGTCGAAACCACCCATTACCGTAGCGTCAAAGTAGGCGATGAGCATATTGGCACCGATGGAGGCACCGGCAGCAGCACCGAACATCAGACCGCCTTTGGAGGTGTTGATCATCTTGTTGAGCTGTTCTTCACGCAATTGCTGTGCCTTACTGGTGAGGTTCTGGTTGCCACCGTTGACATCCTTACCGTCGAGGAACTCCTGTACCTCCTGTGGAATATCGGGCAGTACATTGCCATTGGGGCCTACGGGCATCTCGTTACCGATGCAGAAGTAGGCGTTGACCCATACCTTGGCCCAGGCGGCTATGGCATCGTCCTTGTCGCCCAGCTGGAAGTCGATGAAGGTCACCTGGCAGCGGTCGCTCTCGGGCTGCGGCTTACCCAGCCAGAGGTGCCACCTGGTTTTGCCATCGGTAATCTCGGCCGACTTGAAGGTAATCTTCAGATCGAAGTTGAACTTGGCACCGGCGCTGGCCTTGGGCTTGCCTTTGTTGCCTTCTTTGCTCTTCTCGGCACCTGCAGAGGCCAAATCCTCGTCGTCCTGTCCAAAGGCAGCACCCAGGTCGGGAGCGAGCATCGAGAGTTTTTCTGCAGGGACATAGTCGGATACCAACTTCTTGGCCACATCGGTCATATCGGCCGAGGCGTCAACCGAGGCGGTCATCTGGAAGTACTCTTCACCTGAAGCCGCACGGGTTTCCGTAGCACTCGTATAGGTGTTCTCGTAGATGATGAGCATCTCGGCATTGAGCAAGCCATCCTTGTTGGTGCCGCCACCGATTAAGTGGGCGGTACCGCGCAGGCTGAGGCGGCCCAGGCGGTCTTTCTCACAGTCGTAGAAGCATTGTAGCTCAAACTTACCGGCCACCACAGACTCGTCGCTGAAGCTGAGTCCTACACCGAGCATCAAGCCATAGTAGCCATACTGCATCTTCTTCTGGTCGTTGCAGTTGAAGTAGAAGCCGCCACTCAGCTCGGTGATGCCCACGGGCTGTATGGAGCTGAGGGCCTTACTGCCTACTGCTACCTCGAGGTAGCCCCACGATACTTTCTTGCCGTAGTTGCTGACTTCGGGGTCGCTTTGTTCCTTCTTGAAGTAGCCACCCTCGGCATTGAAGGTGAAGAGGTTGCCGGGGAGCGCAACCTTGAGCGTACCGCAATAGCCATCGCCATACTCGCCATCGTTCTTCACCGAGAAGGTACCCTCGACGACGATGCCGCCGATGCTGGCGCCTACACCGATGTCGTTGAAGGTGGCACCCTTGTACTCGGCACTCTTGTTGTCCATGTCTATCGCAGCCCAGATGGTGAAGCCTGCCGTAGCCGACACGCTCTCTACAAGGCTCATCTTAGCCTTGATGTAGAGACCAATCTGGGTCTCCTCGCCTTGGCTGCGGGTAGTCATACTGAACTCGTCGAGGCCGATGCTGAAGCCGGCTACATTGAGGCCATACTCGACCTCGGTATCCAGTTTGTTGGCATCCTCCTCCTTGTTCTGCTCTTCTTGATTGCCAGCCTGGTTGTTCTTGTTGCCGGCTTGCTGGTTCTTTCCGGCTTGTTGGTTGTTGCCGGCCTGGTTGTTCTTGTTTCCTGCTTGCTGGTTGTTGGCTTGGGCAGAGCCTCCCTTGCTGCCACCTAACGTGACGCCGCCCAGACTCCAGCGGCCGAGGTCGAAGCAGAAGCTCTTGTCGTCGCTCTCAAAGTGGTAGGCATTGCCCTCGATGGTTTCCTTGCTGACGAAGTTGGCCAGACGCATCCTATGGAAGCCGATGCCGGGCAGGGCGAAGCCTACCGTAGACTCCATCGACTTGCTGCCGGCGATGTTGATCTCGCCCGAGAGGGACAGTTCCACATCGGTGTTGCCATCGAGGTAGGTGACATTGAAGTAGGTGTTCTCCTTCTCGAAGTCCAGCGTACCCACGAAGAAGTCAATCTTGAGGCTATCGACCTGGCGGGTCTCGAAGACTACCTTGAGCACCTTCTCTTTGGAGCTGTCGTCATCGGTAGAGCCGCCCGATTGCTGTTGCGGTGAGTTGTTGATGGTCTCCTTGCCCTTGTCTACATAGAGCACCTTGGCATCGTAGCCAATCTGCCCGTCGAGCAGGGGCACATCGAAGCGTCCGTTGAAGCCGAAGCTGCCGAAATTACTCTGCAGCACGGAGAGGTATACCTCATCGAGGGTGATGCGCCATCCGCCCATGCTGGCAGTGCCCTGATCGAGGATGTTGGTGGCGGCCAGCGTCATACTGAAGCCGGAATTGTCGTAGATGATCTTGTTGGCTTCGATAGAGAGGCGCTTGCCCTCGCCACTGTTGTCCAGTTCAATGAACTCGGGGAAGGCCACGCTGAGCTCTTCGAAGTAGAAGCCCATCCAGGCCTTCATCTTTTCGTCAGATGAGCCTTCGTCGTTAATGCCTGCGAGTTTCCAATCGTATTCCTTGGGGAAGGCTTCGAGGGTCATGCCGTCGGGGGCCTTGCTCTTGGAGTGGTCGTAGAGCACACCTACCGTGCTGCCACCCACGGTGAAGGTGTAGCCGGGGGCGTCGACATGCTCGAAGGCATCGAAGCGCACCTGGGCTATCCAGTCCTCCTTGTCGCTGATGGAAGCCGTGAGGCGGATGTCGGGAGCGATGCTGTCCTGTACCGCGCCATCGACAACCTTGACGATGTCGGCACTGGGGATGGCCATCTTGGCATCGACCACGAAGTCGGCAAACTCGCCGTTTTCCCACTTCACGAAGCAACCGTTGTTGCCCAATTCTGCATTCCACGTTTCAATGTCGGTGCTACCGGGGGCAAGGAAGGTGATATTGAAGCCCGTAGAGGGGTCCTTGATGGTGAGGTCGGTGAGCAGTGCCAGATCGCCCGTCTTGGGGATGAGGGTGCTGTCACTCATGCCCAGATGGGGAGAGCCGAAGACGAGGATGTTCTCGGCCGTATTCACGTAGTTGCTCTCGGGGAGGGTAAACTGTGCGATGAGGTTCATGCTGGCCTTGTCGGGGTGGAACTCCATACTCAGGAGCTGGATGTCGACGGGGCTCTTCTTGCTTACCGACTCGGGCAGCTTCACCGGAAGCTGCAGGGCGGGGCTACCCTCGACGAAGGTCATCGGGATGGCCTCCATGGTCTCGGTGACGTAGGTGTAGTAGGTGGCAAACTCGCTGCCTGCAAGCATGTTCTTCACCTCGGTACCCAGCTCGCCGGCTCCGAGGCTGTCGATCTTGCTCTCGAAGAGCTCGAAGGGGGCGAAGTTGAGCAGCTCTTCCTTCTTGGCCGACTTGACGAGGCCGCGGTAGGCTACCGACTCCTTATTAATATATAGGGTATCGAACTCAACGGCTATCTTGATGGGGAATCCCATGGCATTCCAGGTGATGTAGCCCTTGCCGCTGTAGCAGGAGTCGATGCTCTCATTGGCCTTGATCTCCGATGCGGTGAGGATGAACTCGCCCACACGGATGTCGCGGAACTTGGTGATGAACGGGGCACTGCCTACCGCCAGGGTATCGACATTGGAACCATCGTCCTCGAGGGTCTTGCCCTTGGGTACGGTGAAGGCGAGTGCCTGCACGGTGTTGCCTCCGTCGAGGAGCTTCATGTCCTTGGCCACCTTGCGGGTGATGACATTCTCAAGGGTATCGAGTTGATAGATCTTCTCGGCCGAAATGCCACCGCAAAGGTTGTTGAGCTGCTCTTCAGAGAGGGTGATGGTGCTGTCGGGTTTCAGGGTGATGGTGCTGTCGGGATGGGTGACACCATAGTACTTGCTGTTGAGCGTAAGGCGCAGGCCGAAGGTGGTCTCCTCGATGCCTACATTCTTCAGCGTTACGTTGAAGTACTTGCCAGGTTCGTCGAAGTAGGGTTCGGCCTCTTCGCTCATCTTGTCCTTAGGCTCGATCTTGATCTCGATATCGCCGAGCACAACGTCCTTGGAAGCCTCGAACTGGGTTTCTCCCTTGCCGAGCTCGGCCAGCGAGAGGTATTCGAGATACTCCTTCACGTTCTCCTCACTGGCATTACCTTCGAAGAGGGCCATTACCTTGGCATCCTCATAGGCAGCCTCGAGCATAGGAGCGCTGTAGAGCACTACCTTAGCCTTGTTGAGGTGTTTCTCTGATACGATATTGTCGAGTTCCTTGATGGTGTCGCAAACACCGATCTTGGCATTGGCATAGAAGCAGAGCTTGTCGGCACCGCCACAGAGGGTGTTGATCTCCTCCTGGGTGAGCACACGCTTCTCTTCGCCCTTGAGCTCGATAGCCTTGTCTATCAAGGGACGATGGTCGATGGTGTAGTAGTTGGCATTGTCATCGAAACGGTATTCGAAGACAGGCATCACGAAGAGGTCTTCCTGGGTCTTGTTCTCCAATGTAACCTCGAAGAGGCGGCCAGGCACACGGCTGTAGTAGCCGCCGTTGCCGGGCATGGGGTTCATCTTATGGCTGACGGTTACCGTCACACGCTCCAAAGCGACACCTTCGACTCCACGGAAGGTGTGACGGCCGGTTCCGAGTGTCACCTTCTTCAAAAATTCGGGATCATCTTCGTCGACAGTCCCGAGCTTGTCGTTGTCGAATGCCAAGAAGGTTACCTTGTTGTCTTCGGCCAAGCGCACGAGGTTGTCATAGGCGCGCAGCGTGTCGGGGATGTCCTGGCCATCGGTGATGTGGAGGAGCTTGTTACCACCGCAGACATAGTTGACCTCACTGGGCGTGAGCTCACGGGTGGCCTTGGAAGCCAGTGTGTAGATGGAGTCGCCCTTGTCGAACGCATCGTTGCAGGGGTCGTAGTTCTCGCCGGGCACATCGGTGAAGTTATAGTAGAACGCCGGACGTATCTTCACCTCGCGGTCGAGGGTGTTGGTCAGCTCTATCTTGAAGAGGCGACCGGGGGTCTGCACATAGGGGTCGCCATTCTCGGGCATACGGTCATAGAGAGGAGTAATCTTGACAAGGACATCGTCGAGCGTCACGTTGGGGTCGGCCTCGAAGGGCAAACGGTTGCAACCACGGATGACGTGGGCCTCGAAGTCGGGAGTCTCTTTCTTGTTATATTTGATGAGGCTGTCGATATCAATAATGGCAATGCCCACATGATTGTCGCCCTCAAGATTAATCAGTTCGTCGAAGGTATCCAAGGTATCGGGAACTTCACCGCCGGAATAGCGCACACCCTTGCTGCCACTGAGGAAGCGGTTCATCTGATCCAAGTCGAGCTTGATGGTAGCCTTGGGGTCCAGGGTGATATACTCCTTATAGAGGTTGTGGATAGCCGGAGCATAGGTATATTCCGTATCCTTGAAGGTGTAGCGGATGATGGGGAAGCCCTTGATGGTCTCGTTGGTAGTGTTGACGAGCTCTATATCCCAGAGGTTGGCGGTCTTGCCGATGTAGGCATCGCCATTGCCGGGCATGGGGTCGAGCAGGGGAAGGAGGCGTACGGTAACATCGTGGACATAGGTGATAGGGTCGATGCTGAAGTCGCAGTCGCCCTGGCCGATGAGGGCGGGCTTCACCGTACCGAAGTCGGTCTCCTTGATGGTCTGCAACAGTTCCTGGTTGTAGACGTCGATATGGGCATAGCTGAGCTCATCCATATTGATGTTCTCGTCCATGAAGTTCTCGAGGTTGCGGTACAGCTCAGTTGTGTCGCTGGTCACATACTTGCCATTCTCACCGGGTGTACAGGTGATGACACGGGTGCTACCGAAGAACAGCTCATGGTCGGCTTCGGTGAGCTGATAGATCTGTCCGGCCTTGAGGGTGATAGCGTGCTGGTACCAATCGGGGATGCAGGCGGTGTGTATCTCGTCTTCATCGGTGAGCTTGAACTTCAGGTTGGGGGTTACCTTGTAGTCACGGTCACTGGTGTTGGTAAGTTCCACATCAAAGAGGAGGTAGCTTTTCTGGAAATAGGCGCTGGCATTGCAGGGCATCTCGGTCATTTTGGGACTGATGGACACATCGATGTCGCCAAGAATAACGCTCTGCGAAGTCTGATACCCAATCTGCTCGGCTTGTAAAAATGCATTCTCGGCGTACTTCTCACTCTTGCCGTAGAGTTCGCGCAATATCTTGACGTCGAAGAGCGACAACTCGGCGACATCCTCATCCAGCGAGCTGACTATGCTGGAGTAGTCCTCCTTGCTGATGGTATCTCCCATCTCCATCTCACCGATAGCATAAAGACTCACTTTATTGAAGTTTCCGCATACATCATCGAGTATACTGTTACTGAGCTTGATAGTCTCGCCAGGACCAATGGCAATGGCCTTATCATAGCGATCGTTGTATCCGCAGCCTCCATATATTTTCTCATCTTTCAGTTTAAACAGCAGGCGAGGTAATACCTCGTAGCTAAGATTGCTAAGATTCTCGATAGTAACGGTGAACAGACGTGACGGTTGAGTGAAAAGTACATCAGTCTGGCTGGTCAACGGTTGGCCTTTAGCCTCAAGGTTAATGCGGAACACGTCACCCGCCTGGATACCATCGGCTACGGAGAAGTCGACCCGCGTCTTACCTAAGACCTCCTCGCGCAGGACGGGCTTGCCCGTGTGCTTGCATACACGAGCCGAGAGGGTATAGTCCTTGCCGGGGAAGGTGTTCTGTGCAGGCTTACCGATGATAAAGCCCGTCTGTGCCTTGAAGGCGATGACATCGGAGTAGGAATAACCTCCAGCCAGGTCGTTGACCTGCTCATCGGAGAGCGCCACGCTCTGCCCGGCCAGGATAGTCATTGACTTGGTGGAGTGCTGCTTGGCGGGTGCAGGACATACACCCCAGTTGTCCTTGAAGAACTGAAACAGCATACTGATGGTGAGATCCTCGCTTGTGGTGTTCTCCAAGGTGACGCGGAACATCTTGCCCGGCTCCTCGAAATAGGGAGCCAACTCATTGGTGAGTTCCTTGAACTTGTTCTCTATCGTAACCTTGATGGGGTCTTCATCGGTAGTATCCTCGTCATCCACAACGAGGTCGTTCTCGAGGCCACCACCCTCTTTAGAGATCTTGAGCACCATGTACTGGCTACGACCCTGATTGTTGACCAACGAATAGTCGGGGTTGAGCGCATCAGAGATGACAGGCTTGGCTACCACTTGGGCTACGAAATACTGGGTTCCACTGCGTTGGAGGGTGCTCACCACATTCTTAGGAATATCGCAGAAAGGCACCATAAGACCCTGCTGCTGGAAAGCTATACCATTGCTGGCGATGGCCTCCTCAGGCGACTGGTTAGCCAGCATACGGTAGAGTTTGAACTCGTAGGTGAACTGGCGTGAGAGAGCCAATGAAGGGACATTGAAACTGGGAGTGGTCCACTCAAAATGGGCATAATCTGTAGGGAAGTTGACCACGTCGTAATCGGAGTTGAAGTCAAAACCTTCAGGATTGGGGAAGGTAAATTCAGGTGCTGAGGCTGAGTAGCAGATATCGAAATAACACTCGCCCTCGCCCAAAATATCACCGGCATCACCATCATAGTTGGTCTTGGCTATGATGCGCAAACCATAATGACCCTCATCGAGCAGACCGAAAGGTTTGCCATTCTCGGGAGTCTTCATTGCTGAGGCGATGGCACCACCCGCTGTCTGTGTGCCAAGAGGGTAGCTCTGCATGTGTTGCTGTAGCTCAATGCTGGAGAAATGACGGGTTTGCTTGGGCTGTATGATGAAACTGACAGGAAGGCTTTTATGGCTACTCAACGTGAGGTATGAGCTGCTGGCTACCGGCCACACATCGGCACCACCCTCAATAGGGCCGACCAAAGAAATTTCGAGACGAACAGGAATAGCCACCTCTGTATCCGTATTGGTCACCGATACGCTGAAGAACCTACCGGGGTTTTCGTAATAGACGGCCACCTGAGGAGGCAACGGGTTTTGCTTGCGGGTGATATTGACACGCACCTGCTGAGCAAACACAGTAGTCAACGTAGCTGCCAAGATGAGCAACGCCATTAAGGTATGTAGTCTTCGTTTCATCATAGTCTTTTATATTATTGATGGTCGATGTTGAGGGTATCTATAGTTCACCGTTCCTCGTTTTCATTATCGTTTTCTTTTTCAGGTCTCCTGCAACTGCCTCTCCTTAGGAGAGGGCGGGGGGAGAGGCCGTTACTTCCTCGGTCCTCCCAGCTTGCGCTTCTCCAGTGCTTTGAGGCGGCGTTCCTCTCGAGCAGCCTTCGTAAAGTCGGAGGTGATGGTGTATTTCTTTTTGTTCTCTTTGGCCTTCTCCTCAGTCTGTCGCTTAATGGAGATGGCATTGAAAGTATAGTTGTAGCTCAATGAGCACATGATATCACTGTAACGGCTACTGGGAAGGTATATCTCCTCCACGATGTTGGTGTTCACGTAACGGTTGTAACTGGCCGAGAAGGAGAAACTGTGTACCTCACGGAAGGTATAGCCAAGGCCGATGTTACCACCCATAGAGGTGTTGCGTCCACTACCCGACATCGTATTGCTGATGAGCGATAAAGTGAGGGTAGCTGACAGGGCACGCGACTCAAGGAAGGCCCGCGAGCTGGACAAGGAGTAGATGTCGGTGCTGTACTGTGAATTATATCCCTCGGACTGCTGATGGCTGTAGTTGAACGAGAAATTGGTCTCGATAGGAATCACCGAGAGGCTGTAGCCGGCACCGACAGCTAAGGTCTGCACATCGCTCTCGCCTGTAGCATAGGGGTTGAGGTCATCGTTGCGGGTGTAGTTGGCCGAGATGGATATATTATTATTAGTATATGTGTTGGTGAACTCATACGAGGGAGAGAACGAGAAGCTGCTCGTGGTTCGGTGGATGCGGATACTGTCGGGCACGACGGCGGCACCGTCGTACTGCCGCTGGGTGTATCCGTTGTAGCCGGCAGTGAGGTTCAAACCGCAGTCGAGCGGCAGCGAGGCATTGAGAGAGTAAACATAGCCGCGTGTGGTGTAAAGCTGGTCACCATCGAGGTTGTCGCTCTGGGCTGTGAGGTTACCGTTGAGCGAGAAACGCCCGAGATTGGTACCGGCATTGACACCGAGGCTCTGGTAGTTGTTGGTGATATAGGAGACACCCAACGAAGTGTAGTCGGGCTGGATGAGTCGGTAGTAAAGGGAAGCGGAGAAGTGCTTCCAGTTGGTATTGAGCGACACATCGCCGGCAAAGCGGGCCAAGGTACTGAAACGGATGTCGTAGTATTCGTTGTACTTATCAACAAGGTCGACCTCAGGAACGGTGGAGCGAAGGTCAGTGGTAAATACTGAGGTGCCGAAGTTGCCCGAGAAGGAGAAATGACTGCCCAAGGCAAGGCGACCACGGAGACCCACGGCGACATTCTCCTGAGCAAATATCTGGTCGTGCCAGTAGTCGTCGATGGAGTTGAGATGATCCTTGCCACGGAATACGTAGAGATCGAGGTAGCTACGTGAAGTGCCATAGCCCACCTTGACACCCATACCAGTGCGGCGATACATGGGAGCACGGGCACTGGGATCCTCGGGGTCGGCATTGACAGCCTTGCGCAAATCACCATAGAAGGCTCCGAAACGGAGTCCTGCCTTTTGGGAGCGATACTCGATGCCTACACCATTGAACGGCATGGTGAAGGTGTAGGGACTGAACGACATGGAGCGTTGTCCCAAGTGGAGGGTCCAACCCTTGTAGGTGGGACTGATGTTGAATGAGAATCTCGGATAACTGAACGAGGTGTTGTCGCCCGTATAGTAGAAGCTGAACGGCATGCTGATACCGTAGACATTAATGTTCAGGTTGGCATACAGCGAGGTCGATAGCGGCGATGCATAGCCCATACCATTCGATGTGTGATAGAACGTGTTCTGCGTTCCTATAGCTCCGGAAATGATGAGCGGGTCGCTCTTGGCTATAGATGCTATGTCCTGGGCCGCCATACGGGCAGTGACGCTCAGCAGGATACTTAGCAGTAGGATTATCGGCCTCTTGTTCATGTCGGTATTGTTTATAAATGTCTCACATTTAAGACCACTTGCTTGCTCGGCAATATCATGCAAGCATACATTGCTCTCGCTACGCTGCGTGGTTAGTGTTTAGAGTTTAAAGTTGAGTGTTCAGGGTTCAGAGTGCCATATTCTGTCGGTTATTACCGCATGGCAACTCTAAACCCTAAACTCTAAACTATATCTACTTAATCACCTTGCGGCTAACATCACCGGCCTTCACTACGTATACGCCTTGGCCGAGGTGGCTGAAGTCGATACGCTGGTAACCTTCGGCAATGACTTTACCCTGTACGTCGAGTATCTGGATGGTGCCTTCGGCGGTGGCAACGTGCCCCTGGATGGTGAGGGCGTTAGTTGCTGCATTCTCGATGCCTGTCACGGCTCCTGCCTTGAAGCATACGGGAGCCTTTACTGAACCTGCCATATCGGTAAATTCTACAGCACCTTCAACTTCAATGTACTCGCCTGTCCAGGTATTGTAGAGACGGAGGGTTACCACCTCACCTGCCTCACCGGCTGCGGTGATATAGGCACGACCATTGACAAACTTACCTTCACCACGGCACTCGTCACCTACGAACGCGCCGATGGTGTAGTCGGCAGCATCCTCGATATTGAACTTACCGATGATGGCCATCGTATTGGCAAAGCGGCTGCCATCGTAGCTCCATACGGAACGATGCATATTGGTGGCTTGGGCCATGTCCTCGAAATATCCCTGCTCGAGGTCTTTGTAGCGGTTGGGCATAGTCACTGAATATTCACCCTCAGTGTTAGAGTAGATGAGGTAGCCCTGATTGGGACGCAATGTCTCGAGGTTGCCTTCCCAAGCGCCATCGGTAACAGTGGTCATACCATCCTCCTTAGATAGGATGATGTCGCCCTCATTAAACTGCGTAGCATCGAAGATGTTGGCTACAGGATAGCTGTACTCGTAGGGATAAGATTCCCAGTTCCAACCATGCTCGAGTACTTTGTCGTCTACAGTACCGTCCTCATAGATAGCACCGCCTTCCATCAGTATGTATTCCAGCACTTTGGCCTCTTCCTTCATATTGATCTTATAGGCTTCGGACGGATCCATCCAGCTGAGGTTACCGAAGAGTCCCCAATTGGGGTCATGGATGATAAGGCTGGTTTGGCTACGTGCCTCCTCCAAAGAGCCCTCCATCTCGTAAGCAGACAAACCGGCAGAGACGAATGATACCCAGTTCCATTTTGTATTGAAACGTACCTTCTCTAATACGCGTACCTCATTCCAACTTTCAATGTTGCTCTCGTCACCCTGTTCGGTAGCATCGTAAGCAAAGACAATGTTGGCATTGTTGCACAGCGAGCGGCCTGTGACGATGAACTGGAGCATACCTGCGTCCATTACGTCACCCTCCTCAATGGTGATAAACTCCCAGCCTTCGGGCTTGAAGTCGCTATAGAGCTCAGTGCGGTAGCTAAGCTTGCTCATGTCATAGTCTGCATCTTCGGGCAGAATCGTTACAGTAACATTCATAGGCACACCATCGTTGTAGAGTTCAGACTCCAACCCTTCTACCATAATCTCCTCTACCTTTCTCTTGACTGTGATTTCACGAGTAACCGATACGGAAGGATTGTCTACACTGGTGAAGGTGAGCACTGCGGTACCCTTACCTACAGCATCAAAAGTATAAACACCATCGACACCATCGCCTACAGTCACTGCTTTCTCATTTGAAGAGGTCACGGTGAGGCTCTTGTCGGTAGCGTCGTCGGGGGATACCTTTACATTGATTGAAAACGCATGGACCCCATCTGTACCCAGCCAGATGGTAGAAGGCACATCGCCCAACTCAATAGAGGTCACGCTCTGACGTACATTGAGGCGTACACGGTGTTCAAGTTGGCCATTGACAAGGGCTCTCACGTATACAGCATCGTTTGTAGGCACGCTTACGAAGGTGAAGGTGAACTGATAAGTGCCATCATCGCCAAGCACGGGTTCACTTACTTCAACCACATTCTCCAATGCGCCATTGTTGGCATCCACGATCTGCATCTCGAAGCTCTCGATGTCAGCATCGTTGGGAGACACCCGTGCTATGGCTGTCACAGCCTGGCCTACGGCAACGTCAACGATAGGCTCGGCAGGGGTATTGGTCTCTATCTCAACAGCACCAACCTGGGTAATGGCCACACTGGTGGGCGACTGAGTGATAACAACGGTCAGCTTGGTGCTCTTGGTGGGATCGTAGTTGCTGGTATAGGTTACAGTCACGGTACCCTTCTTCAGCGATACAGCCTGCAGGCCTGCGTCCTCTGTCTCTCTGAAAACAAGTACACTCTCATCGTTACTGCTCATGGTGTAGCTTTCGTCAATATCATTGCCGATTATATAGCCACCATCATCAGCAGTTACCCAATCGAAGAGTGGCGAGGGGAGTTGTAGATATTCCTCTCCATCACTATATCTAACATGGGTATAAGGTGCTTCCTCACTCAATCCATCCATGTGCATACCCGAAAGAGCTGAGAGGATGTTGATGGTAAAGGTAGTGGTCACCTCTTCGTCATCAATAGCAGCTACGGTGATTACAGAAGAACCTATGCCATGGTAGTTAAGACCAGACTCGCCAACTAAAGATACAATATCGGTGTTGCTACTTGAGATAACTTTTACGCCAGGGTAGGTAGGAACGCTCTCGTTATTATTATAGGTAACCATCTCATCTGTGATAGCCAATCGGCCATAGCCAGGCCAATAGTAGTTGATATCCTCAATGGCAATATCTGTCACGGGGAAGTACTGGGGCAATACCTGCACTGCGACAGGAGCGTACAACGAACCAACGACGTAGAAAGCACATTCCACGTAACTATTCTCGCCTGTATCTTCCGACACGGGAGTCACCTGCATACCCTTAATCTGTACCGAACCATCCTCGGCCTCTATCTTCTGAACGTAGGGGCGATTAGGGCCGTATTCAATATCCCAAAATCCAGGTGTCTCCACCTCAATCTCGTTGCCCTCGGCATCGTATACCTTGGCATAATAGTTGTCGAGCGACTTGGTCTCGTTTACACGGATTGACAGATTGTTTATCTCAATTTCCATATCGGCCCCCAATGTGAACAACTTAACCTCAGTTGCGGGAGCAAAGCTCATCGTGTAGTAATTAGAAGGATAGTCAGCAGTGGCATCGCCCGTCCAAGTGATGGCCTCTCCCTCGTATGTCAGCGGATAGATGATGCCGCTGCGGTCATCGTAAATCTTGAAGGTAATTTCCTTGCCTTGATCCTTTTCGACGGTACCACCGACACGTAAGGTGTAGATGGGAGTTTTATCTTCCGGACTAACCATCTCACTGGGATCAGCAACAACAACTTCACGAAGTTCATCGCCGATATACGCAGCCAATTCAGGATAGTAGGCGCGACCACCTGACTCATCGTAGAAAAGGTCGTAGTTACCACAATCAATGGCAACATATACCACAGTCTGTGACTGATACTCACTGGACGGATCTGTCCAGCCACTTTGTGCCCATGCTGCCATCCCGACCAGCATCAACATCAGCGTTAAGAGTTGTTTTTTCATAATAATGCTTTTTAATGGATTTATAATAAGATTCACTTTCGTTCACATTCTCACAATGCAAATTTAGCCTGATGTATTATTGGATGTTAGGAGAAATCATGCATTGTTAAGGAAATTTTCTGTTGAAGAAATCCTATTCAAATAATGAATGAACCAGGACTTTTTCGATATCTTATATAAGCTATATATTATTTTATAATATATAACTAAGTGTGGAAAAGTCCTAATTAATGTAAGTCCACAGTAAATTCGGGATGACTTTATAGTCTGTTTGGATTTTCTGACAGAATCCACGTCAATGACGGGTTTCTTATCAAAGAAGCAATATACCAAAGGAATAAAAGGTTCTTGTCAATAGAAGTAAATCCTTTATCACCCTTTATCTAAAGGTTAATCATAAGTTGTGATTACTTAATCATAAGTTCTGATTAAGTAATTACAAGTTCTGATTACGTAATCAGAACTTATGATTTGATTTTATATGATAGGTGTTGTATATTTCCTCTCAGAGAACATACCTTTTTTATCTAATAGGCGTTAAAGTAAAAACTCCGATAGGAATCGAAGGGCATCTTCCCGTTTATCTGCAAGAGTACGGTATATAGGTTCATAATCTATCGGACCGAGTAGTTTTTCCTCCTTTAGTTTGTAGTCTTCATAGGAGGTGACTAACCGTTCTTCCAGGCCAAATATCCACAGCAGGGACTCAAAGCGTGTCATCCCGCGACTTTTGTTACCAATAACAACGAATGGTTTTCTATACAATATGGAGAATATGCAGGCATGAAAACTGTCGGTAACAACAAATTCTGCATCGCGGAATCCTTGTAGCCATTGCTCTACAGGTGGTTGTATGCGTTCTTGCAATGTCGCTTTATAGTCCTCGGTACGCGAGTTGGTTTGGAAAGGTTGCAGTCCCTTTTTGTTGGCAATGTCATTGACCAAGGCATCTTTTTCCTCATTTCTGTCAAGCACATAGCACATCATATTGCCTGGGCTCGACGGAGTATCTTCCCCAAGCAATCGGGTATAATCCTCCGCATTCAAGAGCAATGTAGGGTCTATCATGCACAAAGCCTCTGTGCCTAAGTACTCTTGACACAGCCTGACACCAGATACCTCACGTACACTTATGGCATCGAACATACGAGCCATTGCCGCGACATTTTCCGTTTCTGCTTTGTTGTATTCCCATTCGTCGGTACCGAATGAGGCTGCATATGCAAGACGCTTGACATTCCACCCTTCTGTAAACTTCAAGAAGGAGTTTTCGACCCCAGGAAATGGTCTGGCATAACGTGCACGCCATATTTGGTCGCTTCCGACAATGAAGGCATCAAAGTCATGTTCGCCAATCTCCGTCACGCTGCGCACCATTTTCCGGTCTATGTGTTCACAGACAAACCTACCGGTGTGCATAGTGCGTGCGGCCCATAGCCTCTTGTAATATTCGGGTGAATAGATGATGGCATTCTTGCCCAATAGGCATCTCTTTATGGTTCCCTTTACAAACATCTCTACTCTCCGCCTCAACGGATATTCAAACTGTTTGTCCTCATCAATGACATATACCTCATGCCCCATGCCTTGCAATATGTGTTGTAAAGCATAGGACTGCAGTATGCCGCCATAGTTCGTGCCTAACGGAAGCGATAAGATGCCAATTCTCATACCTTTACCTTCTTTTAAGAATGCCCAACAATGCCCTTTTAACCTTCAGGTACAGCAGCAATAGCCTTGATGGTCCGGCCTTCCTGCATATCGGTTCTATACATGATATTCCTTGACGATGGAAGCGCTGCCAAAACTGCCGTGAGTATTCACTCTGGGGCGAGATTTGCACTATACTCGGGTTCTCGGACAATGCTTCCTCGAACTGTGCTTGTATATGTTCTCTCGTGATGGAGTCGTATAGTTCCTGACCTTTATTGCTATTGATAAGCACAAGGCTTATGCCTTTGTCGTCATCTATCTGAGGATAATGTTTCTCTATTCCCCAAAAATCGCCCAATCCAATATCACTGCCGCTCTTTCCTGAACGAGCAGGGCAGGCATGGCAGGAAGGGCGCAGGTAAAGGTCGTTGAGGAATCCTTTCATATAAACGTTTCCTGATGAAGGCATATTGTTGGAACCAGCATAACGAATGTGGAAGCAATATTTCTTCCAACCATAAGTCTTGTCCCTGAACGAAATGCTTTCTATCGGAGGGCGACAGGGATTCCCGCTACTTTCGTCTGCGAGATAAGTCTGCCATACTAACGGACTGGGTACACCATGACATACCACATCAACGGTAATCAGACCTTCGTAGTCTTTGCGTAAGAACCTCTTTAATCCTGCAATCTGGCAAGGTGTACCGGAAAAAAGCACTTTGCGTCCCAGAAGCAAGAAATCTTTAGCTTCTTTGTATGTATTCCCTATTGTACTCTGTACATATTTGGCACCACGGAAAGCTGCGATACCATCCAAACTATCCGTCCAGGCATGAGCGACATCCCAATGTTCAGTAAACTTCGCGCCAAAGACCACACCACCTTCCTTGATTACAGCTTCGGCCAACAAGGTAAAGATACCGCCCGACGAACTTTGCATACGCACCCGCTCGTCACCACATTTGGCGGCATACACCTTAATGGGTTTGCGCGATGTATCTTGATTGATTATCGGGCAAACCTTCTCGCATAAGCCGCAATCAGTACATGCATCCTTGTCGACTACAGGATAGAGAAAACCCTGCTCATCGGCTCTCATCGTAATACAATGAGCCGGACATGCCGTCACGCAAGCGTGACAGCCGCAACACTCCTGTTTTTCCTTAATGTGTATCATCGGTTGCGGAATTTGGAGATTATATTCACTATGGCCTTGCGCACCTGTGCACGCTCTTCACGGGTGCAACCTACGAAATAGATTGTCGCGATGGATGAACATATCGAGAGACTTCCCAGGATGAAGACTCTCACATATCCTGGAGGTATGGCGATGTAACAGATGGCAGGCACTATCAGCGATAGTAAGGTGACTGCAATGACATTGAAATAAACCTTTGTGATGAACTGTCTGACAGGGAAGTCTATCATTTTTCGAAGAAACCATAAACGTGCGGCCAGACACAATTGCGACACGATAATGGCCACTATAACCGTAACCTCGGGAAACACTCCCCAGCGGAGCAGAAGATAGGAGATGGGAAGATTCAGAAGAAGGATACCACCTACTACTATTTGATAATCCCTAATCTTACCCGTAGCATTCTGGGCTGTAATCAGTGTATAAGACACGATTTCAGCCAAACTGAGTACCAAGACCAGGCGCGTGAACGATACCGAATGCTCGGGCACCTCACCCAACCATAGATATAGGAAGGCCTCTACCTCAAAGATCAGAGGTATGGAAAGTATCATGAAGATATAATAAGACAACTTGGTGCCTTGAAACATCAGCTTGTGCATGCGCTGTAGCTGTCCCGAAGCATAGTCCTTGATGATTTGAGGGTTGAGCGCCATCGTAAAATTGCTGATAAACTGCATCACCATGCCATTGACTTGCATGGCAAAACCACGTGCAGCATTGATTGTCGTATTGGTGAAGATGTTGATGACGACATTTACCCCTTCGTTCTTCATCAATCCGGCAGTATTGCCAATAAAGCTCCAACCCGCAAAACCGAAAATCTCCTTGAAGAGTTTCTTATCTGACGCAAACTTATAGGTACATTCCTCAAAATGCCGCTTGCAGTAGAGCCAATAGATAACTTGCGATATGATGGCCGGTGTGATGTTGAGAACAGACAACAATATCAATTTGTCACCATTGTAGAAATAGACGGCACAGACAATGAGTAGCTTGGCCGTAGCATCAAAGATGGTTAGGTAGGCAAAGGCCGACATCCGCTCGTGGGCAATGATGGCAGCTCTATAGGGAACGGAGAGTAAATTGATGGCAAATGTGATGGTAGAGCATTGCAATACCCAGTTGGCCGCCACAAGGCGATCAGCATCTATGTTCATCCTATTGTTGAGAAACCATACGCCCACTACCTCAATAGCAAGCACCACAACTACAGCCAGTAAAATATGTATATTGATAGAGGTAGAGAAGATTACCCGTAGGCGCATCATGTCTCCCTTACCCAAGCCGAAGGTGAAGAAACGGCTTACGGCACCTGACAATGAGGCTGACAACATGGAAAACATGGATACCAATCCACCCACCACGTTGTTGATGCCATAGTTGTTTACCCCTAATGCCTCCAGCATTACACGAGCCGTGATAAAGCCAATAACCATCATTACCAGCATTCTCATGTAAAGGAAGCCGGTATTCTTTGCTATGCGTTTGGTGTCTGAGTCGGGCATATTATCTACATCCTATAATTTTTATCCCCCAATTGTACACCATATCTATCATTGGAACTGCCACACTTTGTCGGTGAGCCTCCTGATAGATGTATCGTAGACCATACATGAAGTCTTCTTGGAAATAACGGCTCTTAAGGTCGGGTTGCCATCCTTTGTCGGAGTGTATCATAGGAGTAGCAATACCTTTGAACCCACCTATCGAACGTATCTTTCGGGTAAGGCTTTCGGCATCATGACTCTCATAGTAGGGAAGTATAGGAACTAAGTAGTCGGAAGTAACTGGCAACTTTGCCAAGACACGAAAGAGTTCATTATCCAATTCTATCAACAATTCAGAGGCTTCGTCGGTCCATTCCTCATAGAACAGGAATTGATGGTCATAATAAATCTCCTTATTCCAATCTTTAAACAAGGCATATAGCCTCGATGGATGCAGTATGGGATTGCTATTGGTGAAACTCGCTTCGTAATAATTGTTCAGCAAATGCACTGGAGCATCAAAAAGTTCTTCTATGATGGTTCGGAACCTCTCTTTGTCATCGCTACGTTCAATAGCAATAT
The DNA here is from genome assembly GCA_017520935.1 of Bacteroidaceae bacterium. GTDB lineage: Bacteria > Bacteroidota > Bacteroidia > Bacteroidales > Bacteroidaceae > UBA1189. The sequence goes on along the minus strand of JAFXEF010000033.1, from coordinate 10,817 downwards.
TATGACTATTCTTGTAGCCCAACAATTGTGCACTTTCACCGTACACGTCAGTACGAGCAATGAAAGGGACACGTTGAAAACCCCACAGAGGGATATCTTCGTTGAACAAGTCCAAAGCCTCAAAGAAAAAGCCCGTAGAAGAAAATACGGAGCCTACGTATGTCTGTTTGCTTACATAGGGCTTAATCTTGATTAACTCGCTTTTGATCGCATAGCCAGGTAGGCAAAGCAATATAATGGATGCATCGTGAAGCGTTTCCTTAGGATTGTCGCTGATGACATTGAGTTTACCATGTAGAGTAATGCCCTCAGGGATAGAGATACGTAATTCGTGTTTCCATTGTAGTGGCCTCTGTGTAAGGATATTGACCGCAATATCTTTCTTCGCGCTCAAGTATCCTGCAACAACATGGCCGAGCGACCCTCCTCCACAGATGCATACAGTCTTCATTCTGCCAATGCTTTAAGTGCTTCTACGAAATAGGCATTGTCTGCCCGGTCGCGAATGGCGATGCGTATATACTGTTTCCCTACAAAGGCCGACTTGGTACCGCAGTCCTTGATGAGAATGTTGTATCGCTTCAGCAGCAGCTGGGTAAGCTCCGTGGCGGTATATCTACCGGTCACCTCACACAAGAAGTAGTTGGCTTGTGAGGGGATGACGCGCAGGTAGGGGACGGCTTGCAGTTCCTTGAAGAAGATGCCACGCTCCCCGATAAATTTGTGGCAGGCGATGGTATAATCCTTTTCATACTTACCGAAAATCTGCATGTAGAACTCGGCAAAGGAGTTGATGTTCCATATCGCCACCTCCTTCTTCATCTGCGCTATCAGGGTCTTATTGCCAGAGGCGAGCACGCCCAACCGGAGACCGGGCACACCATACGACTTGCTGATAGACTTTACCACCACCAGGTTGCTATGTGCCTCCAGAATATGGTTGTGAAGGAGCGAGTTGCCTGAGAAATCATCGGTGAAATCGACAAAACTCTCATCGACAACCGTCGTGATGCCACGCTCGCGTGCCCACTCTATCAATGGCAGCAGATCAGCCAAGGGGATGAAGTTGCCCGATGGATTGTCAGGGTTGATAAGGAGCAGGACAGAGATTGCCTTGTCGGCAAAGTAGACCTTGATATCTTGTGCCGTATAGGCAAAGTCGGCATTGTTGGGCACGTACTTGACGATGCGCTCCGCGATAGCGCGATTGGGATACTCCTCAAAGGTAGGGAAGATGATGCCCATATTACCCTCCACGTGGTTCTCCACGTAGCTCTTGATGAGCTCGGCTGCACCATTGCCCACTACTACATACTCCTGATTGATGCCGAAGTACTTGCCGGCCAACAGGGAGTTGACATACATACCCGAGGGGTATTCGGTGAGCAGCACATCGAAATTGGCACGAAGCTCATCCTTCATCTTAGGACTGGGATAGTAGGGATTCACCAGATAGCAATAGTCCTTCAGTTGCGGGAAACGCCAATAGCCACCATAGCGGCGGTAATACTTGCCCAGCAGTTCCTCTTCAGAAGAGAACATGGTCTCGGCAATGTCAAGATCCTGCACATCGTCTATCTCATACCACTTCTCGTTGGTAATAGGCAACGCCTTGAGGTCGGAGCGGTCGAGTGCCGTGAGCACACGCAATACCTGTTCGTAGTACTCGTTGTTGCCCATCGCCTTGCTATAGGCCTCGAGGAAGGGCACATACTGGGTCGACGAAAACTCGCGGCTGAACTTATAAATGTTGCACGTCTTGTGGTAGTGCTCGATATCGGCATACTTGAAGGCCTTCTTGGGTATGAAGCTCATGATGTCGTTGTCTTCAGATATACGCACCATGGTTCCGTCCATCCAGGTCTCATATTTGGCAACAAGTGCGAGATTAGGATAAGGGTCGCTGATGATGAGGTCGAGCATGCTGTCATCGAAGATGAGATCCGACTCCAGCAGCAGCGTGTCCTCCTCAAGCATATACTGCTTGGCTAAGGCAAGGGAGTATATGTTGTTGGTCTTGTCATAGATATCGTTGTGCACGTACTCTATCTTGATGCGGTCGTCATAGCGGGTGCCGATGTGGCTGATGAGTTCCTCCTTCTTGTAGCCCACCACGATGACCACACGCGACAAGTTCCGTGTGGCCAACTGTGTGAGCATACGGTCGATAAGGCATACTCCATTGACCGATACCATGCACTTGGTGTTGTTCTTGGTGAGCTCACCAAGGCGCTTGCCCATTCCGGCTGCCAATATGATTGCTTGCATAGCTTGTCCCAATTTATCGTTTCTACGACATTAATGGGACAAAGTTAATAAGAAAAAGTGGGTATTGCACTACAAACCCACTTTATTCGTATCAAAATACACAATAATTATCACTAAACTAACGTAATCTTATATCGAGTTTACGACAATATCAAGTTCCCGATTCCGAGTGCAGAGAGCAGTATTACCAGATAGCGCACGGTCTTTCCTATAGCCATTGTGGTGAGGGTGAGGGGAGCATTTGAGCGCATAATTCCCAGCGTCACGAGAATGGCATCGCCCAATACCGCTATCCAACAGAAGAAGCCTATCCATACGCCCCAGCGCTCGACCAGACGGCGGGCACGCTCCATATTCTTGGGCTTAATGCCAAATATCTTTTGTATGCGCTCGGGAGTGGTGCACCGACCCACATAGTAGCATGTAACCCCACCCAGTACATTACCCGCCGAGGCTGCAAGCAACAGCGTCCAGGGATTCACACCTACTGCCAGTAGCCCTACCAGCACCGCTTCGCTGCTGAAGGGCAATACAGTGCCTGAGAGTAGGGCCGACACAAACATACCCCACGGGCCATAGTCAATCAGAATGGGATATAGCGCATCCATAGCGGATTGGTAATGAGTATTATCCACACAAGTAACGTCACCATGGCATAGATGCGCTTACCACGTGTATTGGCCTCCGCATAGAGAGGTATGCCTATATAGGCTGCCAATAACAAGCACAAGGGAAGTAGAGTGGTATAGAGTGCGGGCAACACTATACACAACAGCAGTAATACGCCCAACAAGGCAATACAATAATAGTAACAGGTGCGTGAACGTAGGTTCAGTGTATTGTTTTTCAATATCACGATACCACCGGGGATTGTCAGCAGCAATATCCACAATAGAGGAGATAGTTGCGTGAATGCATCTGCCGCAGTGTGGGGTAGCGGATAGTGGCTCCAGTCATAGTGAGCGAGTCGGGCAACAAGGTCATGCGCCACCGCCATCTGGTCGGTCATATACAACAGGCCGAATGTCACCCAACAGACACATAACAGCCCCATCGCACCAGCAGCAACGGTACGCACACATAGCGAGTGAAGGGGAATGCAGCATATCAGCAGTAGTGGTGCTACCCATATCAACTGAGGTTCGATAAGGCTGACCAACCCTACACAGAGATAGGCTGTGAAGTAGCTTCCTGCCGCCTGATAGTTCCTATATGCATGCAACAGTACATAGCTCCCTACAGCCAGCAGAGCCAGTACAGTCAGATTCTTGGGCGTACATACCTGCAAAGGGGCTATGGTACAGCCCATCAGAAACAGCGTGACGGGCAACTGCGTGTGTACACTGGACAGGGTATACTCTACAGAAGGCTTCACCGACAGGTAACCCATCAGTATACATCCTGCCAAGGATATATAACCCCTCCATTCTGCAGCATCCACAACCGGAAGATTCTTCCCGACATCCGGCAAATAGCCAGTGCAGGTAGCCGCATACATACATAGTAACACTACGGCGGCCATAGCCCCCGCAGCGTTACTATGTACGATGAAATCGAGGATTTTTCTCATCCCACGGGTGTATTCCCTACATTAACTCTTGAGTATATCCTTACCTATATCGCTACGGCAATACATATCGGTGAAGTGCAGTGCCTGTGCGTTCTTGAACGAAGTGGCCAATGCCTCCAGCTGTGTGTTGCCATACGAGCTTACAGCTATCACGCGCCCACCATTGGTGACTACCTCTCCGTCCTTGAGAGCCGTACCCGCATGGAAGAGATAGCTGCCCTCCACCTTGTCGAATCCAGTGATAGGGTAACCCTTCTTGTAGTCGCCAGGGTAACCTCCCGAGACGAGCATCACGCACACGGCACTGCGCGAGTCAAACTCGATAGTGCGTTCGCCCAGGTTGCCCTCGGCCACCCCTTCAAAGAGGTCTACGATGTCACTCTTCAGTCGCAACATCACACTCTCGGTCTCAGGATCACCCATACGCACGTTGTATTCTATAACCATAGGATTGCCTTCCACGTTGATAAGGCCAAAGAAGATGAACCCCTTATAGTCGATGCCCTCGGCAGCCAAACCCTCTACGGTAGGCCGCACGATACGCTCCTCTACCTTCTGCATCCAGGCTTCATCGGCAAAGGGCACAGGCGATATAGAGCCCATTCCACCTGTATTCAACCCTGTATCACCCTCGCCAATACGTTTGTAGTCCTTGGCTTCGGGCAATAGTTTATAGCTCTTGCCATCGGTGAGCACAAACACCGAACATTCTACACCACTGAGGAACTCCTCGATGACAACGCTTGCCGATGCCGAGCCAAACATTCCGCCCAACATCTCGCGCAGTTCCTTTTCAGCCTCTTCTAAGGTGGGCAATATCAGCACACCCTTGCCGGCACATAGTCCGTCGGCCTTCAACACATAGGGAGCCTGCAATGTATGGAGAAAGGTAATACCCTCGTCCAGCGTATCCTGAGTAAAGGTCTGATAGCGAGCTGTAGGTATACCATGGCGCATCATGAATGCTTTGGCAAAGTCCTTGCTACCCTCCAGTGTGGCACCTGCTTTCGAGGGACCAATCACAGGCACTCCTCTCAGCTGCTCATCATCACGGAAATAGTCATATATTCCCCTCACCAGCGGGTCTTCGGGACCTACTACAACCATATCGATGGCATTGGCCAGCACAAAAGCCTTGATGCCCTCAAAGTCTGTTGCCGCAAGGGATACATTCTCCCCTACTTCACTCGTCCCTGCATTGCCAGGGGCAATATAGAGTTTCTCCACTTTAGCACTTTGGCTGATCTTCCAGGCCAAGGCATGTTCGCGTCCACCGCTACCTAACAATAATAATTTCATGCTTTCTTTGATGTTATAGTCAAAAAATCCAACTACAAAAGTAGTGTGTTTCTTGAGTGAATATATGAGTTAATATATTATAATGTCAGAATGACAACATTTCTATAGTCTACAATCTCGATTCGTAAATCCACCGGAAAAATCAAAGGCTATGCTTTGCTTTATAGGCGAGGGCATAGAGGCGCATCTGCTTCACCATGGCCACGAGGCCGTTGCTGCGAGTGGGTGAAAGGTGTTCCTTGAGGCCTATCTCCTCAATAAAGTAAAGGTCGGCATCGATAATCTCCTCGGCGGTGTGCCCTGAGAGAACCTTTACTAAAAGGCTCACAATGCCTTTGACGATGAGGGCATCACTCTCAGCCTGAAACACGAGGCGGCCGTCCACCTCATCAGCTTGCAGCCACACGCGGCTTTGGCATCCCTCTATGAGGTTGCTATCGGTCTTGTACTCCTCAGGCAGGGGTTCCTGCTCACTGCCGAGGTCGATGAGGAGCTGGTACTTGTCCATCCAGTCGTCGAGCTCGCTGAACTCCTCTATAATCTGGTCTTGTATTTCGTTGATGCTCATGGGTTTCTTTGATTGTTATTGCACACGTGACTGTTGTTACACACGGATAAAGCGGGTTTAGCGGATGACCGTGGATTTTTCTTGTTTCTCGTTTGACAACCCTAAACTCTAAATATTAAATACTATCGTTCATTATAGATTACCTGCAACACCGTTTGTCCTACAGCACGCAGCACGGTGGGGTCAATATTGTCCATGGTGTCGTCCATGGTGTGCCATGTGGGGGCAAAGCCTGTATCAGGATAGTGGCCGATGATATCAATGCAAGGGATACGGGCCAACTCATTGATGGGTAGGTGGTCATCGGTAATCAATCCACCCTCGGCATAGGGGAACCATTGTCCATGGCCACTGGCATGAGCGGCTGCCCACACCTTGTCGACAATATGCTTGGCCAGGCGGTCTGAGAAGCCTTCGCGGTGAAAACGAGCATCCTTGCCACCGACCATATCGAGCAGGATGCCGAAGCGGGCCATGTAGCCGTCGGTGTGGGGCACACGGCTCCAATACTGCGAGCCGAGACACCAAGCGATACCGGCGGTAGGTTCATCGTCGGCAGCATGCTCGCCATAGTCCTCGGCATCAAAGAAGATGATATCGATACCGATATCGGTGGGCTGAGCCTGTAGCTGACGGGCTATTTCGAGGAGCACGCCCACGCCGCTGGCACCGTCATTGGCACCGAGAATGGGTGTGCGGTGATACTTGGGGTCGGGGTCAGCATCGGCCCAGGGACGTGTATCCCAGTGGGCGCATAGCAGCACACGTTTCTTGACCTCGGGCTTGTAAGAACCGATGATGTTACGTGCCTTGAGCGGTGTCCCGTCATAGGCACGCAGTGTCACGTGCTGTGAGGTCACCTTGGCTCCGAAGCGTTCGAGCTCCTGCGCCAGCCAATCGCCACACAGGCGATGAGCCTCGCTATTAGGCACACGCGGGCCAAAGGCTACCTGTTGTGCGGTGTAGTGGTAGGCACTGTCTGCATTGAACGCAGGCACCACGACGGTAGCCTGCGGCTGCACAGTGGGCTTGGATTGCTTATTGCCGCAGGCAGTGAACAACGCTAAGGTGAGTAGTATGGGTAATATGCGCATAATCATTGTTTCTTATCGGAAGGTCCTGAGAGTATCGAGAACTCAGAGATGTCCGGAAGCCCCCTCTTCGGGAGGGGGTTGAGAGAGACTCCTTCCTTACTTGTTCAACTTCCAGGTGCAGCCATCCTTGGTGTCCTTGATCTCGAAGCCGAGGGCAGCGAGCTCGTTACGTATCTTGTCGCTGGTGGCCCAATCCTTGTTGGCCTTGGCGATGGCACGCTGTTCGAGAAGCATATCCACGACCTTACCGAAGGCCTCCTCACGACCACTATTGTCGCTACTCTGCTGTGCCTGCAGGCCGAGAATATCGAAGAGGAAGGTAGCGAACACCTCCTTCAGTTCAGCGAGATCTGCAGCACTGAGGGTAGCCTTCTTGTCTACCACCTGATTGATGATGCGGGCGGCATCAAAGAGGTGGCTGATGACGATAGGTGTGTTGAGGTCATCGTTCATGGCCTCGTAGCACTTGGCGCGCAGGCCGGTGACATCGGCCGATGAGCTTTCGGCAGGTGCGATTCGGGCGAGGTTGTCCCATGCCTCAAGAAGGCGGTTGAGTCCTTTCTCGGAGGCTTGCAGTGCCTCGTTGCCAAAGTCCACAGTGCTGCGGTAGTGTGCCTGCAGGATGAAGAAGCGGATGGTCATGGGACTATAGGCTTGCTCAAGCAGCGGATGCGAACCAGCAAAGAACTCGCTGAGGTTGATAAAGTTGTTGTATGACTTGCCCATCTTCTGTCCGTTGATGGTAATCATGTTGTTGTGCATCCAGTAGTGCACCATATCGTCGCCTTGGCTGGCCACGCTCTGGGCTATCTCACATTCGTGATGGGGGAACACGAGATCCATGCCGCCACCGTGGATATCGAAGTGTGCACCGAGGTATTTCTTACCCATGGCCGTGCACTCGCAGTGCCAGCCGGGGAAGCCGTCGCTCCAGGGTGAGGGCCAGCGCATGATGTGCTCGGGCTGTGCCTTCTTCCACAGGGCGAAGTCCACGGGGTTGCGCTTCTCGCTCTGTCCGTCGAGATTGTCGCGGCTGGTGTTGAGCACATCGTCGAGGTTGCGGCCCGAAAGCTTGCCGTAGCGATGGTCACGGTTATACTTCTCCACATCGAAGTATACCGAACCCTCGCTCTCGTAGGCATAGCCATTGTCGAGGATTTCCTTGACGAGGGCTATCTGCTCAATGATATGTCCTGAGGCATGGGGCTCGATGCTGGGGGGCAACACGTTAAGCGCCTCCATGGCCTTGTGGTAGCGGTTGAGGTAGTGCTGCACCACCTCCATGGGTTCGAGTTGCTCGAGGCGAGCCTTCTTGGCCACCTTGTCTTCGCCCTCGTCGGCATCGTGTTCAAGGTGCCCAACGTCGGTGATATTGCGCACGTAGCGTACCTTATAGCCTAAGTGCTGCAGATAGCGGAAGAGGATATCAAAGGTGATGGCGGGGCGGGCATGACCCAGGTGGGCATCGCCATATACGGTGGGGCCGCACACATACATGCCCACATGACCCTCGTGCAGAGGCTTGAAAAGCTCCTTACGGCGTGTGAGCGTATTATAAACGAATAGTTGATGTTCCATAAATTCGAGTAGTTATTTATTGAGCGGCAAATTTACAAAAAACCATTGGAATAATCAACGTGAACCGTTAGAATAGTGTTTACTATACCAAGAATAGTGAAAACTTTTCAGATATTTAATACATAGATATAAATCTAATTTTGTACTTTTGCAAAAACACAAGCACAACTATGGTACTCAACTATATCTGGATAGCTTTCTTCCTCGTTGCCTTTGTGGTGGCGCTCGTGCGCCTCATCTTCATGGGCGACGTAGAGGTGTTCCCCGCTATCATGAACTCCACCTTCTCATCGGCCAAGACGGCTTTCGAGATTTCGCTCGGCCTCACCGGCGTGCTCTCTCTCTGGCTCGGCATCATGCGTATAGGCGAGAAAGGCGGGGTGGTAAACGTGGTAGCCCGCTGGCTGGCACCGGTATTCTCGAAGATCTTCCCAGACATTCCCAAAGGGCACCCCGTGACGGGTACCATCTTCATGAACTTTGCCGCCAACATGCTGGGGCTCGACAATGCAGCCACACCCATGGGGCTGAAAGCGATGGAGCAACTGCAGGAGCTGAACACCAAGAAAGACACGGCAACGAACCCGATGATCATGTTTCTCGTACTCAACACCTCGGGACTGACTCTCGTACCCATCAGTGTGATGGTCTACCGTGCCCAGATGGGAGCCGCACAGCCTACCGATGTGTTCGTGCCTATCCTCCTGGCCACCTTCTTCTCTACCGTGGTAGGCCTCATTGTCACCTGCCTGTACCAGCGCATCAACCTGTTCAACCGTACGCTCATGCTCTTCCTCGGTGTTCTGTGCACACTGGTGGCTCTCATCATCTGGGGCTTCAGCACCATGCCGCGCGAGCAGATGGACGTGGTGTCATCCACCTTTGCCAATGTCTTCCTCTTCAGCATCATCACCTGCTTCATCATAGCGGGCATGCGTAAGAAAATCAACGTATACGACACCTTCATCGAGGGAGCCAAGGAGGGTTTCGAGACCGCCGTACGCATCATCCCCTACCTTGTGGCCATACTGGTGGCTATCGGTGTGTTCCGCGCTTCGGGTGCCATGGACTTCCTCATCGACGGCATTGCCTGGTGTGTGGCAGCTCTTGGCGGCGACACCGAGTTTGTAGGTGCTCTGCCCACCGCGCTCATGAAGCCGCTGAGCGGTAGCGGTGCCCGTGGCCTCATGGTCGATGCCATGGCCACCTACGGAGCCGACTCCTTCGTAGGGCGTCTCGCCTGCCTCTTTCAGGGAGCCACCGATACCACATTCTATATCCTGGCCGTATACTTCGGCAGTGTAGGCATACGCAAGACACGCCATGCCGTCACCTGCGGGCTCCTGGCCGACCTTGCAGGTATACTCTCGGCCATATTCATCTGTTACCTATTCTTCGGATAGTTTTCTCGGAGTTCTCTGAGTTCTCATAATTCATAATTCAAAATTCAGAATTAACCAAACATGATTACCTATCACACCGAAGGCACCGTGATGCCATCCATCAAGAAGCGCGAGACCACTGCATGGGTACGCGCCGTAGCCGCCACCTATGGCAAGAAGGTGGGCGACGTGAGCTACATCTTCTGCAACGACAAGCGCATCCTCGAGGTCAACCGCGAGTTCCTGCAACACGACTACTACACCGACATCATCACCTTCGACTATACCGAGGGCAATATCATCAGTGGCGACCTCTTCATCAGTCTCGACACGGTGAAGAGCAACAGCGAGCAGTTTGCCACCGAATATGATGAGGAGCTGCACCGCATCATCATACACGGTATACTCCACCTCTGCGGCATCAACGACAAGGGATCCGGCGAGCGCGAAATCATGGAGGCTGCCGAGAACCGTGCGTTGGCCATGCGGTAATTGAAGGCTACCCTGCACATTGTCAAAGGGATGATAGTACAGAAAGTATTCAGGAACACTTCTGACAACCTCTATGGTGGAAATAGCGTCCACCCAATCATTCAATAAACAACGATGGTTATATCCTCTGCCTCTATCCCTTCGGGGTAGACGGTAAGGCGGATAACACCATTTGCATCGAAAGGACGGATGACTACCATTGCACAGCCTTGATGGGTATGTAATGTGTTCAACGAAGAGGACATGCCTTTACTGGCACTCCTCCATTGGTCATACCCTCTACGCTGACACTGAGTGAACGTGAATAACCGTTGTTGTAGAAACGTACGTCAGCAATACCAAGCCGGTTGGTCTCCAGCTCGGGGTTCCAGTAGATGGTACGGCGATAGTCGGCATCACCCTCAATAGGGCCGTCGGAATATTCGGGAGCGTAGAACTCCATCTTCGGAGAATAGCCATCAAAGGTGGTTTGGCGGGTGTTCTTGTTCCAAGAAGTGGGTGTCTTACGGCCTGGGTAGAGGTGAATTTCAACTACGTATAGTCCCGCAGGAAAAGGAGGCTTAGGC
>JAFXEF010000032.1 GCA_017520935.1 Bacteroidaceae bacterium | reverse complement strand
TTATATATATTAAGCTCTTTCTTCTTCCTGAAAGCAGGTGAGTTGACCGAGTTGACCGAGTTTACCTGCCGAAAAATGGCAGTGATTTCAAGGCTGGAAATCTGCGCACCAGTTAGGCTGCAAATGTTTCCCAACTGGGCTACAAAAACGTCCTCTTTTGAGTATCAGGCTCTATGACCCGCAATAACCTCAAAGGGGGCAGAGACCCTTACCTCGACACCCTCGGATATTGTATATCCGGGAGAACGAACATGCAAGAGTAAAGGGCACCTTTGGGGTGCCCTTCGCTCTTGGTGGTGGGGATTTTAGAACTTGAAGAAGTTCTTGGCATTGTTGTAGCTGATATCCTCAATCATCTGACATACGCGCTCCATCTCACTGTAGGGAATCTCGCCGTTCTCCACATCGCGGCCTACGAGGTTGCACAATGTGCGACGGAAATACTCGTGGCGGGGGTAGGAGAGGAACGAGCGTGAGTCGGTGAGCATGCCTACGAAGCGGCTCAGCAGACCTAACACGGAGAGGGCATTCATCTGCTTCTCCATACCGTCTTTCTGGTCGAGGAACCACCAGCCCGAGCCAAACTGTATCTTGCCTGGCACACTGCCATCCTGGAAGTTGCCTAACATGGTGGCTATCACTTCGTTGGCGCAGGGGTTGAGGTTGTAGAGGATGGTCTTGGCCAGCTTGTCCATTGAGTTGAGCTTGTCAAGGTACTTGGCCAATGCCTTGGCGGTTGTGAACTCGCCGATAGAGTCGAAGCCGGTGTCGGGGCCGAGCAGACGGAACATCTTGCTATTGTTGTCGCGGATGGCTCCGTAGTGGAACTGTTGGGTCCAGCCTGTCTCGGCATCCATGATGCCGAACTCTATCATCATGGCGCTCTTGTACTTCAGTATCTCCTCTTTGGTCAGCTCGGTACCGCCATATACCTTGTTGAATATGGCCTCAATCTCTGCATCGGTGTAGTCCTCGGCATAGAACTCCTCGATACCGTGGTCGCTCAGCTTGCAGCCCTGCTCCTCGAAGAATCTGTGACGCACGCGCAATGCCTCGATGACATCGCTGAACTTGCTGATGCTGATGCCACTGACCTCGGACAGCTTGTCGATGTAGGCGCGGAAGTTGGCCGGCACCTCTACGGCCATGGCCTTGTCGGGGCGCCAGGTGGGCAACATCTTCACCTCGAAGCCGCTCTCGCGAGTCTTGATATGATATTCGAGCGAGTCGATGGGGTCATCGGTCGTGCACACCACCTCTACGTGGTATCGGCGCATCATGCCGCGGGCGCTGTATTCGGGTAGCTTCAGCTTCTCGTTGCACTCGTCATAAATCTCGCGGGCAGTCTTGGGGTTGAGTATCTTGTCAATGCCGAAAGCTGTCTTCAGCTCCAGATGTGTCCAGTGGTAGAGTGGGTTGCGGAAGGTGTAGGGTACTGTCTCGGCCCATTTCTCGAACTTCTCCCAGTCCGTAGTGTCCTTGCCGGTGCAGTAGCGCTCGTCAATGCCGTTGGTGCGCATGGCGCGCCACTTATAGTGATCGCCACCAAGCCATATCTCGGTGAGTGATCGGAACTGGTGGTCGTCGGCCACCATCTGGGGGATGAGGTGGCAGTGATAGTCAATGATGGGCATCTTCTTGGCATGCTCGTGATACAACTTCTGTGCTGTCTCGGTGGTCAGCAGGAAGTTCTCGTCCATAAAATTTTTCATACGCTATGCTGTTTATAGGTTGGTTTTTTGTTTCGTTGGCAACGAAGTTAGCTGATTTATTTGGGTTGCACAAATGATTGCTTGCTTTTTTCATTTCTCTTTGTAATCTATGGCATAATTTTTCAATAGAATAGGTTCCTTGGGAAACAAAAACGAACAAACGCGCTAAAAAAGATTACTAATTATTAGTATAAACGGGATTTTCTCTCTACATTTGCAGCCAAAACAGGAGATATGAAAGCTGATATGGTTCTTCACGTGGTCATTGTTGATGCTTTAGTCTTTGAAAAGAGGCGGAGGTGAGAACCGTATGGTATTAGTTTTTAATAACAGAACAGCCTTTCTCACCTGTGGAGAAAGGTTTTTAGTTTAAGTTTATAAGGTGATGGGGTGGTGAGTTTATCGTGAAAGGGAACTCAAAAACTCAGGAACTCAAAAACTCAGAAGAATATGATAACAGGTTCAGAAGCTCTCATGCAAGCGCTCATCCACGAAGGGGTGGATACCGTGTTCGGATATCCCGGGGGCAGCATCATGCCCGTGTTTGACGCTATGTATGACCATCAGAATGATTTCAAGCAGGTACTCGTGCGCCATGAGCAGGGTGCCGCCCACGCTGCACAGGGCTATGCGCGCTCTTCGGGCAAGGTGGGTGTATGCATTGTGACGAGTGGTCCCGGTGCCACAAATACCATCACGGGCATTGCCGACGCCATGCTCGACAGTACGCCCATCGTGGTCATTGCCGGACAGGTGGCTGCCGGATTCCTCGGCACGGATGCCTTCCAGGAGGTGGATCTCGTGGGTGTGACCCAGCCTATCTCGAAATGGAGCTACCAGGTGCGCCGTCCCGAGGATATCGCCTGGGCTGTGGCTCGTGCCTTCCACATTGCTGGCACCGGCCGTCCGGGACCTGTGGTGCTCGACTTTGCCAAGAATGCACAAGTGGGTATGGTGGACTTCAAGCCTGCCACCATCGATGTGGAACGTGGCTATATAGCTGTGCCCGACACCGACCCGAAGAGTGTGGAAGAGGCTGTGGCACTGATCAACGCAGCCGAGCGTCCGCTCGTGCTCTCAGGGCAAGGCGTGGAGTTAGGCAATGCTACAGAAGAGCTGCGGGCCTTCGTGGAGAAAGCCGATATCCCTGTAGGATGCACCCTGCTGGGTCTTTCGACCCTTCCTCACGGGCATCGTCTGCGCAAGGGTATGTTAGGTATGCATGGTAACCTCGGCCCCAATGTGAAGACCAATGAGTGTGACTTGCTCATTGCCGTGGGTATGCGTTTTGACGACCGCGTCACCGGCCGCCTCGATGCCTATGCCAAGCAGGCCAAGGTGATACACCTTGATGTGGATCCTGCAGAGATAGACAAGAACGTGCATGCCGATGTGGCTGTATTGGGAGACTGCAAGCATACGCTGGCACTGCTCACCGAGGCCGTCTCTGAGAATAAGCATACAGAATGGATTGACAGTTTCGCTCCCTACGAAGAGAAGGAGTACAATGAAGTCATCAGTCAGGCCATACATCCCAAAGAGGGACCGCTGCGTATGGGCGAGGTAGCCCGTGCTGTGAGCGAGGCTACAGGCAACAAGGCTATCTTGGTGACCGACGTGGGGCAGAACCAGATGATGTCGGCCCGTTACTTCCAGTATACACAGAAGCGAAGCATCATCACTTCGGGCGGTCTCGGTACCATGGGATTCGGTATCCCCGCAGCTATCGGTGCCACCTTCGGTGCTCCCGACCGCACGGTATGCCTGTTCATGGGCGACGGCGGCATACAGATGAGCATCCAGGAGTTCGGCACTATCATGGAGACCGGTGCACCGGTGAAGATGATATTGCTCAACAATAATTATCTCGGCAATGTGCGCCAATGGCAGGAGCTCTTCTTCAACAAGCGTTACTCGTGTACCCCGATGCTCAATCCCGACTATATGAAGATAGCCGAGGCATACGGTATTGCCTCGCAGACGGTGGTGGAGCGCGCCCAGCTGGCCGATGCCATTCGCACCATGCTCACCACCGACGGACCCTATCTGCTCGAAGTGGCCATCATGCCTAATGAGAATGTTATGCCAATGACACCCCCGGGTGGCGCTGTGAATGTGATGATGATGAATGCAATGGATTGCTGATTATCTTATGGGACGAAAATTGCTGCATTCGTGAATGCTTGCAAAAAAAACAACACCGGTGGCTGAACCTTTATCAGCCACCGGTGTTGTAATATCGAGCAACAGCACAGAGCTGCTACCTTACATAAATAACTTTTTCTTAATCATTCAATCTACCGGCTGTCCTTCTTAGTGATAAGGGGGGCAGCTACCTATATGGGTGATACCCTTCGTTATCCGCGAGCCTCCTCTATGTAGCCGAATGCTTCACGGCATTTGGCGCTAATCCATGCCCAGTCCTTGGCGGCTACCACATCTTTCGGGAAGAGGTTGCTGCCCATGCCGACACAGGTGACACCAGCCTTAACCCAAGCGGTGAGGTTTTCCTTGGTAGGCTCTACGCCACCGGTAACCATCAGCATCGACCAGGGCATAGGAGCCTTCACGTTCTTGACAAACGACGGGCCACCTACATTGCCGGCAGGGAATACCTTACAGAGGTCGCAGCCACACTCTTGAGCAAAGCCAATCTCGCTCACAGAGCCGCAACCGGGAGTGTAGGGGATGAGACGGCGGTTGCATACCTTAGCAACCTCGGGGTTGAATAGCGGACCAACGATAAAGTTGGCACCCAACTGGATATACAAGGCTGCTGTGGCAGGATCTACCACCGAGCCTACACCCATAACCATCTCGGGGCACTCGCGAGCCACCCATTTGTTCAGTTCGTCGAACACTTCGTGGGCAAAGTCGCCACGGTTGGTAAACTCGAAGGCACGCACGCCTCCTTCATAGCAGGCTTTGACAACCTGCTTGGCGGTTTCCACGTCACTGTGATAGAAGACGGGAACCATACCCGTGCTCTTCATTACCGAGAGCACCTGTATCTTATTGAATCTTGCCATTATTCTTAGTCTTTCGGTTTATTTGTTTGTGAGTTTGTAAGCCAACTAAATAACAGACAAACTCAGAAACTTGAAACTTATCGTTGTACACGTCCACTGGCATCACCACCAGCCAATGCCTCTACCTCCTCGGCAGACACCATATTGAAATCGCCGGGGATTGTGTGCTTGAGAGCCGAAGCGGCAACAGCAAACTCGAGAGCTTCGCCTTGAGTGGCTTTGGTGAGGAGTCCGTGGATGACACCACCGGAGAACGAATCACCACCACCCACGCGGTCAATGATGGGGTCGATGTCGTAGTGCTTTGATACGTAGAACTCAGAACCATTGTATATCATTGCCTTCCAGCCATTGTGGGTAGCGGAATATGATTCGCGTAGGGTAGAAATGACATATTTGAAGCCAAACTCCTGGGCCATTTGGGTGAAGATGCCCTTGTAGCCTTCGGCATCAGTGTGGCCACCCTCAACATCGGCATCGGGCTTGAAGCCAAGGCAGAGTTCAGCATCCTCCTCATTACCGATGCATACATCTACATACTGCATCAGAGGACGCATAATCGACTGTGCCTTCTCTTTTGTCCACAGTTTCTTACGGAAATTGAGGTCAACAGATACGGTCACCCCATGACGCTTCGCAGCTTCACATGCGAGACGGGTGAGCTCGGCGGCCTTGTCGCTTATGGCAGGAGTGATGCCACTCCAGTGGAACCAATCGGCACCTTCCATGATGGCATCGAAATCAAAGTCCTGAGGATCGGCCTCAGCGATAGATGAACCTGCACGGTCATAAATCACTTTGCTCGGACGCATCGAAGCACCGGTCTCGAGGTAGTAGATACCCACACGATTGCCACCACGGGCAATATAGTCGGTCTTCACGCCAAACCTACGCAACGAGTTCACTGCTGACTGTCCAATCTCATGCTTGGGCAACTTCGTCACGAAGTAAGCATCGTGCCCATAATTGGCACAGCTGACAGCCACATTGGCCTCACCGCCACCATATACAATATCAAATACATCTGTTTGAACAAAACGGGTCTGCCCGGGAGTGGACAGACGGAGCATAATCTCTCCTAATGTTACAATCTTTGCCATAACGAACGTTATTATAAGTTTTGTATAGTTACTTGTATATATATGTTATTGCCATACTACGGCATTTAACATGCGAAATTTTTCACAAAGATAGATGTTATCGACCTATCATCCAAAAAAAATATCAAAATTTCTTAAGATGCAAATCCTGCTTTTCAGCTGGAAAAATTGCGATAATGTATGGGATATTGTATCTTTGTACACAGGAACAAAAATTTTTACAACAATACCAATATTATATGGACAAGGAAAAATCAAAGGTGTACTTTACGGACTTCCGCACGAAGGCCAACGGAGATAGTCTGATAACGAAGTTGAAACGGCTTATCAAGCGGGCAGGCATTGCCGACCTGGATTTGGAAGGTAAGTTTGTGGCCATCAAGATGCACTTCGGCGAGCTGGGTAACCTGGCGTTCTTGCGCCCGAACTATGCACGGGCTGTGGTCGATGTGGTGAAGGAACTGGGTGGACGACCTTTCCTCACTGATTGCAACACGTTGTATCCCGGTAGTCGTAAGAATGCGCTGGAACACTTGTACTGTGCATGGGAGAATGGGTTCACACCGCTCACCGTAGGGTGTCCCATACTCATCGGCGACGGACTGAAGGGTACTGACGATGTGGAGGTGCCAGTGGTAGGTGGCGAGTATGTGGAACGGGCAAAGATTGGCCGTGCGGTGATGGATGCCGACGTGTTCATCAGTCTGAACCATTTCAAAGGGCACGAGATGACGGGCTTCGGTGGCGCCATCAAGAATATAGGTATGGGATGTGGCTCGCGCGCAGGTAAGTGTGAGCAGCATATTAGTGGCAGGACAGAGGTGGATGCCGAGCTGTGTCGCGGATGTAAGCGTTGCTTGGCTCAGTGTGCCAACGATGCGCTTGTGTTTGATGAGGCAACGCGCAAGATGCGGGTCGATGCCGACCACTGTGTAGGGTGTGGACGTTGCATCGCGGCATGTAACTTCGATGCCATAGCTTCGGCCGACTACCATGCACCACAACTGCTCAATCGTAAGATGGCCGAGTATGCCAAGGCGGTGATTAACGGAAGGCCCCACTTCCATATTTCACTCGTGCAGGACATATCGCCCAACTGTGATTGCCATGCCGAGAACGATGTACCCATATTGCCCAACATCGGTATGTTTGCCTCGAAAGACCCCTTGGCGCTGGACCAGGCTTGCGTAGATGCCTGCCTGGCAGCCACTCCACTGCCTGGCAGTCAGCTGTATGACCGTATGCACGGCCCCGACTTCTGCGATCATCACGACCACTTCACCAACTCAACTCCTGAGTCGGAGTGGCGCTCGTGCCTGGAGCATGCCGAGAAAATCGGCATTGGCAGCCGTGAGTATGAGCTATATGCCTGAGCGCAAGATCATACATGTAGATATGGATGCGTTTTACGCATCGGTGGAGCAGCGCGACAACCCCGAGCTGCGGGGGAAGCCTGTGGCCGTAGGCCATGCAGGCGAGCGAGGCGTGGTGTCGGCTGCCAGTTACGAAGCACGCAAGTATGGGGTACGTTCGGCTATGGCTTCGCTCAAAGCCATGCGCCTATGTCCCGAACTGGTGTTCGTACCGGGAAGGATGGAGGTGTACAAAGAGGTGTCAGACACGATACACGGCATTTTCCGTGACTATACCGATATCATTGAGCCGCTGGCGTTGGACGAGGCTTTTCTTGACGTGACTGTCAATAAACGCAATATGCCGCTGGCTATAGACATTGCCCGCGAAATAAAGCGGAGAGTGCGCGAAGAACTGGGACTGACGGCCTCGGCAGGCGTGTCGTACAACAAGTTTTTGGCCAAGATAGCCTCAGATTACCGCAAACCCGATGGACTATGCACCATACACCCTGACCAAGCACTCGAGTTCATAGCACGGCTACCAATCGAGAGCTTCTGGGGCGTTGGGAAGGTGACGGCACGCCGTATGCATGCATTGGGTATACATCGGGGGCACGACTTGCGCGAATGGTCGCTCGATGGGCTCACCCATGAGTTTGGCAAGGCTGGGCAGCTCTATTACGAGTTTGCCCGCGGCATCGATCTCAGACCCGTGGAGGCAGTACGGGTGCGCAAATCTATTGGTTGCGAGCGCACCCTGGAACGCGACATCAACACACGAGCAGCCATTATTGTGGAACTGTACCATACCGCTGAAGAACTCATACGGCGTCTTGCCGATAAGGAGTTCCGCGGCAACACACTGACCCTGAAAATCAAGTATAACGACTTCACCCAAATCACCCGCAGCATCACCCAAGAGAGGGAACTGCTGACAATGAAGACGATATTACCGTTGGCCAAAAGGCTGCTGGCCGAGGTGGAATATGCCAACCACCCCATACGCTTGATAGGGCTATCGGTATCGAACCCACGCGACGAGGAGCCGGATAGCATACCTCGTCGCACTTGGGAACAACTTTCGCTGGAGTTTGAGGAATGAACAAAATAATCATAAACAAAGAAGCTGTTTGGATTTAACCGTTAGTAAGTTTTATATTATACTTCCAGTTTATTTTAAGTTATTTTCGGTAAACTCCTCTACAAGTGCCTAAATTTAGGCATCTATAGGTCATAAATTTTATCGTAACTGATGACCGGTGTTTGGCATCACTTATGCTTCGGCATACCGTAAATTAAGGCTGCACCTGCAGCAACCTTTTCGAGTACCTACTCCAATGCGTGCCGCACCTGTGGCATAATGCCTATATACCCGGACAAAAATAGCCATTGAAGCCAAACCACCCTTCACGAAGAAAATGTTGTTTCTACGCGAGGAAGATTTTGTTACATCGCGATGAAACAAAAATCGTCTCCTTTACGGGGGAAGAATCTGCAGCTGTGAACTGTCCGCGGACAGACGGTAGCGGCCGGACAGACGATGGTCTTCTTAATTCCCCCTCTTTATCACCTCCACCGGATTCTCTCGTGCGGTGCGCCATACGCGCGAACCTACCGAGAGGGCGATGAGCAGGACGATGGCGAGGAGGATGACGGCATATATCCACCAGGCGATGGGCGCTTGCTTCACGTACTGCGCCACCCACTCCTTCATTATCATATAGCCTATGGGGAAGGCGACGGCCGAGGCGGCGAGGACGATGAGTCCGTACTCCTTTATAAATATGGAGAGGATGTCCGCCAGCGTGGCACCGTGAATCTTGCGCAGGGCAATCTCCTTGCGTCGTTGGGCACAGGCAAGCGTCACAATGGAGTATACGCCAAACACGGCCACGAGGATGCAGACGGCAGTGATGATACTAAGGATTGTCATCAGGTTGGTCTCGCTCCGGAGCTTGTCGGCCAACAAATCTTCTTGATAGCGCACCTTATAGATAATCTCAGGGAATTGCTTGCTCATCATCTTATCTATGGCAGCCTCTAACTCTTTACGCATTGTGGGCTCGTAACTTATTGTAAGGTAATAACCATACTTTGTCCAATCATTCCTTTCTCCATATATCTTGTTATAGCCCTGCCGACTTAGGAAATAATACTTGGCCGGTAGCTCCATGAGTGATTCGGTGTGAATGTCCTTGATAACTGCCACCACCTCGTTTGCTCCCTGCTTTCTCCCTCCGTGTGACTTCCAGTAGACCATACGTCCCACTGCGGTGTCCCATCCTAAGGCACGGCGCGTATTCTCAGTGATGACAATTTGATTCTCAGCCCAGTTCTCCTCACGCGGCAATGTGCCTTCCACAACTGTAAAGCCATAATCGGGGTGACCGATGTCCCAAAAGCCCGGTTCCATTGTAACTGTAGTGTACTCTCCGTCGGGCGTAGCGCTTATCTCGCAACCAAAGGTGCTTCCGCCTATACCATTGAACGTACGCGCTATATCGCGCACATTCGTTACCATAGGCAACTGCATCATCTGGTGCGCTATCTGTCGGTCCATCATCGAGAAAAACTCCATATTAAATTCTTGCGAACTGCGTGTGCCCTGTACATACATCATTGCGCGTCCCTTGATAGTGTAGCCCCAGTCGTTGTTGCGGAGGAAGTGCACTTGGCGTAGCATGACAATGGTGCAGAAGATAAAGGCTATGCTTGTAGTGAGTTGGATGAAGAGGCTGGCCTTTCGCATCGCACCGCCAGACTGACGAGCCGAAAGGCTGCGATGTAATGTACGATGACGCACAATGGCTATTGGAACCAAACTAACGACAAGGCAAACGACCGCAATGCCCAGCATATAGTAGAAAGACTGCAACTGTATGTAATAGCCGCCCAAGCCGATGGAGGCAAAGCGGACAAACGGCTCGCGCAGCCACTCTATGACGAGCGCTCCTATGGCTACTGCCGCGATGAGTACCATACTGTACTCTATCACAAACATCAGCAGTAGGCTACGGGTGGTGGCGCCGCTGACGATGCGGAGTGCCATCTCACGCTGACGGCCACGCAGGCGGATAAGGTAGAGTACGAGGAAATTGATGAGCGCACACACCACAAGCAGTGTACTACATAGGGCAAAGTTCTGCAAGTGTGTATAGCGTAGGCTGAGGTTGTTGCCACCATAACTATGAGCCTCTACCAAGGGGATGGTAGCAGTATGCAATGAATCACCGTTCTCCTTACATATATTATATACTTTATCGGAGAAGGCTTGCACGTCCACACCCTTGTACAATTTTGCGAACATAGTATCACTCCATCCCCATTCAGGGTTGAATTCTCGGTACATTATCATATTGCAGTCTGCAAAGAGGCTGTGCTCGTCAAACGGCTCATAAACAGCATCGATGACTAATTCCATATCGTTAATCAAATGGAATTTTTTTCCCACATAGTGCGTTGCTTCGGGGAAAAGCAGCCGTGCCAGTGGCTCTGAGATTGCGACATGGTTTTCCTCCTTTCGCTCAAGGAAGGCCAAGTTGCCTTCCAGCAAAGGAACATCAAAAACAGTAGGGAAACGTTCGTCAATATCCAGCACACGAAGCGTTGTACCCTCAATGATTCCATCTAACGGCTCGACCAGTTGAATGGCACATGTGGCTTCCACTTCGGGTAAATCTTGAAGTAACGCTCTATATACAGCGCACGAAGCCAACAGAGTGGTGCCTCGTGCTTGCTCGCCACGGCTGTTACTGTATCGTTCATCTTGGAACGAATATATCCGCTCATAGTCCTTGTGCATGGTGTCGTAAGTGTTCTCGTAGTGCATCCACAGGGCAGAGAGCGAGAGGCAGACGAAGCCAGCGGTGAGGCCGAGCACGGAGATGGCGGTTTGCGCGGGGTACTTGCGTAGGTTGCGCAGGGCTATTTTGATGTAGTGTAGTAGCATAGTGACTTTTAATTCAATCTGTATTTTCAATTATTTTTTTGTTTATTGACTTCTATTATTTGGTGATGATAAAACTTATGTCTACTTTTGCGCTTAATCTATAAAAACCTTTGAGTATGGTGACGACAGAAGTTAGCACAGAGATATTCCGCAATCTGGGTATCCTTGCCGAGAACGAGGAGATGTTGCCGCGTGTGGCTAAATATCTTCGTCGGTTGGTCAAAGAGCAGCAGCAAGCAGACGCTACGCTGATGAGCAAGGAGGAGTTTTTCGGCAAGCTGGACAAAGCCGAGGAGGAGTACCGTCAAGGTAAATATACCACTTTGCTTCCGGGCGAGTCTGTTGCCGATATGCTAAAGCGTTGCGGCTATGACGTATGAAGTACGCTTCACTGACTTGGCCAACCAAGGCTTGGCCAAGCTTGCCAAGAGCGAACCTAAGGCTTTCAAAAAAGCCTTGCGCTTCATCGAGGAACTGAAAGAGCATCCCGAAATGGGCACTGGTCATCCCGAGCCACTCAAAGGAAAGCCTGAGGGACGATGGAGCCGCGAGATTACCAAGAGGCACCGTATGGTATACCGTATCTTCGCCTCCGAGGTGGTGGTGCTTGTATTGTCTTCTTATGGTCATTATGATGATAAATAGATCCAACATTTAATCTTTCCAATATCCCCTCCACATTATCCGGGTCTAATTCCCCCTCTTAATCACCTCCGCCGGATTCTCTCGTGCCGTGCGCCATACGCGCGAGCCTACCGAGAGGGCGATGAGCAGGACGATGGCGAGGAGGATGACGGCGTATATCCACCAGGCGATGGGTGCTTGCTTCACGTACTGTGCCACCCACTCCTTCATTATCATATAGCCTATGGGGAAGGCGACGGCCGAGGCGGCGAGGACGATGAGTCCGTACTCCTTTATAAATATGGAGAGGATGTCCGCCAGCGTGGCTCCGTGAATCTTGCGCAGGGCAATCTCCTTGCGCCTTTGGGCACAGGCAAGTGTCACGATGGAGTATACGCCAAACACGGCCACGAGGATGCAGACGGCGGTGATGATACCAAGGATTGTCATCAGGTTGGTCTCGCTCTCTAACTTCTTGTCGAAGGTGTCTTCGGAGAAAACCAATTTATATTCTACTTCGGGAAAATCTTTTTCCATCAGTTCGTGAATGCGGCGAGTGAACTCTTCACGTTGATTTGGCAAATAAGATATTGTGATATATTCACTGTCATAATATACGTTTGCTTCTTTTTCGATTTCGCAACGAGGGAAAAACACAAAATCCCATGCTTTATGTGTCGGTGAAATAGTATAGATGTCCTTGACCACAGCAACAATCGTAAATTGGTTTACGCTGTTGTCTTCATAAGGATAACCTCTTCCAGCATCTGTATATACCGTATGTCCGACCGCTTGGTTCAGGTCAAGGCCAAGCCCCTTGCATACAGTTTCGGTGATAACCACTTCGTTAGATTGCCATTCTTCTTCGCGTGGGAGAGTTCCCTCAAGAACTGCGAGGCCGTGACTTGGGTTACCTATATCCCATATACCCTTATAGAAGAAGGTTATTGTATTCAAAGTCTCGGGTGAAAGCCCCATCATCCCATTCTCGCCTGTAAATGTAGAAGCTCCAAAGTCTCTTGCACGTTCCAGAACGTCGGTCACTATTGGCATTTCGCGCAATCGGGGAGAGACCTCATAACGCCTTTGTATCCATTGTTCATAACTTCCCGAATATCCACCTTCTCCAATTGTATTTATATATAGTTGTGCCCGTCCTTTGATGTTGAATCCCCAGTCAGTATTCCGCATAAATAGGATTTGTCGTAACATCACTACAGTGCAGAAAACGAGAATCACGCTCACGGTAAGTTGCACGAACGAACTCATCTTGCGGGAAACATCGTTTCTTTGGGTACGGCTCGTGAGTGTACGATTTCGCACAATTGCAATAGGTAGGATGCACAGAACAAAGCAAATGCTTGCAGTGATAAGCATTATCCATAGCGTCCGGCTCATGATATAGCCATAATCTGCTGTGATAGACGCGAAGCGTGCGAATGGTCTGTACAGCCACTCTACGCCCAGCATACCAAACGCCATCGCTGCAAAGAGTACGATAGACACTTCGATAAGGAACATCATCATCAGTCCGCTCATGGTAGAACCATTGACAATGCGCAAAGCCATCTCTCGCTCTCGACTGCGCAGACGAATGAGGTAGAGCACCAAGTAGTTGATGAGCGCACACACCACCATTAACACGCTGCAAGCAAGGAATACACGCAGGTGCTCCCAACTGAGGCTAAGATAATTGCCAGCCAATTTGTGAGCATCAGTGATTGGGATAGTCTGTATGTTCTGTGGATTCCCCAAAGAGGTGAATCGTCCTACACGTGCGGCCAACGAATCCATATCAGCAGTTTCATAAACCTTGGCAAATATGGAGATAAGCATACTTCCCTCACTATCAATATAGAAATCACATGTTGACAGAATATCAAATCGAAAGATACTGTGCTTGCCATATCCCTTTATTACAGCTCCAACCTTGGCGTAACAATCATTAAAGAAGAAAAGATCCTTACCAATAATCTCCTCCTCGTCAGGAAAGATGCGCTTGGCCAACTCCTCAGTGATAGCCAGTTCTTCATTGCTTGTAAGAAAATCATAATCACCCTGTACAAGAGGCAGTGTGAATACGCTAATAAAAGTGCTGTCAACCATCATCATTGAAGCCTCAACACCATTCACTTTGGTTGACTCATCAAGAAATGTGCAATAAGTGACGGCCTCCACCTCTGGATATTCATCCCTTAGCGTACGTACCAGATCACTTGGAGCCATCAAGCGATTGCTGTTATAGCTAAGGCCGGCGTGCTTCAGATTGTCCGCATCCGTAAATGTATATATCCGCTCATAGTCCTTGTGCATGGTGTCGTAGGTGTTCTCGTAGTGCATCCACAGGGCAGAGAGCGAGAGGCAGACGAAGCCGGCGGCGAGGCCGAGCACGGAGATGGCGGTTTGCGCGGGGTACTTACGTAGGTTGCGCAGGGCTATTTTGATGTAGTGTAGTAGCATGTTGGTTCTATTAATGTTTTACGCGAATTTTTTGTCTTTAGTTTCCCCTCTTAATCACCTCCGCCGGATTCTCTCGTGCGGTGCGCCATACGCGCGAGCCTACCGAGAGGGCGATGAGCAGGACGATGGCGAGGAGGATGACGGCGTATATCCACCAGGCGATGGGCGCTTGCTTCACGTATTGCGCCACCCACTCCTTCATTATCATATAGCCTATGGGGAAGGCGACGGCCGAGGCGGCAAGGACGATGAGTCCGTACTCCTTTATAAATATGGAGAGGATGTCCGCCAGCGTGGCTCCGTGAATCTTGCGCAGGGCAATCTCCTTGCGCCTTTGGGCACAGGCAAGCGTCACGATGGAGTATACGCCAAACACGGCCACGAGGATGCAGACGGCGGTGATGATACCAAGGATTGTCATCAGGTTGGTCTCGCTTCGGAGCTTGGCGGCCAATACGTCCTCCGAGAATTTCAAGTCATACACATAAGAGGGAAACTTCTGTTTCATCAGTTGCTCTACGGCCTCAGTAAACTGGTCTCGCATGCCCCTTTCGTGGGTGAGCACGATCTGCCCTGGTGTTCCCCAGTCGCCCTCGCCCGGGTCAGAAAAGTATTCGCGTTGGCAGAATGAGCGTGGACGGAAGCCCATGGGGCGTGCTTCATCAGTGACCATCTGCTCGTAGATGTCCTTGATGACAGCTACCACCACACAACGTTCGTACTTCTCTGCATTAAACTTCCGCCAATAAATAGTCTGTCCTACGGCCGTTTCCCATCCCAAGACACGGCGCATATTGTCGGTAATGACCACTTCATTGTCTTTCCATTCTGCTTCGCGTGGCAGAGCACCTTCCAGCACGGTGAATCCATAGACAGGGTTACCTATATCCCAAAATCCCATCATATAGTCCAACGCTTCCCACGGCCCGTTCTCCTTGGCCGCTACCTGTGCGACAGCCATTCCACCGTCCCGATGAGCCATATCATTGGCCTCAAGCATGGCATCGGCCACCATGGGTAGCGTGTTCACATGGGAATAGATTGCCGTCAGCATACGTTCTTCGTTGGCAATCTCCCATTCAGGGAGCGAGGGATTGATGAAGGTATCCTCGTAAAGTATCTCCAGTACAGCACGTTCCTTGAGGCGGAATCCCCAGTCGGTATGTCGCAAATGCTGCACCTGACGGAACATAACCATCGTACAGAACACGAAAGTCATGCTCACAGTAAGTTGCACAAACGAACTTATTTTGCGAGACATATCATTCCTTTGGGTACGTCCCGTGAGAGTGCGGTTTCGTACAATGGCAATAGGCACGACACAAAGGACAAAACAAATGCCTGCAGTGATAAGCATTATCCATAGCGCACGGCTCATGATGTAGCCATAGTCAGCAGTGATAGAAGCAAAGCGTGCGAATGGTCTGTACAGCCACTCTACACCCAGCATGCCGAATGCCATCGCTGCAAAGAGCACGATAGCCACTTCGATAAGGAACATCGCCATCAGTCCGCCTACCGTGGAACCATTGACAATGCGCAAGGCCATCTCACGCTCGCGACTGCGCAGACGGATAAGGTAGAGTACCAGGTAGTTGATAAGCGCACACACCACCATCAGCACACTGCATAGGAAGAAGGTCTGCAAATGGGCATAACTCAAACTAAGGTAGTTGCCACCATGACGGTGCCCCTCCTTGAGTGGCAACATTCGTATGTCGCTACTGCCACCCCAAACTTTGAAGCGGTAGGCACGAGCGGCCAGCGTATCCATATCGGCCAATTCGTAAGCCTTGGCAAAGACCATGCCTGTATTGCCTTCGTCGTAAACATGGTTGCCTTCCATAAAGCGATAGATGCAGTCGTAATCGAAGATGCTATGCGGTGGGCAGTCGGGTACCACAGCCGCCACTGTATATTGGCTGAATCCAAACTTTACGGTCTCGCCCAGCGGTGAGCGCTTGTCGGGGAATAGGCGCTTTGCCATGCTCTCGGTCAGTGCCATTTCGTGAGGGCGGTAGAGGAAGGTGTGTCTGCCCTCGATGAGCGGCAGGTCAAACACATTAAGAAACGTGGAGTCGGTCTCCAAGTGCGCGGCACGTATACCATTATACAGAAGGCCATTGTCTACTTGCCTGCAAGCAGTGGCCGCCTCCACTTCGGGGAAGGTGGGCAGTGCCCGTGCCAGAGTCATGGATGTAAGCAGGCGAGTGGAATTCCAGTCGCTCCCTTCAGCCTTGGCATAATACGGAGTTTGGAACGCATATATCCGCTCATAGTCCTTGTGCATCGTATCGTAGGTGTTCTCGTAGTGCATCCACAGGGCGGAGAGCGAGAGGCAGACGAAGCCGGCGGCGAGGCCGAGCACGGAGATGGCGGTTTGCGCGGGGTATTTGCGCAGGTTGCGCAGGGCTATTTTGATGTAGTGTAGTAGCATTTGAGTTTTTTAGTTTATAAATGTTGCACATTTAAGATTCCTTGCTTGCTCGGCAATATTATGCAAGCATATATTGCTCTCGCTGCGCTACGGAATTTTTAGTTTGTGTACTGTTGTCAAGGATTTTCACAGGCTTGACAATTTTTTATCATAGGCTCGACAAAACTTTGTCAAAGGTATGATAAATTTTTATCATAGGCTTGATAATTCATTTTTTGCTTGCCTTTTGTCATCTTGAACGAAGGTGAAAGATCTCGCAGAGTATGTTGTAGAGATTTTTCGCGTTGCTCAAAATGACAGGAGCGTTTGTTTGTTTTCTTGATTCATACTTTCTGTTTTTTCTGTTCGGTTTGTCGAATTGTTTGCGTATCCGTGGATATTTGATTAAATATCCGCGGATATTTCATCACGTATCCGTGGATATTTCATTACGTATCCACGGTTACGCGAAGTTTTTACTTTGTCTTCGCGGTTTATTGGTTGTATGTTTTTGTTTTTTCTCATATGATGTTTTTGTTTTGCGTGAGGTTAGAGTGACTCCAACTTATCCACTACCTCGCCATCGAAGAGGTTGATGGTGCGTGTGGCGTATGAGGCATCGCGCATGCTGTGGGTAACCATGACAACGGTGGTGCCGCCTTCGTTGAGCTGGCGCAGGAGGCCCATCACTTCGCGACCGTTGGCAGAGTCGAGGTTACCTGTGGGCTCGTCGGCAAGGATAATCTGTGGGCGTGTGACTACGGCACGGGCTATGGCTACGCGCTGCTGCTGTCCGCCGCTGAGCTGGTGGGGATAGTGGTGGGCGCGGTGGCTGATGCCCATACGCTCCATGGCCTCTTCGATGCGTGGAGCGCGTTCGGCAGCTGGCACGCCCATATATAAAAGAGGTAGCTCGATGTTCTCGCGCACGTTGAGTTCGTCGATAAGGTTGAAGCTCTGGAACACGAAGCCGATGACACCACGGCGCAGACGCGTGCGGTCGTCTTCGCTGAGGGCGGTGACGTCGGTGCCCTGCAGGTGGTAGGTGCCTGAGGTGGGGTTGTCGAGGAGGCCGAGGATGTTGAGCAGGGTAGACTTGCCACAGCCCGAGGGACCCATGACGGCGACGAACTCGCCTTCGCTCACTTGGATGTTTACTCCGCGCAGGGCGCGTGTCTCTACTTCTTCCGTGCGGAAGTACTTCTGAAGATTCTCTGTCTTGATCATAATTGTAGTTTTTTTATGGTTAATACTTTATGTTGTTACTTTTTCGGCTATGTCATCCTCAACTACGTGAAGAATGACAGAGGCGCGATACTAAAGATTAGGCCTACAAAAACC
>JAFXEF010000031.1 GCA_017520935.1 Bacteroidaceae bacterium | reverse complement strand
TTATATATATTAAGCTCTTTCTTCTTCCTGAAAGCAGGTGAGTTGACCGAGTTGACCGAGTTTACCTGCCGAAAAATGGCAGTGATTTCAAGGCTGGAAATCTGCGCACCAGTTAGGCTGCAAATGTTTCCCAACTGGGCTGCAAAAACGTCCTATTTTGAGTATCAGGCTCTATGACCCGCAATGCCTTCAAAGGGGTCAGAGACCCCTACCTCAAGACCCTCGGATATTGGATATCCGAGGGGACGAGGGATATTGCACCTGAATGACAAGGTGTAAAATGAGAACAATCATTCCGTCACGGCGGATAAGGTATATCCGAGAGACGTTATAGCGAGGAGTAAGTGTGTTCGCTGTCCTCGGGTTTCTTAGAGTGAAAAGTTGACTTACGGCAGAACTTTTGTTGCTGTTTGTGGGTTAACTTTTCACTCTTTTATAAACTCTGAGCCAAAGATGCAGAACAAACAAGGTATACAGCTTGCCCTTCACCTCTCGGCCTTCATGCTGAGCCTACTGCTGGTCATCAGCATCTCCATCGACACGTTCAACGGTGTCCCCTTCTACGATGATGCCAACTACCTGAACCTGCAGTTCTGGATATGCGTGTTGCTTATCCTCCTGTTTGGCGTGGAGGTGTACAATGCTGACAATTCGTGGCGGTATTTCGGGAACCACTTCATCTTTCTGCTCCTTATCGTGCCCTACCTCACGCTCTTCAACTGGTGGGGGGTGGAACTCTCCTCCGAGATGGAGTTCCTTTTCCGCTTCATCCCGCTCATTCGTGGCTACATCTCCTTTACCATTATAGCCTATTGGTTGCTCCACGACCTCACGGCAGGACTGCTCATCACCTACATCGTAGTGCTATTCTCCTTCATATATTACTGCAGCCTTATTTTCTATGTGCTGGAGGTCAATACCAACCCTGGTGTGCGTGACTTCTGGGACTGTCTGTGGTATTCCTGCATGACCGCCACTACCGCCGGATGTAGCATCCAGGCAGTCACGGCAGTAGGCAAAATCATCTCCGTGCTGCTTGCCTTGGCCGGTATGATGTTGTTGCCTGTCTTCACCGTCTACCTCACCAATATCATCCGTTTCGGACGCATCAAGAAGGACGAGCAGGCAGAGGGGGAGCAATAGCCTGATATTACGGCAAGGTGCCGATGGCCTATTGGTCACCGGCACCTTGCTTTCTTGATCGGTATTGTTATGCCTTGATGCTTGATAGGGCTGTATCGTAGTTGGGCTCGGTAGTAATCTCGGGCACCAGTTCTGCATGGCATACCTTACCGTCGGGCGCTATCACTATTACGGCACGGGCCAAGAGCCCAGCCAGGGGACCATCGGTCATCTCTATGCCGTAATCCTTGCCGAAGGTGTATTCTCTGCGGAAATCTGACAATGTCATCACATTCTCGATGCCTTCGGCAGCACAAAAGCGTCCTTGGGCGAATGGCAGGTCGCGCGAGATGCACAGCACTACGGTGTCGGGTTGCGAGGCCGCCAATTGGTTGAACTTGCGCACCGAGGTGGCACATACTCCAGTGTCGATGCTGGGGAAGATGTTCATCACCACGTACTTGCCCTTACACTCGTCGAGCGTGAATGGCGAGAGGTCTTTCTTTGTCAGTTGCACTTGAGGGGCTATGTCGCCTACTTCTGCAAAGGTGCCGTTGAGGTGCACCATGTTTCCTTTGAATTTTGTTGTTGCCATAATATCTCTTTTTTCGGAATCTAAAACGTATTCGTGTCCTTATTGTTTCTTCACGTTGCAAAGATAGTGCAAACGAACGTAACGCAAGCTTGCTTGCTGGTTACAAATTGAGTGCAGCCTATCTTCGCAAGATTCATATTGCAAAGTTACGTTCAGTTTCCTGTCTCTGCAAATAGCTTTGGTGTATGCCCGTATTGGTGGAATCTATGGCTTAGGGGGGGGATAGGTCATTGATTGAATGAAAAAGCTCCTTCTCTTTATTGGGAGGGAGCTTTTTTATTTGTCACTGAGCGGCAGCTTGCTGTCTGTGGATGTTGCTGAAGAACTCGATGCGTCGGGTCAGCTCGTCCGACTGTCGTTCCAGCTCGTTGATCAGGCGCAACAGCGAAGCCAGCTCACACACCTGCTCCAGAGCCTTGGCCTCATGCTTGCCGAAGGGGAGTGATGCGTTACCGCTCTGCCCCATGAGAGTGACACGGGGGAGCGATTGGCACTGCGCTACAAACGAAGCGATGCCGGCATCGGCAGGTACTGCATAATCGGTACGTTCCGTACGGCCCAATGCATCTGTCGTGAAATATGGCTCTGCCTGTGCTCTCAGCTCCATGAAAGTGCCGTCAGGGGCGGTGAGGCGAAGGGTGTGTGCCCCTACTGCCTTGCCGCGATAGAATGCGACGATGGAGCATTCGCCCTGCTCGCTCACCTGCGGGCGAAGGTAGCTACGACCCACCTGCTGCTCGGCACGATGGCGCCCCGAGTAGTAGTGCCCCACATCTTGGTAGCGGGCATCCTTGTCGAGCTGGAGCTGTGCGGTGAGGGGAGATAGCCGTGCTCGGGTATCGGTCAACAGACTGTCGGTATATTGCTTGCCGGCAACAGCCTCGTCTAACTCTACCCGCACCTGTAGCTGCTGTGCCCGCTTGCGGGTCTCGAATGCTTTGGGATAGAGGAGCTTGATACTGTCAAGCTGAAGCTTGGCGAGGCTGTACTGTTTAGTGGTGTATGACTGCTCGGCCCGCTCAAGGTAGGGCTGAGCCTGGCGTTCTACATCTTCGGTGCATCCTGCCATCAGTGTGGCAAGGAGCATTATGGCGATTGGTTTTGTTTTCATCATGCAGGCTTCGTTATTTCGCTGTAAAAGTACAACTAATCCTTCAGTTTTCGTGCAGAAAACAATAAAAAAGTGAAAAGGGAAGCCTATAAGCGGCAGAAAACGATTTTTTTTGACTAACTTCGCGGACATTTAAGAAACAAATCCTTATTCTGGACAGGTTTATGAAACATATATCTCCTGAGGAACTGAAGCGACTCTTCGACACCAAACTTTTTCATCTCATAGGCGAGACGGCCGATGAGCTGGGTCTCGAATGTTATGTGGTGGGCGGCTACGTGCGCGACCTCTACCTGGAGCGTCTATCAAAAGATATTGATGTAGTAGTTGTGGGTAGTGGCATACGTATGGCTGAGGCTCTGCGTAAGAAACTCGGGCGTGGTGCCCATGTGAGCATTTTCCGGAACTTTGGTACCGCACAGCTCAAGTGGCACGATATGGAGGTGGAGTTCGTTGGGGCACGCAAGGAGTCGTATACCCACGATTCGCGCAAGCCCATCGTAGAGGATGGTACGTTGGAGGACGACCAGAACCGTCGTGACTTTACCATCAACGCTCTCGCCGTATGCCTCAATGCCGAGCGCTATGGAGAGCTTACCGACCCCTTCGATGGACTGCTCGACATGGAGGACCGCCTCATCTGTACCCCCTTGGATCCCGACGTGACCTTCAGTGACGATCCCCTGCGTATGATGCGCTGCATACGCTTTGCCACGCAGCTCAACTTTTACATTGAGGAGGAGACCTTCGAGTCGCTCACACGCAACGCTGAGCGCATCAAGATTATCTCCAAGGAACGCATCATCGACGAACTGAATAAAATCATCGCTTCGCCTATACCCTCGAAGGGGTTTGTGGAGCTTGACCGCTGTGGCCTGTTGCCACTCATCTTTCCCGAATTGGCAGCGCTGCAGGGTATAGAGACGGTGAACGGGCGTGCCCACAAAGATAATTTCTACCACACCCTCGAAGTGCTCGACAACATAGCCCGCCATACCGACAATCTGTGGTTGCGCTGGGCAGCCTTGTTGCACGACATTGGCAAGCCACGCACCAAGCGTTGGGATCCGCGGTTAGGATGGACATTCCACAACCACAACTACATAGGCGAGAAGATGATACCCAATATCTTCCGTTCGATGAAGCTACCGCTCAACGAGAAAATGAAATACGTGCAGAAACTCGTAGGACTGCACATGCGTCCCATTGCCATTGCCGATGAGGAGGTGACCGACAGTGCCGTACGCCGTCTGCTCTTCGAGGCGGGTGATGATATCGATGACCTGATGATGCTGTGCGAAGCCGATATCACATCGAAAAACGAACTGCGCAAGCAGCGTTTCCTCGATAACTTCCGACTCGTACGTGTGAAGCTAAAAGACCTTGAGGAGCGCGACCGCATACGCAACTTCCAACCCCCGGTCGATGGTGACGAAATCATGCGTACCTTCGGCCTCACCCCCTGTGCCGAGGTGGGAGCACTCAAGAGCAGCATCAAGGATGCCATCCTTGACGGTGTCATCCCCAACGAACACGATGCCGCCTACGAGTATATGATGAAGAAAGCCAAAGAAATGGGACTTACTAAAGTTGAAAGTTGAACGATGAAAGTGGAAAGTTGTGCCTTTCGGATGATTACTTTTCACTCTCTGTTTTCATCTTTCCACTTTCAGTTTTCAACTTGACACTGTCCTTCAAACTTTCATCTTTCCATTTTCAACTTGCCACAAATGCTCCACCGTCTCATCGCCGAGGGCGAACATCAGCAGCAGGATTTCAAGTACGAAATCTCCGATGCACGCAAGATTGCGCGCACCCTATCGGCTTTTGCCAATACGGATGGAGGTAGGCTGCTCATAGGCGTGAAAGACAATGGCAAGATTGCCGGTGTACGTAGCGATGAGGAGATTTATATGGTAGAGGCTGCCGCCTCGCTTTATTGCATGCCGCCTGTGGAGTGCCGTATGAGTATCCATCGTGTGGAGGGGCACAATGTGGTGATTGCCGAGGTGGATGCTGCGGGGACGCTCCCCGTGCGTGCCCAGCTCGATGATGGCCGATGGTGTGCTTTCGTGCGCATTGCCGATGAGAATATCGTGGCATCGCCCGTGCAGATGGCTCTTTGGCGCGAAGCTACCGACGATACCAATACCCTGCTTCCCTTCACCCAGCGCGAACAAAGCCTGCTACGTTTGCTCACCGATGCGCCCGAACCACTGACCTTGAACCGCTTTGCCCGTCTCGGGCATTTGCCTCGACATCGGGCGGTAAAGTTGCTTGCACAGTTTGTTCGCTTCGGACTTGTAGAGCAGCAGTTTGCTCACCATACCTTTGTGTATGTGGTTTGTGAGGTGGGCAATGATAAGGACTATTAAGGACTGATAAAGCAGAAAACCTTTCCCTTAACCTCTCGCTCTTAACAGTTCCATCATTTTTTCTGCCGTATGTTCAGAAGCACCGGGCTCACCCAAGGGACTGAGCACCATCTTGTCGTACTCGTCGAACATACGGTTGCGGAAGAACTCATCGAGCAGTATTTGCTCGAGGGCTTCCTTGAGTTCGCGCTCGCGCATCTCATCGGCCACGAGTTCGCGCACCACGGGGAAGTTTGCCACAAGGTTTACCAGCGAGATGTACTCCACCTTGAGCACCAGTCTGCGCAACCAAGATACCACCTTGCCACACATGATATAGTAGCACACCACTTGCGGCACGCGGAACAATGCTGTTTCCAGTGTGGCGGTACCTGATGTTACCATTGCGGCATAGGAGTGGCTGAGCAGGGCATAGGTCTCACCGTAAACGACAGTAACGCCTCGTGTCGTCTCTGATTTAGCAAAGAGCTCTCCATACATCTCTTTGTCGATACCAGGTGCACCGGCTATTACCCACTGGTGGTCCTTCATGTTGGTTCTGCGATATGCTCGACCTGGCGTGAAGTGCTTGGTAGCAGCCAGCATGATGGGCAGATTATCCTTTATCTCCTGCTTGCGGCTTCCGGCGAGCAGTGCCACGATAGGGCGTTCGGGGTCAAGTCCATGGCGGGTGCAGAATCCCTCTCGTGTTTCCTTATATTGCGCCTTGAATTGGGACACGGCATCTACACAGGGGTTGCCTACATAGTGTATGGGATATCCGTGTTTGGCATAGAAAGGAACTTCGAAGGGTAGGATAGAGAACATCTCGTCTACATAACGGCGTATGTCCTTGATGCGATACTCCTTCCATGCCCATATCTTGGGCGATATGTAGTAGTGGACGGGGATTTGTGTATGTGTCTTCACATACTTGGCGATGGAGAGATTGAAGCCGGGGTAGTCGACAAGTATCACCACATTGGGTGACCAGGCCACGATGTCCTCCTTGCACAGGTGCATATTGCGCAGGATGGTGCGTGCATGGATCGCTACCTGTATGAATCCCATGTAGGCCAGTTCGCGGTAGTGCTTTACGAGCGTGCCTCCTACGGCAGCCATTAGGTCACCTCCAAAGTAACGGAACTCTGCTTCCGGGTCTTTCGCCTTGAGTGCACGCATGAGGTTCGATGCGTGCAGGTCGCCTGAGGCTTCGCCTGCTATGATGTAGTATTTCATTGTGGATGGGTTTGGCAAGATTCTCTAAATCCCTATAGAGTTTTGGGGATAATTTAGGCTGTCTGTTATCCGAGATCCCAGTCGTTTATCATCTCCTCCATCATGCGGTAGTCGGTCATGTCTATCTGTATAGGTGTCACGGCTACGTAACCATTGGTGAGGTTGGGGCGGTCGGCATCGTGCGGATATTCATCGCGCAGGCAGAAGCTGCCCACCAGCCAGAAGTAGTTGCCACCACGCGGATGCGGATGCTTTTCCCACTCCTGTGTCCACTCACCCTTGGCCATGCGGCACACCTTCACACCTTCATAGATGGGTGTAGCGGGGAAGTTTACGTTGAGACAGGTGCCATTGGGCAGGCCATGCTCAAGTACTTGCTCCACAATTTTCTTGATGTAGGGGGCACAAGGTTCGAAATCAGCCTCGGGCGAATGGTTGTCGAGCGAGAATCCTACCGAGGGGATACCTTTCATGCAACCCTCGATGACGATGCCCATCGTGCCCGAGTAGTGCACGTTGATTCCCGAGTTGTCGCCATGGTTGATGCCACCGATAATCATGTCGGGCTGGCGGTCTGTGAACTCATGCAGTGCCATCTTGATGCAGTCGACCGGTGTTCCCGAGCAGCGATAGATGGTGACGCCTTCATGCTCGCTCACCAAGCTGTAGTATACTGGCTGGGTAGAGGTAATGGCACACCCCATTCCCGAACGTCCCCCATCGGGAGCCATCACGATGATGTCAGCCATTGGTGATAGCAGTTCGACCAGGAAGTTGATGCCACGTGCTTTGTAGCCATCATCATTCGAAATCAATATGAGAGGTCTTTCGCTATTCATACACTTTATTGTTTTGTTTTCGCTGAACGCGCAATATATTACTAAAATGGCACGCGATTGCGTGCCATCCTTTATGAATTAGTTTGCCGCCTCAAATTCCTTCAGGAATCGGACATCGTTTTCGGAGAACATGCGCAGGTCTTTCACCTGATACTTGAGGTTGGTGATGCGTTCGATACCCATGCCGAGGGCATAGCCCGAGTAGACCTTGCTGTCGATGCCGTTGGCTTCGAGCACGTTGGGGTCTACCATACCACATCCGAGGATCTCTACCCAGCCGGTACCCTTGCAGAAGGGGCAACCCTTGCCGCCGCAGATGTTGCAGCTGATGTCCATCTCGGCTGAGGGCTCGGTGAAGGGGAAGTATGAGGGACGCAGGCGTATCTTGGTCTCCTCGCCAAACATCTCCTTGGCAAAGAGCAGCAGGGCTTGCTTGAGGTCGGTGAACGACACGTTCTTGTCTACGTAGAGTGCCTCTACCTGATGGAAGAAGCAGTGTGCACGGTAGCTGATGGCCTCGTTGCGGTATACGCGACCGGGGCAGATGATGCGGATAGGGGGCTGGCTGGTTTCCATCACACGGCTCTGCACCGATGAGGTGTGGGTGCGCAGGATGATGTCGGGATGTGCCTCTATGAAGAAGGTGTCCTGCATGTCGCGTGCGGGGTGGTCTTCAGCAAAGTTCATAGAAGAGAACACGTGCCAGTCGTCTTCTACCTCAGGACCGTCGGCCAAGGCAAAGCCCATGCGTGCAAAGATGTCGATAATCTCGTTTTTCACGATGGAGAGTGGGTGACGTGTGCCCAGTTTGATGGGGTAGGCGGTACGTGTGAGATCCATCTCGGCTGCTCCGCTGTCGTTGGTCTCGAATGCCTCCTTCAGTTCTGCTATGCGCTCCGTGGCGCGTGTCTTCAGTGCGTTGAGGCGCATGCCTACCTCTTTCTTCTGGTCGGCGGGTACGTTACGGAAGTCGGCCATCAGGTCATTGATGGCACCCTTCTTGCTTAGGTACTTGATGCGCAGTGCTTCCAACTCTTCTGCGCTATTGGCACTGAGGGTCTCCACCTCAGTCATGAGTGCTTCTATTTTGCTTATCATATCGATGTTGTATATTTCTTCGTTAAAAAACGTGCAAAGGTATATAAAAACGGTGGAATTATCTATTATCCGTTGGACTTTTGTTCTCTGTAAGTTGATGGTGGAGTGCCGAAATAGCTCTTGAAAACACGGCTGAAGTATTGTGCGTCGGGTATTCCTACTTGGGCACATACATCGGCAATGGGGAGTTCGGAGTTGCAGAGCAGCTCTGCGGCACGCTCCATGCGGCACTTGCGCAGGTAGTCGTTGGGCGATATGCCCATCAGTTCGCGCACCTTGCGGTAGAAGTTGGTGCGTCCTATGCCAAACTGTGCAGCTATGATGTCGATATTCAGGTTAGGGTTCTTCATGCGTGAGTTTACGATGCGTTCGAGCTTGCGGCAGAATCGTTCGTCCTCTTTGCCCAATGCAATGGGTGTAGCTGCTTCTTGGATTTGGTCGGCTGCCATGGCGGTTGCCGGTTGCTCTTCCTCTGCAGTGGATGCCACTATTGTCGGTGCTTCCGTGGCGAGATTCTCAGCGGTCTCTGACCCCTCGGAGTAATCTGGATGCTCGGTGCTCTCGGCTACCTCTTCGGCTCGCACGATGGGGGCTGCAGTCTCTGTGGCTACGGGCGTTGCTTCTGCGGGGGGTGCCTCCTGCACCTGCTCGTTCTCTTCAAACCAGGCGGCAAACAGGTCGGTGGGGATGGCTGGACGGCGTTCGTTGATGGCCTGCTTGCGGGGTGGCTCCTTTTCTTGGGGCGGTTCGGGAAGTCCGGGTGCCTCGGTGCTCACGGCCTCTCCTGTAACCTCTGTCTCTTCGGGTACTTCTGCTCTTTCAGCCTCCTCAGTCTCCACAGTCTCCTCGGAGTCCTTTGAGAACTCTGTTTTCTCGGTCTCCTCAATTCCTTCAATTTCTTCAGTTCTCTCAGTCTTCTCTGAAATCTCAGGCTCTTCGGGTGTTTCTGCTGTTTCGGCTATCACGGGCTCTTCTGTTATTTCAGCTATTTCCGTATTCTCTTCGCCCGTTTCTTCGCCCTGTTCCATCGGCTCGGGATACTTGCCGGCAGTGTGTAGCATGCGCGATAGGTTGGTCTCTTCGTAGCGCATCATGCGTATGGTGTCGCGCAACTCTTCCACCTCTTTCTTCAGCGCACCAGCCTCGCGCGCCTTAATCACGGACAGCACGACGGCTACCAACGTTACCACTATCAACACACCCCCTACAACCTTCCAGGAAGTAGGGAGCGAAGCCATGAGTATCATTGCAAAGTTTGTCATCCTTATTTTGTGAATATACGTGCAAATTTAGCACGATTCCGTTACTTGGGCAAACTATCTGTTCGATTTATTTTTCTATTCCACTCTTTCGCCGTTTACCTTCACATTCTTCAAGGTGAAATTCTCAACATAATCCTTGCGTATCTCCGGCTTATCTGAGGCGTTGACCTCTATATCTTCAAATCTGAAGTCCTTGAGGTTATACCGTTTGATATTGCTAATCACATCAAACACGATTTGGCAGTCGAGCTTGATATCGCGCAACGTAACATTCGAAGAATAAGAATAAGGCTTATCTTCGCGGTCCTTAAGGTCAAAGAACTGGGTCCAGGGTTTTACGAAGAGCATGCTTTTCACGTTGCCTCTGATGCCCTCCACGGTGATATACTCGTAGTTCTGCTCGGTATCGGGGCGCATCTTGAGCCACAGCATACGGGTAGCGTCCTTCACCTCGCAGTTGCGAAGCACGATATTGTGGTTGTGCAGTGATTCGCTACCGCAGGTGAGCATGCTGTGGCAGAAACCATAGGTGCAGTCCTCGATGAGGATGTTGCGGTTCGGACCATTGTTCACCTTATCCAGATGTGCCCAAGGTCCCTTACCGCCCTTGAGGGCTATGGCATCGTCGTTCACAGAGAAGTAGCATCCCTTGACGTGTACATCGGTGCATACGTCGATGTCGATGGCATCGCTGCTGGGAGCCTTCACAGGGGCTGCAGGGGCGAATATGTAGAGGTCGATGAGTTTCACGCGGTTGCACTGGTAGAGGTGTGTGGTCCAGAAGGGCGAATTGATGAGGCGTACGCCCTCAAGGTGCACGTCGTCGCTGTTTTGGATGAACACCAGGCGGGGACGCATCTCTTCGAGGTTGGTGCACTGGCGATTGTATTCGCGGCGAATCCAGAACTGCTTCCAGTAGCGCAGTCCGTTGCCGTTGATGGTGCCCTTGCCCGTGAGGTGGAATCCGTCGCAGTCGATGGCGTTGACCAATGCGGCAAAGTACTTGAGATTCTGTCCCTCCATACGGGTGTCTATCAGCCGGAAATCGCCGATGAAGTCGCTACCCTTGAGTACGGCTCCGGGGTTGAGGTGCAGGTGTGTACCCGGTTTGAAGAAGAGCGAGCCGCTCAAGAATGTGCCTTCGGGAATCACGATGGTGCCGCCTCCGTTGGCTGCAGCCTTGTCGATGACAGCCTGTATCTGCTCGGTCTGTAGCAGGGTGCTATCGCAAACCACGCCATGCTCGGTAATGTCGTACAGGGCGGCGGGCTTCA
This sequence comes from Bacteroidaceae bacterium, assembly GCA_017520935.1. Taxonomy (GTDB): domain Bacteria; phylum Bacteroidota; class Bacteroidia; order Bacteroidales; family Bacteroidaceae; genus UBA1189. Next base: position 45,442 of record JAFXEF010000031.1, on the reverse strand, counting down.
CCTTTTTCGTACGTTTGAACCACTCTGACATCTCCGTGCCGTCGGGCCATACATTCTTGGCACTTGCCGTAAAGGTGCAGGCGAACAGTGTCGCCATGATAAACAAACTCATCAGTGTCTTTTTCATAATTATCTTTTGTGTGTTTCTTATAGGAAGCGAAGTTAGGCATTTTTTCTGACAATTCTCTCCTTTTTATTCAAGAAATCAAGTTTTCTTTTCTTTATCTATAAAACTGCCGTAAAATGAACGACTTTTGCTAAAAAGCTGTTATCTTTGCGGTAAACCGCGAAGATGTACTGCACTCGCGGTGAAAAATACTGAAACAAGTTTCGTATTTCTCACTTGTTTCTTCGTATCTTTGCATAGATAAATAATGTCAAATGAGAATGGTTGCAGTAACTGAGTTGCTACTTAAATCAACTTTGTTGAAAGACTGCACGAGGAATAAATAAAAAAGAAATGTTGTGAAGATAAATATCCTATCGGGTCGTTGGACCGAACATATTGAGAAACGACAGTTCTATCTCTTTCTTGAGATCTTGCTCGATGCGGTACGCAAAGCCGAACTCACGGAACTGGAGTATGAACTCAGCGGTATCATCGCTACGTATGATGCGCTGCTCGACTACTTCAATCAAGGTGCCGAGGATACGGAGCGCGATCGCGTATACCGTCAGTTGGTAGGGCATGCCCTGATGATTGCCGACCGCTGCACCATTGCCACACATGCTGCCAAAGAGATGCCCTATTACACGGCACAGAGTAGGGCGGCACGGCGGGAGTCGCTTCACGTATACCAGCTGCAGTTGGAGGCCTTCGGTGAGGGCATACGCAACACACGTGGCGCGGAGGAAATGAAACAACTGGCTGCGGCACACGACAGACAGCTTAACTCCCTCTTCACTGACCTGTGGACGGGGGGCGCGTGGAATGCTGCTATGGCAGCCGAGGTGGACAAGTTGCTCCTATCGTCGACCATCACGGAAGGCGATCAATGCACTATCGTGAGTGCGGTGATGCTGAGCCTGTTGCGTATGTTCGACCCCTTGAAACTGCTCTTCCTCTGCGATGCCTACTATCACTCGAAGGCTACGGTAAGCACACGTGCTCTGGTGGGTATCGTTATCACTTGCTACTGCTGGGCCGACCGCATAGGCTACTATAGCGAGGTGGAAGCACGGCTCAGCCTGCTGACCGATGACCCGGTATTTGCAGCCCAAGTATGTGACGTCATCCTGCAGTTCACCCGCAGTGCCGATACCGAGGAGATAAACCGCAAGATGCGCGAGGAGATTATCCCCGAACTGATGAAGAACCCCAAGCTTCGCCGTATGCCGGGCATTATGAAGGAGGACTCTGATGACATCAACCCCGACTGGGAACAGTGGATGCACGAAAGCGGGCTGGAAGAGAGTATGCGCGAAATCACCGAGTGGCAGATGGAAGGAGCTGATGTGAATATGAGCACCTTCTCGCAACTGAAGCGTTATCCCTTCTTCTATATGATATGCAACTGGTTCCGCCCGTTCGATGTGTGGCAAGCCGATATGCTGGGTATCGTAGGGAATGACAGCAGCAGTCCAATAGCCAAGATGATACTGCAGTCGAACTTCATGTGCGACTCTGACAAATACTCCTTCTGCTATGCCATACGCGAGATACCGCAGATGCAACGTGACGCGATGATGGCACAGCTCGAAGAGCAGAACACGGCCATGAAGGAGAATGCAGACATACCCGACTTGAAACGGATGAGCAGGCAGACGACGCAGAGCCTCATACGTCAGTATGTGCAGAACCTGTATAGATTCTTCAAACTCTTTCCTAACGTGCAGGAGTTTGACGACCCCTTCCAGCCGTTTGCTTATTGCATCAGCAGTGATAACCCGTTATGTGGCTGCGTGACGGCTGAGTCGGAGCGTCTGTTCAAACTCATAGGCTTGAACATCAAGCGCAAGGACTACTGGCTTGCTATAGGTTATTTTTCGTTGCTCGAGGAGTGGCATCCCGACTGTATGGAGGCTACGCAATTGCAGCAGCTGGGACTATGCTATCAGAAGTATGGACTGCATGAGGAGGCCATAGAGGCTTATGTGAAGGCCGATATATTGCACCCCGATAGTTACTGGACGGTATTGCATCTGGCTCAGTGTTACCGTGCCGTTTCTGATAATGCTAATGCGTTGAAATATTACGAAATAGCCGAGAGCCTGAAGCCCGATAACCTCAGTCTCACATTCCACATAGCTGAGATACTGCGTGAGGAAGGTGAGTTTGAAAAGGCGCTTCCTCGTCTGCATAAGATTGATTATCACCACCCGGAGTCGCTTAAGTCGGTGCGCCTCTTGGCAGAGTGTAACTTGTTTGCCCATAGGTATGAGCAGGCGGCCAAGTATTACGAGCGTATGATGACCGAGCATGTGGAAGAGCTCACTGACACCGACTGGAGATATGCAGGATATAATTATTGGATGTTGGGCAAGCGCGACAGCTGTTTCGGTTGTTTGCTACGTGCCGATAAGCTGCTGGAGGCGATGCCGTGTGAAGAAGTGGAGATAGATGGTGTGCTGTATCGTGACACGCATTCGTTGGCTGATGAGGTGCTGGCCGACTTCGCTCGCCTGAAGTCGTTAGGTATGCGTAAGGAGGAACTCCACTACCTATATGATGCTTATTGTAGGTACAAGAAACTACGATAGCTGCACTCAGGCTCTATGAAAAGAATGAGGCAGGGATCATCTAATCCCTGCCTCTTATTATAGGAAAGATAAGCTGTTTACTTATTCTCCTCGATAGGAGTTACGTCCTGTGCCTGGCTCTTCTTGCCCAGGTACTCGGGAAGATTCATTCCGGCAAGGTCAAAAAGGTCGCTCAACGGAGGGACAGACTTCATCAGACCAGATACGAAGTTGGCGGTAGAACCCTTGCCATCGGCACCATTGCCCGAATCCCATACGGTAACGTGGTCGATATTGACACCCTTGACAGCCTCAACCTGTATCTTAACCAGCTCAGGCAGCTTCTCGAGCAACAGTAGCATATAAGCCTTGTTGGCATCGCCCCCGGCAGCCTCTACCATCTTGTCATAACCGGCAGCTTGCTTGGTAAGGATTTCGTAGAGACCCTTAGCCTCGGCCTCCATCTTGGCGAAGATAGCATCAGCCTCACCCTTTGCATTTACACGGACTTTCTCGGCCTCGGCTTCAGCCTCGATGATACGACGACGCTTCTCAATCTCCTCGGGCACGATGATGTTGGCCTGTTGGGTTGAACGCTCACGCTCGGCACGGGCAAGCTCGGCCTCCTTCTCGGCAGCATAAGCCTCTTGCAAGGCCTTAGCCTGCTGTACCTTCTCGGCAGCAGTAGCCAGGCGGTTGGCCTCGGCCTCCTTCTCGCGGCGGAATGCGTTAGAGTTGGCAATCTCAATCTGGGCGTTGTTCTCACCCTTTACAGCGATAGCGTTAGCCTCTGAAGTCTTGATACGGGTATCACGCACAGCCTCGGCCTTACCGATTTCACCATACTTGTCCTGCTCGGCCACGCTAACCTTTGCTTCGTTGATGGCCTTGGCGGCAGCCTCCTTACCGAGAGCCTCGATGTAGCCAGACTCGTCCTTGATGTCGGTTACGTTTACGTTGATGAGGCGCAGGCCAATCTTCTTCAACTCTACCTCCACGTTCTTGGAGATGTTGTCGAGGAACTTGTCACGGTCGCTGTTGATCTCCTCAATGGACATGGTAGCGATAACCAGACGCAACTGGCCGAAGAGGATATCACGGGCGAGCTCCTGGATCTCGTTCGATGTGAGGCCGAGCAGTCGCTCGGCGGCATTGTTCATCGAATCGGCCTCGGTAGAGATACCTACGGTAAAGCGGCAAGGAACGTCCACACGAATATTCTGACGTGACAAGGCATTGGTCAGGTTGGCATCAATGGATATCGGAGTCAGGTTCAAGTAGGCGTAGTCTTGGATGATAGGCCATACGAACTTGCCGCCTCCGTGGATACATTTGGCCGAACCGCCACCTGTCTTTCCATAAACTACTAAAATCTTGTCCGACGGGCAACGTCTGTAACGACGAATGATTGCTGCAAAGGTTGCAAACACTACAACCACGAGAATCAGTCCTAAGAATGCAATGTTCATAATTGTTGTTATTAAAGAGTTAATATTACAGTTTCTCTATGTCACTTTATATGCGCTCCACCTCTAACAAATCGGTGCCGATAGCCTTGACTACACGCACCTTGGCTCCGGTCGGGATTGCTTCGCCCTCGGTTATGGCCTCAATCTCGTGCATAGAACCGCGTACGCTCACCATCACCTTGCCGCTGCCCTTCTTTTCACCAGGGATACGCAAATAGGTGTCGGCAATTAGGCCTATGGCCTCTTCTATATGGAAAGTCTTGTCGGTCGACAATTTCATTATCTGCCGCAGTATGAAGACAAAGATGATGACGAAAAGCACGCCAATTCCCAGAGCGGCTACTTGCAGCCACATCAGGTTAGGTATTACATCGTGCAGCACTATACCTCCCCATCCATATCCGAGCATGAAGTTCACCAAGTTTCGGAAAGAGAAGTAGCCTGACACACCACCCATCTCTACGTCCTCGAATCCTGCACCGTCGTCGGTATCGGCATCAAGGCCAAGGAATGCCATGATTGTTTGCACCAGAAAGAAGACACTTGAGATAATCGCCAGCCCCCAGAAGACCTGCATGGGGAGCTCTAAAGCCAAGAATTTGTCCATCATAATTTTCTATTTATTATATACACCTACAAAATTACAATAATAATTGAGATATACTAATATGTTGTGCTGTGAAATTTCTTAAAAAACACTTGATTATTTAGCGTTACTCTTCACTGTAACCTAAACAGCCGCCTTCGAGGATTCGAGGCGGCTGTCCAATCATTTATCCATAAAATCAATAGTTATTCGGCTTGATTTGGAAATAGGCCTGCGAATGGTTGCATACGGGGCATACCTCGGGAGCCTCTTTGCCCACGTGGATGTGACCGCAGTTGCGGCACTGCCAGATGCAGTCGCCATCGCGTGAGAATACGAGCTTGCCTTTCACATTTTCGAGCAACTTGAGATAACGCTCTTCGTGCTCCTTTTCAATGGCTGCTACTCCCTCGAAAAGTTCGGCAATGTAGCCGAAACCCTCTTCGCGAGCCTCTACGGCCATTTGGGCATACATGTCAGTCCACTCCTCGTGCTCGCCAGCGGCAGCGGCTACCAAGTTCTCGGCAGTGCTGCCGATGCCGCCCAACAGTTTGAACCACATCTTTGCATGTTCCTTCTCGTTGTCTGCAGTCTCCTGGAAGATTGCTGCAATCTGCTCATAACCCTCCTTCTTTGCTTTTGATGCGAAGTATGTATACTTGTTGCGTGCCTGTGACTCACCGGCAAATGCGGTCCATAGATTCTTTTCGGTCTTTGTTCCTTTAAGTTCTTCCATAATTTAAGTGTCGTTAATAAATGATGTGATTATCTTTTTCGCAAAGGTACTTGATATTTCCCTACATTGCAACTTTTAAGCTGGAAAACTTTTTATGTTTTGCAACATGTTTCAGCTGCCGTGAGGGAAAAAGAAAAGAGAACCTTTCTACGGAAAAGTCCTCTAAAAAAAAGAGATTGTGCGCCTGATAGGACTCGAACCTACACGTATCACTACACCAGATCCTAAGTCTGGCGCGTCTACCAATTTCGCCACAAGCGCAAAAGACGTGGCAAAATTAGTGCAAGGCGAGCGAAAAACCAAATTTTATTTGAGTTTTTCCGAGCCGCCGCCTAATTTCTGTCTGTAAAAACAGACTAAAGACAGTGCAAGGCGAGCGAAAAACCAAATTTTTATTTGGGTTTTTCCGAGCCGCCGCCTAATTTCTGTCTGTGAGTCAGGCTGCCGACGGGAGATAATCTCCAAAAACAATCAACAGTGACAAAAAAATGTGGCGATATTTCCAAGTTTGCCGAAGTTGTTGTAACTTAGCGACAGAAAACTGTAGAATATGGATTTGGTAAATAGATTCTTGCGCTATGTGCGCATTGATACTCAGTCGGCCGATGAGGCTGGAGTGACGCCCAGCACCTCTGGGCAGATGGAGTTTGTGAAGATGCTCCGCACAGAGTTGGAGGCGATGGGGCTTGAGGAGATTACACTCGATGAGTATGGGTACCTCTTTGCTACACTGCCTGCCAATACTGTACGGACGGTGCCTACCGTTGGTTTTATTGCCCACGTGGACACGAGTCCCGATGTGAGCGGCAAGGATGTGAATCCGCGCGTCGTGGAGAATTATAATGGTACGGATATCGTGCTTTCGGCCGAGGACCACACGGTGCTCGCTACGGCTGAGTTCCCGGAATTGTTGCGCTATGTCGGTGATGACCTCATCGTGACTGACGGACGTACGCTGCTTGGTGCTGACGATAAGGCTGGTGTGGCCGAGATTGTTTCGGCTATCGCCTATCTGCAGTCTCATCCCGAGATTGAGCACGGGCGGATACGCATCGGGTTCAATCCCGACGAGGAGATTGGCCTTGGTGCGCATAAGTTTGACGTGAAGTTGTTTGGCTGCGACTGGGCCTATACGATGGATGGTGGCGAAGTGGGTGAGCTGGAGTATGAGAACTTCAACGCAGCTTCGGCACGTATCACTATCAAGGGACGCAATGTGCACCCTGGCTATGCCAAGGATAAGATGTTGAATTCTATGCGTGTGGCTGCAGAACTTATAGGTATGCTGCCTAAGCACGAGGTCCCCGAATGTACCGAGGGGTACGAGGGGTTCTTCCATCTCGTAGGTATAAATGGTGGGGTGGAGGAGACTACGCTCAGCTATATCATCCGTGACCACAGTGCTGAGATCTTCAACAAGCGCAAGGAGTTGTTGCAGATGTGTGTGGCCGACCTCAACAAGAAGTATGGCATGGGTACCGCTACACTTGACATCAATGACCAGTATGCCAACATGCGTGAGGTGGTGGAGCCTGTGATATACGTTGTCGATATCGCTTGCCAAGCCATGCGTGAGGTGGGTGTGGAGCCCAAGATAAAGCCTATTCGTGGTGGTACCGATGGCGCACAGCTCTCTTTCAAGGGGTTGCCTTGTCCGAATATCTTTGCTGGTGGTGTGAATTTCCACAGCCGTTATGAGTTTGTGCCGGTGGGCTCGATGCAGAAGGCTATGATGACCATTGTTAAGATTGCCGAATTGGTGGCCAAGCGATAAGGCCTCTCCCTCTCTGATGATAAGTTAAGCTCCCCACTTCAGCGTTGAAGTCGGGAACTTTCTTATATATTGGTAATGGATGGATGCTTCTCTCTGTGCTACTCCATCTCCTCTTCTTCGTCATCAAAGAAGAGGAAGCCGGTGCCGAAGTCGTCGCTGAGGAACTCGTCGAGGTCGCGGCGTTCCTTCTTCGTGGGGCGTCCGGTGCCTCGCATGCGGTTGGCGAATCCGCTTATCTTGCTCATCTCAAGGAGGTCGTACTGCTCCTTGGGGGTGATGTTCTCGAGCATCTCGGGCACGAGCTTGGCGCCCACGCGGTTCTCTATCGCTTTCAGCACACGGAAGGTGTAGGTGATGGGTGGCTTGCGCACGCTCACCACGTCGCCCTCCTTGATGGTTTTCGAGGGTTTCATTGTGGTGCCGTTCATTGTCACTTGTCCCTTCTTGCAGGCATCTGTCGCCATCGAGCGGGTCTTGTAGAGGCGTACGGCCCATAACCATTTGTCGATACGTGCTTCCATTAGAATGAATGAAAAATTAGAAGTTGAAAGTTAAAAAATCGGATACCGCTTGTCTTAATTATTCATTTTTAGTTTCTAACTTTCTTTTGTTGTACTGATTCATCGTGATGGTGAGTCCTGCGAGGCAGAAGCTCTTGATGATGTCGCAGGCTGTGGGTAGCTGCTTCTCTATGATGGCCTCGTCGTCGGTGTCGAACTTGCCGAGCACGAAGTCCACTTGCGCGCCACGGGGAAACTCGTTGCCGATGCCGAACTTCAGTCGGGCATAGTTTTGCCCTATCAGCTGGGCTATGTGCTTAAGGCCGTTGTGTCCGCCGTCGCTGCCTTTCCCGCGGAGCCGCAGGGTGCCTGTGGGTAGCGAGAGGTCGTCTACTACGATGAGCAGGTTCTCGGGTGCGATGTTCTCCTTCTCCATCCAGTAGCGCACGGCATTGCCGCTGAGGTTCATGAAGGTGGTGGGCTTGAGCAACACGATCTGTGCGTTCTTTACCCTCATATTGGCTACGAATCCGTAGCGCTTGTCTTCCCATGCCACGCCGGCAGCCTTGGCCAGTGTGTCCACTACGCGGAATCCGATGTTGTGGCGCGTGCCGTCGTACTCGTAACCCGGGTTGCCTAAGCCTACAATCAGGTATTTCATTGCTTTTTTTGTTGTGTATCTTTTAGGAGCTCCTGAACTCCTTAAGTAATTCTTCTGTCTCTGAGCATAAAAAAGGGTTGAAAGCGGGGACCTATACCCTCAACTCTCAACCCTAAACGAAGCAGTCTCGCTATTACTTGCCCTGTGCAGCCTCGCGTGAAGCACGTGTAGCAGCTACGCTGCAAACAACGGTCTGAGCGGGTGTCACGAGCTCGAGGTTCTCGAATGCGAGGTCGCCTACCTTGATTGACTTGCCAAGGCCAAGCTCGGTAACGTCAACGGTCAAGCGCTCGGGGATGTTGGCATAGAGAGCCTTCACCTTGATCTTGCGGATAGCCTGCTGCAGCTTACCACCAAGCTTAACACCGGCAGCAAGACCGGTCAGTGTGGTGGGAACCTCCATAACGATGGGTTTGTCGGCTACAACCTGCAGGAAGTCCATGTGGAGGATGGTGTCCTTTACGGGGTGGAACTGAATGTCCTTCAAGATAGCGGTGCACTCCTTGCCATCGATGGTGAGGTTCACGATGTGGATGTCGGGAGTGTAAACCAGCTTGCGAACAGCTTCGTTGGTTACAGAGAAAGCCTTGGCTTCCTTCTCGATACCGTACAATACGCAGGGGATGCCATTGTTCTTGCGGAGCTCGCTTGTGCTCTTCTTGCCTACTTCAGTTCTTGAAGTACCTGTCAAATCAAATGATTTCATTTTCTTTCTTTTTTTAATTGTGTTACTCTAAATTAAGTTCTCTGCTCAATTCGCCATCACACGATGTAAGAACGCCTCCACGGAGTGTCCTACGAAAAAGCGGGTGCAAAATTAGTGCAAGGCGAGCGAAAAACCAAATTTTTATTTGAGTTTTTCCGAGCCGCCGCCTAATTTCTGTCTGTAAAACAGACTAAAGACAGTGCAAGGCGAGCGAAAAACCAAATTTTTATTTGGGTTTTTCCGAGCCGCCGCCTAATTTCTGTCTGTAACATACCTAAGTTAAGCCCTCCTACAGGTGGCAAATTCAGGCATCTATAGGTCTTTATTTTTATCACCTGTAGGTCTTTCGAAACAAGACCTGTAGAGGGCTTTGCCGTCTGGCCGATGTAACGTTAATTAATACCTCGATAAAAGTAATATTCCAAGACTTGGAATATATATTGCCAGTCTTGAAATGAATATTGCCAGTCTTGGAATATAGAGCATCTGGCGCAAGATGCTGACAAACGTCGCTTGGCGTGAGAGAAAACGTCGTTTCTCGGTTGGTGAAACGTTGTTTTCGTTCTGTAAGGTACACCGGCAGGCGTTAATCGTTTGTATGCGCAAAATCCGCGAGGCCTCCAAGATACGCCTATTTCTTGAAGACCTTGCAGATTATTGCGAGTGGCATGATGCTTATTGCTTGGCCTTTGTGGGTGGTGAGACAAAGCACACTTAGATGATAAAATTCATTGGAGAAGTTGCAAAGGTAAGCGTTTTTTGTTTACCTTTGCAACAAATAAACCGAATATGAGTCAGAAATACCTCCAGTGCAACCTATACGCTTAAAGGTAGAGATAAATTGTAAGGAGCATTTCAGCGTAATGGGATTCCACAAAGTTCCGTTCGAGGTAAACAACAAGTGGTTCAGCGGTAAATGTGAGATAACCACTTATGCTCTTGACGAATTGATTGGTACGAAACTTAGAGCTTTATATCAGCGAAAGAAGGGACGTGACCTTTTTGATATGCAGGTAGCTTTGGATCATGGAAACATAAATATCGAAAAAACGCTTGAATGCTACAACAAGTATATGGATTTTGTGGTAGAGAAAGCACCGACCTATAAGCAGTTTGTGCAGAATATGGAACTGAAACTTCAAGACCCCGAATTTCTTGATGACACAGATATACTTCTTCGAGCCGATGCCGATAAGTTTGCTCCACAGCGTGCCTATGCTATGGTAAAGGAGGCTTTTATTGATAAATTGCCTGGAAAAAGAGATTAGAATAAAGCGACCCGTCAGCATCCCGTAGACCTGTTGTGGACGTTAATCGTCTGGAGGCTCGAAATCCGCAAGGCCTCCAAGATACGCCTATTTCTTGGATACCTTGCAGATTGTTGCGAGTGACTTTGTAGATGCCTTCGTCGTCAGTTTTTCCGCGATGTAAGAAAAAACTTGAATTCTAACTTCTAATTTTATACACATAATTGGCTCGAAAACCAAACAACTTTGCTATCTTTCCTCTAAAAAACGTTTTTTTTATCGAACTGGCGTAAAAATCACTTTTTTTATGTAAGTTTGTACCCGAATTATAGTATTAACGATAAAAACGAATTGCCTATGAAGTGAAAACAACGGAGCGGACGCTTATGATGAGGGTTTGGTGACGCGATAGCGTTGCAGCTCTCCCCAATCAAGTTAATTAAACTCAAATTTATTAACCGAAAAGCGTTCCATTCGTTCTTGACATATTGATATGGAGCTTTTAGCTCTTGTTCTCTTCTTAGTGAATACCGCCAATATTCTGTACCGAGAACAAGCAGACTGGAAGTTCACCCCTATTGGGTGTGGACTATTCATTGCTTGTTGGTACAAAGGTCACTTGGCGGTAACCTACTAAGAAGGCGAGTAACGGATGGTTTCACGCCTTTCTTATTTTTAGACAAAACACAATTATGAATGAAGCAATTAAACAAAAACCTGACAATTTCTTAATTTGGTCAATCTTATCAACAGTGTTATGCTGTCTCCCTACCGGTATTGTCGCCATCGTTTACGCGAACAAGGTCGATTCTTTATGGCATGCAGGCAATCATCTTGAAGCCGAAGAGGCTGCAAAGAATGCGAGGCTATGGACTTTTATTTCCTTAGGTCTTGGAGTTCTTTCGTTTATTATTGGTCTTGCTTTTGGTTTCTTTTCTGCATTAATGGCTTAACAAATAATAAGATGTATGAACAATAATAAGATTATTGCAATAGTCACTATGGTGGCTATTGCGTTTTTCACCGTTATTATGTATTCTGTCAGTCATCTCTTTGCTGCAATTACATTAATCCCTATATACATTTTGCCCATGATTATTGCAATTGGATGCTTCATTACTTTGTTATTTTTCAAGAAGAAGTTGATAAGCCTCTTTGCTACAGTATGTTTTATGGTTTTAGCTACAAGTATAAATAATGATTATGGTGAAGATACTTTCGGACATGATGGATACTTTATAGATTGTTATAATAACCGTGTTGTTAATTGTTTAGGATTTACTGTATTTTGTGAAGGGGATATTCTATATTATAAAGACGGAGTTGTATACGGAAGGACTTGGCGGCCTGACGGATATTATGCTTATTCCTTATATGAAGATTGTTATATCGTTCCAAAGGGTCATACATTTAATTCATTTGGGAAAATCATAAGAAATAATGGAAGGTATGGAATAGAATCACTTGAAGGCGATATCCTACTTCCCACGATTTATAAAAATATCAAGTTTCTATCAGGTGATTTTATTTTAGTGAAAAATAACCAAGATTATTATGAGGTGTTAGATCCCATAGGATGTGGTACATATGTTTCGTCTGATGATGAATATATTGATTATGAAATAGGAAGTTGTTGGTATTATGATGAATATGGCGATTTTACCGAGTGTGACTATGATTTAAATATCATTTCTTTCAGAAAAGAAAAGGATAGAGAAAAAGGATATCTGCATCATTATGAAATAAGGGATGGACACCTATATGAAAAATAACAAACGCCCTGTTGCATTCGTCACAACAGCATTAATTCTTTGTTTATTATGTCTATATGCAATATTTTCGCCAAGCAACCATTGGTGGTTTCCTAAATGTTGGTTCTATCAACTGACGGGATTGCAATGTCCGGCTTGTGGCAATCAACGGGCTTTACATTCCTTGTTACAAGGAAAGTTTGCTGCTGCGTTTTCATACAATCCATTCTTCTTTATTTCTGTTCCTTATTTCTGTAGCGTTGCCTATGTTTGCTGGTTTGACACTATTTGGACGAGAAAGATAAAGCCATTTATTACTCACAAGATTGTGGTAAATATCTATTTGAGTATGGTAATAATCTGGTGGCTTCTACGGAATACTATTCCTTCAGTCACGGCAGAAATATTTTATCCGCTGTGACTGAGTTCTGTGACCCGAGAGGATAAGATAGGTCGCACCTCAGGATAAAAATTAATGAGTCTGTGCCCCGAAATAGCTTCAAAGGGCTCAGATCCCCCTATCCAAAGATACTTTCCGGGTAGCTGAATCCCCATGGTTTTTGCAGCCCAAGTGGGAAACATTTGCAGCCTAACTGGTGCGCAGATTTTCGGCCTTAAAACAGTCGTCTTTTTTGACTGGTCAACGCGGTCAACTCGGTCAACTCACCTGCTTTCAGGAAGAAGAAAGAGCTTAATATATATAATTAATAATATTACCCCTATATATAGGGCCTCCCGTGCCAGCTCCTAAAAATAAAAACAGGTGAGTTTACCGCGTTGACCGAGTTTACCATGTCTGCGATGACAGCAAGATCAAGTCGTAAGTGCAAGTGTGTGTGTGGCATCATCGGATTCCGATGAGACGGCGATGTCAGTATATCCTTGCACCATGGGTGATAAATGTGATGTAAAGCTCATCGCCCATTGCCTAAAAAGAAGAATACGCCATTAAGCTTGTTTTATTTGCGTGTTTTTAGTACCTTTGCACCCCAAAACGTGTACACAATAAATAATAGGTATAGAAATGCTTACGATTAAACTCATCACCGAACAGACCGAACGAGTAATCAAAGGCCTTGAGAAGAAACACTTCGGCAATGCCGAGGAAACCATAAACCAAGTCATCGCACTTGACAAGAAACGTCGTGCTGCACAGACAACGCTCGACAAGAATCTGGCAGAAGCCAAGCAGCTGGCCGCACGCATCGGTGCCCTCATGAAGGAGGGCAAGCGTGAGGAGGCCGAGGCCGTGAAGGCCGAGGTGGCTGCACTGAAAGCTACCAATGCTGCCCTGGAGGAGGAGATGAAGAGCGCTGCCGAGGATACACAGAACTTGCTCTACAGCATCCCCAACATCCCTTATGATGAGGTGCCCGAGGGTGCCCATGCCGAGGATAACGTGGTGGAGAAGACTGGCAATGAGATTCCTGACCTGGGACCCAATCCTCTGCCCCACTGGGAGCTGGCAAAGAAGTATAACCTCATTGACTTTGACTTGGGCGTGAAGATCAGTGGTGCGGGATTCCCCGTATACCGTGGTAAGGGTGCCCGCCTGCAGAGAGCGCTCATCAACTTCTTCCTCGACGAGGCTCGCAATGCGGGCTACGAGGAGATAATGCCGCCCACGGTGGTGAACCAGGCTTCGGGCTATGGCACAGGGCAGCTGCCCGACAAGGAGGGGCAGATGTATCACTGCACGGCCGATGACCTCTACCTCATCCCTACAGCCGAGGTACCTGTGACAAACATCTACCGCGACGTCATCCTCGACGAGAAGGAACTGCCCATCAAGAACACGGCCTACACACAGTGTTTCCGCCGCGAGGCAGGCTCGTATGGCAAGGAGGTGCGCGGACTGAACCGCTTGCACGAGTTCTCGAAGATTGAAATCGTGCGCATCGACACTCCCGAACACTCCAAGGAGTCGCACCGGGAGATGCTTGACCATGTGGAGAACCTCGTGAAGAAGCTCGAGCTGCCCTACCGTATATTGCGCCTTTGCGGTGGCGACATGAGCTTCACGGCAGCCCTCTGCTTCGACTTCGAGGTGTACTCGGCTGCTCAGGAGCGCTGGCTGGAGGTGTCGTCGGTATCGAACTTCGATGCCTATCAGGCCAACCGCCTGAAGTGCCGCTACCGCCGTGCCGAAGACAAGAAGATAGAGCTGTGTCACACCCTGAACGGGTCGGCACTGGCATTGCCCCGTATACTCGCGGCAATCCTCGAAAACAATCAGACACCCGAAGGCATACGCATCCCCAAAGTGCTGGTGCCCTATTGCGGGTTTGACATGATCAACTAAAGAATTGAAAATTAAAGATTAGAGGTTAAAACGCCCTGGCATCGTAAGTCTACGGTTCAAGACTGACGACATTGCTTGTTTTAATCTTTAGTTTTTAATTTTTAATCGTAGGAAATAGGTATTAGGTAGAAAGTCAACATGGCGAAAAAGGAAATCAAGCAGGACGAAATCATTGCGGCCATTGCCGGCATGTGGCAACTGCTGACCGACGAGCAACGTGAGGTCGTGGCAAACCACTTGGAGGTGAGACGCTACAAGAAGAATCAGGTTATCTATAAAGAGGGGGAGAAGCCCAGCCACATGATGTGCCTGCTCGAAGGTAAGGTAAAGATATATCGTACGGGAGTGGGCGGGCGTTGCCAAATCATGCGCGTGATGAAGCCGGTGGAGTATTTCGCTTATCGCGCCTATTTTGCCGATGAGAGCTTTGTGACGGCAGCAGCAGCCTTTGAGGCGTCGACCATCTGCGCCATCCCGATGGACATAGTCATCCGGCTGGTAGAGGAGAACAACAGGTTGGCCATGTTCTTCATCAAGCTACTGGCCATTGACCTCGGCGTGTCGGACGAGCGCACCGTAAACCTCACCCAGAAGCATATACGCGGACGCCTGGCCGAGTCGTTGCTTTTCTTGAAAGAGACATACGGGTTGGAAGAAGATGGTGCGACGATCAGTATTTTCCTTTCGCGTGAGGATCTGGCAAACTTGTCGAACATGACCACCTCAAATGCCATACGTACTCTCTCTATCTTTGCTTCGGAGAAATTGATTGCCATCGACGGACGCAAGATAAAGATCATCAATGAAGATGAACTGAATAAAATCAGCCGTATCGGATGAAACAGACATAACTACCACTATTAATAATTATCTTATGAAAAACAAATCTCTCATTCTGTGCCTTCTGGCCACCATGACAACAGCATGCCTCATGAGCAGCTGCAAGGAAAAAGACAGTAACGAACCCTATGTAGGCTACCTTTTTGCTTATTTCAACGGTAACGCCCCCTGGCAGGAGCAGATATGCTTTGCCCTCAGCGCGGATGGCTACAACTACACTCCTCTCAACAATGGTAATCCCATTATCAGCTCTGACACCATCGCCAACAAGCAGGCTGTGCGCGACCCGCATATCCTCCGTGGCGAAGACGGATATTTCTATATGGTAGTGACCGATATGCGCTCATCGCAGGGATGGTCATCAAACGACGGTCTCGTGCTGTTGCGCTCCAATGACCTTGTCAACTGGACACACTCGGCCATCGACTTCCCCACTACCTGGCCCGAGCGCTTCGACCGCGACAGCCTTACTCAGGTGTGGGCTCCGCAGACCATCTACGACCCCGAAGCGGGCAAGTATATGCTCTACTATGCTATCGGTGAGGTTGGCAAGCACTACATCACCTACTGTTCATACGCCAATGAGGACTTTACCGAGATAAGCATGCCCGAGGTACTCTACGACCATAATGCCAACACCATCGATGCCGACATCGTGTACCACGACAGCCTGTATCACATGTTCTTCAAGACAGAGGGACAGGGCAACGGCATACAGAAGGCTACCGCCAAGACTTTGCGTGGCGAGTGGACACCCGAGCACAAATACCTGCAGCAGAGTAATAAAGCAGTGGAGGGCTCGGCCGTATTCAAGCTTATAGACTCTGACGAGTGGATACTGATGTATGACTGCTATATGAACGGTCACTACGAGTATTGCAAGAGCACCGATCTGACTAACTTCACCTTCGTGTGCAACTCGGCCAACACAGACATCTTCACACCGCGTCACGGCACCACTATCGCCATCACCAAGAGCGAGGCCGAGCGCCTCATCAAGCAGTGGCCCAGCGATGGTCACACTCTCGAAACCATCGGTATCGTGAAGAAATAATTCAGCTGACTAATCACATACAGCAGCGCCCCGAAAAAGATTTCGGGGCGTTGCTGCATTCTAATATATGTTGCGATTAGCTTAATCCGGCACTATGAAGTTCAGGAACTCGGGCATCAAGGAAATCTCCAGCGGGCACTTGTAGTCGAGCGTACGGCCATCGACACAAATGCTGGCTCCTTCCGTGTCGTAGATTGTCACACGCTTTGTACGATACGGCTTTACCTGCTTGTGATTCAAGATGTGTCCGCGGAGCAGCATCCACAAGCCCTGTATCATCTGCTTCAGCTCCGGGCGGTACACTACCGATACGTCGAGCCAGCCGTTATAGGGCACGGCACTGGGGGTCAGCCCATAACCACGCGAATTGCCCACACACACGGTCATCAAGCGGTCGTTAAGGATTTCGTCATTCACTTTCAGATGCATCTTATATTGCTTACGGCGCATGAAGAGACGCAGAAGACTGACGATATAGGTCGGGTTGCGTTTGCCCCAGTAGCGCTTACACTCATCGGAGATCTTTATGGCTTCGGCACCAAGTCCTATGTTGACAGCCATCAAGAAGTAGCGCTTGAGAGCCACATTGCCATCCATATAAGAGCAATATCCCACGTCGATTTTACGTCGGGTGCCCTTGATGATGCAATCGATAGCCCGTTTGTAGTCCTCAACACCCAGACCCCAGAAATCGGCAAAGTCATTGCCTATGCCATTGGCTATGATGCCAAACGAGATATCGTCAAGATTCTCTACCGAAGAGCTCATGATGCCATTCAATGCATCATTGACTGCCATATCGCCTCCCACAATCACAATGGTCTTGTAGCCGTTCTCTACATACATGCGGGTCAAGCGCTCTACTGCGCCATAATCCTCTGACTGTATATAATCGTACTGCACCTTCTTTATCTCAAGGTATTCCTTGATCTGATGCCAGCGGCGATGCTTCTTGCGCACGCCGGCCATCGGCACATAAACAATGCCCCAACGGTCTCGGGTAGACTTTATTGTTGCTTTATCATCCATAGATCATTTCTCTTTTGTTAACAGACGTCCGATGCGTTCAACTTTCTCTTCGGTCGAGAGGGTTGCATCAATCCAGTGGATAGGTACACCGCGGCGTTCCATTCCACGGAAGTAGGTCATCTGCCGCTTGGCAAACTGATGAATGGCAATCTCCAGCTGCCTCACCATATCGTCGTAGCTCAGCTCTCCTGTCACATATAACGTCAGGTATTTATACTCTAATCCGTAGTAGATCAAGTCCTCGGGTGGAACGCCCGTAGCCAGTATGCTACGCACCTCGTCAACCATTCCTTGATCCAAACGCTCACGCAAACGCCGGCTGATACGTTCGCGACGTAACTCGCGCGATATATCAAGCCCAATTGTCAGACTCTTGATGTCAGGGAAGTCGCGTATATGAGCATCGCTCGTGCGGTAATACTCTTCTATCTCGATAGCGCGTATGGCGCGTTTCGCAGTATCCACATCGGTCGTGTTGTGTAGTTGCTTGTAGGTACTCAATATGGCGGTAAGCTCATCCAGCGACTTGCCCGCCAACGAGTCGCGCAAGGCCTTGTTCTCGGGTACCTCCACCAGACGATAGCCACGCAGCACTGATTCCAGGTACATGCCTGTACCGCCACAAAGCACCGGTAACTGGCCTTCGGAACGCAGTGTGCCGTAGACTCTCAAGAAATCACGCTGGTACTCAAACACGTTATACTTGTATCCTGCATCGACAATGTCAATCAGATAGTATGGAATCTGATGCCCGTCGCAGATATACTCGTTCAGGTCCTTCCCTGTCCCCAAATCCATGGAGCGGTATACCTGCCTGCTGTCAGCACTGATAACCCCCGTATGCAAATGGCGAGCCAAGGCCACCGCCAGCGTGGTCTTTCCGCAAGCTGTGGGGCCTAAAACTGTGACAAGATTATACGACTCCATACCATTTACGTCATTAATGAAGGACAAACTTACACAAAAGGTTTGAAACTACAAAAAGAAACTTCATCAAAAAAAACTCCCTCAGGGAGAATCCTGAAGGAGCTATAGAAAAATCGGTATATACGAATGATTACTTCGCAGCGATTACGCGAGCCATTTCGCAAACCTTGTTTGAGTAACCCCACTCGTTGTCATACCAAGAAACAACCTTAGCAAAGTTAGCATCGAGAGAGATACCAGCCTTAGCGTCGAAGATTGAAGTGTTGGCGCAACCACGGAAGTCTGTAGAAACTACTGCATCTTCTGTGTAGCCGAGGATACCCTTCAACTCGCCCTCAGAAGCTTCCTTCATAGCAGCGCAGATGTCAGCCATAGTAGCTTCCTTCTCCAATACTACAGTAAGGTCAACTACAGAAACGTCAGAAGTCGGAACACGGAATGCCATACCGGTGAGCTTACCGTTGAGAACGGGAAGAACCTTACCTACAGCCTTGGCAGCACCTGTTGAAGAGGGGATGATGTTCTCCAAGATACCGCGGCCACCACGCCAGTCTTTCTTAGAAGGACCGTCTACAGTCTTCTGAGTAGCTGTGGCAGCGTGTACGGTTGTCATAAGACCCTTAACGATACCGAACTTGTCGTTCAATACCTTAGCGATAGGAGCCAAGCAGTTGGTTGTACAAGAAGCGTTAGAAATGATGTCTTGACCTGCGTATGTGGTGTGGTTTACACCGTATACGAACATAGGAGTAGCGTCCTTAGAAGGAGCAGACATGATAACCTTCTTTGCACCAGCGGTGATGTGCTTGCGAGCTGTCTCGTCGGTGAGGAAGAAACCTGTAGACTCAACTACTACCTCAGCACCTACCTCGTCCCACTTCAAGTTGGCGGGGTCCATCTCAGCGGTGAGGCGGATCTTGTTGCCGTTTACTACCAAGTAGTTGCCCTCAACCTCGATAGTACCGTCGAACTGACCGTGTACTGAGTCGTAGCGCAACATGTATGCCAAATAATCAGCGTCGAGAAGGTCGTTGATACCTACTACCTGAATGTCATCAGCAAAGTTCTTCACTGCTGCACGGAAAACCATACGGCCGATACGACCGAAACCGTTAATACCAAGTTTAATCATTTTACTTTAATTTTTAATTAATAAACGTTTATAATAAAATAAAAATCGCGTTACATCCTTTTTCTTGGTGCCTTCTTGTCATCCACAATTACATCTCTCTGCCGTGCTGCAAGCTACGAAAAGCAGCATCGCCAACAATGTAAAAGCAAGATAATAATGTCGTTTCATAAAATTACGCACCAATTTTGCTGCAAATTTAAGATTTCTTTTTGTACTTTCCTAACGAATGAACGAATAAATTTATGCAGAGCCAACCTGCAAGTACAGAAATTAGGCTACGCCTCGGAAAATAACAAATAAATTTGCGTTTTCTCTCGGCTTACACTAATTTTGCAGATTGTTATATAAATAGGAATGTTATGACTGAACAGACAGTAAGCGAAAATGCAGAGAAGAAAAGTCTGAGTTTCATTGAGCAGATAGTAGTGAACGACCTATCCGAGGGTAAGAATGGAGGAAGGGTGCAGACCCGATTTCCACCTGAGCCTAACGGTTATCTTCACATAGGACACGCCAAGGCAATATGCCTCGATTTCGGCATGGCAAAGAAATATAATGGTGTATGTAACCTCCGCTTCGACGATACTAACCCTACCAAGGAAGATGTGGAGTACGTAGAGGCTATCAAGGAGGATATCCAGTGGCTGGGTTTCCAGTGGGGTAACGAGTATTACGCATCGGACTACTTCCAGCAGCTGTGGGACTTTGCCGTTGATCTCATCAAGCAGGGTAAGGCATACATTGATGAGCAGTCATCAGAGGAGATTGCCGCACAGAAGGGTACTACCACACAACCTGGTACAGAGAGTCCCTACCGCAACCGTCCCGTAGAAGAGAGTTTGGAACTGTTTGAGAAGATGAACCGCGGTGAAATTGAGGAGGGACGCATGGTGCTGCGTGCCAAGATTGACATGGCCAACCCCAACATGCACTTCCGCGACCCCATCATATACCGGGTGGTGAACCATCCACACCACCGCACAGGCACCACATGGAAGGCCTACCCGATGTACGACTTCGCCCACGGACAGAGCGACTACTTCGAGGGCGTGACCCACTCGCTTTGCACACTGGAGTTCGTACCTCACCGTCCGCTCTACGACCTTTTTGTGGATTGGGTGAAGAACGGTGAAGACCTTGACGATAATCGTCCCCGTCAGTATGAGTTCAATAAACTGAATCTCAATTATACGCTCATGAGTAAGCGCAATTTGCTCATCCTTGTGAAGGAGGGGCTCGTAAATGGCTGGGATGACCCCCGTATGCCGACCATCTGCGGATTCCGTCGCCGTGGCTACTCGCCCGAGAGTATCCGCAACTTCGTGGACAAGATTGGCTACACTACTTACGATGCACTCAACGACTTTGCACTGCTTGAGAGCGCTGTGCGCGAAGATCTCAACACCCGTGCCACTCGTGTATCGGCTGTAATCAATCCCGTGAAGCTCGTCATCACCAACTATCCCGAAGGACAGGTTGAAGTGATGGAGGCTATCAACAACCCCGAGGATCCCGAGGCCGGTACACACACCATAGAGTTCAGCCACGAACTGTGGATTGAGCGTGAGGACTTCATGGAGGATGCCCCCAAGAAGTATTTCCGCATGACTCCCGGTCAGGAGGTGCGCCTGATGAATGCCTATATTGTGAAGTGTACTGGATGTAAGAAGGATGACGAGGGTAACGTAGTAGAGGTATATGCCGAGTATGATCCTGACACCAAGACCGGCATGCCTGGCAGTAACCGCAAGGTGAAGGGAACACTGCATTGGGTGAGTTGTGCCCACTGCTTGAAAGCCGAGGTGCGCCTCTATGACCGTTTATGGAAGGTTGAGAACCCACGCGACGAGATGGCTGCCATTCGCGAAGCTAAGGGATGCGATGCATTGGAGGCTATGAAGGAGATGATTAACCCCGACTCACTGAAGGTACTCACCGAGTGCTACGTGGAGCGCTACCTGTCCGAAGCCAAACCGCTCGACTACCTGCAGTTTCGTCGTATCGGCTACTTCAACGTCGACAAGGAGTCTACTCCCGAACATCTCATCTTCAACCGCACCGTATCGCTCAAGGATACCTGGAGCAAGATGAATAAGTAAGAACCTCAGTTTTTGAGTTTTTAAGTTTATGGGTTTATTGGCTTGAGATAACTTAAATTAAACAAAGTTCCTTTTTATCTGTTACAATTTAAATCACAAGGTGGCAACTCAAGAACTTAAAAACTCACAAACTTAAAATAATATGAAGGAGCAGTTCGCATCATATTTCGACAAGCCCCAGTTCAAGCGTACCCTGGCACATTATGAAAAGATGTTGCTCAGTGGTAGTAGCTTCTACTTTGAGGCAATTGAACTTACCGACATTGCCGAGTACTATGCCATGCAGGGTGATTCCAAGCGTGCCGAAGCAGCTCTCGACTATGCTATCCGGCTGCACCCCGACAACATTGATGTGCTCATTTTCAAGGCACGTGCCCGTCTCATCAACGGGCACCTGAATGAGGCCATCAATATTGCCGAAAGCATTACCGACAGCAATGATCGCGAGGTGTTGTTCCTTAAGGCCGAGCTGGCACTTGCCAATAACCGGCACCGGCAGGCCGATGACATCTTCAGAACACTTATTGAAACCGAAGACTATGAGGCCGACACCTATGCCGATATCGTAGATCTGCTCGTTGACAACAAGTTGACAGAGATGGCCCACGAATGGATTGATGAAGCTCTCGTGAGCTATCCTGACAACAAAGTGCTGTTAGAATCGGCCGCTTACTGTTATGTGCAACAGGAATTGTATGATGAAGCCATCAGCATATACAACCAACTGCTCGATGCTGATGCCTACTGTACCCTCTACTGGGAGGAGTTGGGTAAGATATATTTCCAACGCGAAGAGTTTGACAAGGCTATCGAGGCTTTTGAATTTGTCATTGCCATCAATAGTGAAGACAATTATTACTCGATGTATGCTTTGGCCAACTGCTACTTCAACATCGGCAACTATGACCGGGCCGAAGAGTATTATAACATCATACATCTGCAATACCCAGAGACCGTAGATCCGCTTTTTCACATGGGAATGTGTCGTGTCAACAAGGGTGACGATGATCAGGCCTTGGAGTACTTCACCGAAGCACTTGCCACTATCCCCGAAGGCTCTGCAGAGCAAGGACAGATATACAGCCAGCTTTCGCTCATCTCAAGCCGCAAGGGGCAACACGAGAAGGCCATCGCCTACGTCAACGAAGCTATCAGAATATACCCAGATAATACTGAACTCATCATAATGAAAGGACACGAACTGCTGTGCCAAGGGCATTATGATGAAAGTACCGAAATATTCCTCGAGGCTTTGGCTAAAGACCCTGAGCAGGCCGAACGCTCGCTTTTCCTTATAGGTGTGTCGATGCTCGAGAACGGACACTATAATATGGGCTACTACATACTCAAGTTGCTTAAGGGTAATCCTAAAATAGAGTCTACCTTACTCTATCCCTACCTTTGCCTTTGCGAATGGGTGCTATGCGAAAAGCAGTTCAAGGAGACACTGACGGAAGCCCTCGTACAGTGTCCTCAAAGGACCTATGAGATATTCACCTTGGAACCAGCTCAAGGCGAGAGTGCCGAAAGTATGATACAGCGACTTAGAACTATAAACAATTGATGATTGATAATTTATAATTCATAACTTACACGAAATGGAATCCGTACAATTTATTCAATGGTGCTTAGACAACCTTAATTACTGGACTATTACCTTCTTGATGGCTATCGAGAGCTCGTTCATACCCTTTCCGTCCGAAGTGGTGGTGCCGCCGGCTGCCTACAAGGCTGCTGCGTCAGGCGAACTCAACGTGTGGCTTGTCATATTCTTTGCTACAATGGGAGCCATCATTGGTGCCCTCGTAAACTACTTCCTCGCTCTTTGGCTCGGTAAGCCTATCGTATATAAATTTGCCAACAGTCGTGTCGGTCATATGTGTCTGCTCGACCAGGAAAAGGTTGAAACCGCAGAGAAGTTCTTCCGCAAACATGGAGCTGTAGCCACCTTCATCGGTCGTCTTGTACCTGCTGTGCGCCAACTTATCTCCATCCCCGCAGGTTTGGCCAAGATGGGACTTGCTAAATTCGTTGCTTTCACTGCCCTCGGTGCCGGTATCTGGAATGCCGTACTAGCCGCCCTCGGTTGGTATCTGGAGGCCATTGTCCCTGAAGAACAACTCATCAGCGCCGTCACCCAGTACAGCCATGAGATAGGCTACGTCATCATTGCCTTGGTAACCATAGCTCTCGGTTATATTATATATAAAGGTGTGAAGAAATAAGCGTATGCCTATGCTTATTGGTTGATGTGGGTCTCCAGTAATTTGATGTTGCCGTCTGCTACCAAGTGTTTGTTTTCAGCCGCGATGAGTAGTGTGTCGCCAGTCGCTACCTGCGTCATTTCACCTTCGTCTGTGGTTATCGTACCCTCACCCTTTACAACTATCAATATGATAAAGGTGTCGTGCTTTGCCGTTTCGATTGGGGTAGGGCGGTTAATGTCATAGACATTTGTGGTAAAGTAGGGGCAGTTGACCAATTCTACGGCTCGGTTTTTGCAAGGAGTATACAGGGTGCGGTAGTCATCGTATACGGTGAAGTCGATGGCCTCGGCTGCTTCGTCGGTGTGCAACTGACGGTAGTTGCCGTCTTTATCCTTACGTTTGAAGTCGTAGATGCGGTAGGTGACATCGCTGGTTTGCTGGATCTCTACCAGAAAACAACCGGAACCTATGGAGTGGATACGCCCCGCGGGAAGAAAGAAAACGTCATCCTCTTTGACTGAATACTGAGCCAGTGCATCGCATATGCTGCCTTCTTCAACCATTGTCTTGTATTGCTCGAGAGTGATTTGCTGTTTCAGTCCACTATATAGTTTGGCTCCGGCATCAGAGTGCATCAGATACCACATCTCGGTCTTACCTCTCGTCTTGCCTTGGCGCAGTGCTGTAGCGTCATCGGGGTGTACCTGTATGGAGAGGTCTTGGTGCGCATCGATGAACTTGATGAGCAGGGGAAACTCGTTGCCGAAACGCTCATAGTTAGCCTTGCCTACGAGTCTGTCCTTGTATTCGGCGACCAAAGTGTTGAGTGACTTTCCGCCCATTGTGACGCATGTAGTCTCGTTACCTGCAACGCCCGATAGCTCCCAACTCTCCCCTATGTTTGAATTGGTGCAGTCGAACTGTTTGAATGTGGCTATTCGTTTGCCTCCCCAGAGGGTCTGCTTCATTATCGGTTGAAACCGGAGTATCTTCATCCTTATCTTTCTTTTTATTATATTCTTCTATATATATGTCGTTTTATTCGCTTTTGTTGCAAAAAAAGTATATGTTATTGCAAATAGGCACTTTCTATGATGTCGTTTTTTCTTGTTCTGGATATTCTTATGAACATTACGGTTTGTGTTAAATAGGAGGGTGAATAACACTGTCAGGCCGAGATTTTATACATCGCCTGCAGGGTGTTTCTTGAAAAACAATGAGACTCAATCCTACAAGGATGAGTCTCATTGTTTTTCTTATGCTTTATAGCAAGATTATGCCTCAGCAGCGGGGATTACAGAAACGTAGCTCTTGTCGTTACGTCCCTTCTTGAACTGTACAGTGCCGTCAACGAGTGCGTAGAGTGTGTGGTCAGAACCCATTCCCATGTTCTCACCAGGATGGTGTACTGTACCTCTCTGACGTACGATGATGTTACCGGCCTTGCATACCTGACCACCGAAAATCTTTACACCAAGTCGCTTGCTTGCTGACTCGCGACCGTTCTTAGAACTACCAACTCCTTTTTTATGTGCCATGATCTAAATGTTTTTAAAAGGGTTATGCGATAACTTCTTTAATTACAATCTCAGAGAATTGTTGACGGTGACCGTTCAACTTGCGATGACCTTTTCTTCTCTTCTTGTGGAAAACAAGAACCTTCTCGCCCTTAACGAGACTGGTCTTCACTTCGGCTACAACCTTCGCACCTTCAACGGTGGGAACACCTACGGTGATTGTGCCTTCTTTCTCTACCAAAAGTACCTTCTCGAATTCAACCGTTGCACCATTCTCAACGTTTTGAATGTGGTGAACAAACAACTTCTGACCTGCCTCGGCCTTGAACTGCTGTCCGTTAATTTCTACAATTGCGTACATTAAAAATAAAACTTTTAAAGTTTTCCGGGAGGTGTGTCGCAACCGCTGCGACCGCTTCTTCGAACCTCTTCGGACTAATCGGGCACAAAATTACAGCTTTTCTTCGAGCTGGCAAAATGTTTTGCTAAATTTCTTTTTTATAGAGTTCCCTTCATTTCGGTATTGGCAATGTATTCTGTTGACTCGGTAGGGATGGGCTCTTCGGTGAAGTCGACATTGAAGTAACTTTCCAGCTCTTGCTCAGCGGTATGGTCGGCATTGTCGATATCGCGGATGATGATGCCATTCTCGAGTAGGGCGATGCGGTTACATACATCAGTCGTGTGGTTCAGATTGTGGCTCGACACAAGGATGGTGGCACCTGTTTCCTTGTTGTACTCGGCCAGTACGTGCTTGATAACCGATTGCGACGAGGGGTCGAGGAAGTTAAATGGTTCGTCCAGGATGAGCAATGATGGACGATGTAGCATAGCACCGATGATGCCTACCTTTTGCTTGTTGCCGCGCGAGAAGTCGCGGATGAGTTTCTTTTGGCCGAGCACTTCGCCGTTCATGAAGCGGGTAAAGGGTGTGAGACGATTATCTATTTCTTCTTTCTTGAGACCGTATACGCGGCCAAGGAAGTAGAAGTACTCTTCGGGGGTTAGGTAGTCGATGAGGAAGCTGTCGTCGATAAAGGCGCCAGTATGCTGTTTCCACTCTTCGCTCTTCGACACGTCGACGTGGTTGATATGCACCTCTCCCTCATCGGCCTGCAGGAGGTCGAGGATAAGGCGGAAGAGAGTAGTCTTACCGGCTCCGTTGTTACCCACAAGGCCGAGCATGGTGCCTTGGTTGATGGTATACTCCGATACGTTAACGGCGACTTTTTCGCCGAAGCATTTCTTGAGATTGCTGATGGTTATCATTGTGAGTTGTTGAGTTTTTTAGTTTTAGAGTTTGTTGTTATAGGACTCTTTGAGTATCTATAAATTTTCTATAAATCAATTATTCGCTACTGATGAGCGGAAGCCTTCCATGTTTTCATAGCGGCGTTTCATGAAACGTTTGTAGATGTTGCGCAGCCATAGAGGATGGGTGAGTGTGAAGGCGATTCCTATACCGAGGATGATGAGCAGGGCGGTGTTCTCGCTGAGTAGCGAGGTGAACACCTGTATGATGATGACGGGTAGGAAGAACCCGGCCATGATAATCATCGATTGGAAGAAGGTACCTCCTGTGTTTTTACCCGTAACCTTGGTGTTAAGATTGATTGTCAACTTATTGTATACGGCCAACTGCATGAGGGTCCAGAAGGTGAATCCGCTGGTGAGGAAGAAACAGGCCAGGGCGCTGAGCAGCGAAATCTTGCCCTCGGTGATGGGTAGTATCATGATGATGAGTGGAATGAAGAGCAAGGCACATTGCACGTAGTATTTGGCTCTGAGGAGGTTGAGGATTGACTCCTTGCGACTCATAAGCCCGTCGAGGTAGTTGCCCTCGTAGCTCATCGTTTGGCTCAGTACCAGCACACCCAACACGGCAAAGTTGTACACGGTGATGAAATAGCGCATGAAATCACCGTCGTATACGTCTGTAAAGGCCAGTGCTGCACTGAACATCAGCATGATGGCAAAGCCCATATAGAACTGTGCACGCGGCACTTTGTTGCGGGTGAGGAGCTTGATTTCGAGACGCATATATTCACCTACCTCTCCGAAGCGGTCGAGGAACTTGTATTCTGACACCTTCTTCAGTTTCTTCACCACCTCGGTCTTCGACAGCTCCTTATATACTACGTGCTTCTGTAAGGCATGGCTCAGTTCGAAGAGTAGGTATACGAGGACGATAACACCCAGGTAGGCTTGCCACTCCCAAAGGAAGAATCCCTCGCCTAATTCTATGCAGAAGTTGCCTATGTAGTTGGTGTCGGGCACGAGCAATCCTGCGAGCAGCAGGGCATATACGGCGATAGGGACGAGCACGTAGAGGATGTGTTGGTTCATCAGTGTGCGACAGAAGATATACCAATAGTTGTTGGCTAACATCAGTAGCCAGTAACCCACAAGAAAACCCAACACACCCACGAAACCGAAGTAGCGGAACAGGGTGCCGAAGGCGAAGGGAACGAGCATAAACATCCAGATAAGGTTAAACCCGCTCAGGCCTGTCATCGCGAGATAGCTGCGCAATACACGGTTCTTGCCCACGGGCAGCAGTACGAAGGGTTTGATTTCCTGTATCGGCAGTTTGGTCATGGTGAAACGCATGAGGAAGTCCACCATGAGTAGGTAGAGCATGCCCTTGTTCAACATGTGGTACGGCTCCATTGAGGGGAATATCTCGCTGAAGAGCCCAATGAACAGGAAGCCGAACATGATGAGATATACCACCCATAGTGCCACGGCAAATCCCATGAAGTATTTGGCAAACTTGTTTTGGTCGTACATCGGATGCCGCTTGCCGCCTATCTTGCGCAGACGACGTAGCTCGCGAAAGAGATTTATCGAAGAAATCATTTTGTATATGGTCGTTAGGTTGTTGAGAAGACAAAATTAATGCAAGGCGAGCGAAAAAGCAAAACTTGTTTTAGGTTTTTCTGAGCCGCGGCTTGATTTATGATAGTGTAGTTGTTAAAAGGTGGTGTGGAATGATAAATAAAAAGAGTGGAACGACATGGTATCGCTCCACTCTCTGAAGGAGTGCTCTCTCTCGGGACGGCCAACCTCATATTCACATACAAGAGGAGACCTGAGATTATCATGAAACGGGGAATTCACACTGAGGTGAGAGAGAGCACTGGGTCACAATCCTTTTACCTTTGTATATCCTTGTTATGTTAAGATTTGGGCGGAGTGTGACCTTTCTGCCTTTTTACCTTTCACGCGGAGGCATGCCCTGTCTAGCTTGAGGACCACGTGAGCCACCCTGTCCACGGCGTTTCTGTTGTTGTTTCTTCTGCATCTCCTCGTACTTGGTGTACTGTTCGGGAGTAAGGACCTTCTTCAGTTCTGCATTCATGGCCTGCTGTTGCTTCTGCATCTCCTCACGGCGTGCTTCGCGGTCTACCTGCTGGCCTTGCTGAGCCTTGCTGCGACGTGCTTTCATCTCCTCGCCACGCTTGAGATAGAGGTTGTATACCGACTTGTATTGCTCATCATTGAGTTCGAGTTCCTTCTTCAGGCCATCGGCCATGCGGGTAGCCATCTCTTCGGGCTTGAATTCACGGCCTTCGCCACGTTGGGGTGCTTGCGCAAACAAGCTTGCTGAAAATATCAGTGCAACGGCTGCGAAAAGAAATTTCTTCATTGTTATTTCCTATTTAAATGGTTAATAATGCGTGCGTAGTTTTTCTACACATTCTTATGACGCAGCACTAAACGAAAGGTTTAAATGTGTGATGATTTTTTTTGATGACCTCATGTCGTTATATGGAGAGCGTTAGTGCTATAAATGAAAAAGTCCGCCAATTGGCGGACTTTTTCATTTGTAGTCTTGGAGGGAAGTGGACTGAGAAATGATGGTTTTTCAGGAATCTCCTCATGGATCCCTTTCCCTACTTGTACACCGCCTTAGTTCCGGCTAATAGGGTATTCATCATGAGCGAAACGATGGTCATGGGACCTACACCGCCAGGTACGGGGGTGATGTATGAGCATTTAGGAGCTACTTCGTCGAACTTGACATCTCCGGTGAGCTTGAAGCCGCTCTTGCGGGTGGTGTCGGGCACGCGGGTGGTGCCTACGTCGATGACTGCGGCACCTTCTTTCACCATGTCGGCCTTCACGAAATTGGGTTGCCCCATAGCAGCGATGAGGATATCGGCCTCACGGCATTCCTCGACGAGGTCTTTGGAACGGCTGTGGCATACGGTAACGGTGGCATCGCCAGGATATGCCTTCTGCATCATGAGGGTAGCCATGGGCTTTCCTACAATGTTGCTACGACCCAAAATGACGCATTTCTTGCCCGAAGTCTCAATGTTGTAGCGCTTGAGCAGCTGCAGGATTCCGTTGGGTGTGGCCGACACGAAGCAGGGAAGACCGATGGAGAGGCGACCTACGTTGATGGGGTGGAATCCGTCCACATCCTTACGGTAGTCGATAGCTTCGATGATGCGCTGCTCGTTGATGTGGCGGGGCAGGGGGAGCTGCACGATGAACCCGTCTACATCGGTATCATTGTTAAGGCGCTCGATCTCGGCAAGGAGAGTCTCCTCTGTTACATCGCTCTCGAATCGGATGAGCGATGAGGTGAACCCGCATACCTCGCACGCCTTCACCTTATTGGCTACGTATGTTTCACTCCCTCCATCGTGGCCTACCAGTATGGCGGCCAGGTGGGGGCGCTTCTCGCCGCGCGCTACACGCTCGGCTACTTCGGCTGCAATCTCTTGCTTGATTTGTTCCGATATGGCTTTTCCGTCGATTAATTGCATGGAAATTGAGGCCTCTCCCTTCCCCTCCCAAGGAGGGGTGATTCGTGCATCGCGGGGATGAGGACTTTTTTAGTTTGTACTATAATCTTTCAGTTGTCTCTGCCAGCTCTCTCCCTTTTTTGGGGGGGCGGGGTGAGAGGCCTTATCTCTTAAACTTGGGCATTCCCATCTTGCCCATAGGCATGTTGGCCACGTTCTTCATCATTTTGCGGGTTTGTTCAAACTGCTTGAGCAGGCGGTTCACCTCCTGTATGTTGGTACCGCTACCCTTGGCAATGCGCTGGCGGCGGCTGCCGTTGATGGCATCGGGGTGGCTGCGTTCGTAGGGTGTCATAGAGTAGATGATGGCCTCTACGCTCTTGAAAGCGTTGTCATCGATGTCGAGATCTTTGATTTGTTTGCCGACACCGGGTATCATGCCCATAAGATCCTTGATGTTGCCCATTTTTTTTATCTGGGCTATTTGGGTGAGAAAGTCGTTGAAGTCAAACTGGTTACGTGCGAGCTTCTTGGTGAGTTTCTTGGCCTCTTCCTCATCGAACTGTTCCTGTGCACGCTCTACGAGTGATACGATGTCGCCCATACCGAGGATACGGTCGGCCATACGTGAGGGATGGAACACGTCGAGTGCTTCGAGTTTCTCGCCCGTACCCACGAACATGATAGGCTTGCTCACTACTGTGCGGATAGAGAGGGCGGCACCGCCACGGGTGTCACCATCGAGTTTGGTGAGTACCACACCGTTGAAGTCGAGGCGGTCGTTAAACTCCTTGGCGGTGTTCACGGCATCTTGACCGGTCATGGCATCTACCACGAAGAGTATTTGGTCGGGATTGACTGCCTCTTTGATGGCAGCTATCTCCTGCATCATCTGCTCGTCTACGGCAAGGCGGCCAGCGGTATCGACGATGACCACATCGCAGTTCTTGGCCTTGGCCTCTCGTATAGCATTTTGCGCAATTTCAATGGGATTCTTGTTGCCCTCCTCCTTATATACGGGCACCTCAATCTGCTCGCCCAGCACCGAGAGCTGGTCTATAGCGGCTGGGCGATACACGTCGCAGGCAGCGAGCAGGGGACGGCGGTGCTTCTTGCTCTTGAGCATGAGGGCGAGCTTACCCGACATGGTGGTCTTACCCGAACCCTGTAGACCGCTCATGAGGATTACCGAGGGGCGGCTCTTGAGCTCCAACTCTACGGCATCGCCACCCATGAGGGTGGTGAGTTCATCGTGTACGATCTTGACCATCAGTTGGCTGGGGCGTACAGAGGTGAGCACGTTCTGACCCAGCGCCTTTTCCTTCACCGTATCGGTAAAGGTCTTGGCCACCTTGTAGTTGACGTCGGCATCGAGCAATGCCTTGCGCACATCCTTGAGGGTTTCGGCAACGTTTACTTCGGTAATCTTCCCTTCACCTTTCAGTATCTTAAACGACCTTTCTAATCTTTCACTTAGGTTTTCAAACATAGTTATTGCTGTTTTTCTTTCTGAATTGAACCGCAAAATTAGGGATAATTTGTGGAATAATGAAATTTAGCGATAATTTTAGCTATATTACAGAGGATAAACTTAAAACATGTGACCTGCTTGTTGCCACTTTTTATACCTATTCTCATGTTTTTTTATAAATATATCGGCAATAGTTGAAATAAGAAAAAAGAATTATTCGTAACTTTGCAGCCGAAAAAGTTGTCTGCCGTTCTTAATAGGCGAGCGGACAGCCGAAAATACTCTTTAAACATTGTATCGTTCTTATGAAACAAGACATGATTGTAATTTTGGATCTCGGCAGCCACGAGAATACGGTGCTTGCCAGAGCCATCCGCGCATTGGGTGTATACAGCGAGATTTATCCGCACGATATCACCGCTGCAGAGTTGAAAGCACTTCCAGGTGTTAAGGGTATCATCATCAATGGCGGTCCCAACCACGTAATTGACGGCGTAGAGATTGACGTACTACCTGAAATCTACGAGGCGGGATTCCCCGTGATGGCTGCAGGCCATGACAAGGCGCTTTGCGATGTGAAGCTCGCCGAGTTTGCCAATGACGAGGAGGCTATCAAGGATGCTGTGAAGGATTTTGTGTTTGACACCTGCAAGGCCGAGGCCAACTGGAATATGAAAAACTTTGTCGCTGACCAGATTGAACTTGTG
This sequence comes from Bacteroidaceae bacterium, assembly GCA_017520935.1. GTDB lineage: Bacteria > Bacteroidota > Bacteroidia > Bacteroidales > Bacteroidaceae > UBA1189. Next base: position 13,291 of record JAFXEF010000031.1, on the reverse strand, counting down.
CGTCGTCAGGTAGGCGATAAAAAGGTGTTGCTTGCCCTTTCAGGAGGAGTAGACAGTTCGGTGGTAGCCGCACTGCTGCTCAAGGCTATTGGTGATAACCTCGTTTGCGTACACGTAAATCACGGTCTTATGCGTAAGGGCGAGTCAGAAAATGTGATTGAAGTGTTCCGCAACCAACTTAGTGCGAACCTTATATATGTAGATGCCACCGATCGCTTCCTGAATCTCCTCGAAGGTGTCGCTGACCCCGAGCAGAAGCGCAAGATTATCGGCGGAGAGTTTATCCGCGTATTTGAAGAGGAGGCACGCAAGCTTGATGGAATTGACTTCCTCGGTCAGGGCACCATTTATCCTGATATTGTGGAGAGTGGAACCAAGACTGCCAAGATGGTAAAGAGCCATCATAACGTAGGTGGTCTGCCCGAGGATTTGCATTTTGAACTCGTGGAACCTCTGCGTCAGCTTTTCAAGGACGAGGTACGTGCTTGTGGTCTCGAGCTTGGCCTCCCCTATGAGATGGTGTATCGTCAGCCGTTCCCTGGACCTGGTCTCGGTGTACGTTGTTTGGGTGCTATTACCCGTGACCGTCTGGAGGCTGTGCGTGAGTCCGATGCTATCCTTCGCGAGGAGTTTGCTAAGGCTGGGCTCGACAAGAAGGTGTGGCAGTACTTTACCATAGTGCCCGACTTCAAGTCGGTAGGCGTACGCGACAATGCTCGCTCATACGACTGGCCCGTCATTATTCGTGCTGTCAATACTATCGATGCTATGACCGCCAGTATAGAACCTGTTGAGTGGCCTATCCTCATGAAGATTACCGAACGTATTTTGAATGAGGTGAAGACTGTCAACCGTGTATGCTACGATATGTCACCGAAGCCCAGTGCTACCATCGAGTGGGAATAATTATTTGCAGTTAAGAAGGAACGTATGACTATAGCAGTAGACTTTGACGGAACCATAGTAGAGCATCGTTACCCGGAAATCGGTCGCGAGATTCCTTTCGCCATAGATACCTTAAAGATGCTCACCAAGGAGGGGCATCGTCTCATACTATGGTCGGTGCGTGAAGGCCATCTGCTTGATGAAGCCGTGGAGTGGTGCCGTAAGCGTGGGTTGGAATTCTATGCGGTAAACAAGGATTACCCTGAAGAGAATAGGGAAGACAAGAACTATTCACGTAAGCTGAAGGTGGAAATGTTCATTGATGACCGTAACGTAGGTGGTCTTCCCGATTGGGGAGTAATATACAAGATGATTGCCGAGAAGAAGAGCTATCGCGACATATTGCTCGAAGAACTGAACAACGAGGAATACGGTGCCAAGCCTAAGCGCCGTTGGCTATTTGGCAAGCGTTAGTCTATGAACAACGAGGTGTACTCTCTGAGGCACCTCGTGTTTCTTTGGTCAAATATTGTTACATGCTTAAGAAAGTATATCTAATAGTAAATATATGTTGTGGAACATATAAAAAAGTTTTGTAACCTCAAAAAAAAGATAGACCTTTGTGTCGTTATCCTAAAAACAATCTTTTTACCTTAAAAACTAATACCTATTGATCTAATAAGGGCCTCTGTGAAGAGTCCCTTATTGGTTTTAAATAGGATAAGACGTGTTAATGTAAAATGCCAAAAGTGTTAAGATATAAATTGTGCGGCTATTAGTCTTTCTCCTGCTTCATCGGATGTTGGCACTTACAACCACTCTTTATGGCACAATAGTAGCCCAGTTTGTAGATAAAGAACATGATAAGGTGGGGCGACAAGCCAGTCAAGTGTGCGACGAGGCGTTGCTCATGCTTGCAGAACCAGGCTGCTACAAGGCCGTGTAATCTGAACCTGCATAGTTGGCGATAGGCATTGATTAGGGACGAGTGTCCCTGCATGATGCCTTCCATGGAGGCCAGGTTGTGCAGGGCTAAGCGGGTCTTTTCCAAGAATAAGCAGTTGTTTTCCAGCCCCACGTGACGAAGAGGGTTGTCTATGTGGCGTATTACGGCTCGCCGATGTTGTAGTGCTATACCGAATAGCGTATCTTCGTGACCGTAGTCGTAAATTGTCTCGTCGAAACGTATGGTTTGGAAGAGCTTTTGGAGGATAAGGAAATTAAATGGCGTGAACTGTTCGTAGGGACTTGCACTACGATAGCGTGCGGGACGGCGTTTGTCAGCCCGCTTCTCATACGCATAGCGTAGGCTTACTGTAGGTGAAGGTAACGTATCGGCATGGCATAGCCCACCACAGATGACCTCGGCATCGGTGTGGCATAAGTAGTCGGTGATGAAGGTCGGACTGATGACTTCGGCATCGCAATCCATGAAGAGCAGCCATTCGTACTGTGCTTCATCGGCCAACCGGTTGCGTATACGGGCACGCCCCACATTTTCTGCCAGTTCGATGAAGCGGCAGTGGCTGAGGCGGTTTATTTCTCGATTCCTTTCCTTATAGATGTAGGTAGGCGATGCATCATCGGCAACGATAATCTCGTATTTGATGCCAGCCTGCTCAGCCTGTCCGTGCAGGTCGTTCACGAGGTGGCGGCAATCATAGTCGTATGTCGGAATCAGTATAGAGAGCATATCTTTCGTATTCCTATATTCCATACTAAAACCTAACACGTATGCTATGGTGAATCAACTTTACTGCTCTTTCGCCATTTTTATAGTCTGTCTTCGCCTTCCTCGTTTCTGATGACTGTCATGGGAACTATTTCAATGTAGTCGTGCATGAACTGGTAGTACCCATTGTCGTCTTCCATTACGTTCTTGATGCGTATCCAATGGTCGCCCTTGGTGAGATATTTGGTGGTGATGATCTTGCGCAATGCTCCTTCGTAGTCGCGTGCGGCGAGATTTCCACCATAGGTATAGATGCTGGGGCCTTTCATGTAGCCACGGTTACGCATTGCCTTGTCGTTGGCTTTTCCGTTGTCGTCAGTGTTAGAATCTTTAACCCAACCCACTGGAGAACCTGTATCGTTGCCTTTGTAGCGGAGGTCTACAGGAATTCCTGTAACTTCTCCATCGAAGTAGAACTGTGCAATACCACGTGTGGGCCAACCCGTATAGGCCAAGCGTATCTCGTAGGTACCTTCGGGTACGGGGGGGATACGGTAGGCAAAGTCATAAGCTCCGATGGCAATGAACTCGTCACCTTGATAATCACACCATCCAGTATTGGCGGTGAGGTAGTACAAGCGGCTCTCTTCGTTATACGATTTGTAGTATTTACAATAGTTGGTGGGAATGAAGAACTCGCTTCCGTTGGTATTACCTGCTGCTCCGCGAGGGCATAGGCGGATACCGTTGTTCGTAAGCTCTGACATGAGTGAGGCTACATCGAAACGCAAACGCTCATTCATTACATTACCGGCCATTTCATCTTCGTTATATACCAATATCTTGTCTATAATGTGTATCGTACCGTTGATGGCACTGGGATTGAACTCCTTGTACTCTTCACTCAAATCCTTGACCTCTGTGGCCGATAGAATCTTGATGTTGAGATGGTCGTTCATCTCGGGATAAATGGTAGGGCGATCACTGAAATTGAGATATAGAAATGGACTATGCTCGGTGCTGCTCAGCTTCTTGATTACTTTGAATAATGTGTGCTTGAGCATGCTTTCGTAGTACTCGTAGCGGTCGGCATTTTTCTTGAAGTTGATTTCAGAGTTGTAATAATCGTTCTTGATGTTGTAGCATACCAAGCGGTTGTAGGCTACTTCACGGTCGAGCAAGTGATATGATATGAACTTGTTGAGGGCATTGTTGCGGCTCTTTGGGTTGTCGCTGTCTTCTGTTCCGTACCATTTCTCGGCAAAGGCCTTCAAGTCGTCAAGGTTCTCGATACCATATTTGCGGTAGGTGTCATCAGTCTCCACGAATGCGGTGTACTTGAAATAGCGGTTGGCGGGATAGTTACAATAGCCGGTGCCATCGTACCGTTGTATCGTCTTGTCACCATCGGTATAGCTATAGTCTTTGTATAGCTGCAGAGAATCTTCTAACCCGGTAGCCTTCAGCGCCTCGGAGAAGATGCTGAGGTAAGGGTGGCTTTCGATTTGCTGTGGCAATACATTGGATGATGGGTTTACTACATCCTTTACTACGTGGACAACACCGTTCTCAACCTCGGTATCACCTGTTACGATTAGTGAGTTGTTGACGCTGATTGTTCCGTAGTTATTCTCGTCAGTATCGAAGCTTATTACGAGATAGCGGTCGTTAAAGTTCTGTGTAGGGATAACTCCTTCGTATAGGTCTGTAGTCAAATATGCGGCAGGTACGATATGGGTTTGTGAGAGCACTATACACATGGAGTCTGACAGGTCTTCGAGACGTGGAGAGTCGATACCCTTGAACTTGCCGGTTGTTCTGTATAGCGAGTCTTCTACATATAAGAAACGGTCGAAAGCTTCGTTGGTGGGGGCAAAGCAGGTGTATTGGCCGTAGGCTGCAAGCACCGAGAAGCGTCCACCGCGTTTGGCCACTTCGATGAAGCTACTGAAAGTCTCTTCATTCTTCTCCAAATAGCTGGCGACGGTGTCTCCTGTGAATGTGTAGCGGGCACCTTCGTCAATTTGCTCGGCACATGCTCCGATGATACAGGCTGATAGCAGTGCTATGCTCTTTCTCGCAATGCTGTTGGTAAATTTACTTTTCATAGTTCTAACTGATAGGATGTGTTTTTCTTGGTATAAATGATTCGTTATTTTTTAAGTCTCTCGTTCCAGAAGTTCAGCATCTTGGTGAAGATGTGGTAACGGGTGTTGCCTCCGTAGATGCTGTGGTTGCGGTTGGTGTAGTAGAACATGTCAAACTGCTTGTCGGCTTGCACCAAGGCTTCGGCATATTCCATACTGTTGCGCACGTGTACATTGTCATCGGCCATGCCATGCATGAGGAGCAGGCTGCCGTTGAGGTCGGCGGCATGGTTGATGGGTGAGGTCTTCTCGTAGTTATCGCCATTTTCTTGCGGAGTGCGCATGAAACGTTCGGTATACACGGAGTCGTAGTACTTCCAATAGGTAGGGGGTGCTACGGCAATACCGGCCTTGAAGACGGGTTCGCCCGATGACATCGACATCAGCGTGTTGTAGCCCCCGAAACTCCATCCCCAGATGCCAATACGGCTCTTGTCTACATCGGGTAGGGTGGCGAGGTACTTGGCTGTCTCTACTTGGTCTTCAGCTTCGAGCAATCCGAGCTGCAGATAGGTGCAGTTCTTGAATTTGGCACCACGACCGCCCGTGCCACGTCCATCCACGCATACCACAATATAGCCCTGCTGTGCCAAGAAACTCTCCCATAGCGTGCCGCCGTAGAAGCCGGTGCGCCAACTGTCGAGCACCTCTTGTGAGCCAGGTCCGCTGTATTGGTACATGATGACGGGATATTTGTCATTTGTCGATTGTGAATTGTCGCTTGGTTTCACCATCCAGCCGTTGAGTATGGTGCCGTTAGAGGTGGTGAACTGGAAGAACTCCTTTGAGGGCATGCCGGGTTGATTGAGTTTCTCGGCCAATGCCTTGTTGTCGACGAGGGTCTTCATCACTTTGCCCTTGACGTTCTCAATGGTGATGACGGGTGGGGTATAGATGTCGGAGTGGGTGTGCACGAAGTTCTGCAGGTTCTTGCTGAAGGTAGCATCGCTCGTCCCGGTCTCGGATGTGAGCCGTGTCTTCTTGCCCTTTTTGTTAATGTGGTATATGGCTCGACGCAGTGGACTTGGCTCATTGCTCTGGTAGTAGAGGTCGCCCGTCTTCTCGTCCCATCCGTAGAAGTTGGTCACTTCATAATCGCCGTCGGTGAGCTGCTTTACGAGCTGACCGTTGAGGTTGTACAAGTACAGGTGATTGTAGTTGTTGCGCTGGCTCTGCAGGATGAAGTTGTTGGGGTAGAAGCGTATGTCCTGATAGGTAGGCTCGTTGATGTAGGTAGGCGACTCTTCACGCAGCACCAGTTTGCATACGGTAGAGCGTGGGTTGGCCATGTACATGTCCATGCGGTTCTGATGCCGGTTGAGTGTTATGATGGCTAACTTCTCGGGGTCGGAGGTGAAGTGAATGCGGGGGATGTAGTCCTCCTCATCAATCTGGAGGTCAATCTGCCGGGTCACCATCGACTTGATGTCAAAGGTGTGTACGCTCACCTTCGAGTTGTCCACACCGGGCAGTGGGTATTTATAGGTATAGGCACCGGGATACAGGGCGTTGTCCTCATAGCTGGGTGCCATGCCACGGTACATGGTGAAAGAGAAGGAGGGCACGTGGCTCTCTACGCTCTTGACATAGGCTATCATCTTGCTGTCGGCACTGAACTCATAGCATTTGTTCATCGTGAACTCCTCCTCGTATACCCAGTCGGGGATACCGTTGAGCACTTCGTTGAACTTTCCGTCGGTGGTTACCTGTGACTCGCTGTTGTTGAACATCAGCTTCACCAGATGTATGTTGTTGTCGCGCACGAACGCTACCATTTTGCCGTCGGGCGAGAACGAGGGTACCTGTTGCGGACCGCCGGCCGAGAGGGGAGTCATCTTCTTGTTCTTCACATCGTATATATAGTACTCGGCCGTGAACGAACGGCGGTAGATAGGCTTGGTCTTTGTTTGTATCAGTATGCGGTCCTCTGCAGGCGACATGATGTAGCCGTCAAAGCGCTTGAAGTCGCACCCGCGGGTATTGTCGACGGAGAAGAGCGTGTCTACCACCTCACCCGTCTTGAAGGCATATCGTACGAGGCAAGTGCCACCACCGCCAATCATCATGTAGTGCTCGCCGTCGTTCATTGAGCGCATGCCTCCCACACCATGGGCGCTATAGGTGCCGTTGGTGATCTTACGGATGTCGAGTTGCTCAGCAGCCGATGCGCCCTGCATCATCAATACCCCTGCTGCGAGGGTCATAAGTAACTTCTTTATCATAACTTCGATTGTACTATACTTTGAAGAAGCAAAGTTAATGTATTTTTGTGGTTTGCCGAGTATGGATGTGGAAATTTTTGTTGTTGTATCCTATTAGCTTACAAATCGCGTAACCATTTTTCCAGTTCGCCAGTCCATTGGCGCTTGTATTTGAAACTGTCGTTATATCCCCAACCATGTCCACCGGTAGGATAGCAGTGCAGCGATGCCGGGACATTGTTTTTTACCAATGCCTGGTAATACCTTATACTATTTTCCACGGGAACCACGCGGTCATCGCTGCTGTGCATGATGAAGGCCGGCGGTGTTTGTGGTGTCACCTGCAGCTCATTGCTGTACAGCTCTATCAGCTCGTCACTTGGATTCTTGCCGATAAGCCGTTCGCGCGACCCCTTGTGGCAGATACCCAGGTCCATACTGATAACGGGGTAGAACAGTATCTGGAAATCGGGGCGTGACTCTTCGGTGAAGTGAGTCGCCGCCGTGCTGGCAAGGTGTCCACCAGCTGACGAACCCATGATGCCAACCTTGTCGATCCCCCATTCCTTGCTATGCTCACGCATGATACGTATCGCTTGCAATGCATCGCTCAGCGGAATCTCGTGATGCTCGTTGGGCATACGATATTTGAGTACGGCGTATGTGATGCCTTGGGCATTCATCCAGGCTGCCATATCGTGCCCTTCATGATCCATGGCTAAATGTACGTATCCCCCCCCAGGGCAAGCCACGATGGCTTTTCCGTTAGGCTGCTTGGCTACATATACGGTAAGGGTGGGTGAACTGACGTTTGTGGGGCGGTTGGCACGCTTCTCTGTTTCCTGTTCGGTGATACCGTTCGTGTTGGGCGATCCATCGGGCCATACGGACAGTTCTATTTTCTGCTGGGCGGTAGCACATAGTGAGAAAGTAGTCAGCAGTGTAGCTATCCAAGCTTTCAGTGTGTGGTGTCGGTGTGTTTTCATTATGTCGGGTTTTATCTTTTTAGTTGACAATAACGGTGGAGAAATATTCGCTGAAGAGCTGCTCGGCACGCTGGAGTTGCTCCTGTGTGTTTTCTTTCACCTCTTCGAGTTCGTATTTCCAGCCCATAGCTTCCCACTTGTGTACACCAAAGCGGTGGTAGGGAAGTATCTCTACACGCTGTATCTGCTTGTAGTGGCCGAGGGCTTCGCCGAGGGCGCGGATGTCCTCTTCCATATCGCTGTATCCGGGCACGAGTACATAGCGTAGCCAGAAGGGATGCTCATGCTCCTCGAGCCAAGCGGCAGTGCGCAGAGTCTGCTCATTGCTACGGCCGGTGAGTTGGCGGTGACGTTCGGGGTTGAACTGCTTGATGTCGAGGAGCACAAGGTCAATCTCGCCCATCAGCTCCTCTACATGCTTATTCCACACGCCGCCATTCGTGTCTATGCAGGTGTGTATGCCGTGGCTCTTGAGGTCACGCACGATGGGCACGAGGGCTTCGGCCTGTACGGTGGGCTCTCCGCCCGAGAAGGTGACCCCGCCCCGCTTACCGAAGAAGGGGATTTGGCTCACGGCCATATCGACAATTTCTTCGGGACGTGTAGCCTTACCTCCATTCAGGTCAATGGTGTCAGGGTTGGCACAATAGAGACAACGGAAGGGACAGCCTTGGAGGAAAACGACGAGCCGGAGACCCGGCCCGTCGAATGTCCCCATACTTTCGTAGGAGTGTACGTTTATCATTCTTACTTAATAAATGGCGGCCTCCCCACCCCTCCCGAGGAGGGGCTTTCCGACTCAGCGGGTGCAAGAGGCATGTTTTAGTTGTTTTTATTCATAGTATCCAAGTCACCCCTCCTTGGGAGGGGGAAGGGGGCCATTACATTCTCTCGTGGAACGAACGGCTGATAACCTCCAACTGATGCTCGCGGCTCAGCTTGATGAAGTTAACGGCATAGCCCGATACGCGGATGGTGAGCTGCGGATACTTCTCGGGGTGCTCCATGGCATCCATCAGCATCTCGCGGTTGAGCACGTTCACGTTGAGGTGGTGAGCACCCTTGGTGAAGTAGCCGTCCATCATGGTCACGAGGTTCTCAACACGCTCCTCGGGTGTGGGACCGAGTGACTTCGGTATGATGGAGAAGGTGTTGGAGATACCGTCCTGTGAGTCGCGGTAGCGGAGCTTGGCCACTGAGCTGAGCGATGCAATGGCACCGTTCTTGTCGCGTCCGTGCATGGGGTTGGCACCCGGTGCGAAGGGGATACCCTTGGCGCGACCGTCGGGGGTAGCACCTGTCTTCTTTCCGTACATCACGTTTGAGGTGATGGTGAGGAGTGAGAGGGTAGGACGTGCGTTCTTGTATACGGGAAGCTTCTTCAACTCTTCAGAGAAGTAGTATACGAGGTCTACGCCGAGCTGGTCTACGCGGTCATCGTTGTTACCGAAGCAGGGGAACTCGCCCTGGATATCAAACGCCTCGGTGAGGCCAATCTCGTTGCGCTTGGCTGTAACCTTTGCATAACGGATAGCAGAGAGCGAGTCGAGAGCGATAGAGAGACCTGCCACACCGTATGCCAAGTTGATACGGGGGTTGGTGTCGATGAATGCCATCTGTGCCTTCTCGTAGTAGTACTTGTCGTGCATGTAGTGGATGATATTCATCGCCTCGTTGTATACGCGGGCAATCTCTGTGAGTACCTTCTTGTAGTTGGCCATTACCTCCTCGAACTTCAGCTCGTCGCTGGTGAGTACGGGGATACCCTTCACCATTACGGTACCGGTATTCTCGCAACGACCGCCGTTGATGGCGAGCAAGAGAGCCTTGGCCAGGTTGGCGCGGGCACCAAAGAACTGGATCTGCTTACCGATAGCCTGGTATGATACGCAGCATGCGATACCGTAGTCGTCGCAGTTGCGCACCTCACGCATCAGGTTGTCGTTCTCGTACTGGATAGAGCTGGTGTCAACAGATACCTTGGCACAGAACTCCTTGAAGCCCTCGGGGAGCTGTGGACTCCAGAGGATGGTCAAGTTGGGTTCGGGGCTCGGGCCGAGGTTGTAGAGTGTCTGGAGGAAACGGAACGAGGTCTTGGTCACCTTGGTGCGACCGTCGTTGAAGCGACCGCCGATAGCCTCGGTTACCCATGTGGGGTCACCGGCAAAGATGTCGTTGTATGACTGCATGCGGAGGTGGCGTACCATGCGGAGCTTGATGACAAACTGGTCGATGAGCTCCTGGGCGAATACCTCGTTGATCTTGCCGTGGGCCAAATCGTACTCAATGAAGATGTCGAGGAACGAAGATACGTTACCAAGCGACATGGCTGCACCGTCCTGTTCCTTTACAGCAGCGAGGTAGGCCATGTATACCCACTGTACAGCCTCCTGAGCTGATGTGGCGGGACGGCTGAGGTCGAGACCGTAGTACTCACCCATTATCTTAATCTCCTTGAGAGCTTTGATCTGCTCTGTCACCTCTTCGCGAAGACGGATGTTGGCATCGGTCATCGGGCCATTGATGTTGCGCTTGTCCTCCTCCTTAGCCTCGATCAAGCGGTCGATACCGTAGAGAGCCAGACGACGATAGTCACCGATGATACGGCCACGGGCGTAGTTGTCGGGCAGACCGGTGAGGAAGCCCAATGAACGGAACGAGCGGATTTCGTCGGTGTAGGCATCGAACACACCGTCGTTGTGTGTCTTGCGGTAGTGTGTGAAGATATCCTTTACCTTATCGTCCACCTCGAGGCCATTCTCGCGGCAAGCCTTGGCTACCACATTGATACCGCCGAAGGGCTTGATGGAGCGCTTCAGAAGCTCGTCAGTCTGGAGACCTACGATGAGCTCGTTCTCCTGGTCGATGTAACCTGCCTTGTGTGAGGTGATGGTAGATACGGTCACGTTGTCGAGCGCGCGTACACCACCATTGTTGCGCTCCTCCTCAAGAGCCTTCAGGCAGAGGTTCCAAAGGTTGGTCGTGCGCACTGTGGGGCCTTGCAAGAATGAGGCGTCACCCGTGTAAGGGGCGATGTTGGTACTTACGAAATCACTTACGTTGATTTCCTTGTTCCAAAGTCCGTTGATGAAGTTTTGTTCCATTTCTGAATAGATTTTATATATGTTCTTTTTCTAACCTCTATATTATATGAGTCCCTGTTCTTGTTTTTCGGGTACAAAGGTACGACTTTTTTTCGGCATTCCCTATATAATTATAAATACATTTATGCTTTTCTGTCCTTTTTTGTGTTCTATTGGGAAATAGATGTGGTCTATCGGTGTAGTCTCCGTTTGTTCTCTCGGGGCTTTCTTTCTTTTTTTTGTTACCTTTACGGAAGTCCATCATGAAAGCGTCGTTTTGTGTGGGAGAAAACATCGTTTCCGTTCAACCATGATTGTGGACATCTGCAGGCGTTAATCGTTTGAAGGCGCAAGACCTGTAAGGCCTTCAATACCTCCCCCTCCCAAAGATCTTATTTTTTATCATCACTGACGATCGGGCTTGGTCTTCAGTGATGGCCGAAATTAGGCATCAGTAGCGGCTTCTTCGGTATGCCTAAGTTAAGGCCTCCTGCAGGTGTCAAATTTAGGCATCTATAGGTCATAAATTTTATCACCTGTAGGTCTTTATTTTTTCACCTACAGGTCTTTCGAAACAAGACCTGTAGAGGGCTTTGTCGTCCGGCGATGTAACGTAATTAATGCCTCGATAAAAGTAATATTCCAAGACTTGGAATATATATTGCCAGACTTGAAATGAATATTGCCAGTCTTGGAATATTGAACATCTGGCGCAAGATACAGACAAACGTCGCTTGGCGTGAGAGAAAACATCGTTTCTTGGTTGGTGAAACGTTGTTTTCGTTCACTCATGATTTGTGGAAGCGTTTGCAGGTATCTGTAAGGTACACCGGCAGACATTAATCGTCTGGAGGCGCAAAATCCGCAAGGTCTTCAAGATATGCCGCTGTCTATTTCTTGAAGACCTTGCAGATTATTGCGAGTGGCTTTGTAGATGCCTTCGGTGTCAGTTCTTTCGCGATGTAAGAAAAAACTCTTAATTCATAACTCCTAATTCCTAATTATTTACTACCTTTGTCCTATATCATTTCCCCCTAAAACTATATATTTATGAAAATGAAAACTCTGGCAGTTTTTCTCGCGGTTATGGCAACTTCCCTTCTTAGGGCAGCGGACTTCAAGTCTGGTGATTTGTACTATAACATCACGAGTAGCAGTGAACCATACTCGGTAGAGGTAACATACCAGTCTACTACTTCCGATAATTATCAAGGTGCCTTCACTCAAATCTATCACTCTTCCAAAGAATTTGAAAACAATAGGTACTGCTGCTTTTCTCGATTGTTCTTCTCTTGCAAGCATTATTATACCAAGGGGAGTGACCGATATCGGTGCAAGTGCGTTTAGCGGGTGTTCATCCTTGACCTCCATTACAATTCCCGAGAATGTAGCAAGTATGGGAGACCGAGTTTTCTATTATTGCCCTTCTCTCACCTCAATCGTGTGGAATGCAAAGAGATGTAACGATTTCTTCGAAAACATGGCTATGGATGCCGAGGATTGCCTCCCATTCGAACCGGAATATATCACCTCATTCGTTTTCGGGAACAGCGTAGAGCATATTCCTGCATGCATATGTCGAAAAATGGAGAATCTTGCCTCCATCATCATTCCTGAGAGTGTCGTAAGTATTGGCGATGATGCCTTTTCTCATTGTGATTTGCTCATTTCCATATCTATTCCTGACAATGTGGATAGTATCGGTGATAGAGCATTCTGGTATTGTGAATCCTTGTCGTCTGTTGTGATAGGAAATGGTGTCAAGAGTATCGGGTATCGCACATTTGAGGGCTGCGAAGCCCTTTCAACTGTCGCTTTCGGCAGTGCACTTGTAAGCATTGGGGAATATGCTTTTGCGTATTGCCCGTCTATAACTTCATTGACAATTCCTGAAAACGTTACTGCTATCGGAGATCTTGCATTCTATAGATGCACTTCTTTGGGAACTGTCATATTGAACGAAGGACTAACCAGTATAGGGAATAGGGTCTTTGCCTACTGCCCTGATCTGACTGATGTGTATTGTTCTGCCGAGGAGGTACCGACCACCGGCTCTTACGTTTTCGATTATCCCGAGAAGGCAACTCTGCACGTGCCGGCAATTGCCTTAGAGGCATATAAGACTACAGCGCCCTGGCGCTACTTCGGTACCATCGTGCCCATCGAAGGGGAGCAACCTGCCGAGGACTGGAGCGAGTGGACCACATTGGGCACTGCCGTAACGGCAAGCGGCAAAGATGCCATAATGGCAAACCTCCGCCATTGGGGCGAAGGCACCATCGAGGAATGGGAAGAGCCTATCACCATCGACCAACGC
>JAFXEF010000030.1 GCA_017520935.1 Bacteroidaceae bacterium | reverse complement strand
GCCACTCCGAAGAGCAGCTTTGAGCATACGGCTGATGGTATCCGTAGAGGTAAGTAACAGAAAAGATACTCAGCATGCAAAGATATAGCCTTTTCACATATCCACCAACGGGTATCCGGCCAATACCGTCTGTCCGCGGACATCTCACGATTGCAGATTCCCCCTTGTAAAGGAGACGATTTTTGTTACTACGCGATGCAACAAAATTTTCCTCGCGTAGTAACAAAATTTCCTTCGTGAGGAGTGGTTTTGCTTCAACGGCTGTTTGTCCGGCATTAAGGTAGGTTTAAGAATTTTGCCACAGGTGCGCCAGTCCGTTGCCGCAAGTGCGGCACGGTATTGGAGCCGATGCTCGGAAAGGTTGTCGCAGGTGCAGCCTTAACTTGCGATAAGCCGAAGTCTTAACTTACGATAAACCGAAGCGTAAGTGATGCCTAATTTTGGTCGTCAGTGATGATAAAAATTAAGACCTTTGGGGAGCGGTTTGTTGCAACCCTGAAAAACAAGGAGCCCAGAGTGTTGGACCGATGTCCGATTTCAAGAAATGAATTGCGGTTTTCGAAAGCTGCCATTCCGTATGTTAGGCGGGTATATATGAAAAATATCCAAGCAAGCATTGCTTATTCGCTCGTTTGTAGCTATCTTTACACCACAAAACATTATAGCGTATGAATATAGGTGACAAGGCGCCCGAGAGATTGGGCATAAATGAGAAGGGCGAGGAGGTATTGCTGAGCAACTATCGTGGCAAGAAGGTGGTGCTTTACTTTTACCCGAAGGACAACACGTCGGGCTGTACGGCCGAGGCTTGCAGCCTGCGCGACAACTATAGTGCATTGCGCCAGCAGGGTTACGAGGTCATTGGCGTGAGTGTAGACAGTGCGGCATCGCACCAGAAGTTTATCGACAAGTATGCGCTACCGTTTACCCTCATTGCCGACACGGACAAGGAACTGGTGCAGGCGATGGGCGTGTGGGGTGAGAAGAGCATGTATGGCCGCAAATATATGGGCACCTTCCGCACCACATTCATCCTTGACGAGAATGGGGTGGTGGAGCAAATCTATCTCCCCAAGCAGATAAAGACCGGTACACACGGCGAGCAGTTGCTCGCGAAATGAGCATACTATGATGAAGAAGATTGTTGTACTTACAGGGGCAGGGATGAGTGCCGAGAGTGGTATCAGTACCTTTCGCGATGCCGGAGGATTGTGGGATCAATATCCCGTAGAGCAGGTAGCCACGCCAGAAGGCTATGCCGCCAATCCGCAGTTAGTGACCGACTTCTACAATGCCCGGCGCAAGCAGTTACTTACCGTAGAGCCTAACGAAGGGCATCGGCTCGTAGCGGCATTGGAGAAGGGGTACGACGTGACGGTAGTGACGCAGAATGTGGACAACCTGCACGAGCGGGCTGGCAGCACACGCATCATCCACCTGCACGGTGAACTCACGAAGGTGACTTCGAGCCGTAATCCCAACTCTCCGCGGCAGATCCGCGAACTGAGCCCCGAGGAGTATGAGGTGAAAATAGGTGATAAGGCCGACGATGGCAGCCAACTGCGCCCCTATATCGTATGGTTCGGTGAGGCAGTGCCCAACATCGAGGTAGCTGCTGACTATGTGCAGCAGGCCGATATCGTCATCATCATAGGCACCTCGCTCAACGTATACCCTGCCGCCGGATTGCTCTATTACGCTAAGGAGGAGGCCAACATCTATCTCATTGACCCCGCCGAAGTCAACGTGCCTTATGACCGCCACGTACACGTGATACAAAAAGGTGCCTCGGAAGGCATGCGTGAGCTGAGCAGACTGTTAGGGGTGTAATTCTGATGAGAGATGCGGACAAACAGCGAGCAGGCCGTAACCGGACGATGACAACTGACCTAAAACCTTTTATATGATGTTTATTATTGTGCTATTACTCTTTCTCGGCGTGCTCTTCGGTGCCAATGCCTATATCTTTGTGCGCCTGATGCAAGCACTTCCCACCCTGCCTATGGTAGCCAAAGTATTGGTTGGTGTATGCATGGGAGTAGCCACGTGTAGTCTGTTTCTCTCCATGGCATTGCGTGGCAGCACAATGCCTGCCGCCTTGTCGCGCGGATTGTTTCAGGTGGGTTCCGTATGGCTGGTGTTCCTGCTCTATATGGTCATCGCTTTGTTTGTGGTTGATGTGGCCTCGTGCCTCCGACTGACGGTTCCTCATGGCTTTTGGGTCGCCTTGCTCCTTTGCTCCGTAGTGCTCATCAGTGGTCATTACCGTTACAAGCACCCGGAAGTCAATGTGGTGCCCATAATATTTGACAAGGCGTATGATTCCGCGAAACCCCTCACCATCGTTGCCGTGAGCGACGTACACCTTGGCGAGGGTACGGGGAGTGAGGATCTGGCCCGCTATGTGGATCTCATCAATGCGCAAAGTCCCGATGTCATCGTCATCGCCGGCGACCTCATCGACAACAGTGTGCATCCACTCTACCGCGACCGTATGGCCGACGAACTGGCTCGTCTCCATGCTCCTCATGGCATCTATATGGTGCCGGGCAACCACGAATACATTAGCGGTATCGATGCAGCCGCACGCTTCATTGAGGGCACTCCCATCACGCTGTTGCGCGACTCGATGGTGACGCTCCCCTGTGGCATTCAGCTCATCGGGCGCGACGACAAGAGCAACCCCCATCGTAGCAGCCTGAGAACTCTGCTGGCCCAAACTGATACAGAGCATCCTGTCATGGTACTTGACCATCAGCCCTACGGTGTGGCAGAGGCCGATGCCTTGGGTGTAGACCTGCTCTTCTGCGGACATACCCACCGCGGTCAGGTGTGGCCACTGACATGGGTTACCGACCGTATCTTCGAGCAGAGTCACGGCTACCGCTGCTGGTCTCACGCCCACGTCTACGTATCGCAAGGCCTCTCCCTATGGGGACCACCCTTCCGCATCGGTTCCGACAGTGAATTGGTCGTGTTCAAGATTAACTGAAAAACTATAGAATATGAGAATCATTATACAGCGTGTGCGCAATGCTTCGGTCACCATTGGTGGTGAGTTGCATTCGGCTATAGGCCAGGGAATGATGATATTGGTAGGTATCGAGGAGACCGACGGTGATGACGACATCGCTTTCCTCACAAAGAAGGTAGCCAATATGCGCATCTTCGATGATGCCGACGGAGTGATGAACCTCTCGGTGATGGACGTTGGAGGCGAAGTGTTGGTGGTGAGCCAGTTTACCCTCCATGCTTCCACCAAGAAAGGCAACCGCCCCTCTTACATCCGTGCAGCCAAGCCCGACATCTCCATACCGCTCTACGAGAAGTTCTGTGCCGGGCTCTCCGCTACCATCGGAAAGCCGGTGAAAACGGGCGTTTTTGGTGCCGACATGCAGTGTGCCCTCATCAACGATGGCCCCGTAACGATATTTATGGACAGCAAGAACAAGGAGTAGCATAGGAGAAAGATGACCAAGGCTCTCCATAGATAAGTATACAGAATAAATCGGGAAGGGGAATAGCTATGGCAATGTGGAATCCTTGGCGAGGCTGCAAGAGATGTAGCGAAGGCTGTTTGCACTGCTATATTCACAAAGGGGATGCGAGGCGCGGTATCGACACGAGCGATATCGTGAAGACAAAAGATTTTATGAAGCCCATTGAGCGTCTGAGAGACGGCAGCTACAGGATGAAGGCCGGTTTGGTTTATACGTGCTTCTCTACCGATTTCCTCATCGAAGAGGCCGACTGCTGGCGTGCAGAGTGCTGGAGCATGATTAAGGAGCGAAAGGACTGTACATTCCTATTCTTGACCAAGCGGATAGAGCGGTTCATGCAGTGTGTCCCCAATGATTGGGGCGACGGTTACGACAATGTCGTCGTATGCTGCACTGTGGAGAATCAGAAGAATGCTGACTATAGATTGAGGATCTTTGAGAAGCTCCCCATCAAGCATAAATGCATCTCGGCCCAGCCCTTGCTTGAAAAGATTGATCTCGAACGCTATCTTGACAATGTAGAACTTGTTGTCGTGGGTGGAGAGTCAGACACCAATGCAAGGCCTATCGACTATTCCTGGGTGCTTGACCTTAGGGAACAGTGTATCCGTAAGAATGTCGCCTTTGAGTTTAGACAATGCGGAACACATTTCATCAAAGATGGTAAGCTATATAAGATACCGACCAAAGATTTATGCCGACAGGCGAGAAGGGCGGGTATTAACATTGTAGTCAAATAGATAGGAAGTAATAATCTGTGTGTTGCCCAAAACGTGATTACCCCTCCGTTTCATTGTGCTAAAACGAGTTCTGCTCGTCATACTTTGTTGCTTATTTGCTCGCTTATTCGTATCTTTAATGACTGCGTCACAGAAGGTACTTGCGCTCGCTAAGAAATGCTCATGCAAGCTTGGCATTTCGCTCGCTTATTCGTACCTTTACGATAAATCGTGAAGATAATCCGCGTTCGTTGCAAAAAGTTTAAGTAAACTTGACTTTTCACTCACTTATGATTATCTTTGTCAAGCCTTAGAAGGAGTCGCCGGAATAGTTCTGCAGCCCTCGAATAGGCAATCAGTGAATTTATGAACTGGATTTTCTTGGTGGTTGCAGGACTGTGCGAGGTGGGGTTCACCTACTGCCTCGGTCGTGCAAAGTTGGTGACAGGTATGGAGTGGTGGCTCTGGATGGGCGGATTCCTGACCTTTACGTTTGTCAGTATGGGACTGCTTGCAAAGGCTACGCAGACTCTACCCTTGGGTACGGCCTATCCCGTGTGGACGGGTATCGGAGCAGTAGGGACGGTCATCGTAGGTATCCTATTCTTCGATGAGCCGGCAACGTTCTGGCGTATCTTCTTCATCTTCACGCTCATCGCCTCTATCATAGGGCTCAAGATGGTGTGAACACAATGTTGCTATCAGGGTTATCGTTATAGCAGGTCGAAACCGTCCATAACGGGGTCTCTCTTCTCTAACAACAGCAGATACCGCTTGATGTCCAGACCGCAGGCAAAGCCTGTGAGTCTGCCGTTTGCCCCTATCACACGGTGACAAGGCACGATGAGCAGCAGAGGATTCTTGTTGCAGGCCATCCCCACAGCACGGCTTGCGCCAGGGCTTCCCAGCCAGGCGGCAAGCTCTCCGTAGGAGCGTGTAGAGCCGTAGGGAATCTGTTGCAGCGCCTGCCACACACGCAGTTGGAAGGGAGTGCCCTCCATCCGTATGGCAAAGTCCATCTGCCGGCGTGTACCATTCAGATATTCCGTTATCTGCCGCTCCGCTTCGCACAAGAGAGGACTGGGAGGAGAGGAGGCATCGCAACGGTCAGTCAGTGCAATGTGCGTGATGGCTCCCTGCTCCTCGGTGAGCCGAACGATGCCGATAGGACTGCTGAAGGTGTATGTGACTGGTGTCATCAATATGTGCTGTTTGTGCATTTTTACTACACTGCACTCAAGGCAAATGCCGCATCAAAAGGTATATGGACTGGGGTATTCAGGTAATGCTTCCACGCTTCTTCTTGATGGCTGAGATCTGAAAGTTTGCGTGAGGAATAAGCTCCCATATTGTCGCATATTCTGTCCATAATATTCAACTCGGCTTCTGTAAATAGTGTCGTGTCGGACTTGGCTGCTGGTATCAATACGCTACCAGTATATTCGCCAGCAGGGCGCAGCTCCTGCATTATCTCAGGAAACTCACTATAGACTTTGTCCCAGCGGTCGGGAACGGGACCATAGCTGATGGCTTTGTAAGCCAAACCTGTCATCGCTGTTCCTCGTTCGCGATACGAAACGAAATCAATGTAGAAAAGAAGTTTGTTCATCTTGGTGTACCACACCTCTCCGCATCGTTCCAGCACGTAGAGCATAATGTTCTTCAGTCGTTTAAGTGAAGTGGGAGCATAGCCGTTGTCAGCCCCACGCACACAACTGAATATGCGTGACTCTTCGTATTTTTCTATCTGGTATCCTACTCGGTTGTTTTCTATTACAGCATTGACTTTCTCTACAATCTTATCATACTCGGATGTAGTGGCGAAGAGATTTCTCGAACTTTCCACCATACTGAGCATCACCTTGGGATTCATGATAGAACGAATCATTCTGCCATTTGAGACATTAGGCACCTCGCCCTGCTCATAAAGTCTATATTGATTGGCCCCGATGCCGAGGATGAGTGACATCTTTGATGCGCTGATACCATAACGATTACGCACAGCAATGATTTCGTCGGTATAGGGGATACCAAATTTGGCGCGATACTGATTGGTTACCTGAATGAATCCCGCAGTATCACTATCATCCGTAGTAAAAGACTCTCCCATATCTTCACATAACCACGACAGATGATAGTACTCATAAGACTCTCCGCGGAAATTCCAAGCGCGCTTCTCATATACTCGCTTCATCTCTTTGTCTGTAAATGGACTTTTCATCGCTATTCCTCCTATTGTTTAAATGCGTATTGTAAGGGATGTTCTGCCAAGTGAAAGGAGATGCATATCGTTTGACAATTGCCCCCACCAAGCATAATCTTAATATACACCTCACGACCTTTAACGTCTTTACCAAATACCCACATCTCGCCTAAATGGTTCAGTGTATCTACAACGGGGCCTTAAATATAGTCTTCTCCGGTAAGGCTTTCTATTACTACCTTTCTGTATGATGGCACGATTTCCAGTTTTTCCAACGTCCTTTGATTCTTACCTCTATCATCTCTATATAAGATACCATATATACTAATCTTCATATAAAACTGGTTCAGGAACGCTTGCACTTCCTCTTTGGTTATCATAGTATGTCGTTTTGCTGGCAAAGTTACATTATTTTATCGAAATAGCGTAATATTTCAACGTTAAAGTTGATTTCATGCAATTATTTAAACGAAAATCCTATTCGAAATGACAGAACTATAAAAAGCAAACCAACTTGGTGTTTTTTTGACTAAGGTGTCGGTAATTGCGTGTAATACATTGTAATATTGAAGAATAACGGCCGCCCTCGAAAGTATGGTGGCTACGTCTGTATCTGTAGGTGAAGCCATAGAAGATGGAACAACTGATGTGAACAACCGCCGTCGTGGCTCGTGGGGCAACCTGTGGGCTGGTGAGGAGTAGTCCCTATAGCAAATAATGATTGCAGCCGATGGTCTTGGTGACCATCGGCTGCAGTTCGTTTAAGAGTCTACACCACTATAAAAGTTATATTGCAAGTCTTGGAATATAGAACAGGATACCAGCTTGGAGGAATTTTGTCATATATAATTCCTATTATCACTTTTTCACCTTGACTTTCTTTACAGCCCGCAAATGGTAAGTACGTTTAGTACCGCATTTGCTAATGTTTGTAGCATCCCATACGAAAGAATAAGTGGCATCGTCACACAAATATCGTATAGAGTTTCCTTCTGAATCTTTACCTGATTGCAGGATAGGAACAGCATTTGCAGAAAGTACCTCGTTGGTAATAGTCATATGCTCTGCCCCTATCGCTGTTCTCATCAGTTTGGCATCAGCGCGTGTAGGAATACTCCATCCCGAAAGATTGTCTTCACAATAGTCTTTGATGATATCTACAGCCATCCCTGGTGTATCAGCATTATAGGCACTCGATACATTACTCCACTCTGTAGTACTGAGCAGCAGCAAAATGGCGGTCGTATCAGTAACTTCTTCTGTAGCAGCTACAAAATGATTATTCCACAATTCACCGGAGAGTGGGATAGAAGAAACTCTGAATGTTTCTAAATCGTCTTTATCCGTTTCATTGTCCTCTACCAAGGTATCTCCAAATAGAAACTCTATTTCTTCAGTCGGATTCCATCCTGCAACATCTATAGTGCTATTGATAGCAAATCCTGAAGACAAGGTTCCTACAAGTGAATAAGGAGTATTGACTAAGAACGGGGCAGAATGAGTATATCCATACGAATTGGTTGCATCAGGTGTAGCAATAGTAATACTAAGCGTCAATTGATTGCCATACGTAGGAAGCACATAGAAACGGTTGGAACGCCATACATCATCATCTTTCTCCAAAGATACTGTAACGATATTATTGCCCGAAAAGGCACCATTATATGACAATCCACCGTATAATATGGATAATGAAACGCTTACATCAGTAGCATCAGTAGGAATGCCACTCAACATGATATCAACAGCTGATACTTGATTATAAAGCATAATGCTCACAGTAGAGTTTTGTGTAGCATATACAGCGGCACTTCCCATCTGTATAGGAGCATCCATATATGATGATAAGGTGATTACATCATTCAATGCAGGCTTCTTGTCTATCACAGGCAATCCTGTCAAAGCTACTATCTGATAGTTTCCTTTAGGCAAATATAATATAGCATCATCAGTATCCGACGAAACAGTCGTATAGGCAGCCATATTCCCTGTCGTAATATCAAAAGCATAAAGAACCATCGGGTAATTTATTTCAACGGAAGAACGAGTGAGTATGCGCATTTCACTCTCCTGGTTCTCAACAAAGTCTGATTCTTCTATCACAGGAGTACATGCACAAATAAGTATACATATTAAAGCATAAAACAACTTTCTCATGATAAAATAAATTATAGATTTATACGCCTGCAAATATACGGACAAACGAGCGAGAAATATGAAGTTTACTTCAATATTTTTCACAGCGAGTGCAAAAATATTCGCGGTTTACCGCAAATATATAAAATAATTCTTAGTCCTTATCTTACAAGCACAGAAATTAGGCGGTGCCTCAGAAAAAACTGCAAGTAAACTTGCTTTTTCGTTCGGCTTGCACTAATTGTAGTCCTTGCCTACAAGCACAGAAATTAGGCGGTGCCTCAGAAAAATTGCAAGTAAACTTGCTTTTTCGTTCGGCTTGCACTAATTTTGCCACGGATAAACCAACACAACCACACTTGTGTGAGGTGAATCCATAGTTAGGGGTGCTTGCCCAAGGGCAGGCTGAGATTATACCCTTTGAACCTGCTGGCGTAATTGCAGAGAGGAAAACGGAACTTGGTGTGTAGGCACAAGCGATGCTGATAGTATAAGAGAAGACCGTATTCCCTCGTGAGAATAGGTCTTCTCTCTCTTTTCGCCCATGCCATACACAGCTCCGCAAGCAAGGAACCGGCATTTACGAAACTAAATGTCAAACCTAAAAAAGGAGAAAAAATGAACAAAGAGAACTTGAAGAGAGACCTCGCGCTGATGCGCGAGAAGAGTCCGCTGGTACACAACATCACCAACTACGTGGCCATGAACTTTTCGGCCAATGCCCTGCTTGCCTTGGGTGCTTCGCCTGTGATGGCTCATGCCGTAGAGGAAATGGACGATATGGTCAGTATCGCCTCGGCCTTAGTAATCAATATCGGTACGCTGGATGCCGAGTGGGTACGCGGCATGATAGCTGCCGGCCGTGCTGCACATCGATTGGGCAAGCCCATCGTGCTCGACCCCGTAGGGGCAGGAGCCACTCCCTACCGCACCGAGACCGCGTGGCAGATTATCCGCGAGTGTCACCCTACCATTATTCGTGGCAATGCCTCGGAGATTATGGCACTCGTGAATGCCGACATCAAGAGCAAGGGTGTAGACAGTAGCCAAAGTTCTGACGATGCCGTGGAGTCGGCCAAGCAACTGGCTAACACGACAGGTGCCGTAGTGGTCATCAGTGGTGCTATCGACTATATCACCGATGGCTCCCGCGTGGAGACGATTGGCAATGGATCTCCGCTGATGACGCGCGTGACAGCTATGGGCTGCACTGCCACCTCGGTAGTAGGAGCCTTTGCCGGTATCAACCCCGATGCCTTCGAGGCAGCCCTTCACGGTATGGCAGTGATGGGCGTATGTGGCGAACGTGCCGTAGCACAAAAAGCTGCCCCAGGCTCACTGCTCACGCACTTCGTAGATGTGCTTTACGAGATCACTCCAGAGCAGTTGGCCGAGCAGGCTGTCGCCACACCGGGCAACCATCGCATCAAGTGGAGCAGCACAGCCTTCGAAGCGGTGGCCGACACCATGCACAGCATCGAGCAGTATGAGTTCATACAGCAAATGCTTACTGGTACACTGCCACAGGAGCAGTTTGTGCGCTACTTGCAGCAAGACAAGATATACCTCAAGGAATACTCTCGCGACCTCTATGCCGTGGCCGATATGATGCCCGACAAGGCCGAGGGTGACTTCTTCCGTGCTACCGCCAAGGAAGGCATGGAGAGCGAGAATGCCATGCAGGCTATGCTGAGCGAACGCTTTGGCATCCATGGCGAGGCACTCCCCGTGGCTACCACGCTGCGCTACACCCGTTTCCTGCGCCACTATACCGATACGCTGGACGTACCCGTAGTGCTCGCTGCCGTATTGCCCTGCTACTGGGTATACAATGAGGTGGGCAAGTACCTCGTGGCACAGCAGATCAGTCCCGACAACCCCTATAAAGAGTGGATACAGACCTATGGTTCGCCCGAGATGGATGAGGCTACCGACTATGTAGTCGGCCTCATCGACCGCTTGGCCGAAGGTTGCACACCCGAGAAGCAGGCACTCATGCGTCGCGTCTTCGCCGAAGGCTGTGCCTTGGAGCTGGAATTCTTTATGATAGGAAAGCAAAGTAATTGAAAATTCACAATTCCGCAGCGCAGCGAGAGCAGAGCCAAATTTATTTGAGTTATGCCGAGCAAGCAAGGAATCTTAATGCAAAGCATTATAACTCATAACTCATATACATATGGTTAAACCCTTTGACCTCTCCCTTTACCTTGTCACCGACCGCCCCCTTTCGGGTGGTCGCGACATGGCATGGATAGTACGTGAAGCCGCTGCAGGCGGTGTCACCATGGTGCAGCTCCGCGAGAAGGAGTGCTCCACCGCCGAGTTTATCCAATTGGCACGCGAGCTGAAAGCCACGCTGACTCCACTCGGCATACCCCTCATCATCAATGACCGTGTAGATGTAGCGCTTGCCGTGGATGCCGATGGCGTACACATCGGGCAAAGCGATATGCCCTACGACACTGCCCGCAAACTGCTGGGCAAGGACAAGATTATCGGCCTCTCGGTGGAGACGATGGACGAGGTCATAGCTGCCAATGCCCTCGATGTGGATTATATAGGTATATCGCCCGTGTACGCCACCACGACAAAGACCGATACGCTCACCCCCTTCGGCCTGAGTGGTGTAGATGAGGTGATGCGTCTCTCGCGCCACCGCTGTGTGGCCATCGGCGGCATGAACAGAGACACCGTGGGTGAGGTTATCGCCCACGGCGTAGAGGGCGTAGCCGTGGTATCGGCCATCGTGGCAGCTCCCTCTCCCCGCGAAGCAGCAGCAGAGCTGGCGGGGATTATAAGCACGAAGAGACCCTATGTCGCGCGAGAAAATCATAATTCAGAATTCAAAATTCAAAATTATCCCCGAGTCCTCACCATCGCCGGCAGCGACTCGGGCGGTGGCGCCGGCATACAGGCCGACATCAAGAGCATCTCGGCCAACGGATGCTTTGCCACATCGGCCATCACCGCTATCACCGCACAGAACACGCTGGGCGTAAATGCCGTGGAAGGCCTCTCCATCGATATCCTCGAAGGGCAGATCGAAGCCGTTCTCAGCGACATCGGCACCGACAGCGTGAAGATAGGCATGCTCCACTCGGCCGAGGTGGTGCGCAGCGTAGCGCATCTGCTGCGCAAGTATGGCATCAAGGATGTGGTGCTCGACCCCGTGATGGTATCCACCTCGGGCCACAAGCTCATTGAGGACAGCGCCATCGCCGTGCTGAAGAGCGACCTGATACCGCTGGCGCGAGTCATCACCCCCAACATCCCCGAGGCCGAAATCCTGCTTGGCGAGCCTATCGAGAAGCAGGGCGACCTTCCCTGTGCTGCCCGCCGCCTGGCTCAGCAGCATGGTGTATCGGTATTGCTCAAGGCAGGTCACCTGGTGGGCAACGAGCTCATCGACATCTTCTACAACTACGAGACAGGCGAGGTGATAGAGCTCAGTGCCCGCCGCGTCGACACGCCCAACACCCACGGTACAGGGTGCACCCTCTCAAGTGCCTTTGCTGCCCAACTGGCCAAGGGACTCCCGCTCACCGAAGCCGCCCGCGCTGCCAAGGAGTACATCAACAATGCCATCATCCACGGTGCTGCCTACAAGATAGGCAACGGACACGGACCTGTGTGCCATTTCTACTAAAAACTCCCTTCTCATCGGGGTATTTTAGTTACAGATGCTACTCGATGTCACGCTTCATGTGACCAATGTCACGCATTTGTCACGCTCATGTCACGCTTTTTTCACGCCCGTTTTTGTGTTCGTCTGTTGTAAAAGCTCTATCTTTGCAACAGACGAACACATTATATATGTAACCACTGAATATATGCATTGCACTATGAAAACATTCATCTATTCCCTGCTGACTATCGTTACTCTTGCATTCACGTCGTGCAATCGGTCAGAGCAGACTCAACAAATAGTGACAGAACAAGCGACGAAAGCCGAAGAACCGTTATCCATAAAAGAAGAGCTCTTGCAGGCACATGAACTGTGCAGACAAGCAGGAAAGATTAAGGACGCAGACAAGAATAATAGTCAAAACAAACAGAGGAGTCTGGAAATATACAACCAAGCTATCTATCACTATGCCAATGTGGTGGTTCGTGACGACTCCAACGATACGTTGCGTATTGTAGCCTTACACAACATGCGCTGGATTGAAGCACATCAGAAGCACAACTATGGCGTGGCACTACAATACCTGAACCAATGTATTGCACTGACACCGGAGAATCATCCCTACTATGTACTGAATCTGGCGCACAAGGCTGATGACCTATGGCATATTGAAGAGCGTGACTCAGCCATTCACTATGCTAAATTAGCCTTACGGCTTCCCCACAACCATCCGTCTATTGATTATATCTGTGGTTATGTCCTGTGGCAAGTATATAAAGAATTGGGTGTGCGCGACTCTGCTGAGCATTACAAGCAATTCTTTTTTAAAGTACGCGATGGAAAGCTTTATGAGATACAGACGATGGATGAGCTGAAAGATGAGTTGAAGAATAATGTCATTGCCAATGGCAGACCTGAGGTGAAGGAAGATTTGCGGGCTTCAGAGGCTCAGAAACGTGACCCTCAGTTCAAGGCGCAGAAACGGCACCAGCGTATCTATCGCATACTCCTGTTGCTGATTCTCCTATCTCCCTTTGCCATAGGGTACTATCGCAAGCATTATCGTCGCCGACACCTTGTCCGTGAGGAGCCCCAGTCGCCACCTCCCGGCTGTGAACCCACGACAATGGCTACAGACGAGGAGGACAAGGAGACCTTTTCCCTTCCCGAAACACTGATATTGCGCCGCTCGCTTGCCGATGGTCGCCGTGCTTTTGAGAATACCACCAGCTATGAGGAACTTAACGCCATGCAGATTAAGGAAAAGGAGCTCTACGATATGGCCTACGAGGCTACACGTGATGTGGAGAGCACGCTCTTCGACTCCTTCAAGGAGGCTTGCAGTACGCTGCACGAGGGACTTGAGCTGAATGATCAGGAGCTGGTATGCTGCTTCTGCACCTATCTGGGTTATAGCAACAATGTCATTGCTTACATCGGCCACACTACTCCCACCACCATTCGCAAGCGCAAGGAGCGTATCCGTAAAAAACTACCCATCGACCTCTATGAGGTGATATTCGGTGAGAAGGGGTGATGCAAGGTCTTATCCGAGATAGTCTATACATTTGGTTTGCTTCTCATCTGCAACTAATAATAACGGTTAAAGTCCGACACCTCGTTTCACTTTTTGTAACGTTAAATTGTACGAACGGGATTTATTGCTTTCCTTTGCTTGTCGTTACAAAAGGATTAATAATCAAATACAATGAAACCGACCAAACTATTCCTTTCCCTTGCCGTGGCGGCACTGCTGGGGGCTTGTACAGAAAAGACTGGGAAGATACATTGCCACATTGAGGGCACAGTGCCCGACTCTACCTATATCATGATGCTGCTTGCCCCATCGGGCAGTGACTTCCGTGTAGTGGATGCAGATAGCATCCCTGTGATAGACGGTAAGTTTGCTTTTGACCTTTATGTGGATGAGGTGATGCCTTATGACCTTATTTCAATGGAAGAGTTCAATCATGGTAGCTGGTACACTTGTGTGTTCTTCGCCGAGGAAGGTGCAGTAGATATAACTTTCCATCATTTTGAAAGAGACGCAAAGGTACCCTCCTTGGTTAGCACAAGCCCTACAAACAAACGGTACCTGCAGTATATTGCTGCATTACAGGAAATGACCGATCCGCTAAAGCATGAGGCCGATTCTCTGAAAAAGGTTGGTAAATGGAATACTCCGCGAATGATGAAGTTAGAAACTGAGTTCCGTGAAGCAAAGGATGACCAGACAAAGTTAAAACTAACTCAAGAGGCCAGCGCACTTTCTGAATCGGGTGAAGCCTTTACTCCCGAATACCACGCTTTTCAAGCCAAGAGTAAGATAGTGCGCGAAGAACGCGACAAATATATTGAAGACTTTATACGCAGCGACCGCACTGTGATAGGGTTGTATCTTTTGCGACATAAGGTGTTAAGGAACCGCGATTTCTCAGAAGAATTGCCACTCGTCGCACTCTTTACCGAAGTGTACCAACCCCTCTTCCCCAACCATCCGCTGAGCAAGCAGATAGAGGAGTGGATAGAAAGTCTTGACATTAGGGTAGGTAATCGCTATATCGATTTCACTGCTCCTGCCCTCGACGGCACACAGCACACGCTGAGCAAGGAGATTGCCGGTAAGATTGCCCTCATCGACTTATGGGCTTCGTGGTGTGGTTCTTGCCGACGCACATCGAAGAGCATGATTCCCCTCTACGAGAAATACAAGGAGCGTGGTTTCACGATTGTAGGTGTGGCTCGCGAAAGCAAACGTGAGGATATGGAGCGTGCCCTTGCACGCGATGGTTACCCATGGCTCAATCTGTTGGAGCTGCAAGATGAACATAAGATTTGGGAGAAATATGGCGTTAGCCGAGCCGGTGGCATCACCGTGCTTGTTGACCGCGACGGGACCATCCTTGCCATTCACCCCACAGCCGAAGAGGTGGAGCGAATATTGCAGGAGAAGTTGTAATTCATGATAATTCGTGCAATAACATAAACGACCAATACTATAAAACCTTCCAAACATCTCCTAACAGGATAATTATGTAGAGAAATGTGTGTAAAACAGCGGAATCGCTAAAAAAATATAGATTCCGCTTGTTTACGCATAAAATTTAGTATCTTCGCAACATACAATAGCCTCACATGGGAACGAAAGAAGCAATAAAACTATTCGAAGAGAAACGCGTGCGCACCACATGGGACGACGAGCAGGAAAAATGGTATTTCTCCATTGTGGATGTGGTGGATGTGCTGACTGACAGTAAAGACGCACTGACAGCTCGAAAGTACTGGAACAAACTAAAACAACGCCTTAAAGAAGAAGGGAATGAAACGGTGACAAATTGTCACCAGTTGAAACTTCGAGCAGCAGACGGCAAGATGCGTCTTACCGATGTTGCTGATACCGAGCAACTTTTCCGCATCATCCAGTCCATACCCTCGCCCAAGGCCGAACCGTTCAAGCGGTGGATGGCTCAAGTGGCAGCCGAACGCATAGACCAGATGCAAGACCCGGAGCTGAGCATACACCAAGCAATGGCGGATTACAAGCGGTTGGGCTACTCGGACAACTGGATAAACCAACGCCTCAAGAGCATCGAGATACGCAAAGACCTTACTGACCAATGGCGGCTACACAATGTGGAGGAGGGCGTGCAATATGCTACGCTCACCGACATCATCTACCAAGCATGGGCTGGCAAAACAGCCAAGGAGTATAAGCACTACAAGGGATTGAAGAAGGAAAACCTTCGCGACAATATGACCAACGAAGAGTTGGTACTCAATATGCTCGCCGAACTCTCTACCACAAGCATCACCAAGGCCAAAGATCCGCAGAACCTGGAAGAGAACATACAATGTGCAGCCGAGGGTGGCGAAGTCGCTCGTGTGGCACGCGAGCAACTGGAGTCAAAGACAGGACGCGATGTCGTGTCGCCCCTCTCGGCCAAGAGATTCTTCGAGGCGCAGCAACCTACCGAACGGCTCGGTGAGGCAGAAGAGGAATAGATATCTCCGACTGCTTGTAACTTTTGAGGCTTTGCTACGTCTTATAAATAGAATAACATACAACATATAATACAATGAAGACATAACGTGGCTTATTTCTTCTAAGCAGAAGGTTAGCCCACAATGATTGGCAACATAAAAATCGTTCACACTGTCAAATAAGTCTGAATTCTTCGTGTCACGCAAAATGTCACGCCCACGTCACGAAAATGTCACGCAAATGTCACGCAAATGTCACGCTAAATCTTTGCCTCATTATCGCTATTTGTGTTCCTTTGCAAGCAGAAATCTAAAAAAGTGAAGCGGTAACGTAATTTCTTACGATTGATGCAACTTTTTAGGATTCTGTTACGTCAAACTAATGCAAACCAAAATATGAGACAAATGAAAAGGACTTTTCTGACAGTACTCTTTGGAGTACTTTTTGCGGCCTCTCCAGTAATGGCCAAGCATGTTAACATTAAGGTGAAACAACCCGGCCAATTGGCTGAGCGTATCAAAAAGCATGAGAAGTATAGCATTACTTCACTTAAGCTTAGTGGCCAGCTCAATGCCGAGGATGTACGTGTGTTGCGCGACCTTTGTGGACGTGATACTTTAGGGAATGAAACACCGGGGCGTGTAAACCATGTTGATTTACGTAACGTGACTTTTGTCTCGGGTGGGCATCCGTTCTTCTATGCCGACCAGAATTATTCTGTTCGTTCATCGCACTATCTGCCCGATTGCCTATTCGATAAATGTAGTTCATTGGAGAGCGTGGTACTACCCGAGGGAACAGACACCATTGGTATATACAGCTTTGCACATACTGCGCTGCGTGAAGTCAATTTGCCCGATGATTGTAGGATAAGTGCCTATGCATTCTATGATTGCACGAAACTGACATCGGTGGAGATAGGGCGGATGCCACATACGGATTTTCAGTTCTCACAGGCTTTTGCGCTATGCAATTCTATCCGTACCGTGCGTTTTCATGATATCTCCTACGTGAGTGGTTATTCGTTCCACAACATGCCATATCTGGAGGAGGTGACATTCCTCGGTATCGTGGGGCATACCGATGGATACGTGTTTACAGGGAATCCCAAACTTAAGAGCATCCGCTACATGAGCGATGTGATGAGTACTGGTGGCAAGCAGTTTGTGGCCGACTGTCCTGAGCTGGAGAGTGTGGAGTTTAATGGTATAGTATTCAACACCTACTTTGGAGCTGGGATAAATACACCCAAGTTTGATAGATATACAGTGAATGGACTTGTGCTGAACAGTGGATACGAAGCCGAACTCCCGACTTCGACTGCTGCCGAGCGTGCAGCCTACAAGGACTGGAAAGGTTCATTGGAGAGAGCATGGGCATGGGTCGAAGATGCTTTGCAATCTGAGGGCTTTGTTCCCCGTATGGCATGGGGAGTAAGCAAAAACATAATCGATGCCGCACGTAAACAGGGATATACAGAGGAAGCAGATAGCTTCAGCAAAGCACGAGACTTTATACAGACGGATGGTGGACTGAGCTACCTGGAGATACTCCGTAAATCGGCACCTTATGCAGCAGAGACATCACACGCTAACTTGTCGGAGTTCAAGTATTTCGAGCCATCAGACAGTCTGTTGCTCCGCACGCGCGAATATTTCCGCACAGACAGCATAGCCGGTAACGGAGATGACATCAGCCGTATCAAGAACCTACTGTCATGGGTACACGACAATATACGGCACGATGGTAGCTCATCTTGGCCAAAATGTAACTTCAACGCTGTGGAGCTATACGAAGTATGTCAAAAGGAACAGCGCGGATTGAACTGCCGGTTTATGGCTATCATGCTCAATGAGATGCTGCTCTCGGTAGGAATCCCTGCACGCTATCTCACTTGTCAGTCGAAACACTATGCCACCGATTCTGACTGCCACGTGATAAACGTTGCATGGAGCGAGAGTCTTGGCAAGTGGGTGTGGGTAGACCCCACTTGGGAAGCGTTTGTTACAGATGAGAACGGCCTGATGCTGCATCCTGGTGAGGTACGCGAACGACTGCGCCTTGACTTACCACTGATACTGAACGAAGATGCAAACTGGAACCACAAGCAGGCCGCAACCAAGGAAAGCTACTTGGAGAATTATATGGCAAAGAACCTCTATATCATCAGTTCCTGCACCACGAGCCAGAGCCAACCCGAAGGCTCAGGCAACAATCATAAAACACCGGAGATAACGCTAATCCCACAAGGCTTCAAATTCAAAGGTACTGTCACCACGGATGACAGCTACTTTTGGCAAGCACCATATTGATTATAAATTTTGAGACTTTGATAAAGGAATAGGAGGTCGCCCGCGAGGGTCGCCTCCTATTTATATACATAGAGAAGAGAGGTTAGGGATAAATACTACATCTGTACCAAACGTAACATCTCGTCGTGGAAACATCCGTTGGTGGCTACAATGTTGTCGCCCATAGTGAAAGAGGTACTTCCACTAAAGTTGGTGACACAGCCGCCAGCCTCCATGACGATGAGTGTAGCTGCCATGTAATCGTACCTGCCTATATATTTCTCCAGCCAGCCATCAATACGTCCGGCTCCTACGTGACACATCGATATCGCTGCCGAACCACTCATGCGTATACCGCCTACATTGCCATATAAGGTGGAGATAAGATGCAACCCCAGTGGCGCATAAGCATCGGCATTGTAAGGAAGTTCTATCACAAGCAATGCCTGAGAGAGAGGCTGCTTGCTGGCATGGATAGCTTTCCCGTTGAGCCATGCCCCACCACCCCGATAGGCAGAAAACATTTCATCGGCTGTAATGTCGTATACCACGCCAACCTCTATCGAAGTACCCTTGCAAAGGGCTATACTCACGGCATAAGGCGAAAGGCCATGGATATAGTTGGTAGTGCCGTCGAGTGGGTCTACTACCCAATAGTACTCCTCACCCCCAAAGGTAGCCAAGCCCTCTTCGGTGACGAAACCTGCATCGGGAATGAGCAGGCGCAACTGCTCTACGATAATACGCTCTGAATTCTTGTCTACATCAGACACATAGTCATGCGCATGCTTCTGCTCTACACGATCAAGCGTGAAGGCTTCCCGCTCACGCCGTATAAAATCGCCAGCCAAACGTGCTATATGCTCTACGGCACTGCACAACTCCTTTAAGTTCGTTTCCATACATTTCAAATTCTAATAACGCACAAAATTAGTAAACTTTTCGGTCTGATGACCCTAATAAACAAAAATTAAACCTATTGAGGTCATATTATCCAATAAGAATCCTTATCTTTGTTCCGAATATATAATAAAAAACAACAAACTATACTTATGAAAAAGCATTACCTACTGATGGCACTTTGTGCTGGTGCACTACTGACCTCGTGCAACAAAGAAAACGAAACAGCTAATCTTCTCCACGAAAAGGCAGAAGAGAATGTATATACCGCAACACGTACCTTTGCCGAACCTGTAGAAGGTGCTATAGACTTGAGTGCAATGACCTCAACCAACAAGCGACTGCGTGACCTGCTCGACAAGGCAGGCCCCGGTATCATACAATCATTAGGTGCCATGAATATCACTGACGAGCAATACAATGAGATTGCCGAATATACCGATAGTATAGTGAAGTCTGACACCACTCA
The DNA here is from genome assembly GCA_017520935.1 of Bacteroidaceae bacterium. GTDB lineage: Bacteria > Bacteroidota > Bacteroidia > Bacteroidales > Bacteroidaceae > UBA1189. The sequence goes on along the minus strand of JAFXEF010000030.1, from coordinate 65,468 downwards.
GACGATGAAGTATAAAACGATCTTCAATTGGATAGTCAAGAACATCAAGTATGAATTTAATGATAACGACCCATATCCTGTATTCAAGAACCGAAAGGCTATCTGTCAAGGCTACTCGAACCTTCTCACAGTGATGTGCTACTCACAGGGTATACCTACCGTGGTGGTCAATGGATTCCTCAGTCAAATGGGTCACGCATGGGCATACACCTGTCCTGACAGCACATGGATAGTGAGCGACCCCACCAACAATGGCAGCTTCACCATGAAATCGTATGGCAAGTATGGACACCTGTCACCCATGACGGCCGATGTGAATATCTTCATGGATGAGATAGCCGTATATAACTATGCAGATTATCTGCTCAACATCAAGGAAATACACTCGAATAGCAATCCTCTCACCGTGCCCTATAGTACCAATGGATTTGTAGTGAACTCATTCAACCCCACAGTGGAACTACCAGAAGAAATAACCGAAATCTATATCGGGCAGAATATCATCACTTTGGGTAATTCAGACGAAAACAATGTAGGCCTTGTTAATAAAGGCCAGTGTCTGAAAGCTGCCTATGTAGATGAAAACAACAAGACCTTGATGGATCATAAGGGCATCGTATATAAACGTAATGGTGGAAACCCGCTGCTCTACTATATCCCTGGTGCCATGACATTTGTTGAGCTGCTCCCTATGGAAGTCGTAGAAAAGGGTTTGATTTGCAATCATATGAATGTGGAGGAGATATATTTTCCCGAAGGCACCAAGCGTATCGAGAGCTTTGCCATCGAGAAGTGTCCGAAGCTAAAGCGTATCTACATCCCTGTGGATGCTGAGATTGCTAAAGATGCTCTATACCAAATCAGCCAGCCAGTGGACATAGTACGCGGTGCACCCAGTGGCATCACCAACATAACAATGGACTAAATAGACAAAAACAACTCAAACTATGCGGTAGAGAAATGGAGCAACTGCCAAAAATATCCGTAGTGGTTCCCGTATATAAGGCTGAAAAGTTCCTGCACAGTTGTGTAGAGAGTATCTTGACACAGACCTTCGAGAACTTTGAACTGCTGCTGGTAGATGATGGCAGCCCCGACAACTCGGGGAAAATATGCGATGAATACGCCAAAAATGACGGTCGGGTACAGGTGTTCCACATAGCCAATGGCGGGGCTAACAGAGCCCGTGCGTTGGGTGTGGCTCATGCGAAGGGAGAGTATGTGACGTTCGTGGATTCTGACGATTCACTGCCTCCCTATGCACTGCATGAATTGTATGGCTACACTGATGAACAATGCGACATCGTCATCGGTACCTATGACCGGAATTCCAAACAATATACCGATGAGCAGATTGACAAGCTCGAACTGGTGAGACGGCTTTACTACTACACTATCGCCTCGTCGCCCTATGCGAAACTGTTCAGACGTGAGCTGTTTGACGAAAAGACGTTCGACCTACCACGCGACTTTGTGATGGGCGAAGATTTTGTGATGAATGTGCATTTAGCCTTTGCCTGCCTGCACAAAATTAGAGTGATGCCCACGGTGGTGTATTGCTACAACAATAATGCAGAAGGTATAGTGAATACGTTTGACTATACACTTGACTATCTTGAGAGGTCGTACCATTACAAGAAGAATGCTATCCCAAAGGAGTACCGTGCGGTGTGCATGCCCTATTGCATTGCCAACATATTAATGATGAACAGTCTCATCATGAGACATTACTATGTGACACGCACCTGGACTCCTGTGGCGCTCCACAGGAAAATATTGGAAGATATCAAGACGTATGACTATCGCGGAAGTGCGTGGGAACGCTTTGCCCTCAGATTCTCAAATCCGGTGTTTGGTGCCTTCTACCTGATGGTGCAGTCAATAGAGAAAGGTCTGAAGCAGATGAAAAGAATGATAGCAGGGAGGAGATGATATGATAGATGATATGACCCAACAACAGCTGCGGGAAAGGTATAATCCTGATGGCTCTCTGCTCCGTCAAGGGCAATTGCGCATGCTGGATATATTGAAGGTTGTGGACGGGATTTGCCGTGCCCACGGTATTCGCTATTGGCTCAGTTCGGGTACGCTATTGGGTGCTGTACGCCACGGAGGATTCATTCCTTGGGACGATGACTTGGATATAGAGATGCTTCGTGAGGATTACCTCCGCCTACTCCCTATCTTGCGCGAAGAGCTCCCACCCAACTTTATGCTGCACGACAAGGTGACCGACAAGGATTATCCTCATCTGTATGCCAAGGTACGAGACAAGTACTCTTGTATTGAGGAGGAGTATGTCTTTCGGTCCAAACACAAGGGATGTTTTATTGATATTTTCCCATTGGAAAGGTCGCCATATCCTCTGTTCCGCATAGCCAACAGGTTGTATGTTAATTTGTGTCATCCTGCTGTGTATAGATATTCTCGGAGGCTTTATGGTTTCAATTATACCCTGCTTACACGAGTAATTTTCCCTGTATTCAGAAGGTGGGTGTCAGCGTTTCACCCAAAAAGTGATTATCACCATACATTTGGGATGATATATAAGGCCGAGCGTAAGTGTGAAGAGATATTTCCGCTCAGTGAGGTAACTTTTGAGGATGCCACCTTCTATGCCCCTCACGATGCACATGGTTATCTGTCAAGGATGTTTGGCAACTATATGAAACTACCCGAGGATATAGAGGTGCACGGAACAATAAAATGGGTAAACAACAAATAGCTATGAAATTGTCGCTCATCATACCCATATACAATGTAGAGCAATATGTAGCCCGTTGTCTACAGAGTTGCTTACAACAGCCCTATCTGACCGATGAGGACTATGAACTGATCATAGTCAATGACGGTACCAAAGACCGCAGCATGGATGTGGTAAAGGAGCTTATCTGTGAACGTGGCAATGTGACCATTATCGAGCAGAAAAACCAAGGATTGAGTGTGGCACGCAATACGGGACTTGGAGCAGCCAAAGGGGAATATGTATGGTTTATCGATTCTGATGACTGGATAGAGCCTGACTGCCTGCACCAGATTATTGGACAACTTGAGGACACAAAAGTTGATATCATGCAACTGCAATACCGCAACGTATATGCCGATGACACACCTCCCGAAGAGCATTATTCACTCACCACGGGTATACAAAAAGGCAAGGAATGGTTCGTGCAGAACAAATACCACGCAGCAGTGCCCTTCATGATCTATCGCCGTGAGTTCCTACTTCAGCATCAGCTGAGTTTTTATCCCGGCATCTACCATGAAGATAGCGATTTCAAGCCCCGAGCTGTTTACCTTGCCGACACCTGTACTACCTATAACAAGGTCGTTTATAACTACTTCAAGGGAAACTCAAGCAGTATAACTGCTGTGCTGAAACTCAAGAATGGTGTTGACCTCTTCATTGTGATGAACAATCTACTACAGTTTGTAGTGCAACACAAAATAGAGGGTGTCTACAAACGCAGCTTCTACACACAAATAGGTATTGCCATGAAGACTGTGCTCCGCACTCTCTATTCCGTCAGCGGTGATGACTACACCACTCTGAAAGGTATGATGAAAGATAATCGACACCTCTTTGCCTGTATGTGCCGTGCCAACAATTTCAAAATGCAACTTTGTGGACTCCTACTCTATACCAACCTATCATTGGGTATCAAGGTATACAAGCTGCTCGTATAATTCGTATATAACCTACCGTTACATTCAATTTAATCTGCTATGCCCCACATATCCATCATTATCCCCGTATACAATGCCGGTCCCTACATTGAGGCCTGTCTGGCTTCGCTCGTAGCACAAACGAAAGACGACATCGAAGTTTTACTCATTGATGACCATGGACACGATGACAGTATGGAGCGGGCACGGAAGTTTGTCAAGAACCATCCGAGTAGCAAGACCTTCCGCTTCCTTTCTATGCCTCATAATATGGGTCCTGGCCCGGCACGTAATATGGGTATCGAGGCAGCCCAAGGCGAATATATCGCTTTCGTCGATAGTGACGATGTGGTGGAGCCTGACTTCTGCGAGCAACTGTACGATGCGGCCAGCAAGCACAATGCTGACATTGCCTATTGTCAGGCACAACTGGTCAAAGGCAACGAGACACAGCCTATAGGTAATCCAGTGATAGAAGATGGTGAATTCAGCGGAAAGAAGCGTCGTTTTTTCCTCACCCATTACACCACGCTCTTCGTCTCCTTCCTCTACCGCCGTTCGTTAATCAACGAATACGGCATTCGTTTCCCCTCTACACGCAGTGCCGAAGACAGCTATTTCCTCACCTGTTCACTATTAGCAGCAAAGCGTATTGCCTGTATTGACAATCCACTATACCACTACCTTGTGCACAACGAATCACTCTCCGAGGTGCGCAATCCCAAGCGCTACCAGGAGAAGATAAAATCGTTCGACCTGCTCATACAATTTGCCCGTGACAAAGAACTCTATAAGGCCAACAAGGAGGAACTCGACTACATATACCTGAAGAAAGCCTACCTGCTGGGAATCTTCACCTACATTCACAACGAAGACTATCCACAGACACTTACCCTTTGTAAGCTACACAATCATCTGCTCAGTTACGTGCCCTACTACAAGCGCAATGCCTATTATCACAAGGACTATCGGATGCGCCTGCTGCATACGCTTATCCGTAGTTGTCCCGTACTGGCCAAAAAACTGATACCAGCATACATACGAATCACTAAAATGAAACTCTGATGAAGCCACACATACGCATAAACTTTGTAGATTTTTGGGACGATTTCGTTCCCACCGAAAGTCTTTTCTACCAGCTCCTTGCACAGCACTATGAGATTGAACTGTCGCCTACACCCGACTATATCTTCTGTTCTGTCTTTGGTGACGAACATCTCAAGTACGATTGCGTGAAGATATTCTACACGGGCGAGAACCAATTTCCCGACTTCAACCTCTACGATTATGCCATCGGCTTCGACCGCATCGGCTTTGGCGACCGCTACTTCCGGTTGCCTATCTGCTACCTCAATCGTTACCAGCCAGACTTTCGGCTTATGGAACAGAAGCACCTGTTGCCTCCCCCTAAGAAAAGCGATTTCTGCAGTTTCGTCTACTCTAACGACCGTGCTTCACAGGTACGTGAGATGTTTTTCGAAAAACTATCGGCCTACAAGCCCATTTCCTCAGGTGGACGTTACCGTAACAATGTAGGTGGTCCTGTGGCCGATAAACTCGCTTTCGAACAGCGTCACAAGTTCAGCTTTGCTTTCGAGAACAGTACCTATCCCGGCTATTGTACAGAGAAACTCGTACAAGCCTTTGCCGCACAAACCGTTCCTATCTACTGGGGCGATCCTACCGTGGCCGAGACTTTCAATACCAAGGCTTTCGTCAACTGCCACGATTATGGCTCATGGGATGAGGTCATTGAAGCTGTCATTGCCATCGACACCAATTCCACTCTATATGCCGAGATGCTTGCCACTCCAGCTCTCAAGGCACCCGAACACGACAGCATTGAATCCAAGCTGACCCAACTCACCCAATTCCTATGTCATATCATCGACCAAGGACCTCAACAAGCTATGCGCTACAACCGCGTGTATTGGGGTCACCGCTACCTTAAGCGTATGCGTCAGTGGCACAAGGCCTACCGCAATAGTCTGCGTGGAATCGCCGAACGTATCTATATGAAATACTTCTGGAAGCACCGACGCAAAGGTATCTTATGGAAAATCGACCGCCTTATAAAGCGGTGGACATAATTATTTCACCAACCTCTCTGAAAGCTCCAGCATACGCTCGATAGGCTTGATGGCCTTTTCGGCAATGGCTGCATCAACTTCAATTTTTGGAAATTCATAGCGAAGGCAATTGTAAACTTTTTCCAGCGTGTTGAGACGCATGTAGTTGCACTCATTGCATCCACAAGAGGTGCTTCCTTCGGTAGTTTCGGGAGGAGCGGGAATAAACTCCTTGTCAGGACAGCTCTTCTGCATCTCGTGCAGTATACCCGACTCAGTGACTACGATAAACTGACGCTTATCGCTCTTCTGAGCATAGGAGAGCAATGCAGCGGTAGAGCCTATGACATCGGCCAACTTGAGTATTACACCCTTACACTCGGGATGAGCCAATACGGCTGCATCGGGGTATTGTTTCTTAAGTTCGATGAGTGCCTCCACGGAGAATTGGCTATGCACGTGGCAAGCACCGTCCCAAAGCAGCATATTACGTCCTGTTATACTATTTATATAGCCACCTAAGTTACGATCAGGACCGAAGATGAGCTTGGCATCCTGTGGAAAACTTTCTACAATCTGGCGTGCATTGCTTGATGTCACCACTACATCAGTATGAGCCTTCACAGCTGCAGAAGTATTCACATAAGATATTACTTGATGATCAGGATTTGCAGCAACAAACTCGGCAAATTTATCGGCTGGGCAACTGTCGGCAAGCGAGCATCCGGCATTCAAGTCGGGCACAAGCACCATCTTGTCGGGGCAGAGTATCTTGGCTGTCTCGCCCATGAAATGCACTCCACACACCACAAGCACATCGGCCTCTACCTTAGCGGCCCACTGTGCCATGGCGAGGCTATCGCCTACAAAGTCGGCAATGTCCTGTATCTCGCTACGCTGGTAGTAATGACCGAGAATCACGGCATTCTTTTCACGCTTGAGCTGGAGTATCATCTCTACCAGCTGCTCCTTGTTCTCTACAGGTTCGTCAGCAAACCCCTTGGCTATCCATTCCGATTTCACCATATCAGTATATCTTTTATCTTTTCTTTTTCCTATCTTTGCAGTAGTCAGCGAAACTTATCCACCCTATCCACAAAGGCTATAAATATTATCTTTCTTTTTTATTTTCTAAAAAAAATAAATGTGTGTATGATGATAGCTTGTGTAAACAGTGTATAAAAACTTTGCTTCAAATTTGCATATCTCGTACTTCACATTAGGTTTTGGGCTGTCAACAAGTTATTCACTGATAGATTTTCCGCTGATGATTGATAGTCAATGCTCATTGGTAAGTTATCCACCGACTGTTGACAACGGCAAAGTTAATAAATTCGCTCCTAATATCTATGCTAAAATCGGTGAAAAGTGGTGTTGAAAAGTCATTCTTAAAAAAGAGCTAACTTTTTTGGCAGTTCCAGAATCCTGTTTAAATGCGTCAAGCAACCGGAACCACCAAATTTTAATCTATGTTTTTTTCAAATATTTTTCCACCGTTATCCACCGATATAACGGAATTGTTGTTAACTTTGTTCATCTGAAACGAATAAATATGAAAAAATTAGGTGTTCTTGAACTTAACCGTATGCCACTGGCTGACTATCGCGAAGCTGAGAAGATACCTTTTGTGGTGGTGCTCGACAATGTACGTAGCTTACACAATGTAGGTTCTGTATTCCGCACCTCAGATGCCTATCGCGTAGAACGTATTTTTCTTTGTGGAGTGACCGCTACCCCACCCTCGGCCGAGATACACAAGACAGCACTTGGAGCTGAAGATTCCGTTGCATGGCAATACTATAAGGATACACGTGATGCCATCAATCAATTACACGAAGAGTATTATACGGTATTCTCCATCGAACAGGTGCAAGGAAGTACTGCTTTGCAGGAGTTGCGTTTAGAGAAAGGGAAGAAATATGCCGTAGTCCTGGGTAATGAAGTTAAGGGAGTGCAGCAAGAAGTGGTAGATATGAGCGATGCTTGTATTGAACTACCACAATATGGTACCAAGCATTCACTCAACGTCTCGGTAACAGCAGGTATTGTTATATGGGAGTTTGCAAGGCAGTTGTTGATAGAATAATTACATAAATATATTGAACTATGAAAAGAGTATACGATTTCTTGAAAGAAGCTAAGGTGTATTATCTTGCTACAATGGATGGCGACCAAGCACGTGTGCGTCCATTTGGTACTATTGACCTTTTTGACGGCAAACTTTATATAATGACAAAGAACCGAAAGAAAGTTTCTGATCAAATGAAATATAACCCAAAGGTAGAGATTACTGCTATGCGTGGTGATGACTGGATACGCATTACTTGTGAAGCTCACCTTGAAACTCGTCATGAAGCTGTAGTAAGTATGGTAGATGCACATCCTCACTTGGCGCAGTTCTATCGTGCCGATGATCCCGATACTGAAGTATTCTATTTAGCTAATGCCACAGCAATTATTTATAGCACTACTCCTAAGCCGTTGACTATACAGTGGTAAACTATAAATATATTATTTCGTGATTAACCCTACATAGGCACTTTATCTTCGTTTGACGTTACATAGTTAGTTAATTTATCGAGAATCTTACCATTTTCATTAATTAGATTCTATAAATCCACGAAACGTAGAAAAACTGCAACAAAAATTTTATAGGTTAAATCAATGAATATTAGTTGATTAAACTGAAAAATAGCTTCTGAGAATCGTTTCTTTTCGCTCGTCTTGCCCCTTGGGCGAGAAAATCGCAAGGATAAGGCGGTAGAATTTGTGTTTTTTTGAGTATTACGATGGCAATAAGAGGCCATTCACGAAATAGTGAGTCAAGCATAGATACTCGTTCTTCTGAAGAGCAAGGACTTTATTGCGATTTCTTAAAACTTTCTTTGCGTGCTGTTCTATATTGCCACACTTGGAATATATATTGCCAGTCTTGGAATATATATTCCAAGACTGGCAATATAAAATATATCGAGGTATTCAAGTAGACAATTACGGTATGCAGGTAACCCGTAATGAGGCAGATGCTGTTTAAAACATCTCGCCAATATTGTTACCTATAATTATTCTCATTATCTTCGTTCCCTCGTTTTTTTACACTAACTTTGTCAGGTAATATATAAATAGGTATAATGGAATTTTTCTACGATGTCATTGTGATAGGTGCAGGCCACGCGGGATGTGAGGCAGCAGCAGCTTCAGCCAATATGGGTTCGAAGACGTGCCTTATCACGATGGATATGAATAAAATTGGGCAGATGAGTTGCAATCCTGCCATTGGTGGCATTGCCAAGGGGCAGATAGTACGCGAGATAGATGCGCTTGGTGGGTATACAGGTATTGTGACCGACCGTACGGCAATTCAGTTCCGCATGCTCAACCGCTCAAAAGGTCCTGCCATGTGGAGTCCGCGTGCACAGTGCGACCGCGAGAAGTTTATCTGGGCTTGGCGCGAAGTGCTTGACAACATCCCTAACTTACGTATCTGGCAAGACACGGTGGACGAACTGCTTGTAGAAAATGGCGAAGTCACCGGTGTTCGCACCGTGTGGGGTGTCGTCTTCCATGCCAGGTGTGTCATCGTCACTGCGGGTACCTTCCTCAATGGTCTCCTTCATGTGGGACGTGTGCAGTTGCCTGGTGGACGCATGGCCGAGCCTGCATCGTATAATTTAACCGAATCTATCGCTCGACACGGAATCACCGTGGGGCGCATGAAGACGGGGACTCCCGTACGCATTGACAAACGTAGCGTACACCTCGATGAAATGGAGATTCAAGATGGCGAGAACGATTTCCACAGTTTCTCCTATATGAGTGAACCGCGCAAATTGAAACAGCTCTGCTGTTGGACTTGCTACACCAATCCCGAGGTGCATCGTATATTGCGTGAAGGATTGCCCGAATCGCCCCTTTACAACGGACAAATCCAGAGTATCGGTCCACGCTACTGCCCCAGTATAGAAACCAAGATCGTCACCTTCCCCGACAAAGAGCAGCATCAGCTCTTCCTCGAACCCGAGGGTGAAACGACCAACGAACTTTACTTGAATGGCTTCTCTTCATCGCTTCCGATGGAGATACAGCTCGAGGCTCTGCGACAGGTTCCTGCCTTCCGCGATATTGCCGTTTATCGTCCAGGTTATGCAATCGAATATGATTATTTCGACCCCACACAGCTACGGCATACGTTGGAGTCGAAGCTCGTTAAAGGTCTTTTCCTTGCCGGACAGGTCAACGGTACCACTGGCTATGAGGAGGCAGCGGGGCAAGGTCTCGTGGCGGGTATCAATGCGCACATCTCTTGCCATGGCGGCGAACCCTTCACGCTCGGCCGCGATGAAGCCTACATTGGCGTACTCATTGATGATTTGGTAACGAAAGGAGTAGATGAGCCTTATCGTATGTTTACCTCACGTGCCGAATACCGCATCTTGCTCCGTCAGGACGATGCCGATATGCGCCTTACCGAACGCTCCTATCGTCTCGGCCTCGCTTCGCAGGAGCGCTACTATCACCTGTGCCGCAAGCGTGAGAAGATTGACGAAATCATCGCACTTACCAAAGCTTTTTCCATCAAGCCCGCACTCATCAATGGCACCTTGGAGAGCCTCGGCACTACCCCACTCGCTCACGGTTGCAAGCTCATCGATCTTATCGGACGCCCGCAAATCACGCTTGCCAACATGAGCGAAGTGATTCGTCCGCTCGGTGCGCTGATTGGCGATATAGCCGAGCGCAAGGAGGAGATTGTGGAGGCTGCCGAAATCAAGATAAAGTATCAGGGCTACATCGAGCGTGAGAAGATGATTGCCGACAAGATGCAACGCCTCGAAAGTATCAAGATTCGTGGCCGATTCGACTATAACGAACTGCAATCACTCTCTACTGAAGCACGCCAAAAGCTGACCAGAATAGACCCCGAAACACTCGCCCAGGCCAGTCGTATCCCCGGCGTTTCGCCCAGCGATATCAATGTACTCTTGGTGCTTTTAGGTCGATAATGTTCCACGTGAAACATTTGATTGGATTAAGAGAAAAGAAAGCCTATGAAAAACGTTTGCGTTATGCCAACTCCCCCTCTGTTTATAGAGGGGGTGCCCCGGAGGGGCGGGGGCGTTCCAAACGAAGTGCGGAGAATAAAAGAATATATCAATATGCCACACGAAAAATCCAAGTTCAGTATCAATCGCTACAATCGCCGTGCTCTTCGTCGTGATTTGCGAAGCAATGGAACGGCAGCAGAAGCTGTTCTTTGGAGATGTTTACGTGCAAAACAGGTAGAAGGAGTGCAGTGGAGGCGACAGTTTAGCATAGGTGCTTACATACTCGACTTCTATGCCCCACAGCTAAAACTCTGCATAGAACTTGATGGTGAGCCTCATTATACTCCGGAAGGAAGTGCTTACGATATGCAGCGCGAAGAGTGGTTGTTGAGTGTATATGGAATACGTACCATTCGGTTTGAAAATGTTGATGTGTTTAGGCATAATGAGAGTATTGTTGAGTATATTCGTGAGGTGACGAGAGAGATATTAAAAGAACGAAAACATCCTATAAGCTGTCCCTCTGTTTATAGAGGGACGAGCGAAGCGGAGGGCGTTCCAAACGAAGTGCGGAGTACGCCCAACATATAGATGTTTGCCTACGCGCTTCGCTTGTAACGCCCCCGCCCTTCGGGCACCCCCTCTATAAACAGAGGGGGAGTTTGTGAGACGAAAACATCAAATGAAACATGATACAACATTAATAACTAATAAAATTAATTATGAACAAAGAACTCTTATTGGCGAATCTTCGCAGTATTCCCGACTTTCCTATTCCTGGAATTCTTTTCCGTGACGTGACAACTCTGTTCAAGAATGCCGAATGTTTGAAGGAACTTGAGGATACACTTTGTGAAATGTACAAGGACAAAGGTATCACAAAAGTGGTAGGAATTGAATCGCGCGGTTTTATTCTTGGTGCAAGTTTGGCAATTCGTTTGGGTGCAGGCTTCGTTCCGGTGCGCAAACCTGGAAAACTTCCTGCCGAAACAATTCAAGAAAGTTACCAAAAAGAGTACGGCGTAGACACAATAGAGATTCACAAAGATGCCATTTCTCAGAACGATGTGGTGCTCATTCACGATGATCTTTTAGCCACAGGAGGCACCATGCTTGCCGCATACAACCTTGTGCAGAAGTTTGCGCCCAAAGCTACTTACGTGAACTTTATCATCGAACTTATCGACCTTAAAGGCCGCGAAATTTTCCCAAAAGATGTGGATGTTACATCGCTGCTTTGTCTGGAGGGAGAGTAGTCTATAAAAATTTATTACAATTATAACGATGAAAAAATTGTTTCCAATTTTACTTATATGCTTGGCTATTGGATGCACAAACACAAAGAAAAGTGAGAACAATAATATCAAGCAACCTCCTACTGCTACGGTGAAAGGAAAGTATGTAGAAGGTGGAGCATTGTCCAGTACCTATATTTATAATCATGAAACCAATAGCGATGTTATCTATTTTAGCTACGAATACTCCAAAGAACAATTAGATTCAGTGTATGGAGAATGCACTCATTTCTTAGAAGATCCAGATTCATGTTGTTATGGCGGAGCGGCATATTGGTATGATGATAAAGGCATTCGAATAGATTTAGAGTACGGGAACTTTAATGGTCCTAATGAGAAGTGGGTATGTTCCGTCATCATGACGAAAGGTTATTACACCTTGCACATTAGAGATAGTCTGGAAATAAAAGTGGGTGACAATATCAATGATCTCAACCTTTCCCATCATAAGTATGTTCAGGAGTTTGAAAGGAAACAGCGTAATGATACTACACGCCTCCATCATCGTGTATTTCCCTATTGCGATTGTCCCCCCTTCTTTGTTATCGAATACAAGAACGACACAATCACCTATGTTCGATATGATGACATCTGTGTGTAAATAAATGGGGATTGAAGAAATGAAGAGAGCATTATATATACTTGTCCTATTCGTTACATTATTCGCCTGCACCTATAAAGAAAACACGTGTTCATCGGCTGCTCAAACCGATTCTTTGCTTTGTGAATTGCATAATCGAGACCAGCAGATACGGCACGAACTGATGAGGGTGCAGCGAGCTTTCATTGCCGAGCAACGACTGGAATTGGTCGATTCCATCGTGATGCTTGTTGAAGAGGAGGAGCGCACGGACAGCCTCAATAGAGTGGTTGTAGATTCGCTCTTGCAGAATGGTTGGCCCGAAGGATTGAGCGAACAGTCGAACCATACCATCTGGCTCATCATCGACCACGGTGATGTGGAGTATCAGGAGCGGTACCTGCCATTGATAGAGCAGCAGGCGATGCGTGGCATTATCAGTTTGGCCGATTACGCTACCCTATCGGATCGTGTGTATGTACGCCGCCAACGTCCTCAACGCTATGGCACGCAGACAGGATACAAGCAGCGCGACGGTGAAGTGTTTACCTTCGTTTATCCCATTGAAGATGTCGATGCATTGGACTCGCTCCGTCTCTCCGTAGGACTCGACTCTATGCACCATTATCTTCGTCAGGTGGGCAAGACGTTGGGAACATCTATCGAGATTGACCCTGGGTTAACGTGGAAAAACTTAGAGTTATAAATGAAAAAATCTTCAATAAGGTGAAATACAGGTAGCATTTCTTGCCGATATCGGCAAGAAATGCTACCTTTGTGGCGTTATATCAATAGAAACTTGCCGATAAGAATAACAATTATGGAATACCTTTCAGTGTCAGCCTTTGCTCAGCAGCATGGTATCTCAGAGCGTACGGTGCGTAACTATTGTGCCATAGGCAAAATCGAGGGTGCTTTTCTTACAGGAAAGACATGGAACATCCCCGTTGACGCTGCACTTCCTAAGAGAGGGAGGAGAAACAAGCTACCTTTGCTCAATGTATTGCGCGAACAGAAGCTGGTGAGCTTGGCTGGGTCGATATATCACCGTACACAGATAGACCTCACCTACAATTCGAACCATATCGAGGGAAGTCGTCTCACCCATGACCAAACACGCTATATCTTTGAGACCAATACGATAGGCATTACGACGGAGAGTGTCAACGTGGATGATATTATTGAGACGAGCAACCATTTTCGTTGTATTGATATCATCATCGACCACGCTGAAGAACGTCTCACTGAAGCTTTCATCAAGGAGCTTCATCGAGTGCTGAAGAGTGGCACATCAGACAGCCGTCACGAGTGGTTTGCCGTGGGTGAATACAAGTGTTTGCCCAATGAGGTGGGAGGAAACGAGACGACACCTCCCGAAGAGGTACATCGTGAGATGCAAGCGTTATTGAAGGAGTACAATGCCAAGCACGAGAAGACATTGGAAGATATCCTTGACCTGCACCATCGATTTGAGCGTATACACCCATTCCAAGACGGAAATGGACGTGTAGGGCGACTCATTATGTTCAAAGAGTGTTTAGCCTGTGGGCATGTGCCGTTCATTATTACTGATGACCTAAAGATGTTTTACTATCGTGGTCTGCAACATTGGCCTCATATCAAAGGTTATCTCATGGACACTTGCCTGACAGCACAGGACCACTATAAAGAACTATTAGCTTATTTTAAGATACGCTACTGAATTGCTATAAAAACGGTGCCCCTACTCCACTTAGAAGCGGAACGGCAAATTTTAGACTACCTGAATGGCGAGTACCGACAACTGGAATTGATAAGTCAAACGCTTGAACAGACTATAAAACATGATCGGACATTAAATAGTCCTTAATACACATCACGCGCTGGACTCTGAATGTTTTTCTATGATTTTTTGTTACTACATATGATGCCAACTACAAAGATTATTTGTTACATTTGCGTGCTAATATAAAAAAGTAAAGTTATGGAAGAACTGAAAAAAGAACGTAAGATAAGTGTAGACAACGAAGGATTGGGCTGTTGCCTGATGATAGGTCTCGTTGTAGGTGCATTGTTGTTGGGCAATGCTATTCGTGCTTCTCGTGCCGATGATCGCGTGGTGTCTGTCAAGGGACTCTGTGAGCGGGAGGTGAAGGCCGACAAGGTGATATGCCCCTTTGCATACAAGGAGGGTGGCGACAATCTGCAGCAACTGTACCGTACGATAGAGGAGAAAAATGGCGTAATCATCGAGTTTTTGAAAGATGCCGGCATCAGCGAAGAGGAAATTACGATAGCGGCACCAAAGGTCGTTGACACGCGCACTGAGTGGAGCGGAAGTCAGAACCGCTATGCCTATATTGTCACCTCTGTAGTGACGGTATGCACCGATAAAGTTGACGAAATTATCGCCCTGCAGTCGCGCCAGGGAGAGTTGCTGCAGCGCGGTATTGCCACTGCTGCCAGCTGGGAGTATCAGACGGTATATTCATTTACCAAACTCAACGACATCAAACCGTCAATGATAGAGACGGCCACCAAGAACGCCCGCGAGACTGCTGAGAAGTTTGCCGCCGATAGCAACAGCAAGTTGGGCAAGATAAAGCGTGCTACGCAGGGTCAGTTCTCCATCACTGACCGCGACAGCAATACTCCTTATATGAAGAATGTGCGTGTGGTAACCAGCGTGGATTATTACTTGAAGGATTGACCCTTGAATTGATGTGGGAGGAATTGTGTTATTTTCTTCGGTGGATTCGCACAAAATACAATAAAAGACAATATGAATGAAAAAGAGAAAGCGCAGGCCGGACTGCTTTACGATGCCAATTATGATCCAGAGTTGATTGCTGAACGTGACCGATGCAAGGAGATGTGTTACCGATACAATCAGTTGCCGCCATCAAGCAAGAGTAAGCGAAATGTATTGCTGCGTGAACTATTGGGTCGCACGGGCAATGAACTCCTCATCGAGCAACCATTCTATTGTGACTATGGCTACAACATTGAGGTGGGCGAGAATTTTTATATGAATGTCAACTGTGTGATTCTCGATGGTGCGCGTGTGACCTTTGGCAACAATGTGTTTGTAGCACCCAGCTGCGGATTCTACACTGCAGGGCATCCGCTCGACATCGCTCAGCGTAACCAAGGGCTCGAATACGCCCGCCCCATTCGTATAGGCAACGATGTATGGATAGGTGCGGGAGTGTCGGTGCTTCCTGGAGTGACCATCGGCGATGGTGCAGTCATCGGTGCAGGCAGTGTGGTGAACAAGGATATTCCGCCCCATACCTTGGCAGTCGGCAATCCTTGTCGGGTGATACGGAAGTTATGAGAAAGTTACACAGACACGTATTATATCCTATTCCTATACTCGCGTGGCGAGAGGCCGGTGACACGTTTGAAGTATTTGCCGAAGACGGATTGTGAGGGAAAATGGAGTTCATCGGCAATCTGCTGTATACTCATCTTGGTGGAGAGCAGTAGAGCCTTACACTCGGTGATGACGTACTGCTCTATGAACTCCAGTGCTGGGGTGCCCGATTTCTCCTTTACTACTTGCGACAGGTATTTCACCGTCACGCAGAGTTTATCGGCATAGAAGGCTACGTCGTGGCAGGTGCGGAAGTAGCGACGGACGAGTTCTACGAAGGCGCTGTACAGCTCATCTTTACGGCCTGTGCGCGCTTCTTTCTCTGTGGCTACATTGTGCCGGGTCAGCGAGAAGGAATAGAAGGTGGCCAATGTCAGGTGCTTGGCTGCTTCCAATTTGTAGGGCGAACCGCTACGCTTGGTGAGGTCGATGAGCATCGACAGGTACTTGTTGTATACATACACGTGCTCTCCACCTTCCTGTACCGGATGGTTTTGAATGGACGAACGCAACGGGTGCATACGGTCGAGGTTGAGGAAGAGATTGTCGGTAAAGTTCTTCGAGTAGATGACAATCTTGTACTCCAAATCTTCGGAGCACTCCAACACCTTATATATAGTTTCGGGCAGGAAGGTCACCACGCTTGGTGCCTGCACCGTGTATCCTCTCATGTCGATACTCACGCGCACCCACCCCTTTTCATAGATGATGACCGTGGTCACGTCGGTTTTGAAGTGTCCCTCGGGAAGTTGAAACAGCTTGTGCTGCGGTAGGATGAAGACATCATTGCCAATGCGGTACTCGTCGGGCACAATCTGGTTGATGCGCTCGCGCCACTTTACATAAGGTATTTTCTCTGCCATAGCTTTTTATTATTTGAATAAATGGTATAAGACAAGGTATCCTAAACTCTCAACCATAAACTCTCAATAAGCACACTCCGTGTCATCCTGAGCAATGCGAGGAATGCTTGCGCTCGGCTTGTCCGAGAATCTCTCACTCCGTTTCCGAGATGACACCCAAAGCTGAGAACCATAAACTATCAACCATAAACCCTAAACTCAATTCTGGTACAAATGTCGCTTTTTTCTCCATTCACTGCAAATAAAAATGGAATTATTTACCTCTATTGTTCGCTTTTATGCGAATAATATTCGCTTTTATTCTTGTTTGTTTGGTCCGTTTGGCGATAAAAAGATGAATTTGCAGACAAATAGACCAAAACCTTGGATTTACTGGCTTATTTGGTATAAAAAGTCGCAGTACCTTTGCATCGCAATTGCGAAGGTTGGCTGCGCTCGTTGAAAATAAACGTGGTTTATTCACTCGCTTGCTCAACCTTTGCAACGTCAAAAATGACAAAGCGAAAAGAACCTAACCTGAACTATGAGCGGAAGGCCCAAATATAAACTGAAGACCACCAAGGTGGAGAAGAGTGTGGTGGAGGCTTACCAGAAATTGGAGCGAAGTGTGGTAAAAAGCTACTTTGCAGTGGAGAATGCCTTCGTTGGGGCTTACCAGAAGATTGAGGACAAGTTTGTGGATACTTTCTTGGAAGAAGTAACGGACGAAGACGAAAACGATTAATAATAACCAATTAAAGTTGAAAAAGAAATGAAGAAGATTTATTCAATCGCAGCTGCAATGCTCGTCGCAATGGCTGCAACAGCGCAAACAGACAAAAAGTGCGACAACGCATGTGCCAACGACAGCATCGTGGCAGACACCATCGTCGTGTATACCCTCAAGACCGGTAAGGTAGGCGAAGGCGTAGTAAAGGGATACAAGGCCATCGAGAACGGTGTCGTAGGTGGCTATAAGGCTATCGAGAATGGCGTGGTAAGCGGTTACAAGAAGATTGAGGAGATGTTCGTACAGGCCTTCTTGAACCAAGAGAAGAAGGTGGTAAAGAAGGGCAAGAAGAACGATAAGAAATAAGGGGACATTCGATTCAGACATATATTTATAGTTTTAACTTAAACCATTAACTATGAAAAAGTTTATAGCAACATTCGCCCTCGTGGCAACAGTAATGGGTATGCAGGCCCAAAGTGAAACCAGAGATTTTGTAAACTATAAGCGTGGCTATCGTGCCGATATTGCACTGAGCACCTCCATCTCTGAGCAGTACAGCATCGCCACCAGCCACGGCTACAGCTTTGGCAACGGACTCTATGTAGGTGGTGGCGTAGGCTTCATAGCCGAGACCTTCCTCAACTTCGAGGATGAGCCTCACTACCTCGTGCCCCTGTTTGCTGATATCAAGTACACCTTCCTCAACAAGCGCGTATCGCCCTTCGTGTCGGCTCGCGTAGGTGGCATCTTCAATACCGAGTACCAGATGCACCGCATGCTCATCAGCCCCATGGTGGGTATCGATGTACGCCACTTCAGCATTGGCCTCGGCTATGAGCTGCAGCACAACTTCAAGGGACTCATCGAGAACAAGGCTTCTATGCACAATGTGCGCCTGAGCGTAGGGTATACATTCTGATTTCAGGAGCCAAAAGGAGATAACTCCCTTTACTCCACACGTTATTCCAAATATCTACTTTTGCATTGCCGTTCTGCTCGCAGACGGCAATGCTTTCACACATACGCATCACCATGTCACGCACAACACCTATTCGTATAGTCTCTCTTCTATTCCTGTTGTCAATAGTCAGCCCTGCTGCGGCCGATGACACCCCCTCGCGCATCTCGCTCTACGGGCGCAACTATGCTGGGCGTGTGCTTACGGCCAATGAGGCCCGCTCGAGCAACTGGTACATGTCGTACGACGTAGCCGTAGGGTTCAGCACTCGGCGCGACAGCAGCGTGTATGCCTACAAGTATGGTTACCCCACATGGGGCGTAGGCATTGCCGTGTCACGGTTCAGCGACCTGCAGTTCACCTCCCCCTCCTTCATGCCCGATGTGTATACCGTGTACGCCTCGTTTCACCGTCAGCTGGTGCAGGATGGCCGCGTCACGTGGGGCTACAATTGGGAGACCGGCATCACCAGTTCGCCCAGCTACTACGACCCCGTGGGCAACCCCGACAATCTGGCGCAAAGTTCCTTCATCATGGCCTACTTTGGAGGCGGATTCTATGGCACCTATGCCTTGGGCAAGCAATGGCAGCTGGGCACCGAGCTCACCTACCGCCATCACTCCAACGGCAAGCTCTCGCTCCCCAATACGGGCATCGACATCATCGGAGCCTCCATCTTTGTGCGCTACGCCCTGAGCGAGCCCGCTGCTCCTGCTTGCGCTAAGAAACATTTTGCCTCCTTCAAGCGACGCATGATGTGTCACCTCGCGGTGGGTGGCGGCGTGCACTCGTGCGATGCAGAGTGGATAGCCTATAACCGTAAGGTAGAGCGTTCCGAGGACAAGCAGTCCACTTTCGCCCACTATCCCAAGCTGACCCTCGTGGCCGATATGCTCTACCACTACTCCGAGAAGCACGCCACAGGCATCGGCCTCGACCTCACCTGCTCTACCAATATGCGCCAGCTCGAAGCCGCCGAGCGCATCATCTATGGCGACCAGCAGGTGAACGAAGGCCCCGGCTACTCGCCCCTGTCCGTGGGCGTGGGCATCGTGCAGGAGTTCTTCTGGAAAAACTTAGCCGGCTACCTTTCTGTAGGTGTATATCCCTACCTTCATCGCGGCATCACTGAGAACTATGGCCTCTACTATCAGAAGGCTGGTGCCCGCTATTACTTCCCCGACTGGCACAACACCTTCGTTGGACTGGCCATCAAGGCCAACGACTTCGTGGCCGAGTTCTTCGAGTTCTCCATCGGGAAGGCGTTTTAAACAAAATCCGATAATATAAATACTTAACTTATGCTGTCCAGTAATTTCAAACTTAAGATTCGCTCGGGCGAGTCGTTCCTCTATCGCAAGGAGGGTACCGAGAGTCAGGTCTTCGAACTCCGTATGCGCGACAAAGTGTCGCACTTCGCCTTGCAGAATGCCTGCCGCAAGGCACTCAAGCGCTTCCCCTATTTCAATAGCAGTTTCAAGATAAAAGGCGAATCTATCTACCTCGTGCGCAACAAGGTGAAGCCTGCCGTAGAGCGCCGCCGACATCTGCGCCCCTTGGGCGGAGCACGCACGCAGAAGAATATGCTCGACATCACCTTCTACGACAAGAGCATCTTCGTGGCTCGCAGGCCATACCGTTCAGCACGCCGCGCGACCGCATACGCAACAAGAGTGTGATGAAGCTGCTGCAAAAGATGTTCAGATGAAAAAGTATCTCTTCGTATTCTCTATTGCATCCTTGCTGTCCTCCGCCGTAATGGCTCAGGAGGGGTTCTTCGAGCGTTTCGTGTTCAGGCCCGATACGACCTATGCTGTGCGCCATCCTTTCCGATTTACTATACGCCCTAACGTGGGCACCACTTTCGGACAGTACACCTCCCAATGGACTACAGGAGACACACCCCATAGCTATAGCCTGATGTCGGCACCTATCTTCAAGGCAGGCTGCAGCGTATCGTATCTGGGCATTACCGCAGGTATTCACCGCGATGTGAAGCGCCTCTTTGGCGAGACCGAGGAGACGGAATACAGCATCAGCGGATACACCCCGATTGTGGGTGGCGAACTCTCCTATAGCTCCTCGCACACCCATACGATGAGCAGCAAAGGTGATGGTGAGACGCTATGGCAATTATCGCTCGACGGGTGTCACACACGGCGTTTTCTGGCTAATGGCTACGTGGTGCTCAATCCTCGCCGCTTTTCACTGCCCGCCGCGCTCACCCAGCGTTATAAGCAGATACGTAGTGCTGGTAGTGCTCTCCTTGGAGTATCGCTCACGGGATTCCGTATGGATGTGGATGTATCACAGTTGCCACCCCAGCTAATCGACGAGAACACTCCCTACGACTATGCCCGCCACATCATCTACACCGCAGCGAACTTTGGTGCCGGCTATGCCTATAACTGGGTGCTCCCGGACAACTGGATGCTGCACGCCTCGTACCTGCACACGCTCTCGCTCTACCACTATGGCGAGATAGCCTTTGCCGATGGCACTATCCCCTTTGGTCACAAGCTTAACCAAGGTGGCATCGTACGCCTCGGCTCGGTATGGGACATCGACCGCTACTTCGGTGGCTTCACAGGGACGATGCAGATGCAATGGATGAGCTACACCCCCATCCATACCTTCGACTTCCATGTACGCACTCGCCTCTTCTTCGGCTTCCGGTTCTAACATTAATAAAATATAAATAATCTGGTCTTAAGCTATAGAATATCATATTTCACGTAATTTTGCAAGATATAGACCTAAACAGATAATGAAAAAACTATTCATAACCATCATATCCGCCCTTCTCTGCCTACCGCTTGCTGCGGTGGAGCGTGATGACGAGGCGTTCCCGCTCGATACGGCCGACGTGGTGTGGACCTTCACCGAGGGCAACCGCGTGAAGCTGCTCAACAATGCCGATGCCAAGTTCATCGACCTGCTCACGTGCATCGACACGGCACGCCACTCGGTGCACCTCGAATACTTCAACTTCCGCAACGACTCCATCAACAAGATTATGATGACGCTCTTGGCGCGTAAGTTGAAAGAGGGTGTCGAGGTGCGCATCCTCTTTGATGACTTCGGCAACATCTCCAATGACCGTCCTATCCGTCGCAAACACTTGCGTGAGATGCGCGAGCTGGGATTCAAGATTAAGCCCTACGACCCCATGCAATTCCCATGGATCAACCACGCCTTTCACCGCGACCACCGCAAGGTGGCTGTCGTGGATGGGCAGACGGCATTCATCGGTGGTATCAACGTGGCCGATTACTACGTCACAGGTTTGCCCGGGGTAGGCGACTGGCGCGATATGCACCTGCGCATAGAGGGCCCTGCCGCCAATATTGTTCAGCGCAACTTCATCACCATGTGGAACGCCGAGACCAAGGAAAAGCTCTCACCTTCCGACTACTGCCTTGCTCATACGGCCTATGCCGATGGAGTGCCTGTAGCCATTGTCAACGACCATCCGCGCCATAGCAATGGCGATATTCTCGATGCCTATCTTTGGCTTATCGGTGAGGCCAAGCGGGAGATCAAGATTGTCACTCCCTATTTCCTGCCGCCACCCAGCATACGGCGTGCTTTGACTCATGCCGTGGAGCGTGGGGTAGACGTGCAGATACTCATCTCGGCCAAGGGCGATATTGCGCTCACTCCCGAAGGTTCCAAGCGTATGGGTTACAAGCTCACCAAGCGGGGTGTCAACGTGTTCCTCTTCAACGGCGGCTTCCACCACTCCAAGGTGATGTCCATCGATGATGACTGCTGCATGATAGGTTCGGCCAACCTCGAGAGTCGAAGCCTCTTCTACGACCACGAACAGAATGCCATCGTGGTGGACACGGCCCTCGTAGACGACTTCGTGGAGATTTACGAGGCCGACAAGCTCAACAACGACACGCTCACCCACGAACTCTACAAGAGTGCTACGCCCTGGAAACGCTTCGTGGGGCGCTTGGCAGTGTTCCTAAGGCCTATATTGTAAGTTTGCGAGATGGTCTTGTCGTGTTTTAATAGTAATGATGCTGTATTAAGCTCAAAATTATATACATTTGCAAAAGCAACCTACGACACCTCAAAACTATGCAAAAGCAATACACCTATTCCCTACCCGAAGAGATTGTCAATATGAGCACCCATGCCGTGGGTCTCGCCATGGCTCTTGCCGTGTGCATATACTTCCTCGTGCAGAGCAGTGGCAGTGGTTCCTGGTTGGTACCTTTCAGCTTGACGCTGTACCTGTTTGGTGTGGTCAGTTCGTATGCCGCCTCGGTGCTCTACCATTCTATCCCTTCTGCTCGGGCCAAGGCCAAGGCGCGGGCACGCAAGCTCGACCACGCTGCCATCTACTGGCACATTGCCGGTAGCTATACCCCACTCACGCTCATTGCCATGCGCGATGGAGGCGCACCCGTCTGGGGATGGGCGATATTTGCTTTCGTATGGCTATGCGCTATTGTGGGCACAGCACTCAGCTTCCGCAAGATGAAGGCGCAGAGCTACCTCGAGACCACCTGCTATGTGCTCATGGGACTCACCATCCTCGTGGCCTTCAAGCCCTTCTACGACACCTGCGGACTCCCCATCGTGCTATGGGTAGTGGGCGAAGGTGTGGCCTACATCGTGGGAGCCGTGCTCTATAGCTTCAAGCAGATACCCTACATTCACTCCGTCTTCCACGTGTTTGTCATCCTTGGCGACATCTGCCACATGATAGCCACTTGGATGATGCTACAGATATTCGTATTATAAACACACATCTCCGTAGAATTAACAGCACCGTACACGCCAGTTGTTAATGGTGTGGAATATCAAATCCAGGCAGATGAGAGCGTGATACAATGTAGATAGCAGAGACATATCACCTACAACGAGCCATTTGTTTGCCAATATATAACACTTCAAAAAATGCCCATTTCATCGTAGTTTTGTATATTGTAATTTTTTTGTAACCCCAAAATCTTGTATTCAAGGATGGGGCAACATAACTTTGCATCTGCATAATCAAAAAACAGAGCATGATGAAGGGTTCATTAGTAAAAGGCTTGATGGCAATTACATTCTTGCTGATGCTTCCGCTCTCGGCAAAAGCCACAGCGCAGGAGGGAGATATTATTTATATCAATGGAGAGAAATGGTTCCTGTTGGGTAAACCGCTGAACTATGACGATGAGCTATATACAAAACTAAATGAATTCTTACCGAAGAACCGTAGTTGGAGCACAGCAAACTGGAGCGGATACACCGGCTATTGGGAGATTGTATATGGACGGCTTTACCTAAAGAAGGTGGTGGTGTACGTGTATGATAAGCTGATGGATACCTATCTGGACATCACATACGATGCCTATGACTTGAAAGAATTGTTTATGCCCTATTATACAGCACATGGCATCAGTGCAGAGTGGTATGGCAACAAGGCTGTAACCGTGGGGCGTGGAGAATGTATCAGGGTCAATAACGATGCGTATGATAGAAACTACGCCGAGGAACTGGTGATGACCTTCGAGAAGGGGGAAGTAATGAAGGAAGAGTACTGGCGCAACAAAAAGGTGACCGACGGGTGTAGCCTTAGGGATGGTGCTGGAATGGAAGTGATTAAACTGTTCCCGTACGAACAATTCCCGGAGCTTGAGACGCAGCGGGTAATCGTACTCTTTAGGAATGTGGCCGTATCTGCTGACGGTAGGTTCAAGGATTGTGATGCTGACCTGTTCTGGTCTAAAGACAAGTCTATGGAAGAGAATCCCAACCACCCGATTATCATTGCATTCAAGGAGACGATGCGCAAGGTATATCCATGGGAGACATTCTATATCCATGGGAAAAATACAATCAACTATGGCGATCGACGATTCTCACTCCCGTTAGGCAAGCGTAGGGTGAAGAATTAAGGGAGATGTAACACGCGCTAAAATAAAATATCCAAGCAAGCTTGGCGTTTCTCGCTCGTTTAATCGTACTTTCACTCGCTGTGAAAAATATTCAAGCAAGCTTGATATTTCTCGCTCGTTTGTTCCTATCTTTGCGGTAAAACAGGAGAAGATGACCATGAATGCTCCAAAACGAATGGATATGATGCAGCGACAGCGCTTGGAGTCGCTGGATGTGTTGCGCGGCTTCGACCTCTTTTGCCTTGTGGGACTGGAGGCGGTGATGCACGCTTTGGATGGTGCCGTAGATGCTCCGTGGTTCGACTGCGTGATGTGGTGCTTCACACATGTTGATTGGGAGGGCTTCTCCTCGTGGGATCTGGTGATGCCGCTCTTCATGTTCATGTCGGGCGTGACGATACCCTTTGCTCTGGCCCGCTACAAGCGTGAAGGGAATAAGGGAGTGGCCTACCGGCGCATCATCAAGCGAGTGCTGCTCCTGTGGATACTGGGCATGATGTGTCAGGGCAATCTCTTGGGCCTCAATCTGGAACGAATATACCTATATTCCAATACGCTACAATCCATTGCCGTAGGCTATCTCATCGCTTCCCTACTCTACCTTAACTGTTCGGTGAGGGTGCAGATAGGTGTTGCTGCAGGGCTATTGCTGGCGTTCTGGGGCTGCATGGAATGGATACAAGTGGGCGAGTTTGGTGGCGGCAACTACACTCCCACGGGCAACCTTGCCGAGTGGGTAGACCGCGCGGTGCTGGGGCGCTTCCGTGATGGAGCCATCGTAGCGGACGGACAAGTGGTGTTTGCTTCGTGGTATCACTATACATGGGTGCTCAGCAGTCTCACGTTCGCGGTCACCACGATGACGGGCATGTTTGCCGGGCATATATTACGGGATGCCGAGTCTACTCCTCTGCGCAAGTGCTGCGTATTGGCCATCATCGGTGCCGTGCTTGTGGCTGGCGGATGGCTGTGGGGACTGCAGATGCCTGTCATCAAGAAGCTGTGGACCAGCTCCATGGTGCTCGTGAGCAGCGGCTATTGTTTCCTGCTCATGGCGCTCTTCTACTGGCTTATCGATTGTAAGGGATGGAGCAAGCATACCCGCTGGCTCAAGGTCTACGGCACCAACTCCATCGCAGCCTATATGCTGGCTACGTGCGTCAACTTCAGCAGTGTTTCTAATTCCCTGCTGTATGGCCTGAAAGCCTACACCGGCGACTTCTACCCCACCCTCATCGCCATTGCCAATGCGGTCATCATCTACCAGATTCTGCGAGTAATGTATAGGCAACAGGTGTTCCTGAAGGTGTAAAGGATGGTAGAATATCTTTAGCTAAGAGCGAAAAAATAGCTGTTTGTTTACTGTTGATAAATAAATATCTCTATTTTTATTTGTTCTCAATAAACAAAATAGTATATTTGCATCGTCAATCCATTCAGAAGACAAAGTATGAACAAAGATGTATTCAAGACTTTAATCATTGAAGGACAGGAAGAATTACAGGAAGTAGAACTCTACAAGCGTCCATTCGAGTTTGAAGAACAAGGACGATATGTCTTGGTTGGAATCAGACAAGCCGGTAAATCCTATCTGCTATATCAGCGAGCTAAGCATTTGATAGAGCAGGGACACAGCGTAAAGGAGCTGGTATATATCAACTTCGATGACGAACGCCTCTTAGGTATGAGTGCCGATGACTTTGATCTGATACTGCAGGCCTATAGCAGCATGTATCCCGACAAACCTATTCTTTTCTTCGACGAGATACAAAATATCAATGGATGGGAACATTTTGCCCGTAGATTAGCCAATCAGAAATATATGGTCTACATCACTGGCAGCAACGCCAAGATGTTGAGTAGGGACATTGCCACTACGCTCGGAGCACGATTCTTTGATGAGAAGGTGTACCCCTATTCATTTCGTGAATATCTGGGGGCACAAGGCATCACACTTGGCAAGGAATGGATGTATGGCAAGCTGAAAGGTACGGTGCAACAGATGATGAACGAGTATTTCCGTTGGGGAGGCTTCCCCGAGCTGCTGATGTACCGCAACAAACGGCATTGGCTCAACGGATTATATGAAAAAATCATATTGGGCGATGTGATACAACGCAATGGCGTAAAGAATGAGCAGGCGTTGCGACTTGCCATAAAGCGCTTGGCCGAGAATGTGAAACAACCTACTGCCTATAATCGCCTGGCCAATATGGTGAAGAGTACTGGAGTATCTACCAATACCGCCTCAATCATCGACTATATAAGATATGTCAAGGAAGCCTGCATACTGTTTACCATAGATAATTATGCCTCCAAGTTTGTAGAAAAGGAAACGGTCAAGAAACACTACTTTACCGACAACGGATTGCTGAGCATATTCCTTACCGATCAAGATAGCTCATTACTGGAAAACTTGTGCGCTATCACCTTGTATAAGAAATATGCCGATACAGACTCTCCTCGCATCTATTTCTATAACAAGAATATAGAGGTAGACTTCTATGTTCCAGAAGAAGACCTCGCCATACAAGCAGCATATAGCCTCAATGACCAAGATACCCGAAAGCGTGAGGTCTCAGCGCTTGTTGCTCTGCACAAGGCATACCCACTGAAGAGAGCTCTCATCATCACTTATGATGAAGAAGAGACAATCGAAGTAAACGGACTAACTATAGGGGTGGTTCCTATATGGAAATGGTTGCTTGAATAAGAGGCTGGGTCGATAGAATGGGTAGAGGCGTGAGCGGTAGCCTACACCGGCGACTTCTACCCCACCCTCATCGCCATTGCCAATGCGGTCATCATCTACCAGATTCTGCGAGTGATGTATAGGCAGCAGGTGTTTTTGAAGGTATGACATGATGACTTTGTGTACCAACTAACCTAGGATGAGGTCAGTATCTTTTCAAGATCACAATTTGTGACCTTGAACACAGGTCGTGGATATAGTGAGTGAAGACACGCGTCGCGAACTCGACGATATCTATTTGGCTCTCTCGCAGTTGGCCAATAATCAGAAACAGGTTCCTACTGACCGCAAGCCGATAGGATTTATGGCTTATGGAAAGGAGGAGTGAATAGCAACGAAAATCCCATAAGGCCTGCGAAGTACGCCTTCGTCTATTCTTCGCAGACCTTATGGACTTTTCCAGAAATCTGTATGCTTTTTCTTGGGGCACAGACCCTAATACTCATAATAAACGACGGATAGGGTATATCCGCCGTGGCGGGATTAGATTATTTGAAATCAGACATCCACTTGATGATTATTTCTAGTACTTCAGGTGCAAAGGTTTCTTCAATAGTTCGATATTCTGGAACCTGGCCTGTTTTACAATGCTGAAACAGGTGGTTAACACCATCAATTGTTTCAATGCAGTTTTTTGAATTACTAGGAAGGCCATTACGGATTGCGCTTAGATTGCTTTCGTGATCTACTTGATTGTCCTTTGAACCATTCAAGGCTAATACTGGACACGTTACATTACCAAGTATAGAACGGGCATCCAGAGACAGGAGGTGTATCATATATGGCATCTGAATTTGAGCTACCACAGCCCAATAGTTCTGTAACAAGGATTCAGGGACATCATAGTCATCCGGATTAGGCATTCTGCCTCCGTTAACTCTGACGTCAAAAGCTGTTTCAAGCATCTTACAATATGATTCTACTTGCTCATCCGTAAATCCTAGCCCTTTAAGTGCAACTCTGTTCTGCCATAAAAGTGTTTCTGCACCGCTAATAGCCATTCCTGCAAGGCTGACAATGAAATCAGCTTTTTTTTCAGCTGCAATCATCATGGCGATCGTTCCTCCTTCACTATGACCAAGCACTCCAACCTTGTCAAATCTTCCTCTTAACAGTTCAAGGCCAGCCAAGGCATCTAATTTAAAATCTTCAGTAGTCCACTCCATTGGTTTTGCAGAAGAATCGCCGAATCCTCTGTCATCGTACCGTAAAGTTGCGACACCTGCACGGGCAAGAGCATCTGCAATGACAGCGAACGGCTTGTGATCGAAAAGCTCTTCATCACGATTTTGCTGTCCGCTACCAGTCACCATTAAAAGAACTGGGGTCTTTCGCGAATATCCTTCAGGCAAAGTAAGGGTACCGCTTAATATATAGTTGCCATTTGCAAATGATACCTCCTCCGTAGCATACGGAAATGGTCCTACAGGAGTCTGTGGACGATTTGGCTTATCCTCACCCGGAGTGAGCGTTAAAGGAAGCGATACATTCATCTGATTGAAAGTACCAACAATTTTATTTTCTTGCCATGCTCCCTCATAATTTATAGCAAGTGAAGGGACCTTGATAATAATCTTTCCGTCCAAACCTCTCTCTACCTGTGCAGCTAACCCCTTTACACCCTGATCTGGGGAGTCCATAGTAGGTTTATCTCCATCAAGATTAAAGACTAAGGACAATTTCGTTCCTTGTATATCTAATTTGCCAGACCATGTGCCTGTCTGAGCATTAGCATTCGATATCGCGTACAATAATATAATGCTAGTAATCAGTATTCTTTTTATCATATAAGTTGGAGTTTTTATATACATGCATTTTTATATTTCTGCAAAAACGCTGTAATATTTTTAGTTATACATAAAGTTAATAAATTAAACCTAACTAAAGTGAATAAGAAGCGTGGCCTGATACGCCACATCGTTAATGGAGATCGTAGGAAACCTGAAATAAATGGGGATAATAGCCCACGCGAAGCGCACAGAACCATTATACTAACCTTGCATTTCTGAAAAATTCCTACGTTTCCATTAACAAGAGAGCATAACGCTTCTATTTTACCAAAATGTCTTGACGAATCTTTCGACTCATCGCTGCAAAGTTAGTGCAAACCGAGAGGAGAACAAAATAAATTCATTTATTTTTTATCCCGCCGACGCTGAACCTTTAGGTCGACGCCCGTAGGGGCTGAAGTCAATGAGCGTCGGTTGCGACGAAGGAACCTTTAGGTTCCCCGAGGAGTGTGACGAAGTCGCTAAATCGCAGCCTAACTTCTTCTTGCCAAAGCAAGATAAAGGTACAGCAAGACAACTGAAAAAGCAACATTTGAGGTTAGTTTTTCTGAGCCGCAGCGTATCTTTTCTTCTATTCTATTCACCCAATAAGTTGCATCTGCATGTTCAAAAACTTAAATATCCGCGGATACGTAATGAAATATCCATGGATACGTGATGAAATATCCGTGGATATTTGAATTTTTTGTTTGTTCCGTCGGAGTTATTCTTTGGTATGATTGAGAATTTCTGAACTCACTTTTGAGAATTTCTGAGGTAAGAATAGAGAATTTTTGCACCTACTTTTGAGAATTTATCTTTGTGGTTTTGAGAATTTGATATACCTTTGCGGTTACCAACAAAAAATGGAATGCCGTATGTATCAGAGAGAACAATATAGCATCTTATATGAAAGGATTGCCGAGCCCAGACGATTTATCCAGGTCATAGCAGGTCCACGTCAAGTAGGTAAGTCTACTTTGGTGAAGCAGATATTAAGCACACTTACTATTCCTTACACCTTGGAGTTGGCCGATGGTATAGGCGAGATGGGCGGTGAGTGGATAAGCAGCGTGTGGGAGAGTGTACGTCAGCAAATGCAGTTCCGAGGTGAGAAGGAGCATCTTCTGGTCATTGATGAGATACATAAGATTGACAACTGGAGCGAGATTGTGAAGCGCGAATGGGATAGTGATACCTTTGCCGACCGCAATATTAAGGTAGTGATACTCGGTTCGTCGCGTTTATTGCTGAAGAGAGGGCTCACAGAATCATTGATGGGACGATTCGAACTGATACGCATGCCTCATTGGAACTATCGGGAGATGCACGATGCCTTCGGATGGGATATCAATCAATACATCTACTTTGGTGGCTATCCTGGAGGAGCTACACTCATCGGCAACGAGCATCGTTGGCGTGGATATGTGACGGATGCCATCATAGGCCCTTCGATAGAGAAGGATGTAATACTGACCTCTACCATATATAAACCAGCTTTGATGCGCAACCTGTTTGAGTTGGGTTGTACATATTCCGGTGAGGAACTTTCGCTCAACAAGGTTTTAGGCCAGTTACAAGATGGTGGCAACGTTACTACGCTGAGTAATTACCTCACCATACTCAACGAATGTTACTTGTTGGGTGGCCTACAAAAGTATGCCAGCGACAAAGCACGTAAATATAATAGTGTACCAAAGTTCCAGGTATATAACTCTGCTCTGCTTTCAGCCCTGAATGGCAAGAGCTACGAACAGGCATTTACCGACAGTAAGCAGTGGGGGAGGTGGGTAGAGACAGCCGTAGGAGCATACCTTATAAACAATGCCGACCTCATAGGTTATAGACTGTTCTATTGGCGCGAAGCGTCTAACGAGGTAGATTACATACTTGAACGACAAGGAGAAACCATTGCTATAGAGGTCAAGAGCGGGCACCGCACCACAAACAAGGGGCTTCCGCTCTTCCGTGAGCGCTTTAGTCCTCGCCACGCCATCATCGTAGGCTCTGGAGGGATTCCTGTAGAGGAGTTCCTACAACTTGATTTGGAACGACTGTGGATGTAAGATGGGTTATAAGCTGTTTAGATTATGTTTGAAAGCCCACTAAAGAAGAATCCCTACTTGCAGTCCATTGTGGAGAACCTGCCCGACACGCCGGGGTGCTATCAGTATCTCAACAAGGAGGGCACGGTGATCTATGTGGGTAAGGCAAAGAATCTGAAGCGGCGCGTGAGCCAGTATTTCCAGAAGGAGCAGACGGGAAAGACGCGTGTTCTCGTCGGTCAAATCGCCGATATTCGCTACGTGGTGGTGAAGAGCGAGGAGGATGCACTGCTGCTCGAGAACAACCTCATCAAGAAGTACAAGCCGCGCTACAACGTGCTGCTCAAGGACGATAAGTCGTATCCCTCCATCTGCATTACTAACGAATACTTCCCCAAGGTGTTCAAGACCCGCAAGATTATCCGCAACGGCTCGCAGTACTTCGGCCCCTACAGCCATATACCCACGCTCAACGAGATACTTGGGCTCATCAAGCAGCTCTATACGGTGCGCACGTGTAACCTCGCGCTCACTCCCGAGAACATCCGCAGCGGCAAGTTCAGGCCCTGCCTCGACTATCATATCAAGCGTTGCAAGGCCCCGTGCATCGCGCTGCAGAGCCGCGATGAATACATGGAACAGATCGGTGAAATCAGGGAAATCTTGCGTGGCAACACCAAGGAACTGAGCCGTAGCCTGATGGACGAGATGCGCCGCCTGAGCGAGGAGATGCGCTTTGAGGAGGCCATGGAGCTGAAGCGCAAGTACGATGCCTTAGAGCGCTTCCGCGAGAAGAGCGAGGTGGTGAGCCACATCATCGACAACGTGGACGTGTTCTCCATCGAGGAGGACGACGGCAGCGCCTTCATCAACTACCTGCACATCACCAACGGAGCCATCAACCAGGCTTTCACCTTCGAGTACAAGAAGAAGATGAACGAGACGCGCGAGGAGCTGCTCACGCTGGGCATCGTGGAGATGCGCGAGCGCTACAAGAGCCAGTCGAAGGAGATTGTGGTGCCTTTTCCCGTGGACATCGACCTGGAGGGCGTCACCTTCACCGTGCCGCAGCGCAGCGACCGCAAGAAACTGCTCGACCTCTCGTTGCTCAACGTGAAGCAGTATAAGCTCGACCGCCTGAAGCAGGCCGACAAGCTCAACCCCGAGCAGAAGAGCACACGCCTGCTCAAGGAGATACAAGAGCATCTCAAGCTCGACAAAATGCCCGTTCACATCGAGTGTTTTGACAACTCCAATATCTCGGGCACCGATGCCGTGGCCGCCTGCATTGTCTTCCGAATGGGCAAGCCCAGCAAGAAGGAGTACCGCAAGTATAATATCAAGACCGTTGTGGGCCCCGACGACTATGCCTCGATGCGCGAGGTGGTGTATCGCCGCTACTCGCGTATGATTGCCGAGGGCATTCCCCTACCCGACCTCATCATTGCCGATGGTGGCAAGGGACAGATGGAGGTCATCCGCGAAGTGGTGGAAGACACGCTGGGGCTGCACATCGCCATTGCCGGCTTGGCCAAGAACGACCGCCACCGCACAGCCGAACTCCTCTTCGGCTTCCCCGCGATGAGCATCGGGCTGAAGCAGCAGAGCGCACTCTTCCATCTGCTCGAACGCATACAGGACGAGGTGCACCGCTTTGCCATCACCTTCCATCGCGACAAGCGCAGCAAGCGGCAGACCGCCTCGGCGCTCGACAACATCAAGGGCATCGGCGCAAAGAGCAAGGAGGCCCTGCTCGCCCACTTCAAGACGGTGAAGCGCATCAAGGAGGCTCCCATCGAAGAGTTAGAGGCTGTCATTGGCAAGAGCAAGGCGAAGATGGTGAAGGAGGGGCTGCAAGGGTAAGAATCAACATCTGCGCCGCACACGCCGCATAGCCTCAAGATGGTGAAGGAGGGGCTGCAAGGGTAAGAATCAACTTGGATAACGAATTGGTTCGATTTGTACGATTGGCATAGATGCCTCACGCAAATGATTTATGTCTCACACAGATCTCACAAATCTCACGAATCACACGCGCTAACGCTTGTGTGTGCCATCCAGCTGAGAACACTCGGCAAAGCCGACAAGCGCGGGCGAAGCGACGCGCTATCTGTGAGATTTGTGAGATCTGTGTGAGAC
Organism: Bacteroidaceae bacterium; assembly: GCA_017520935.1. Classification (GTDB taxonomy): domain Bacteria; phylum Bacteroidota; class Bacteroidia; order Bacteroidales; family Bacteroidaceae; genus UBA1189. Next base: position 32,320 of record JAFXEF010000030.1, on the reverse strand, counting down.
ATTAGTCCGTGTGAAAGAAACAGCGTACTGTGAGCGAATACGTTTCTTCGTTGTACTCAGAATGAAAGCCCTCATTCTTGCGATTTTCCCGACCGAGGGACGAGGCGAACGAAAAGAAACGATTGCCTTTGGCCCCTTCGGGCGGCGAACTTTGTTTCTCAGAAGCCATTTTTCGGTTTAACGTGCACTCCCCCACCCGATTAACCCCGAATTTTCTTGTCGGGATTTTTCCTCGTCTCACGAAAAGTGTCGCCAAAATGATGTTTTTCTCTCATTTTTGTAGTTTTTCCGTTACCTTTGCGTCTAACGGATAAAAATTGTTGCGAAGACAAACAATGAAAAAGAACGAAACCGAATTTGCGCAGATGGTGAGGGCACACAAAGAGACGATATATACGGTGTGCTATATGTTCTCCAACGACAGCGACGAAGTGAACGACCTCTTCCAGGAAGTGCTCATCAACCTATGGAGTGGAATTGAGCAGTTTCGCGGCGAGAGCAAAGTGGATACGTGGATTTACCGCGTGAGTCTCAACACCTGCATCTCGTGGGAACGGAAGAAGAAGCAGGCCACGGTGCCCCTGACCATGGACATCAATCTCTTTGAGGACAAGGACGAGGACACGCGCCAGATACAGATGCTCTACGAACGTATCCATCAGCTCAAACCCTTCGACCGCGCCATCGTGTTGCTTTGGCTCGAGAATATGAGCTACGAAGAGATAGCCGCTATCGTGGGCATCACGGTGAAGAACGTGTCGGTGCGCCTCTACCGCATAAAAGAGCAACTCAAGCAAATGTCAAACCAATAAACATCAAGCCTTATGGAAGAACTATTCAATACAACCGAACTCAATGAGATGAAGGAACAAATCTCTCTCTTGCGCCGCAAACTGGAGAAGGAGACCATTGTCAACGAAAAACTTATCCGTGCAAGCATGCGCGATAAACTGAAAGCGGTGAAGCGAGAGTCATATATACTATGCGCTGTAGTAATAGCCGCTATTCCCCTTTGGGCAAGTCCAATCTTTGATTATCATTCTATGTGGTTCAAGGGAGTCACAATTGCATTCCTATTCATAGCTGTAGCATATGAAATCTATTGCAACCAACTACTGAGTACGCAAAACTACGGCAATGGTAACCTGATAGATGAAGCACGCAAACTCAGCCGTTACAAGCAACTCGGCAGGCAATGGCATTGGTTCAGTATACCATTCCTATGTATATGGTTGCCGTGGTTTGTTTACGAAGCCACCACAGCAGCAGGATTTTTTGCAAAATTTGTTCTTATCGGAGGCCTCATTGGTGGAGTCATAGGAGGAACCGTAGGTTTAACCATCTACCGCAAAGGACAAAACACCGTCAGCGAAGTCATTGAGCAAATAGAGGAACTGACCGAGGAGAAGGAGTAAACCTGATGGATAGCATCGCCAATTTAGAAGTCTACCTCCACTTGCAAGCTCCTGACATTATCAGAACCCTATACCAAGATGTACGCCAAGGCAATGTGTCGAAAGCGTGGGGCCAAGGAAGATATGCAGATTCTTGTAGCAGCGCACTCTGATGCCGGGCTGCCAAGAGAGATAAAATTGCACATCTCCCTTCTCGACACTGATATCATCCATCTTTGTTGTTCCATCTACTGGGTCAACCCAATACAGGTCTTCGATATCTGTCACAACAGCAGCGCCTAATGCCAAGTCGCTGTAGAATGAGAATATCTTGCGTTCACCTAAATGGTAATATCTGCGACCATACAGAGCTGCACTAAAACTATTAACGTCTGAATAACCATGAGTAACAGTGTATACATTTACATTCTTCCCTACCATTAGACCCAATGTGCGCTTCTCGTCAATGCGTGCACCGCCCGTTACAGCAAATCCACTAGCATAGAGACCGAGATTTCCTCGCACGGTAACCTCCGGCTTCCAATTCTCTCTTCCCTCGGCAGAGAAACTCTCCTTGATGCTTTGGGCAGACAATGAACAGAATGGCAACACTAAGAAAGCCACGAATGTGATGGCTTTGAAGAGATTCTTTTTCATAACTTTTTCTTTTTTATTATTATTCGCACTATTGCCTTATTTGCAGGCGAAAGCTGCAAATAAAAAGCGCAGACTATCGCCATACGCTCTCAGGCTCACCACAAGCCGAATATACAATGGGAAGTCTGCACCTAAGGCACATACCCAATGTATATTCTTTTTAGCTCGTTCTTGTTCGAGGTGGTGATTCGAGAGCGATTGAGCTATTCCAAAATGTCTTGACGAATCTTTCGACTCATCGGTGCAAAGGTATAAAAACTTTCGAATATACAACACACTGTCATCAGATTATTTGCTATTCTGCTATTAATATGTTATATTTGTACTATCAAAGAACCACTTAAATCAGATGAACTTATGGCACAACAGACAGCGACAAAGACAAACGGAGAAGTCCCCAATAACTATACCCTCTGCATCAAGGGCGATTGCCCGAAGGCAGCTACTTGCTTGCGCCATCTGGCAGTGAAGATGATGCCCTCTGAGGTGCAGCGATGGAGCATCATAAGCCCTGCGTACCTGGCACAGACAGAGGGCGAGTGCCCCGTATATCGCTCTGCCGAGAAGGTGCAGTATGCTCGCGGCTTCGTGCGGATGATGTCGGAACTGACGGTGAAGCAGGCTCATGCGGTGAAGGAGGGTATCATTGCTACGTTCGGCATGGCGATGTATTATCGTATGCGTAAGGGTACAAGACTGATTACTCCTACTGAGCAAGAAGCAATATACAATTTGTTAGAGCAACAGGGTATAACAGAGCGTCCTGCATTTGATACCTACACAGAAGATTACTTATGGTAAAGCGCTGTGCAATGTATTATTAAACAAATAAATCCATACTTTTTGCAAACTTTTTCGAGACCTTGCAAAAACTTTTTCACGCCTATGAAAATTTATTTTAAACAAAGCGAAAAAACTTTTTCATAGGTACGAAAATACAGAGACAAAGGCTCTATCGTTAGTTTTCACAAGCTCCTCCTCGGCAAATCTCCTTTTTGAACGGACAAAATGGATAGAAACAACAGGAAAGATTAGGCTGTCTGAGAAAATATTTGTATCTTTGTAACAGATACGATAGTAGTTGTTATCAGCAAAAATAGGACTTATCAAATACAATAGTATGTCTTATCTTTATAATTTTGACATAGATACGGCGGAAGAGCTTACCGCAGTGCTGGCACGCAACATGCAACAGCGACGGCTCGAGAAAGGGCTGTCGCGCGAGGCGCTGAGCGAGATGAGCGGCGTGCCGGCATCTACGATTGCCAAGTTTGAGCAGAAGCACACTATCGCCCTCACCTCGTATGTGGCGCTGGCCAAGGCGCTGGGCTACTCGGCCGACATCAAGCAGCTCCTCTCCGAACCGCAATACAGCACCATGGAAGAGCTGGAGACCATCAACCGTAACAAGAACCGCAAACGTGGACGCCATGAAGCGAATAGATAAACTCACCGTCACCTATCGTGGACGCACCGTAGGAACACTCACGATGACGCCCGACAACCGGCGCTGTGCCTTTGCCTACGACAAGGAGTGGCTGCGCACTGGGTTCAGCATCGCCCCACTGGAGCTACCGCTCAAGGGCGACCTCTTCATTGCCAAACCAGAGCCATTCGACGGCAACTTCGGCATCTTCGAGGATAGTCTGCCCGATGGCTACGGCACCTACCTGCTCGACCGCATGCTACGCCGCCAAGGAGTAGATATCGCTACACTGACGCCCGTGGAGCGGCTCAGTATCGTGGGCACATCGGGCATGGGTGCCCTGTGCTATGTGCCCGAAACGAAGGTGGGCGAGGGAAGTGGGGTGTATGCGCTCGACACCCTACAGCAGATGGCGCTCGACGTGCTCGTTGAGAAGGAGGACGAAGACCCTGCGGTGCTCTACTTCAATAGTGGTAACTCGGGCGGCTGTAGGCCTAAATGCCTCGTCACCGACGATGAGGGGCACTGGCTCGTCAAGTTCCGCCACACCTACGACCCCAAGGACATGGGTCTTGAGGAGTTGCACTACAACGAGTGTGCACGGCGTGCAGGCATCACGGTGCCCGACTTCAAGCTGATGGAGGGCAAGTACTTTGCCACGCGCCGTTTCGACCTGCGCGATGGCCAGCGAGTACATACCGCGACTGCGGCGGCTCTGCTCGGTGTAGACATACGCACCCCCAACGCTGACTATAAGACCCTGCTGCACCTCACGGGATTCCTCACACAAGATCCTGCGCAAGTGGACGAGATGTTCCGCCGCATGGCCTTCAACATACTGACCGACAACAAGGACGACCACGCCAAGAACTTTGCCTTCCTCTGCGAAGACAATCACTGGAACCTGGCTCCCGCCTATGACCTCACACGCTGCACTGCCGGATATAATGGCGAGCATGCCACCACGGTGAATGGTAAGGGAAACCCGACCGAGGAGGATATGCTTGCCGTGGGTGAGACGATACGTATCCCGCGTAAGCGTAGTCAGGAGATAATTCGTTCGGTAGCCGAGGCATGCTGTGAGATATTGGCCGAGGAGTGGAAGAGCTACCTATAATTGAATCGTAATAGAGAAGATATGAACACATCACACTGGGCATTGGTCACTGGAGGCAGTGCGGGCATCGGGTTTGCCATCGCTCGCGAACTGCTGCGTAGGGAGTATCGGGTGATACTGGTGAGTCGCTCTGAGGAGCGCTTGCAGGAGGCACGCCGCAGGCTACTCAGCGAGACGGGTAGGGGAGAGGAGTGCATCGCACTCCGTGCTGCCGACCTCACGCAAGCGGAGGCACCGGCCGAGCTGCTGCGCTGGATCTCCGAGATGGGCTATGCCGTGGAGGTGCTGGTAAACAATGCGGGGATGTATTTCTTTCGCGATGCCGTGGCGCTCCCGGTAGAGGATGTGGAGCGTATCGTCAGTCTCAATGTGCGCTCCGTGGCGATGATGTGCCGCCTCTTTGGCGAGCAGATGGCAGCGCGTGGGCACGGCTACATACTCAACCTATCGTCCTACTCCGTATATATGCGTCTGCCCGGCTGGTCGCTCTACAGTGGCAGCAAGGCTTTCGTGCGCAACTTCTCCATCACCTTTGGCCGCGAGATGCGTTCGCGGGGTGTGGTGGTGACTACGGCGGCACCGGCCGGTGTGGCTACGGAGCTGATGGGCCTGCCGCCCAAGGTATTTAGCCTGGCAAAGAAGACAGGCTTCCTGATGCGCCCCGAGAGCTGTGCCCGCAGGGTAATGAAGGCGCTCTTCAAGGGACGCGAATACATCATCCCCGGCTGGTACAACCGCCTATGGATACCGCTGCTCAGCTGCATAGGGCGCCGCACTGCCGTATGGTTTCATCGGAAGACCGCGCGGTGGCAGCAGTAGAAAGATTTTATTCTACCAAACATAAGGAATCATGCGATAGCGCACACGCTGGGTGTACTCTATGTAGCCGGGAAGGCCTTGGCACAGCACCTGCTCCTCGTTTTTGATGCGTGCAGCCAGCAGAAGCACGCAGGGCGACATCACCAGCAATGCCCACCACGAACCGAGCACGAGCGGAATGGAGAGATAGAGCAGACTGACTGCCGAATACATGGGGTGGCGCACAATGCCATACAATCCTGTATCAATGACGCGCTGCCCTTGCTGCACCTCGACCACACGCGAGAGATATACATTCTCGCGCAGCACCTCGATATAGAGCGCATAGCTTACGAGCAATACTATAGAGGCGATGACGACAACGACGGATGAAACGTGGCTCCAACCGAACCGGAAGTCGAGCCCTGCCACAATGAACGAACCTACGAGAAGCAATCCCGACAGAGCCACCACGCTCCGCTGCTCTTTCTCACGCTCCTTCATCTCCAAGCGCTTGCGCAGCAACTCGGGATTCTTAATCAACAATACTACTCCCATGATAAGAATAGGAGTGAAGAGCAGTGCCATGAAAAGCCATGCACCAGGATAGTGTCCTGTGCCGGCAGGGAGGAAGAGCATGGCGCCTGTAATGGCCAGGCCAAGCAGGAAGGCGGTAAGAGTGCGTAAGAGTAGTTTCATCGGAAGACGGAGCAGTGGTCTATTTCTTCATTGCCCAAGTATTGGCCAAAATCAAGGTTACGATAACTAGTAACATGGTGGAAACCATAAACAAGCCGAGACCCATAATGTCCATGTCCCGTAATGCTATTAGGCATGCCAATAAGATATAGATAGAACCTACAAGGAAACGCAAGCGCTTGATGTTGCACTTCTCCTTCTCTTCTTCGCTGGCGGTGTTGTAACCCGCTATCAAGATGTCACCTTTGCCTGTGAAGAGAATGATTGCAAAGAATAGACTTGCCAATGCATAACCTGCTAAACCTCCGATAAGTGTATTTAGAAGAGCGGTAACGACGATGAAAAGCAGTATGATAAGGAAGTTTCTCATTGTGTAAAGGATTTATGGTGCAAATATAAAGAAAATCAATAGAAAACCAAACGATTGATGCAAATTACGCAATAAAAACGCGAAATTGCAAATGGGGTGGGGTAGAGATGTGGCAATATAGAAATATTTTTGTACATTTATAGCCTAAATATCAAAACAATACTTATTATGAAAACGCGAAGCCTCTTATTTGCCCTCGGCATGGTGCTGTGCACGTCACTGCTGGCGCAACCTTTGAAGACAAAAAACATTGACAATGGTGGTACAGGAATGTTCAAAGCCATTGCAGTAAAGGAAAGCGGTATGCCCGATTTTGTCATCTATCGCCCCAAAGACCTGATGCATGCTCACGCCCGATGTGGCGCACTGCCGCTCTTGATGTTTGCCAACGGAGGATGCATGGATACAAGCATCGGCTATGAGCGTATGCTCACCGAGATAGCTTCGCACGGATATATCGTGATGGCTATAGGTGAGATGCAGGATGTGCGTAACGACCGCAAGGAGAGTCACACCCCTTCGTCGGAGCTGAAGCGCGGACTCGACTGGATAGTGCAGCAGAGCGTGACGAAGGGTAGCGATTACTATCAGAATATAGATACTGGACGCATAGGCGCTGCAGGGCACTCGTGCGGAGGAGCCCAAGTGCTGGCCAACGCTGCCGATGCACGACTGAAGACCTATCTCATACTCAATGCTGGAATGGGAGATATGGAGATGGCGGGAGCGAGCAAGGCCTCACTGCCCAACATGCACGGATCGGCGCTCTATATCGTGGGAGGACCCAGCGACGTGGCTTTCGAGAATGCGCAGAAGGACTATGAACGCATCACCGATACACCTGTTGCCCTGGCCGATCATCCTGCTTCAGGACACGGAGGCACCTACGAGCATCCCTATGGAGGCGACTATGGGCGCATGGTTATCGACTGGCTCGACTGGCAACTGAAGGGCGAGAAGGCCAAGGCTGCCATATTCCTTGATGGCAAGCTCGACAAGTATGAGGGATGGACCATCAAGGCCAAGAATTTCAATCAATATGCTGAATCAAACGTCGAAGAACTGTGGATACGTAACGGAGAGCGCCACCTGTATGGTGTGCTCAGTCGCCCCGCACATGCCAAAGGCAAGATGCCAGTAGCTATCATTGCCCACGGGTTCAACGGTACACACCACTTTGGCCGCAACTATTTCGATGCCCTCAACAAACTGGGCTATCAGGTATATACTTTCGACTTTGCCTGCGGCTCGGTCAACAGCCGTAGCGACAACAATACGATGAACATGTCGATCCTCGATGAGCAGAGCGACCTCGAAGCCATCGTGCGCTACTTCAAGCAGCAGCCCGACGTGGATGCCAGCCGTATCGTGCTCATTGGCGAGAGCCAGGGCGGACTCGTATCAGCACTCACTGCTGCAAGTATGCCCAAGGACATCAGCCACACCATACTCATCTTCCCCGCACTGTGCATCCCCGATAACTGGACAGCCCGCTACCCCAACCTGAGCGATATCCCCGACACTACACGCCTGTGGAATGTGCCTATGGGTCGCCGCTTCTTCACCGAGGTGCGCGATATCAATGTGTTCAAGCGCATAGGTAGGTACAAGCGTCCAGTGCTCATCGTGCAAGGCGACAAAGACCCTGTCGTATCAATGAAGGACTCTGAGCGTGCCGTAAAGATATACAAGGATGCCCGCCTGCACGTCATCCCCGGAGCTGGCCACGGATTCAAACCGAAAGAGTTTGAGGAATCGCTGCAGCAGATAACGCAGTTTCTTTCATTGTAAGTTCTGGTTTACACATTGGTTTACACAAATGTCGCAAAACCTTATGGAACGAGAGTAAATAACATAAAAATGCTGACAATATAGGAATATGTAGGAAAAAGAGAAAGCCTCCATAAATCAATGATTAATAGAGGCTTTCGAAGTACTCGAAGCGGGACTTGAACCCGCACAGCCATCACTGGCCAAAGGATTTTAAGTCCTTCGTGTCTACCGATTCCACCATTCGAGCGGCCTTAGAGCGGAAAACGAGACTCGAACTCGCGACCCCAACCTTGGCAAGGTTGTGCTCTACCAACTGAGCTATTTCCGCAAATATACATTTGCTTAAATTCGGTCACAAAGGTATAAAATATTAATCAATACTGCAAATGATGGCTGCAAAAAATCAAGTTAGTTGGTAATCTTGAAGCCTCTGAAAAGGGTGTGCGGCTGCGTAGGATCATAGAAATAGCTTGAATCGCGGAATTCGCCACGGTCTAAGTCTGGCTGGAAGTGATTCAGGATGCTCTCTCTGTACACCTGTATTCACTTGCAATTTGATATCATCGTGCAGTAGCCATAATAGTCAGGGGTGCGCATTATACGTGAGGTAAACTTTCCTTCCGATCATTCTTCTGGTTGGTTATATCGACTACGCTGTGCAGTAAATCCGAGACTCTTTTCATTCCAATCTTTTTGCCTTATTTAGATTCTTCTCACATAAATCGACTGCAAAGACATGTCTTTTTTAGGAACTGGCAAGAGAAAACTGTTCTAAAAAACAATAAATATTACGGAATTATTCTAAAACATCCACGAGGAGCATTTCTCCGCCGAGGCATACCGCTGTAGTAGATTTATGGTCATATCAGCTGCATCTTGTAGTCCTTCACTACCACTATATCCATTGATGATGGCCAGGATGTGGCAGGTGTCTATCCCCATTTTCGTACGTTCGTGATCACTGGTGGGTGTACCTATGCCACCTGCTGCATCGCGTATGACGGGCATGTGTTCTATGTTAAGCACCCCGCGTCCTATTCCTTCGAAGGCTTCGTCCTGCTTGCCTATCCCGAGACAGAGATTGGTGCCCACAATCTTGTCGGCATCAAATCCGCCAATAGAATAGCCCGTGCGGAGTGATACGAGATTGATGAGATCCACGAGCGTGTCAATCTGATACAGTTCGAGTCCGCGCAACAAACGCCTGCGTAATGCTTCGGCCGAAGGGCGATATCGACTGGGATCCTTACCACAAGCACGATATGCCTCACGGGTGGCTACGATAGCTGCTTGATGCTTGATGCTTTCGGTGGTTTCCGTGGCACGGAGATGTTCGGTGAAATGAGCGATTTCTTCCCATAGCGGCTCGCTGTATAGAGTATTCTTTACGGTGGCCAGTACGGCTGTTCCACGGTATTGCGGCCAGCAGGCCTTTATTTCTTCTGAAACGGTGATATTGAACATTGAGGTGTTGTTTTAAGTGTCAATGATGAGAAGTTAGTCTCCATTCAACATAATTCCATTAAGTACCCTTCCGGACTTGATGCCGAGGCGTCGAGCCGAGAAGAAATCGTTATGCTGAGTATAGGTACAGATGCCACTGTCGTGAATTTGAGCGGGCGGCACCCCATAGGCAAGTAGCTGCATACGATTGGCTGCAGGGAGGTTGAGGTGATACTTCCCATTCTCATGATTCCAACGGGCAATTTGTTCCATGTCGAAATTTGCTTTCGCGAAAGCATCATAAACTTCGATTCCCACTTCAAAGGCTTCGAGTGATATGCCAGGACCAATAATGGCGTGTATGTCGGTACTTACAGTGCTGTAGGTAGTATGCATAGCTTGCAATGTTTGTTCCACGATGCGCTCCTTCGTACCTCGCCATCCAGCGTGTACGGCCGCTATGGCATTGTGTGTGGCATCGTAGAGAAGTACGGGAATACAATCAGCCGTTGACACGCAGATACATAGTCCTGCAATATCGGTTATCACGGCATCTTTTTCTTGTAGCATGGCATGGCGTGCATCGACCGTCAGATGCATGAAGGCATCATCAATAGTGAGTAGGTTACAGCTATGTGTCTGGTAGGGGATGATGAGCCGGTCGGTAGATATGTTTAGGAGCTGACAAAGCGCTTCTTGATTGACCCGTACCATTGCTGGTTCATCGTCTGTGTAAGGTGTACTGTTGAATGTCCCGTATGTGCCACTGCTACATCCTCCGTGGCGTGTAGTACTGAATGCCACGACCTTATTATGTGGCATTGGGTAGAGGTGTAGTTGTTTCTCGTACTTCATACGACAGTGTGTTTTAGTGATACTAATTCAGCGCAAGCTTAACCTATTATGCCATATACTATCATGGAGTAGACACTTTGTTTTATGCTTCAAATTGAGTTTGATGGAGAAAAAACGGAATCAATGCTGTAGTATAGTGTAGGATTAACCTTTCAAGGAACTGATCTGTTGAGAGGAGGAAAAAATGGGGAGAACTTTTCAGCTCTCCCCAATTCAGTACCCAGACCCGGGGTCGAACCGGGATGGGTTGCCCCACTGGTGTTTGAGACCAGCGCGTCTACCGATTCCGCCATCTGGGCATTGTGTTGACGAATTCGGGTGCAAAGGTAACACTTTTCTTTGAATTCACAAGAGCTATTGTGTGTTTTTTCGAAAAAATAATGCAATACGCTTCACCTGCTTGTTCATCGGGCGCTCAAAAAGATAAAATGACATCACGCTGAGAAGCAACGTCAAAAAGAATATGAGGAGAACGGCAAGCAAGGGGGATAGGCTGAAGTGGAAATACCGCTCAGCCTCTACATATAGTCTGAACAGCAGATGATGGATGAGGTAGAACCCGAAACTCACCTCACCACCTAACGTCAGCCATCGGGCACTAAGCCATCGTGATACGGTGCCTCCTTGTCGGGCAAACACGTAGATAATCCCTGCTATGGGTAGCCAATAGTAGCAGGAGTAACGGTATATTTGTGGTATGTGGGGCGATGCTGCATAGAAAATCACGAACAGTAATATGGCAGCAAACTCGAATAGGGTGTCGTGGCGATGGGAGTGAGTGCCGGAAGTTCGCTCCTTGCGATAGTACAAATAGGTCATCATTCCCAAAATAAAATCGGGGAACCGCGTCAAGGGATTTACATACCATATTCCCTTGGCCATATCAGACGGTGTAAAATGCATGCCCGTCACTACTGCTATAGCGCACAAGACAAAAAGGAGTTGCAATCTACGTGGATGTCGAAGCAGCAGAGTCATAAGAGGGAAACAGAGGTAGAAAAGCTGCTCACAGCAAAGGCTCCACGAGGGGCTGTTGAAGGAGAAGTAATAGCCGGCATCGGGTACATAAGCTTGGCATAATAGGAGATTGGCCACAAAGTGCCGCATCCAGTCGGCAAGCCCATTGTCCAGTGTGTAAGTACCCAAGGCTACGGTAATCAGGAGCATGAGCCAATGTAGTGGGTAGATGCGTGCCACGCGGGCGGTAAAGAAATCGTATGCTGTGACGCTTCTTTGCAGGAAGCGCTCATCGTAACTGTATGAGATGATGAATCCGCTTAGCACAAAGAAGAAGCTCACCCCTACGTACCCTTCGGTAAGGATGGGTATATCGAAACTGTCACTCACGATGTTGCAATGCGAAGCAAACACCATCAGGGCGAACAAAAGACGAAGCGAGGTAAGTGGATGTATAGAAGTCATTGCTACGGACAGATTGGGCTAATGATTGGTTATCTTGTAAAGGTATATTTTCTCAAAAAAGAGGAACTTCACAGCCCCTCTTCTCCATTTAACCTAAACCTTAACTATGAAAAAATCTAATGTTTGATGCAAATTTGGAACTTTTTTTCTTAACGACAAAGAAAAACTGTAAAAAACTTTTAAAAAAGTTGAGTTTGTTCAATATTTAATTATCAATAAGATGTAAAAATGGCTTTTTTGACGATTTTCTCATAAAATAGCCGTATCTTCGCACCGCAAAATACAACGATGAATATGCAAGCAAATATATCCCGCGGAGAGGAGGCTGTGAAGCGCCTCTTCATTGAGACCTACGGATGCCAGATGAATGTGGCCGACAGTGAGGTGATAGCTTCAGTGATGAAAATGGCTGGATATGAGCCGTGTGATAACCTTGATGTGGCCGATGCCATACTGCTCAACACCTGCTCTATACGTGACAATGCCGAACAGAAAATTTTGCATCGGCTTGATGCGCTGAACGCCTTACGAAGAAAAGGACGCAGACTAATCATAGGTGTAGTGGGCTGTATGGCCGAACGCGTAAAAGAGAATCTGATAGAAAATTATGGGGTAAATCTCGTGGCTGGCCCTGATGCTTACTTGTCGTTGCCCGACCTCATAGCTCAAGTAGAGGCGGGAGAGAAGGCTATGAATGTTGAGCTATCTACCACAGAGACCTATCGGGATGTCATTCCCTCGCGTATCTGCACGAGCCACATCTCGGGCTTTGTTTCCATTATGCGTGGCTGCAACAACTTCTGCCACTACTGCATAGTGCCCTATACTCGTGGTCGTGAACGTAGTCGCGATGTGGAGAGCATACTGAACGAGGTGAACGACTTGGCTCAAAAGGGATACAAGGAGGTGACGCTGCTGGGGCAGAATGTGAACTCGTATCGCTTCGAGCGTCATGGAGAGATCATCACCTTCCCCACCTTGTTGCGTATGGTGGCGGCTGCTGTGCCACAGATGCGTGTGCGCTTCACTACCTCGCACCCCAAGGATATGAGCGACGAAACTTTACATGCCATTGCCGAAGTGCCCAACATCTGCAAGCATATACATCTGCCCGTGCAAAGCGGTAGTACACGCATCCTTGGGCTGATGAATCGCAAGTACACTCGTGAATGGTATCTGGAGCGTGTGGAGGCCATACGCCGTATCATCCCCGATTGCGGACTCAGCACCGATATCTTCTCTGGGTTCCATTCTGAAACTGAAGAGGACCATCAAGAGTCACTCTCACTGATGCGCTTGTGTGGATACGACTCAGCCTTCATGTTCAAGTACAGCGAGCGTCCCGGCACCTACGCCAGCCGCCATCTCCCCGATGATGTGCCCGAAGAAGTAAAGATACGTCGTCTCAATGAGATTATTGCTTTACAGAACGAACTCTCTGCCGAGAGCAATCGCCGCTGCATAGGCAACACCTATGAAGTACTGGTAGAGGGATACTCGAAGCGTTCACGCGAACAATTATGTGGTCGTACCGAGCAAAACAAGACTGTCGTATTCGACAAGCATAACTACCGCATCGGCGACCGTGTAATGGTAGAGATTACGGATGCCAGCTCCGCAACGCTCATTGGCCACCCAGTAGAGAAGTAATAACAACTGCCGGAGTAAGTTTGCTATCAACATAAAAACCGCCTTTTCATCGGACTTTTCCGTGAGAAGGCGGTTCCTGTTTTATTCGCACGGATCGGAGAGGGACGTTTCTCTCCCTTGCCACGTTTTTGCCTATATTCATCCTATTGTTGCTGTGTATATCGTGTACAACACAACGGAGACATGTGTTGATTACCAATGGCGTAGTGTAGTGTTACTGATGATGCAATACATTTGCAATATCGCTGTAATGTAATTGCAATATCCTTGTGCTGCCTACACTTTGTAGGTACCTATAATTTTGTCGGAAAAAACACAAATGAAAACACAACGTGTCGTTTTTCTTGACCTGATTCGCATGGCAGCCATACTGCTGGTCATCACACAGCATGCGTGGAGTGGCTTGCGACTCGATGAGCCTGTCGCCGGCGATGTCCGCTACATTTATCAAGAACTGGTGGTGATGGGAGTCCCACTATTCTTTATGCTATCGGTAGTATTTATGCTCGGAGGAGAGTCCTTACCAATAGGGCAATTCCTGTCACGACGGCTAAAACGCCTACTCGTTCCCTATCCGTTGGTGGGGATGCTCTGTATGTTTGACGTGTGGGGATGGTGCCCGCTATGGATACGTCCGTTGGTTATTGCGTTACTTTTGATTCTTGTCAGCTACATTGTCACTTGGATTGCTGATCGTATCCGTTGGGCTCCAAATGCCTGGGTGGGAATATGATTTCAGGTTGTAACAATTAGAATGTTTATGAAAAGAAATGATTATATTGACTTCATCAAAGGAGTTGCCATCCTATTGGTGCTCGTGGGACATGCCATCCAATACTGCTATGGCGCGGAATATTTCTTGCAAGGGGCATACTTCAGCAATCCCATATTCAAGTTTATCTACACGTTCCATATGCCGCTATTCATGGCTGTCAGCGGTTACCTCCTGCAGCAGACATTGACCCATCGGACGGAGCTGGAAGTAGCAAAGAGGCGCTTGCGGCAGTTGGGACTCCCCATTTTGAGCTTCGGCGTGCTGGCCTTTGCCATCAAGTGGGCCGTACATCCAACGTTTGATATAATAGGATGTGCGAAGGAATTGCTCAGTACCATTGTCGGCAATCTTTGGTTCCTGTGGGCATTGCTCTACAACCAGTTGTTGCTGCTGCTTATCCGACGTATGGGCGACAAGGTGTGGATGTATGTGTTGGCAGGTGGCTTGATATACTTTATACCCGACAATAGCTATATCCCGGCACGTTACACGTTTCTCTATCCGTTCCTCGTTGTGGGGTATATGACGGGCAAGCACACCCTTAATCGGATATATGCAGGGAAGAGACGTATGGGAATATCAGCCAGTATGCTGGTGTTGTATGTCGGTGCACTATATGCCGCCCGTACGCAGCTTGCCGATGTGTGGGGTTGGGGAATGTTAGGCAGTGTGCTGCACACTGCAATGCGCCAGTTGATAGCCTTCTTCGCCTTGGGGTGGATTCTTCCTTTGCTGTACGGAGTGTATAGGATATGCTCGGCCAAGCGTGTCATCAGATTTGTAAAGGATGCAGGGGAGAACTCTTTAGGTATATATTATTTCCAAACATTGATATTCATCCTTATCTCCAGAGTGTGCCACCTGCTCCCTTCGCTTGGTGTGTGGGGAGTGCTCATTGGCGGAGTTGTCATCACAGCCGAATGTCTTTTGTTGGCGCGATGGAGCAAGCGCCATGGAATCGCACGGCTGCTGGTATTGGGTGTGATGGGGTGGATAAGGAGTAAACGATTTCTTTGAAGAACATTTGATAAGGATGGAGGTGCCTGTGAGGGTCACCTCCATCTGTCCCATTACCCAGCAACTGCTCGGGGTGGGTCTTTGTCTTGATCTGCTTGGGCAGGTATATCTGCTCGATGATGCCGCTCTCATTCACTCCCAGGTGTTCGGGAGCTTGCTACCTATATTCATGTTGATCTGATTTTTTGTTTTTTTGAGTTATTAAGTTTATTAGTTTTTTTGTACTTTCGCATACTGAAACGCGAAGACAACAGATTCTTTATGAAACTACTATGTTGGTTTTGCAAAACTTAAATTAAAAAGAGATGTCCCTTGACTTTTACCATATGTCGCCCGGGCGACTGTTCACGAAGATGTTCTTCCCTACTTTGTTAGGAATGTTCTCCGGCTCGGTGATGAATATTACCGATGGCATGTTCGTAGGGCAGCGTGTGGGTAGCGATGCCCTGGCTGCCATCAACATTGCCGCACCGGTGTTTATGCTCGTCACGGGCATTGCCCTGATGTTTGGTATAGGTGCTTCGGTGCGTGCCTCCATTTCGTTGGCACAGGGTAAGACGAAGGAGGCCAATCGCGAGATTACCACTTCGCTGCTTGTAGCAGTGACCGTTGTCACTCTGCTTTCGGCTATCATTCTGCTCAATCTCGATACCATGGCCTACCTATTCGGTAGTACTGACCGCTTGCTCCCTCTCGTCAAGGAGTATATGCTATGGGTGACGGTGGGTATGCCTGCCAGCTGCGTGTTGTTTGCCGGAATGTTCTATGTCCGCCTTGACGGAGCGCCCAAGTTTGCCATGTGGTGCGAGATTATCGGTGCCGGACTTAACATCCTGCTCGACTACGTTTTCATCTATCCCCTCAATATGGGCATCATGGGAGCTGCCATAGCCTCGTCGCTCAGTTGCCTTGTGGGTGCATTGCTCATCATGGGCTACCTGATTTTCTTTACTAAGCGCATACAACTCTGTAGCCTAAGAGCCGCTTTCGGCCGGAGTGCACGATGGCTGCAGACGACGTGGCAGCAGGTGAAGTTGGGCCTCTCCGGTTTCCTTGGCGAGGTAGCCATCTCGCTCATGCTTGTGCTGGGCAACTATGTCTTCGGTAGTCTGCTCGGCGAGAGCGGTGTGGCTGCCTACAGCATCGCTTGCTACTGCAGTCCGCTCTTTTTCATGATCAACAACGCCATCGCCCAGTCGGCTCAGCCCATCATCAGCTACGACTATGGTGCCCGTCGCTGGGAGCGTGTGCGCCACACCCTGCGCTTGGTGCTTACTGTAGCTATTGTGTGCAGTGTGGTGATGACCACCCTTATCATCCTCCTTACCGACCCGCTGGTGAGCCTTTTCGTTAAGGACGATCCCACCACGCATGCCCTCGCTGTCAAGGGTATGCCCCTTTTTGCCGTTGACCTGCTCTTCCTTGCCGTCAACGTCACTATGATAGGCTATTTCCAAAGCATCAAGCGCGGCACTTGGGCTACTGTCTTCACCACCCTTCGTGGATACATCTTCTTGATGTTCAGCTTTATCATACTTCCCCTCGTGTGGGGTGTCCCTGGTGCATGGCTGGCCATTCCTGTTGCCGAAGGGCTCACTACCGTATGTATCGTACTCTTTATTTTCAGTTTCAAGCGTAACGTTGTGAGAACATAATGCTTCCTGCCTCTGGATAAGGTGCATCATGGTATCTTTAGAATGTTACTTCCAAAGCCGCTGCATAAACATGTTGCAGTACTCCTCCCAATTGTACCATTGGTGTCCGCCGGGCGAGGTGTAGTATTCGTGCTTGTAGCCTTTGCGGGTGAGATAACGGCAATAGCCTTGCATGCGAGGGTAGAATATATCGGTCTTGCCTATCATCACCCAATAGAGCCGTGGGGGTGAGGCAAACTGCACCTTGTGCTTTTGCTTCAATTTCTTATAGAACGATACGTGCTCACTGGGCTTGAGTGGTGGATGCACCATCGGGGAGAACATCCCCACATAGTCAAACACATCGGGATAATTGGCCGTAATGTGTATCGACTGCAGGGCACCTATCGACAGGCCTCCTATGGCACGGGCACTCTTCTCGGGGATGGTGCGGTAGGCACTGTCGACCTCCTCCACCACATCGCTGATGAACGAATATTCTACTCTACCGTCATTCTCGAAGAACGACTCTATGGCTCCTTTTATTCGCGACTTGGCATAGTCCCGGTCACTGTCGTGCTGATTGGTGTTGGGTAGCACTACGATGGTTTTCTCCATCAGTCCGTTGGCCGTGAGGCTATCGATATTCTGTAGCAGGTCACCTTTCATAATCCACGAAGTCTCATTGCCTCGTGCTCCGTGTAGCAGGTAGAAAACTGGGTAGCGTGTCGATGTCTCGTAATAGTCGGCCGGCAGATACACCAGCATACGCCGTTCGCTGGGACCTTTGACCGAGCAATGGTATACACACTCCTCTAGAATGCCCTTATACTCGCAGTTGTAATCAATCTTCGGATATTCGGCAATAGCAGCCGCTCGGCGTGATACCGTGCAGGAGCTCAATAGGAGGATGGTCACGGCCAGGTATGTGAATTCCCGTATTTTCATTTCCCGATACTGTCTTTGTACATCTGAATTATCTGGTCAGTAGCCTCCTGGGCATTATATTTCTTTACCGACTCAGCATACTTCGGTCCCATAGCTTTGCGTTCGGCAGGGTGCTCAATCCACCAGTCAATGCGCTCGGCAAGGGCACGTGCGTCACGCTCTGGAAACAAGCTGTGTTCGTCAAGGGCAAACTGGGAAGTGGCGGTAAGCTTTCCCTCGGCAATCACGGGAACTACTCCTTCCATGATGGCTTCGGCACAGGAGAGTCCCTCCACCTCTACCCAAGCGCAATGTATATACAGGTATGCGCTCCGGCTCAGTGTCTTCAGCTGTTCGGCATTGTAGAACCCAAAGTGGGGCTGGTGGCGCAGCACATTGTCCTTGACCAACTTTGCGGCCATCTTCTCATATTTCTTCTGATAGGGACCCTTACCGGCAAAGTGAAGCTGTATCTTGTCAGCATACTTCGAATACTTCATAGCCTCCAAAAGCGTGTCTTGCGACTTCTCGTAAGAGAGCCGCCCGATGCAGAGCACCACGAAGGGGGCTTCTTGCGGAGCCTCGGCAGGTGCAATCTTTTCAGGGATGTCCAGACCATTGGTAATTACGCACATCTTGGCCGCGAAGTCATTCTCAAGCAAATATTGCTTGACCGTCTCGGTGGGACAATGCACGTGGGTGCAACGGTCATACACCGACTTCCTCCACCACAGCGTCACAAGATAGTTGAGCAATCTTGCCTTGCGCATCCCTAAGTTGGCCATGATATTTTCGGTAAAGAGGTGATATGTGCCTACACACGGTTTGCCCATCTTACGTGCCAGCTTCACGGTCATCGCCTCCAGGGGGAATCCCTCGCAGAGATGCACTACATCGGCCCACCCGATAGCCTCCGTGGCTGTATGCCTGCTGAATGTGGCGTAACGGAAACCATTGGCATATATCAACGGCTCGAAGAAAGGAAACTTGAAGTGCTTCAACGGATATTCAGGTTGTGGCCCCGACGGGTCAGGATTCTCGCAAGCCATAAGGCGGGCTTCTATGCCACTCTCCTTCAGCCTTCTACACAATGCCAGTACGGCCGTACAAATGCCATTTCCCCGCATATAGGCATTGTTACATACAATCAATACTTTCATTTTCTCATGCTATATCGTCACTATTCTTCCGACCTCGCATCGGAACTATAAGAGCTTGTTTGGATTCTACCGCAGACCTGTTTTCTATAGACTTTTCAGTTTATTTGATACCCTTTTGGGCAAGGTTCTTTCTTAATCCACTAACATTTATTGGTTGCAAAAGTACAACAAACCTACCAATAAACGACCTTTCTCTTCGCAAATACAACAAAAAAAAGGAAGTTTTAACCCTTTTTTTACCTATTTTCTTGGTTGTTTCAAATAAAGCGCGTACATTTGCATTTGCAATTGAGGACAACCTCATCATTGTGTCGGGCTTTTAGCTCAGTTGGTTAGAGCAACAGACTCATAATCTGGAGGTCCTAGGTTCAAGCCCTAGATGGCCCACGACAAAGAGGAGAAGCTAAATATCTATGATTAAGATGTTTGGCTTCTTTGTTTTTTGTGCAATTATTAGATTGTCTGTTCAAGTGTGAAAATACGCATGTGTATGAAAAACCTTTCTCTGTCACTTCTGCTGGCAATGCTCATTTGTACTGATGCCTATGCTGCATCGGATGAGCAGCGTGGCATCTATTTCCATAGGGCTGCATATACACCGAGTGTGCTCCCTCGCTTTGAAGAGGTGAGGGGTGACCTTCCCTCACCAATCTGGGACGAGAACCCCGAGTGGGTAGAACTGTATTGGAAGGCGTGGGAGATAGCTTTTTCAAACCTGCAGTCTCCGCCCGAAGGGTCGCCACTCGTGGCCAACTGGATTGACGAGGGTCTGTCGCCACAGATATTTCAGTGGGACACACACTTCATGGCTATGTTTGGCCGCTATGCTCACCATTTGTTCCCTTTCATCGAGTCGCACGACAACTTCTATGCTCGCCAGCATGAGGATGGGATGATATGCCGTGTCATCAACGAGGCCGATGGTGCCGACCATCATTGGGGCTTGGGCGACAACTATGCACGCACCATCAATCCGCCTCTATTCAGTTGGGCAGAGATGGAGTACTTCCGATTCTCGAACGATACGGCACGGCTTGCAAGGGTATTGCTCCCCATAGAGAAGTATATCGAGTGGGTAGAGCAGCATCGCAAGGCTGTGGGTACGGAGCACGGACTATACTGGTCGAACGGACAGGCCAGCGGTATGGACAATACACCCCGTGATATGGGGCGCCCTTCGGCAAACGGCGATATACACTCCTCGACAAGTCCTATGGGATGGGTCGATATGTCATCACAGATAAAGATGTGCTACGATAACCTGGCCGAGATATGCCGTATCCTCGGACATAAAAGGAAAGCAAAGGCATATACCAAGAAGGCAAACGAATTGGGCACATGCATCAACCATTATATGTGGAGCGACAGCACCGGCTTGTACCATGATGTAGACCCTAACTCCGTGCGCACTCCGTGGATTACCACTGCAGCCTTTTGGCCCATCCTTGCCGATATCGCCTCGCCCGAGCAGGTGGAGCGTATGACTGAGGCCATACCGGATCCGAACCTCTTCTGGCGTCTCCTCCCTCTTCCATCATTGGCTGCCAACCAGCCCTACTACGATCGCTGCGGATGCTATTGGCGAGGCGGTGTATGGGCACCCACCACCTATATGACGGTGAAGGGACTTGAGCGTCATGGCCATGCAGAACTGGCTGAAGTCATCGCTCGAAAGAATATGCAGACGATGTGCAAGGTGTATCAGTCTACGGGTACCATCTGGAACTCTATTCGCCCGATATGTATATGCCTGCCACGAATGAGACAGGTATCTATATGGTGAAGCCCGACTTTGTGGGATGGAGCGGACTGATACCTATCTCCATGTTTGTAGAAAATATCATAGGCATCAGTGTCGACGGCAGCACCAACCGTATCGTATGGCGCACAGACAACATCTCCCGGCACGGCATTCGCAACCTCCGCTTCGGCAACATCACCACTACGCTCATTTGTGAGGGAAATACCATAATAGCCGAATCCACCGCCCCATACACCCTCGTAGTGAACGGTGTGGAGTATCGGATAAACGAAGGGACGAATCATATAAATCTATCAGATGATAGGACTCGGAGAGTTTATTGACCATCCTATCAGTAGACCTCTTCGAGCAAGAAGATTTACTTGAACTCTACGATGTTGGCCGTAGCACAACACGTGGTCTTCACATAGAATGGTGTGAACATCTGTACCGAGTAGTGCACGGTCGTGTTGGTCAGTGTCTGCGAACCGCGAAGGTTGGCATTTTTCGCCATCTCATCGATAGCATTGCTATACAACGCCTTCTTGCTCAACCCACCTATACCACAGATATAAGTCGCCGTGGCTTCACCATAAGCG
This sequence comes from Bacteroidaceae bacterium, assembly GCA_017520935.1. GTDB lineage: Bacteria > Bacteroidota > Bacteroidia > Bacteroidales > Bacteroidaceae > UBA1189. The sequence goes on along the minus strand of JAFXEF010000030.1, from coordinate 10,863 downwards.
TGACCCACCACTTTGAAATTGTCATCAGACAACACCACGTGAGTTTGTGTGAGGTTGTGGTTGCTTGAAGCCATAGTTGCCACACCAGCGCAACCCGTAAGAGAGAGGGTGGCTGCGGCAATAGCACAAATAGTAAAAAACTTTCTCATAATCAATCTTTATTATCTTAATACTTAGTATACTGTTCCAATCAATAGAGCTGATACCTCACAGTAGCTGTAGCCAGCGTGCCCTCTTCGTCCAGCGTATAGTCTGTGACGTGCAGACGGATGTATTTCAGTTCGCCATCCTCCGTTGCGATATAGCCTCTGTATCCGCACTTTGGCTGCACCTCAGCTGTGTAGTGAGGAATGTATTCCACCCACGAATAGTAATTGTCTATTACCATATCGCAATAGCATTCGGGGTATTCAGTAATGTCGGAGATGCTTCTCACCTTATCCAATTGTTCCAGATAGGGGAACACATAGCAGGTATCAGGAGTCTCCAATACTTCGTATTGCCCTGCATCGCTCCACCGACCAGCATGACGAGTATACATAAGCATTAACAATCTGCCTCGACCGAGCGCTAACGTGTATTTGTAGTTATAGTCTTCGTAGATTACCACGTTACTCCTTGTATGCCATCGCTCAGGGGTATATTCTATGATATGGGCTTCGTGCTTCAGCGTTGCTTCCTTGATTACTATTGTTGCCGTATAATCTGTATCCGTAGGAGGATACAGCTCTTCTTCTTCGTCACAAGCGGTGAAAGTAAGGCCGACCACCGTAGCGGCCATAAGGGTGCAAATCGTAAAAAACTTTTTCATAATCAATCCTTTTATTTTATATTATGCTCATTAAGTCTTGTTGCCAATCTTGACATGTCCGACGAAGCAAAGGTACTCATTGCATTAGTATCATGCAAGAGCCATTATACCTTTTAGGGATTTTCCCCTAAAACTTTAGGGATTTTCCCCGTCCTGCACCGTTGATTTGTGACCGTAGAAAGAGCTGGGGAGTAGATTCCTCCAAACACTAAGAATAGCATCGGTCATAAGTGACGGCAAGCATCGGTCATAAGTGACGGCAAGCATCGGTCATAAGTGACGGCAAGCGTCGGTCATAAGTGACGGCAAGCATCGGTCATAAGTGATGGCGAGAGTCGGTCATCAGAGTAATGACCGAAATTAGACATCAGTAGCGGCTTCTTCAGCATACTTAAGTTAAGGCCTCCTACAGGTGGCAAATTTAGGCATCTATAGGTCTTAAAATTTATCATCTATAGGTCTTTATTATTATCACCTGTAGGTCTTTCGAAACAAGACCTGTAGAGGGCAGTGTTGTTTGAACTCTGTTTTTGTACCGCTTTTGGCTTTTTTCGGGAAATATTTTGCCATATTACTGAACATTCAGTATATTTGCGCATTGTTAAATTATAATAACATATAAGAATAATACTATGAGAAAACTGTTTGCGTTCGTTTCGTTATTTTTGACAATGGCTCTTCCCCTTGCTGCCGATGTGCTTATAACAGAGCAGTTGTCTGCCACAAAAGGAAATCAAGTGAAGGGTTCAGTACAAGCTGACACTTACTATATCATTTCAGGAATAGACCAAGGATCAAGAGAGTATTACCTCTACGACAACGGTGGGCAGGTGAAGGGTAGTGCCTCGTTCCCGACGGAAGGTGAGTCTGTGGGTGCACATATTTGGACTCTTAAAGCCAGCGGCAGCGAGTGGGTAATAGTCAATGCTGCCACCGGCAAGAATATGAACCTCGGTACCAGTAACGGTAGCGCCATCAAGACCTCATTTGTGGAGCAGGCAAGTGCTATACATTTCGGTTCCGACGGTTACCTGACGATACTTAATGCCAATGGCCAGGCTATAGATATGACAGCAAACGGTGCCAATCCTACTACTTGGGTAGGAACGACTACGCCCAACGGATCGCGCCGACTGAAGATGTATACCGTGGAGAATATGCAGACCCAGGAGGTGAAGTCGCTCAGTTTGATACCGGCTCCTAAGACAGCAACCGTGGGCGAGGGCGAGTTTGTACTGAATGAAGGCTTTACCATTGCCGTAGGCAAGTTCACTAATAGTGACGAGCAGAGCCAGGTGTTGGCCGATGTGGTACGCCTCATCACCACGATAAACGAAGCTACGGGACTCGACTGCAAGGCCTCTGATGGTCAGGCCGATATTATGATTGAGGAGAATGCAGAACTCGCTCCAGAGGGATACGTGATGGATATTACCGAAGGAGGCGTCAGCATACAGGCCTCCACGGCAGATGGCGTATACTATGCTATGCAAAGCTTTATGCGCCTGTTGCCTCCCAACGTGATATTAGGCAAGAGGGGAAACGGGAGCACGGTGTACGCCCTTCCCGTGTCGCGCATCGAGGACGAGCCACGCTTCGCATACCGTGGCTTCATGCTCGATGTGAGCCGTCATTTCTTTACCATCGAACAGGTGAAGAAGATGATAGACCTGATGGCCATCTATAAGATGAATGTCTTCCACTGGCACTTGACCGACGACCAGGGATGGCGTGCTGAGATAAAGCAATACCCCCTGCTCACCACTATAGGTGCCGAGCGCAGGAGTAGCTACGACACTCCCATTACACGCATTGAGGAGAATGGCCAAGTATACTGGACTGGCGAAGGTGCCCAGACGGGTCGCAAGTATGGTCCGTTCTACTATACGCAGGAGGAGATGAGGGATGTGGTCCGTTATGCTGCCGAGCGCCATATCGATGTGTTACCCGAGGTGGATATGCCCGGTCACTTTGTGGCTGCACTGGCGGCCTATCCCCAATACAGCTGTCACCCTTCTTATGCACCGGAAGTGTGGATTAATGGAGGTATCAGCTCAGATGTGCTCAACGTGGCCGACCCCGAGGCTGTGCAGTTTGCCAAGAACATCATCACCGAACTGTGCGACATCTTCCCCTATCCCTATTTCCATATCGGTGGCGACGAATGCCCCACCACTCAGTGGGAGTCGAACGCTCTTTGTCAGGAGAAGCTCAAGCAGCTGGGCAAGAGCAGCTACCGTGCTTTACAGACTGAGTTCATCCGTGAGATAAATGCACATCTCGCCTCCTTGGGCAAGAAGATGTTCTGCTGGAATGAAAGCATCACGGAGAGTGGTGCCGACCTTGATATGATGAGGCAGTCCGGTGCTACCATCATGTGCTGGAACCCGTGTCAGAGCGGTGCGGCCAAAGCCGCCTCATTGGGGCTGAATGCCATCATCACGGAGTGGGGGAGTGGCTGCTACTACATCAACCGCAAGCAGAGCAACGACTATGGCGAACCTACTGCAGCGGGCTCGGGCAACGACTTCGTGTCTGCCACATACAACTATGTGCCTGTGCCAAGCAATGTCAGCGAGGAACAGGCCAAGTACTACATGGGCGTGCAGGCAACCTTCTGGACAGAGCACGTCAGCAGTAACGAGTACCTGGAATATCTGGCTTTACCCCGATTCATGTGTGTGGCTGAGGCTGGCTGGACACCACAGGAGAAAAAGGATTGGCGGAGTTTCGTACGTCGCATGACCATCGATGCCGAAATGCTTGACCTTGGCGAATACATCTATGCACGCCATTGGATGGACGACTACGTACCACGTCAGGCACCGGCCTCCACCATCACCGATGGCAGCGTCGTCACCTTCACCAACAAGAGTGCCGACCGTGGGCAGTGCCTTTCCGATGACAATGGTACCTTGAATGGTCAGGGCAGTGCATGCACGCAATGGACTCTGGAGGCTGCACCTACGGACGGCAAGTTCTACATCCGCAGTAACGTGAGCGGTAAGTATCTTTATGCAGCCAGCGGCAACAGCGGCACCATGGTTGAGCTGAGCACCAACAAGACCGAATGGGACTTCGATACCTCTACGTTTCCCGGATATGTGGCTATCTGCTACAACAGCATCTCTGGCAATGCCATAAACAACAACGTGAACAACACTACCAAGACGCGACTCTTCGCCCATGGCAGTAGCAATGGGGCCTCTTTCTGGCTTATGGAGACACCTGTCAATAACGAGTTGGAGGAGGGTGAAAGCGGCATACTGACCTATCAGTTCTATTTCCGAGGCATCATCGTGGGTAAGAAGGAGTTCCGTCTGCCGGCTGGCAGTGCATATCCCTCTTACGAGGAATACATCCCCAAGGGTTATATGGTGACCTCAGGGGAACTTCCCGCAGGCACGGTTCATCTCAAGAATGAAGTTGTAGAAATTGCTGTGGAACGTGACCCCAATACAAGCATAGAGGCAATAGAGATAAACGGACAACGAACCGCTCCTATATATTATGACTTGCAGGGTCGTCGCCATAGCAGACCCACCAAGGGATTGTACATCAATAATGGGAAGAAAGTGGTGATAAAGTAGGCAGGAATCGGACAACTTTAGGAAATAAGTCGCCACGTAGAGTGTTTCTCTCTATTATCCTAATCAGGATAATCCTATTTAAGATAAAGGGGGCGGATAAGTCCTTCATGTTTGATGAAGGACTTATTAGTAAGTATTCTGCAGGCAGGAGATAGCATTTATGTTTATGGTGAGAAATGGGGGCCAGTGACTTGGAAGAACTGTCTGCTCCTAAGATTATTGATTTCAGCGGATTTATCCACCACGAAAAGAATAAAAGATGTTTTTTAGAACTTTCTCTAAGTGAAATTTGGTGCTTCGGCAGCCTTGCACTATCTTTGCCGAGTACTACACACAATGTGTGGTATGAATGTTGAATAGCGATTCCATTCACACACTTATTTGGAGTTTGAGCTTTTAGCTCTTGTTCTTGACCATTGAATACCGCCAATCATTCAACTCAACAAGGACAAGCGTTTAAGGGTTCACGCTTTGGGCGTGGACTATTCGTGCTTGTTGTTGAGAAGGTCACTTGGCGGTAACCTAATGGTCGATAAGTACCGAATGGTTGCGCCTTTTTTATAGCAGAATGCACGTAGGACAAATTATCGAGCAACAATTCCGTGAACAAGGGCATACCGTGACGTGGTTTGCGAACCAGCTTTGTTGTACCCGTGCCAATGTGTACAAGATATTCAGTAAAGATAATATCGATGTGCATTTACTGTTGCGTATTTCCCGTATTCTTCGTTACGACTTCTTTAAGGCCATCTCGCAAAAGCAAACAACATCTTTGTATAGTGTCAACGAATTCGATACAGAACTGTCAACTAACCGTTGATATGCTCTTCTTTCCCTGTTTTTTTATTAGTTGTACTTTTGCAAAAAGTTGTTAACTAATCCCGAAAAGATAAGCAATTTATATTAATCACTAAAAGTTTTAAGAAATGAAAAAGTTATTTTTACTCTTCTTTTGTGCCATGAGTACAATGTTTGCCGCAGCACAAGCCAACTGGCAAGATGTTGTGTATTTGAAGAATGGTTCGGTAGTACGTGGTACTATCATAGAGCAGGTACCGGGTGTATCTCTTAAACTTCAAACAAATGATGGCAACATTTTTGTCTACAACATTGAAGATGTAGAGAAGATGACTAAAGAGCAATCTAAGGCAGCAACTCATCAGGTATCAACTTATGCTTACAGTAATGGTGTAGGTTCAACTAACAGTACTGCTATGTCAGAACGTTCACCCTTTGTTGCAGGCCTTTTGTCTTGGATTGTGCCTGGTGCAGGTCAGTTCTACAATGGCCAGAGCAAGAAGGGTTGGGGAGACCTTGGTTTGCATTTAGGTTCATCGGTTGTTATGGGTATTGGTGCCGGCTTAGTTTCGGGTTCGTATTACTATGACTACGATTATGACCTATACTATGATGAGGGTCAATATACTACAGGCTGTATTTTTATGGTTGTAGGTGGTGTTACCTTGTTTGTTAACGGTATCTGTTCTATTGTTGATGCTGTCAAGTCCGCTAATCGTATTAACATAGAGAAAGGCTTTGTGATGTATTCTCTCAGTGATAACTGCGCATTTGGTATACAACCTGCGATTACTTATGAAAGACCTCAATACATGTTAGGCTCGAAAGCCGAGCTTGCTGCAGGAATGAACTTCAAACTGACATTCTGATTAAATAGTGATATCTATTTCGTTGAGGGTGTGCATTCCAGAATGTGCACCCTCAATCGTAACTGTGCAAAGGACGGGTATACAACCAACTTGCCAAATCCATAACTATAAAGCCCGTTTCTGAAAGACACCGAGCTCATCATAGAAACACCTCAAAGGAGGCGATTTTTGTTTCATCGCGTAGAAACAAAATTTTCATCGCGTAGAAACAATTGTGACATCGTGATGCCGTGTTTAACGGCAAATGTTAACATTTGTGTTAAAGATGTTGAATATTCTCACTCGCTGTGAAAAATACTGAAACAAGTTTCGTATTTCTCGCTCGTTTGTCCCTATCTTTCCTCTAAAAAACGTTTTTTTATAGAACTGGCGTAAAAATCACTTTTTTTTCCTAACTTTTGCAAGAAAAGATAACTCGCTTAGAATAAATCGGTTGGTCGGATTGCTTGAAAATTGGGTAACGAGATAGCAACCGTTCGTATTTCTGAGTTCTTCATTGTTATGCTTCAATGTGATAACTCTGATGCCACAAAGGTACAAAAAGAAATGCAGACGAAAAGAGAATGATGATGATTTTCTTTCGTCTGCATTTCAATTATAGCAGTTTCTTTAATTCTTCGATATCGGGAAGTGCATTGCGTAATCGTTCGGGCATATCTTTCGTTGCTCGATAAGTTACAACACCCATAGGCTTGTCATAATCTCGGATAGCAAACTCCACAAACGACTGATTCATATCACGGCATAACAAGATGCCAATTGAGGGGTTTTCGTGCGGTTTCCTTACATATGTATCAAGGGCTGATAGATATGTACTTAACTGTCCCAAGTACGAAGAGCGAAATTTACCTGATTTTAACTCAACGGCAACAAGTGAATTAAGTTCTCGATTAAAGAAAAGTAAATCTACAAATAATTCCTCGCCCGATACTTCCAATCTGTATTGGTTGCCTACGAAGATAAAATCTTGTCCAAATGTCAGAATGAACCTTTTGATGTTATCCACAATGGATTTTTCGAGCACACGCTCGTTCAAATCTTCATCTTGCGCATCAAGTTCTTCGATATTTATAAAATCCAACAAATATTCATCCTTGAATGCGTTCACAGCCTTTAATGCCTGTTTTGTACTTGGCATTGTGGTGGTAAAATTATTAGGGAGCGTTCCTCGATGGTTGTACAAATCTGCTTTGAGATAATCTCGCAAAGTGTACTTACTCCAGAACCGTGTGGCTGATTCGTGGATATAGAACAAACGAGCATCTAACGACTTCGCCTTTGTTATAATTTCAATATGGTGACTAAAACCAATGGCAACAAAATCCGACCAATTAAATTCGTCAGCCATCGGCTGGCGAATTTCCATAAGCAACATTTGTTCGTCAAGTTCCGAATCGCTAACCGCAGTTAGCGTTTTATTTTCGTCAGCCATTGGCTGGCGATTTATAATGGGCGACCACTCTTCGTAGAATGAACCATATTCTTTATGTTCGTTGCCGAGAAACCACGAAGTCCGGGCAACTCCTTTTGTAGTTGCTGGCTGATAGTTTCGATTGCACCTTTACCCCAAAATCCCTCGCGAGAGTTCTTAGAGACATAGCAACCTATGCCATAGTACAATGATAGTTGTTCTTTATTAGCTGACGATGCTGCACGATACTGACTACGCAATATCGCTTCCTTAATGACCCTTACCGCCTCAGCGTATGTCTGTAAGTCGCTCATATGCTCATTATTTGCCAACAAAACGGCAGAAATACTTTATGGCAATATTATCTTTTTCCTATACAATAACGCCGTTAATACCTACATAAACAATGGACATCAAATTATAAGACACATTCAAATAATATCCAACAAGCCTATACAAAACTAATTTACCTAGAATAGTTAATGACGGTCTGGATCTCCTTTAGATTTATTTTGGTCAGTAGGATGCCCATTTGTTATATTTCCTAAATTATCAATATCTTGGGAATAACGAGTATTAGTATCCCCATCCCAATATGTTACATGCTTACTGCCATTATCATTTGTTTTTTCATGAAGCCCATATTTTGAACCTTCATAGTCCATTTTAATTTTAAGATCTTCTACAACATATGAAGAATCGTTATTAATGTCGTAATCTTCTTTTTTACTAAACCAACCCATATTTTCTATTATTAAATCTTATATAGTTTTTCAGCAATTATCATCTATAATGTAATTAAAAAAATTGACTTTATATATATTCTCAAAAATTTCTACTATGTCGTTTATTATCAATGTTATATTATTGGTAGAATATTCTTTACTGAAATTGTTGTCAACCTTCCTGAATCCCATTTTTTTGAATTCCTTATCCTTATTCCCAATTCTTGGTACATAGAAATCACTTACAGCTTCAAAAATTAATGTATCATTATCATAACAAAAAAATTGCACATATAGATCTCCGATAGAAATGATAGCCTCACCATTGGGCGCATAATTAATAACTTTTTGTATGATACTCTTGATGTCGGGGTAATTTATTTGTTCCGATTTTTTATTTGACATTGTTTTTGTTCTCGTACTTTCTTGCCAATCAATATAAAAATCATAGAAATATGATGTTGCTATATTTGTTGTATTAAAATCAAAGATAATTATTTGAAATGAAATATTATGATGCCCTAACAAATGTAGTTCTGAATATGGAAAAAACAAAACAAAATCATTAAATGTGCAATTTTGGTAATTGGGAATATATTTTTCAGATATAGCAACTTGTCCATTAGCAGCGCAATAACTACCATTAGTATCCATTAAAGGTGTTTTGTTTTTGTCATAAAAATAAACCGCACATAAACCAGTCATATTAAGCATATTATTCACTTCAAATTTAACGTGAATATTCATTCCTAAATTTCCGTCACGAACAATATTGTGCTCTTGCCAAACTTTGATGATAGTAGCAGTAATGCATGTTGCTTTTATCTCTTTTTGTCGTTTATTGTGCTCCTTAATTTTTCTGGCAGCTGTTACCGTAGCCCAAATTCCCCCACCAATGATATTACCAATAATAGAACCCGCAATTCTTCCAAACTTGCCACATTCAGGACAACCTTCATTATAGTCATACCAAATGCCATGTTGCTCACAATATTTCATTGCCATAATTCCAAAATTTAGAAATTTCAATCCAACTGCAAAATTACAAAAAAGCCGTAATAATAGGCTCATATTAGGCAAATTATTACGACTTGGAGGTACATTTTAGAGTTTCAGCCCTCGATTTTGGCTTCTGCTTGTCGGCAATCCTAACGCTTCCATAAACTCATCTTTCTTGCGTCTGAACCAAGAGTGATGCGAAACACCATCGATTCTAAGGTCAAATCTTCCCTCTTTGTCCTCTTTGAGGGAGCAGACCGCACCATCGGCTGAGAATGATTGGTTAAACATCGTTGAATAGATCTTACCTTTTACGGGTATTTCCTTAAAGGTGCATAATGCTTTGATAAGGTTGTCGTTGAAGCCCATTTTCTCACTGAGGTATTTAATCATCGGCATCAGCTTCTCCACATACGGGAAATAACGCAGAATCTTGTCGATATATTCCGATTGTTTACGATGTTCCGCTTCGTATGATTGCTTCACCTCTTGCATCTGCTTTTGGTGTTCCACCTCCATTTGCTTGATGTTGGATTGCAGTTGCTCGATGGTCTCGTCTCGGATTGCTATCTCATCACGCAAATCCTCGTTCTTACGTTCCAACGATTTCATCTTACCGCTGCCGAAAAGAGAACTTACTCCGCTTGCAAGCGCTGTGGCAGCATCGGTAGCCACGCTTTTGAGTTTGTCGGTGCGTATCTCCGATTTCACCTGTTTGAGTTCTTGCTCGACTTCGGCTTTCTGTTCTTGCAGTCGCTTGGATTCCATTTCAAGAGTATCGTTCATTTTCTTCAATTCCCGATAATATTGCGTGGTGGTAGTGTGTCGAGCTTCGGATCCACGAACACCACGCTGCAGTCCATACTTTGCCATTACCTTGGCATAGCCATCGTGATATGAAATCAGCGTTTGGCGGTTAAACAAGTCATCAGCACACAAGCGAACGGCATTTGCTTTCTTGCGGTATTTGCGTTTGCCGTTGGCTTGCTCTTTCTTGGCTTTACGGCGTTCACCCGTTACGATAGGTACAACCGATGCGTGGATATGTGGCGTTTTCTCGTCCATATGCAGATGAGCCGAAACCACATTCTCCCAACCGAATGTATCGTACAGGTATCGTATGCTGTCTTGACACCATTCTCCGAGTTTGCCATTTTTATAAATAGCCATCATATCCTCGTGTGTTCCCGACATTACGATACGGACAACTCTCACTTGGTCGTTGGTTATCTTCCGCTTGATACCTGCTGTTTTCAGTCGGTAGGCGATTGCTTCGTCCCTGCCATTCACTCCATCGGGATATGTAACCAACGCCATATTAAGATGCGTTCTTGTCGGGTCAGCATTATGCGGTATTACTTTTCTCTCTATGTGGTCGGATTGTGTGGCATCCGATGTGCCTTTTGCCTTCTTTACATCAAATGTAAAATTTCCCATATTGCGTGTTTTTAGTAGTTAGACTTGATTGATTTTTGGTTGCTCTCTGCATCGGCTTGCAGGGTTTCCAAAGGGCATTCCCTTTGGCTCGATAGGGAGTTTTTAGCGTTACGAAAGTAATGCGTTAAGAAAACGCCCTATTGAGCTATGGTATTTTTGCTAAATACCTTTGGAAAAGCGAGCGTGCCGATTATAGCCCCAATCCCTTTTTTTTCTTTGGGGG
>JAFXEF010000029.1 GCA_017520935.1 Bacteroidaceae bacterium | reverse complement strand
CCACATTCTCTGGTGGCGGTTGGGCTTTGAAGTCTTCAGCTACATACGCGGCATACTATCCACATGTTTACGAGAATAGAGACATGACCAAGATTCCTGTGAGTTATGTAGGGCAAACACAGAATGGGAATGCTAATACAGACCATATTGGTGCATATGATTTCATGGCAGCAAGCGTGTCAACTCCTTCTAATGGTAAAGTTGCGTTTGACATGCAGCACTTGGGATGTTTGGTACAATTGAAAATCACTGTACCCAATGCCGGAACACTCTCTTCTGTTACCCTTACAGCCGATGAAGAGGTCTTCGTCGAAAAGGGATATATAGACTTGACTGCAACTGTCCCCTCCATCATATCAACCCAAACGGCAAGCAGTTTGAATGTTGATTTGAAGGATGTGGTCACAACTACCGTCAACGAAGTTGTTACGGTATATTTCATGATGGCACCGATGGATATGACGGGTAAGACATTGACAGTAAAGGTTGGTGATATTGTGGGAACAGTGTTTGGTAGAAACTTTGAAGCAGGAAAAGCTTATCAGCTTGCCCCATCATTTTTCGAAGCCGTAGATCTCGGGCTCTCTGTGAAATGGGCAAGCTGCAATGTCGGTGCCTTTTCTCCTGAAGAATACGGGGGGTACTATGCATGGGGTGAGAGTGGGGAGAAAAAAGATTACTCTTGGGATACCTATATGCACTATATAGACACAGATGGTGATGAACGGAAAGATACGTATCGGGATCTCGGTTCCAACATCAGCGGTACCGGCTGCGATGTAGCTCGCGGGACGTGGGGTGGCAGTTGGCGTATGCCTACGTTAGATGAGGCACAGGAACTTCTTGACTACTGTTCTTGGGAATGGACTACGGTCAATGGTGTCGGTGGTCAGAAGATTACTGGTCCTAACGGAAACTCTATCTTCCTTCCTGCTGCGGGCTTCCGCCGCTATACGGAGATTCACGAGTCGGGTATCAGTGGCTACTATTGGACTGCTACGCACCACGTCGGTGAGTATGCGAACCACTTCTACTTCAATAGTCTCAGCATTTGGAACAACTGGTACAACGCCTATCGCAATGAGGGCCGCACGGTGCGTCCTGTCTTAGATTAAAGAAGCGACCTTGTGTCGCGTATTCGGGGATTTGCTGATTCCCGTCACTCCGTCACAGCGAATATGTCTTATCCACCGTCCATGAGTATCAGGGTCTATGACCGCAATAGCTTCCCCTACCTCTACACCCTCGGATATTGGATATCTGAGGGAACAAAAATAATAAGGCGATCTGTGTAAATTGTCGACACCTTTCGTTCTATATTCCCACGGTGGGAATATAAAATATATCGGGATATGCGATGAAAAAGGTCGGCTGAAAGTTATAGGAAAAGCGAATGTGTAATTAACAAAAACGCGCGAGGCAGTCACCTCGCGCGTTCCTTATCATATCTATAGGTTAGTCTATCAGTCCACGGTTGCGAAGCAGTGCCTCGGGGTTGGGCTCAGCGCCACGGAAGCGCTTGTAGAGTGTCATGGGTTCTTCGCTACCACCCATCTCGAGGATGTTCTTGCGGAAGCTGCGGCCGGTAGCCTCGTCGAAAATACCCTTCTCCTTGAATGCTTCGAAGCCGTCGGCATCGAGCACCTCGGCCCACAGGTAGCTGTAGTAGCCTACGGCATAGCCACCGCTGAACACATGGTTGAAGTAGGGACCACGATAACGGAATGCAATCTGCGGGATGAGACCGATCTTGTCAGCCACAGACTTCTCGAAGGTGTTGGCCTCAAAGTTAGTATAATCTGTCAGCATGTGATACTCCATATCGAGCAGGGCTGCACCTACGAGCTCTACGGTCTCGAAGCCCGAGTTGAACGATGAGGTGGCCTGCATCTTGGCAATGAGTTCGTCGGTGATAGGCTCGCCTGTCTCATAGTGGAGAGCATACATCTTCATCACCTCAGGCTCGATAGCCCAGTGCTCCATAATTTGTGAAGGCAGCTCCACGAAGTCGCGGGCTACGCTGGTACCGCTCACTGAGGGGTACTTGGTTTGTGTGAGGAATCCGTGGAGGGCGTGACCAAGCTCGTGGAATAGGGTGCGGGTCTCGTCGATGGTCAAGAGAGAGGGAGTGTCGCCTGTAGGGCGGGTGAAGTTGCCCACGTTGACAATCATGGGACGCTGGTTCTCACCGTCGATGTTCGAGGCATCCACAATATTGTTCATCCAGGCACCGGCACGCTTGGTGGCACGGGGGAAGTAGTCGGTGTAGAAGAGTGCCAGGTGTGAGCCATCGCCATCGAGCACCTCGAAGGTCTCTACCTCGGGGTGGTATACATCGAGTTCCTCTACGGGGCGGAACTTCATTCCAAAGAGTCTCTCCGATACCATGAAGGCACCCTTGCGTACATTGTCAAGCGAGAAGTAAGGACGCAGTTCGCTCTCGCTCAGTGCATACTTGGCCTCGCGCAGCTTCTCGGTGTAGTACCACCAGTCCCATGCTTCGAGCTTCTCGCCCTTTCCCTCGGCATCCATCATCTTCTGCAACTCGGCAGCCTCGGCTTTGGCTTTGGGAAGAGCGGCATTCCAGATAGTCATAAGGAGGTTGTAGGCCGCTTCGGGAGTCTTGGCCATTTTGTCCTCGAGCTGGTACTGGGCGAAGGTCTCATAACCGAAGAGCTGAGCCTTCTGCTGGCGCAGCTTCAGGATGCGGGCGATGACAGCCTTATTGTCATTCTCGTTGTTATTGTCGCCACGATTGATATAGCCGAGATACATCTGCTTGCGCAACTCGCGATTGTCGGCATATTGCAGGAAGGGAATCCAGCTGGGCTTGTGCAGGGTAAAGAGCCATCCCTCCTTGCCGGCAGCCTGGGCTGCCTCGCGAGCTGCATTGATAGAGCTTTGGGGAAGACCGGCAAGATCCTTCTCGTCGGTGATGACGAGCTCGAAGGCATTGGTCTCGGCCAAGGCATTCTCGCCAAACTCGATGCTGGCCAGCGAGAGCTGCTTGTCAATTTCCATCAGTTGGGCTTTCTTCTCGGCATCGAGTAGGGCACCGCCCTTCACAAACATACGATAGTACTTGTCGAGAACCATTTCCTGCTCACGGGTGAGGCCAAGTGATGCCTTGGTGTCGTAGAGTGCTTTCACACGGGCAAAGAGTGCCTCGTTCATGGTCATATAGGCACTGTGCTCGGTGAGGATGGGCGACAGCTTCTTCTCTGTCTCGCGCATCACATCGTCGGCATCGGTCTCGTTGAGGTTGTAGAACACACCGCTCACTTTGGCCAACTTCTTTCCGCTGCGCTCGAGCGCTGCAATGGTGTTGTCAAAGGTTGGTGCTTCGGTGTTGTTGGCAACAGCGTCAATCTCGGCACGCTGCTCAGCAAGACCCTCCATGAAGGCTGCTTCATAATCGGCAGATTGGTACTTGGCAAACTCTGGGGCGCCAAAGGGGAGCGACGAATCCGCCAATATGGGATTGTCGTGCTTTGCATTACATGCAGTCAAGGCAACGATGGCCATAGCAATAAATGTTTTTTTCATTGTTTGTAGTTATTGTTTGTAAATTATAAAGGCTATTTCATCAGCTTCTTTAGGTCACAGTCGGTCTTCTTGATGCCCTTGCGGAACATCTTGGCATTGAGCTCGGCACCGAGAAGCGAGGTGTGCGTATGGTCGCGCTTATAGTACTTGGCCGCTTTCTCCTTGCTACCAGCCTTGCGGTCCAGATAGTCGGCCGTGAGGTTGTGCATGTCCACGAAAGCTACACCGAGTTCATCAGCTACCTCCTTGGCCCATGTGGCACAGCTGCCCGGGCGACGCTCTATCTTGCCATTGGGCCATTCGTTGCGCGGAGTCATACTGATGATGACGGGTATAGCTCCCTTCTCACGCACATCGCCCACGAATTTGCGTAAATACCAGCCATAGGAGTACACCACCTTGTACGTGCGGTCCTTTTCGAGACGATACACGTGGCTGCTGTCTCTCACACCACGGATGTCAGCACGAGCCTTACCACCGGCAATGTCGCCCATGTCGTTATGGCCAAATTGGATGAGTACATAGTCGCCCGGCTGCAGACTGTTGTACACTTTGTCCCAGCGTCCCTCCTCAAGGAAGGTACGGGCACTGCGGCCTGCCTTGGCAGCATTGACGAGCGTACACTTCTTCGTGTTGAATACGGTGTGGGCCACGCTTGCCCAGCCCCACATGCTGTCTTTGTCCTTGTCCTCATTCTTCACGGTGCTGTCGCCAGTGAAAAACACTACGGGCTTACCGGCTTCACGCTTGAACAGCTCCATAGGGAGGTCGAGCGGCAAGAGGTACTCCTTCAGCGTCAGTCCCTCGCAAGCGGCTATGGCCTCGGCAGCCGAGCGGGCATTGGTCTTGGCGCCAAACTCACTGGTGTGTATCTTGTCAAGGTAGAACATGTAGTTTACCTTCCACGGGCCATAGGTCTCAAACTTGCGGGCGGTAGTACCCTCAAGGTCTATCCAAGGCACATCCATCTCGCGGGCTATCTCCTGTTGCCACTTGGTGAAGGTCTCGCTCTTGCGAGTAATCGTAGTCTCGCTGCTCCACGAGTTGCGCGGTGTCAGTGAGCAGAGTACGGGATAGGCTCCTCTGTTGCGTACATCGCGGATAAACTTACGCATATACTCACCGTAACTATAGATAGTCTCTACCACTCCCGTTTCCTTGATGGTGACTATCATACTGTCGGTACCGATACCGGGGATAGAGGCGCGGGCACGTCCCTCGTCGTAGGGACCATTGTCGTTGTGTCCGAGTTCGATGATCACCCAGTCGCCGGGCTTCACCCCCTCGAGCACAGCAGGCCACAGCTTATTATAAAAGGTACGGCTGCTGGTGCCTCCGAGCGCATGGTTCTCCACGGTGATGCGCTCCTTGTCGAAGTACTCGTGAGCAAAGTATCCCCATCCCCACTGGCCATTGTTCCCATTGCCCAGCGTGCCGGTGCGCATGGTGCTGTTGCCCACTAAGAAGAGTACGGGATTGCTTCCCTTGCGCGACGAGCCGGGCACAGGACGTGCCGTGTTGGCTTTGTTCAGACTATCGAGCGTGAGGTCACGTACCTTGTTCACATCTTCGAGTGGAGCCTTGGTGTCTCTCGTGTTTTGTGCCGCAACGCTCATCGTCAACGTACACAAGGCAAGCAGTAGAGTATATCTTTTCATAATAGGTGTTGTAAGATCAGTAAAAAGGTAGCTATGGTCACAGGTGTGTTGCGTGGCTGCCAGTTATCATAAAAAAATAGGAGACAAAATTCATCTCCTATTTTTATGACTTTCTTAGTATGCAAATAGGGGATAATCCTTCATCTTTTCGTTCACACGGGCACGGACGCTCGCAATGACCTCCTCATTCTCCACATTGGAGAGTACGGTCTCGATCATTTCGGCAATCTCTACCATGAGGTCTTCCTTGGCACCGCGAGTGGTGATGGCCGGTGTGCCGAGACGGATACCTGATGTCTGGAATGCTGAACGGCTGTCGAAGGGTACCATATTCTTGTTGACCGTGATGTCGGCCGATACGAGTGCCTTCTCTGCTACCTTACCCGTGAGATCGGGATATTTCTCGCGCAGGTCAACAAGCATGCTGTGATTGTCGGTGCCGCCCGATACGATGGTGAAACCGCGGGCGATGAGAGCTTCAGCAAGTGCCTTGGCATTCTTCTGCACTTGTGTCTGGTACTCCTTGTATTCGGGTTGCAATGCCTCGCCGAAAGCTACTGCCTTGGCTGCTATCACATGTTCCAGCGGACCACCCTGTATGCCAGGGAATACGGCAGAGTCGAGCAGGGCCGACATCATCTTCACTTCGCCCTTTGGAGTGGTCTTTCCCCAAGGATTGGGAAAGTCCTTGCCCATCATGATGACACCGCCACGAGGACCGCGTAGGGTCTTGTGGGTGGTAGAGGTTACGATATGGGCATACTTGACGGGATTGTCGAGCAGGCCTGCAGCAATGAGTCCGGCAGGGTGGGCCATGTCAATCATAAGGATGGCACCTACCTTGTCGGCAATCTCGCGCATGCGCCTGTAGTCCCATTCGCGTGAATAGGCTGAACCGCCTCCTACGATGAGCTTGGGCTGTTCGCGCAGGGCCACCTCTTCCATCTGGTCGTAGTCTACACGGCCTGTTTCCTTGTTTAGATTATACTCGCATGGAGTATAGAGGATGCCCGAAGTGTTGACAAGCGAACCGTGTGAGAGGTGTCCGCCGTGAGCGAGATTGAGTCCCATAAACTTGTCGCCAGGGTTGAGGCAGGCAAGGAATACGGCAGCGTTGGCCTGAGCGCCTGAGTGGGGCTGCACATTGGCCCATTCGGCTCCGAAGAGCTCTTTCAAACGGTCAATAGCCAGTTGCTCGCTTTTGTCCACTACCTCGCAACCTCCATAATATCGGCGACCGGGGTAGCCCTCGGCATATTTGTTGGTCATGCAAGAGCCCATGGCCTGCATCACTTGGTCGCTGACAAAGTTCTCTGATGCAATGAGCTCGATACCTTTAAGTTGTCTCTGATGTTCCTCTTCAATCAAGTGGAATACTAAATCGTCTCTTTTCATTGTGAATGTAAAATTATAGTTGTTATCCCTATTTTGAAGTTGCAAATGTATACAAAAAACGTAGAATAACGAACAATTTGTGAAATAAAATGCCTATTTCCTTTGATTTATTTTCTTTCGATAGAGCCAATTGCCTTTTCCATTCGTTGAATACTTGCTTATACAGAGTCACGTTGATTTATGGCTAATTGCCTTCAGATAGCCGCCCGTAGGGACCAAAGGCAATTAACCACGAGTTTATCACGAATTATATTTATTGTTCTCTATTTTCATACATCTCCCGCAGCTCGTCGATGGAGATTTTTAGCGTATCCATCTTGCGGAAGAGTTCGGGCAGTTCCTCGGTGAGGAAGGTGCGCTTGCGCTCCTTGGTGATGCGGCGCACGGCTCCCTTGGTCACGAAGTATCCGAGGCCACGCTTGTTGTAGATGACTTCGAGTGATTGCAGGTGATCGAAGGTGCGCACCACGGTGTTGGCGTTGACCTCCACGATGGCGGCATATTCGCGCACCGAGGGAATGCGGTCGTCCTCATGGTAGGTGCCTTGCAATATCTCGTCGCAGATGCGCTCGGCTATCTGCAAGTATATCGGGTTATTGTCCTTGAAGTTCATACGGCAGCCTCCTTTCCTTTATTTGATAATTTAGAGAGGGAATTCTCGATTGCCACCACTTGCTTGCGTGCGAAGTAGCGATAGCTGAGCCACCAGTTGAGAATGACCAAAGCAAGAGTAACGGTAAGTATCAACACTGGGGTAGTTGCAATCAATCTCTCCCAAACATCAAGGAACTCGGTCGTAAACATCACCAATGTAAAAGCGATGGTCGGTGCCAATGCCGCAAAAAAGCCACGGGAGATACAACCACCAAGCAGTAGAAGCGAGTGAAAGAATACATAGAATGCCATAATAGCATAGTTGGCCACAAGCATAACGTCAGGACGTACTTCCTGAACGAATAGCGCTGAAATAAAGTTTAATGTGCGAGTCCGCGTAAACTCCTTGAACTCTACAGGCAACTCTGCATAACGGGGAACAACAGACACGACCATTATGCGAAGCGCATCGGCCAAGAACCAAGCAACTAAAGCCAAGGCTGTCACGCCAAATAGAGAGAGGAAAGTACGCGACACGAACTTTTCCAAACTCGTAGCAGGAACCATCAGATAGTTGATAGCCTTACCCTTCTCCTTTAACGGATTGCTTATCATTGCCGTTACAGCTAAAAGTACCATCACATATACCATCATAGAGTGGCTGAACGTCTCTAATCCAAATGAGGTGGCTGCATAATCGTGTCCCGAACGATGAAACACCTCTACTGCATCGCGCAAATCTACAAATTGCCAAACGGACATAAGGCCCAACAATACGAGGAACCAACTGATTATATATATCCTGTCGGCCAATATGTCGAGCTTCATCACTACCCATAGGCGACGAAAGCTGAATTTATTGTTTATTGTTTTCATTGTTATATACTGTTGTTAGGAAAGACATTTTTTCTCACGCGAAACGAGGTTCGCCGCCCAAAGGGGCCAAAGGCAATCTCGCGAAAAACGCGAAGTTTTCTTACATCGCTGTTTTTGTCTCACACAGATCTCACGAATCTCACGAAGTTCGCATCGTTGCACTCGCGAATTGTACCGTGCAAACACTCGGCAAAGCCGACAGCTGCGAGCGAAGCAACGCAGCCTTCGTGAGATTGGCGAGATTTACGTGAAACAAAACACTCTGCATAACTATAAATCTGTGTGATTTGTGAGATCTGTGTGAGCATATTCTTTTCTGCGTGAGAACAAATCATCCTGTCTATACTATTATTTATTGAATTTAAAGCATTGCCTACTGGGCATCACTATCTGCTTCCGTGCGAAGTTACGATAGCCGACACGCCAGCACAATATGGTAAGAGCTGATAGGAGCAGCAGCACGATGATGCTCCACGCCTCATGCTGCAGCAGACCGCCGTAGGCTGTGACCGCACCATCGCCTGCCGAGGCAACAGCATCGATTGCCCTGCCGCGCAGGATGAACAGGGTGCCACCTACGATGGTGAGTGCCATGGCGGTAAAGTTTGTCCAGCAACTACCTATTAGCAAGAAGAGCGAGTGGACGAGCAGCAGCGACACGATGCAGAGCAGCACCATCAGCACACCACGGAAGGCGCTGAAGCCGAAGCCTGCCATAGAGATATCGCCTGCGGCATTGACATACTCCGTGCCACCATGCATAAACATATCCTGTATCGTCTGCCACCCCTTGCCCAACAGGGCTGGCACGGTGAATCCCTTGAAGTCGGCCGAGAGCACGGCATAGTCGGGGTTTACGCCCATGCGATACTCTACAAGGCCTATGCGCAGGAGGTCGACAACGAGCATGGCCAGTATCACAAACACGATGGGCTCGACAAGGGCAATGAGCACACGCGACACGAACTTCTCTTTATTGGAAGCGGGCAGCGAGAGGTAATAGATGACGTCGTTCTTCTCTCCCATGGCCGATAGGGTGGAGATACTAAACAGCAGCATACCTACAAGAAAGGCGTAGAACATGGGAGCCAGTCCGTCAACATACATCGCGAATAGCTGAGATGCATCCACCACACCCATCTTATAGCTGGCGATGCAGTGACGCAGGTCGCCCGACTCGCTTGCCAAGAATATAAACAGGATGCCAATGTACATCATCCGCGTATTCGTATAGGCTCTGAGGTCTATACGCAGCACCGCCCATAGGCGATGGAGGCTGAATTTATTAGTTGTTGTATTCATAACAGTTTCTCTTTATTAACACTCGACATTGTCGCTAGCTGTCCCTCTGTTTATAGCCGATGCTTTCATACCGCATCGGCTATAAACAGAGGGGGAGTTTGGCGGCAAAGCCGAGTCTTTCTTTTTTAAGTTTCATATAAAAGCAAGCGTTATGGCATTATTTATTTCTTACCCAACAGTTGATGCAAATGCTTACCACCACGATGATGCTGGGGCGCCACCACCTGTTTGCGTGAGAAGAGGCGATAGCCGAGCCACCAGTTGAAGGCAGTAAGGGCAAGGAGCACGGGGATGGCAATGCCCATCAGCGTCATGCCGGCCTGCTGCTCTGTCTCGAAGAGCGAGGTGAGCACATCGCCCAGCCAAGGCAGCACGTAAGGCTCAAGCTTTACAAAAATCCATGCAATAGCACTGGTTGCCACTATTTGCGTAATCCAAATCTTGATGATGGCCGCCTTGCGCCAGAAGCATCCACCCAATATAAATAAGGAGTGGGCGAAAAGGAACGCCGCGACCATAGTCGTCACATTCACCGCACCATAATAAGCACTGAATCCTATCACGCGGACAGTGCCGTCAACAGTGGGTCCCCATACTTCACCGCCCATACGATATGCGGAAGAGAAGGGGTCGCCCAAGGCAACCAAGATGCGTGGAAGCGTAAAACCATAGAACTCCTTCACCTCGAAGAGAGGTACGAAGAGCATACGCACCAGATCGGCAAGGAGGAGTGCCGCGAAGGCCATCACGATGAGCAGTATGGTATTGACGAGTGTGCGAGCTACAAACTTCTCCATATTCGTGGCGGGCATCATCAGATAATTGAGTCCGCGTCCCTTGGTCTTCAACGGCACACCGCACATATCGGCGGCCGCACACATCAACGCCAGGGACAATACACCGTAGAAAAATGCCGTACAATCTGTAGCCAACGAGGGCATGTATTGTTCGGGGCTGATGGAACGAATATGACTGATCTCTATAAGCTCGTTCATCTGCGTAAACTGGCATACCAAGAAAGCTACAAAGAGAGTGAAGAAAGCTGCAATATTGCTCCAGCGATGCTCCACGAAATCGCTTTTCAGTACTGCACCGAGGCGTGCGAAACTGAATTTATTATTGATTGTATTCATTGTTATATTCTTTATCTAAATAGGTGTCCACTACGGTGCTTTGCAAATAAATGACCGGGTGCCACTACTTGCTTGCGTGAGAAGAGGCGGTAGCTGAGCCACCAGTTAAGGATGGTGAAGGCAAGGAGCAACACTATGCCGACGGAGCGGAGGAGCATGAGAGCCTCGGGCAATGACTCTATGAAAGGGAATGCGTCAGGCAAAAATCTGTCGATAAATGAGAAAATCTCGGCAATCCTGGACGAATCCGTCATTATCGGCTCAAGCTTTATAGCAATCCAAGCAATCGTGAGTCCTGCCATAAACCAGACAAGCAGAATTTTCACAATAGCAGCCTTGCGCCAAAAACAGCCGCCAAGGATGAATAAGGAATGGACAAAAAGAATGGCCATCGCAAATATGCTAACCGTCAAGCATCCCTTATAAGGATTATTGCCTATAACAGTCACAATTCCTCCCTCAATGACATCCCATTCTTCACTCCCCGTACGATACAGAGAAGAGAAGGTTTCACCTATCTCGCCTAAGATGCGCGGCAATGTGAAGCCGTAGAACTCCTTTACCTCGAAGAGGGGTACGCAGAGCATACGCACGAGATCGGCAAAGAGCAATGCCGCGAAGGCCATCACGATGAGCACAATGGTAACGATGAGTGCACGAGAGAGAAACTTTTCCAGGTTGGAGGCAGGCATCATCAGGTAGTTGAGACCGCGACCTTTCGTCTTCAGCGGAACGCCACACATCTCGGATGCTGCACACATAAGCGCAAGAGCCAGTATGCTATAGAAGAATGGTTCACAACCACTTGCCAATGAGGGCATAAACTGCTCGGGATGTATATCGTAGCGAAGACTAACTCCTATAAGGTCGTTCATCTTTATCAGCTGAAATGCTAAAAAGGCTGCGAAGAAGGTGAAGAAGGTGAACAGGTAGGACCAGCGATTGACCACTATATCGCGCTTCAGCACTGCACCGAGGCGAGTGAAACTGAAAGTTTTATTCATAGTACGGCATTTGAGCGGTTGAACACTTGGGCAAACCGTTCCCGTTCGGCCAGTACGCCATTGAAGAGCAGTTCGAGGTTCAGACGGCTCTCCTCACCATACTCATTGGGCAGGATGACACTGTTGCCCGACACCGAGGGTTGCACGAAGAGCGCCCCGTCGGTAGGCTCCGAGATGGGCTGCTCGGCGAAGAGGAGGCGACGGCAGATCTCATCGCTCGATGCATTGAGCAGCACTTGAGAACCGTCGATGATGACGATATGGTCGAGCAGGCTATCAATGTCGCGCACCTGATGGGTAGAGATGATGATGGTCTTCTCCTCGGTCATGTTGCTGGCGATGAGTCGGCGAAACTCGCTCTTCGAAGGGATGTCGAGTCCGTTGGTAGGCTCGTCCATCACTAAGAGTGAGGTGTTGGTAGCCAAGGCATAGCACATGAATGCCTTTTTCTGCTGACCCATGGAGAGGGAGTTGAACACCACGCTATCGTCGAGCCCGAACATTGCCAAGTTACGTGTCAGTTGCTCGTAGCTGAAGTTGGGGTAGAAGCCGCTATGCAGCGAGGCATACTTCTTGATGCTCATCTTGGGCAGCTCAAATTCCTCGGGCACGATAAACATATCGCTCAGTGTGGAGGGAAGGCGCAGTTTCACATCCTCGCCCTTGTAGAGCACGCTACCCTGCTGCGGACGCAGCAGGCCTGTCAAGAGATAGAGCAGCGTACTCTTGCCCGTACCGTTCAGTCCGAGCAATCCGTACACTGCACCCTTCTCAATACTCAACGAAAAATCGTTGAAAACCTTACAGTCATCGTTGCTGTAAGAAAACGCTAAATCGCTAATCTTTAACATACTCACATCATTTAATCGTTATACTTTTTGCTTATCTTGTGTGTACTACCTTAATAGTACACTGCAAAGGTATAGCTTTTTATTAAATGCGCAATAGTTTTATTGATTTTTTTTATAAAAAATTACGGTTCTCGGAGCAAAAAAGGTGAATTTCTGCGTTTTGAACTGAGCCATAACGCATTAAACAGAAAACCTCAGAAATAGTAACGATGGCAATTTAGCAAAGAAACGCAAGGTAATGAAATAGAATGGTTGCCAAGTCATTACCCGATAGTGCAGTAAAGTTTTTCTTTGTGTCGTCACGTTTCATCGTTCTGCGTCAGTTTACATATCAATGTATAACTCGTTGATAACTAATTTTGTAACCAAAAAAAGATTAGATTATGCGAAGTACATTTAAGGTGCTGTTCTACGTGAACGGAAGCAAAGAGAAAAACGGTATTGTTCCCATTATGGGACGAGTAACAATCAACGGATCAGTAGCCCAATTCAGTTGCAAGCAGAGCATCCATAAAGACCTATGGGATGTGAAAGGCAACCGAGCAAAAGGCAAGAGCAAAGAATCGAGAGACATCAATTTGGCTTTGGATAATATCAAGGCTCAAATCATTAAGCACTACCAACGCATTTCGGATAGAGAAGCGTTCGTTACTGCCGAAATGGTTCGCAATGCCTTTCAAGGCATCGGAACGGAATATGAAACCCTCCTCCGAGCATTCGACAAGGAGAACAAAGCCTTTGCCAAACGAGTTGGCAAGGATCGTTCTCTGAGTACATATCAAAAGTATCTCACCGTAAGAAAATATCTTGCCGAGTTTATCAAGATACACTACAAGCGTACTGATATTGCAATGAATGAACTAACCGAGGATTTTATTCGTGATTATTGCTTGTATCTGCGAAATGAGGTTGGGCTTGCTCAATCTTCTGTGTGGATATACTCAATACCATTAAAGCACATTGTAACCACTGCTCACTATAATGGTAAGATTGCACGCAACCCATTTGCCCAGTATAAGGTTGACCCCGACCACAAGGAGAGAGGATTTCTAACAGAAGATGAGTTGCAAGCCTTTACAACGGTTGAATTGAACAATCCCGATTTGGAGTTGGCAAGGGACTTATTCGTATTCGGTTGTTGGACGGGAATATCATTCATTGATATTAAGAACTTGACAACGGAGAATATCACAATGTTAGGTGGCTCTCCTTGGATTGTATCAAAGCGACAAAAGACAGGCGTACCGTTCCAAATCAAATTGATGGATATACCTATGCAGATTATCAAGCGATATGAGCCATACAGAATAAGCAACAATCTTTTCAACATCGGTAGCCACGACACTATAAACAAACGCATAAAAGAGGTGGCTAAATTATGCGGTATTGAGAAGCGAACTTCGTTCCATCTGAGTAGGCACACATTCGCAGTGCTAGCCTTGAACTATGGAATGCCGATAGAGAGTGTAAGCAAGATTCTCGGACATACGAATATTACCACAACACAGATTTACGCCAAAGTAACCAATACCAAGCTTGAACACGATATATCAATGTTTGAGGATAGAGTAAGCGGAAGATTTGCCATTTAATTATGTATAGGTATGAAACGAGCTATTGTAACAATTAGCGAAAACGGTAGAGTGAGTATCCCAAGCGGTAATGTTTGGATGTCCGAAATGGAATTGGTGGAGTTGTTCGGGGTGATAGCCCCGACACTCCAATCCGCCATCAGAGCGATATACAAAAATGGAACGCTTAACTTGTCAACAACTCAACGATGCGATTTGGCTATTCCTAAAAGTTGGGCTACATTCTACAATCTTGAAGTAGTTATTTCCCTCGCGTTTAGGTTGAACACCTATGAAGCGAGTAGAATAAGAGAAAAGGTATTGGAAGGTTTGTATATGAGAAATAAGAGTGAAATTAATCTGTTTATAACATTAAAAAGTGAGAGGAATGACAAATATTACCAAGCAGAACAAAATAATCTGCAATGAACTTGCGATAATCATCAGAAATTGATTATATTTGCAATCGTATTGCAGAATATATGAAACAGCAAGATTATAGTATATCAGATTGGATTGATGAAAAGGTAATGAGAGGTTATTACACTTTCACTATTGAGGATGTTAAAAAGAACTTTCCTCAATTTGGTGATGCCTATGTAAGAACCTCTTTATATCGCCTAACTATAAAGAAGAAAATTATTTCTCCTTGGAA
>JAFXEF010000028.1 GCA_017520935.1 Bacteroidaceae bacterium | reverse complement strand
CCACGCACAAATTCGCTTAATGTCAATGTTGCTACTCATTTCTTTTCTCTTTATTTCACCAATATTTTTGTATAACTCCGTAAATTCCCGTAAAATGGCGTAAAACTCTTCCATCACCTCGCCAACGCAAAATCGCATTTCAAGCGGCGAGGTACACAGGAGGTACAAAAACAGGCGTAAAAAGGCTTAGCAACGATTAACAACGATGCTTGCACAAACAAATATAGCACCCGTAAAGAGTGCTATATTAATCAATTATGATTGATTTAACCACTTAATAATCAACTACTTATTTTCCGATGCAAAAATGCCTGAAAATATTCCCAAGCACATCCTCCACATCAAATGCTCCTCCCACAATCTCAGCAAGGTGTGAAAGACATTCCCGCAAGTCTTGCGAAACAAAATCGCCGGAGAGGTTCATCAGCAAGCCATCCTGTACGCGATGGATGGATTCTAAGGCACGTA
Organism: Bacteroidaceae bacterium; assembly: GCA_017520935.1. Classification (GTDB taxonomy): domain Bacteria; phylum Bacteroidota; class Bacteroidia; order Bacteroidales; family Bacteroidaceae; genus UBA1189. The sequence goes on along the minus strand of JAFXEF010000028.1, from coordinate 63,902 downwards.
CCAGGGCTTCGTAATGGCGGATGTTCGTGACGATGACATCGTTTTGGGAGATTTCGGGGAGAGCAGCGGTTTCTACCAACAATGCCTCCAGCTCTTCCATTCCTTGGCGTTGCTTGGCGGATAGGAACAACTTCGGAGCATCCACTTCGGCAAAGACTTGGCGTAAAGTATCGCATCGTTCGGTGCTGACCTTGTCCGACTTGTTGAAGAGGATAATCAGGTTCTTGTCCTCGCAATGGGGGAGGATTTCATCTTTCAGGCCTTCCATATCTACTTCACTATCCGAATCAATCATCCAAAGCACAATGTCGGCTTGACTCATCTTCTGGAAGGTGCGCTCGATACCGATGCTTTCCACTACATCGGTAGTCTGACGGATACCGGCCGTATCGATGAAACGGAAGGTGATACCACGCAGGTTGATGGTGTCTTCTATCACGTCTCGAGTAGTTCCGTGAATGTCGCTCACGATGGCCTTTTCTTCGTTCAGCAAAGCATTGAGTAGGGTGGACTTGCCGGCATTGGTTTCACCGATGATGGCCACAGGAACACCGTTCTTGATGGCATTCCCCACACTGAATGATTGGGCCAGTCGTCTGATGACTTGCTCGATTTCATTGGCTATTTGCGAGAGTTCACTACGGTCGGCAAACTCCAGTTCTTCGTGGTCGCTGAAGTCGAGCTCAAGTTCCATAAGGGAAGTCAGATGAAGCAACTTATCCCTCAGTGCAGAGAGTTCCTGACTGAATCCACCACGCATCTGATTCATGGCCAACCGATGAGTAGCTGCCGAAGAAGAGGCTATCACATCGGCCACGGCCTCGGCTTGGCTCAAGTCCATTTTGCCATTGAGGAAAGCCCGTTGGGTGTATTCGCCAGGCTCGGCCAATCGGCATCCGCACTCTATGAGACGACGCATCACTTGTTGGAGAATGTACGATGAACCATGGCAGGAAATTTCCGTAGAATCTTCGCCAGTATAGGAATGGGGAGCACGGAAAACAGATACCAGCACTTCATCGATGATTTCGCCTTCTGATGAAAGGATTTTTCCGAAGGTTAGGGTATATGGCTTCCGTCCGTCCAATGATTGTCCGTTGATTGGCGTGAAGATACTCGAGGTTATTAATATAGCCTCGGGGCCTGAAACACGAATTACTCCGATGGCCCCACCTTGGGCGGTGGCAATGGCACAGATGGTATCGGTGTTGTTCATAAAAATCTTTTCGTAGCTTTATTATAGCACAAAGGTACGAATAAGCGAATAAAAAGTCAAGTTAACTTAAACTTTTTGCAATGAGCGTGAGCACCTTCTTGGCAAAGCCCATAAAGATACGAAAAACGGGCGAGAAATATCAAGCCTGCCTGGATATTTCTCACCGCGAGTGAAAGTATCTTCGAGGTTTAATCAAAGTACGAAAAGATCTTAAGAAATCATGAATTATAGGCACAGTCTACTGATTGCTGATCAGTCTCTACGATTGGCTAACAGGTAATTGCCGATGGTGGCATCGAAGGAGTATTTGCCCGGTCCTGTGATGAAGAGGCCTATGAAGACGACAAGGTAAATGAACGAGAGTTCCTTGACGGCAAAAACATCGCCTCCGTGGACAACAAAGAAGGCCACACCCATCGTAATAATCATAGGTATGAGGGCAAGGCGTTGCAGCAGACCAAAGATAACGGCAAAGGAGCATACCACCTCGGCAAAGACGGTGAGCCAGAACGAGACAAGGCTACCCAAACCCAAAGGGTCAGCATAAAGGTCGGCCAATGAAGCATGCCCCATCAGCTTGTCGTAGCCATGGGTGAGAAACAGCAGGCCGAAGAGGATGCGCGCAACGAGCAGCACGGTAGAGTAGACAGGACCCTCATCTTCGTAAGAGGGAAAGAGGAATGTTTTGAATGACATAAAAATATGCTGTTAAAGTTAAGGTAAATTCCTACTCTTTAACAGCAGCTACAGGTGTTTTGTTTATTTAATGGTGCAACAATCCCCCACCCTACCTTACCAATCAAACTTCAGGTGCTTTACGGTCTTCTTTTCATCGATGATCATACGCAAAGAGGCGATGCCGATACTCAAGTGGTCATCCACATAGTTCTGTGTCACTAAATTGTCGCTCTGCTCGGTCTTCACCCCTTCGGGAATCATCGGCTGGTCTGACACGAGCAACAACGCCCCCATCGGGATATGGTTGGCAAAGCTGGTGACAAAGAGTGTAGCCGTCTCCATATCCACGGCCATGGCACGGGTGGAACGCAAGTAGGCCTTGAACTCATCGTCGTGTTCCCAGATGCGCCGGTTGGTAGTGTATACGGTACCTGTCCAGTAGTCGTGTCCCCTATCACGAATAGACGACGACACCGCACGCTGAAGCATAAAGGCAGGCAACGCAGGTACCTCCGCAGGGAGGTAGTCGTTGGATGTTCCCTCACCACGGATAGCAGCGATGGGCAGTATCAGGTCGCCTATCTTCTGGCGCTTGCCGATGCCGCCGCACTTGCCAAGGAAGAGGCAGGCCCTGGGGTTGATGGCCGTGAGCAGATCCATGATAATGGCTGCATTGGGACTTCCCATCCCGAAGTTAATGATGGTGATGCCATTTGCCGAGGCCGAGGTCATATTGGCATCGCGCCCCACAACCTCCACTCCGAATTTCTCGGCAAAGAGTTCCACATACTTATTGAAGTTGGTAAGCAGGATATATTCGTCAAACTCTTCGAGGGGACGTTTCGTATAGCGCGGGAGCCAATTCTCTACGATTTCTTGCTTTGTCTTCATATTTTTTCTATTTTTGCAAATGCAACATTAGCGATGACATTCGTCCTGGTTGACATTATTAACTGCAAATATACGTAATGTTAGAGTTAAACCTACCTCCTTTCGAGAAAAAAATAACACAGAAGGATGAAAAACCGTTCATTCTTGACGTTATTCGTCGCCAATATGTGGCTTTGACGCCCGAGGAGTGGGTACGCCAGCATTTCATACATTTTCTCATCGGGCACAAGGGTTACCCGCAATCGCTTATGGCCAATGAGGTGCAACTCAAGCTCAACGGCATGAGCCGTCGGTGCGACACGGTAGTCTACGACCGCTCGCTGCATCCGCGTGTCATCATCGAGTACAAGGCTCCCACGGTCAATGTCACCCAGAAGGTGTTCGACCAGATATGTCGTTACAACATGGTGTTGCAGGTAGACTACCTCATCGTGAGCAACGGTCTATCCCATTACTGCTGCAAGTTAGACTACCCCACACGCTCCTACTCCTTTTTGAAGGAGATCCCAACATACGAGAGTCTATAACAAAGATGCGCCCCGATTGGGACGCATCCTATACACATCATATACCATAGAACTTACTCTGCCGACTCCTCTTTCGTTTCGGCGCTCTTGCGAATGGCACGCTTGCGTGTCTTCTTCTCAGGAGCCTGCGTGGTGGTTTCCTTTACACCAGCCAATTCGGGGTCAATCATAATACGGCCACAATATTCACACACGATAATCTTCTTGCGCATCTTGATATCGAGCTGGCGCTGAGGCGGAATCTTGTTGAAGCAACCACCACAAGCATCGCGCTGAACGTATACTACACCAAGGCCATTGCGTGTGTTCTTTCGGATGCGCTTGAACGACTGAAGCAAACGGGGCTCGATAGTGGCTTCGAGCATCTTGGCGCGATCGCGCAACTTCTCCTCTTCCTCCTTTGTCTCAGCCACAATCTCGTCGAGTTCCGAACGCTTCTCCTCAAGATCCTTGAGACGTTCTTCGAGCAACGTTTCGGTGCGGGCAATTTCCTCTTCCTTGCTCTTCTGCTCGGCTGTGTACTGACGGATTTTCTTCTCACAGAATTCTACCTCCAAGGTCTGAAACTCTATTTCCTTGGCCAGCAGGTCATACTCACGGTTGTTACGTACGTTATTCTGATCCTCAGTATACTTTGCTATCATTGCCTTGGCCTCTTCAATCTTCATACGGCGTTTGCTTTCTTCGGCTCTGACGCTTTCGATTTCGTCTGAGAACTTTGCAATACGTGTGCGCAGACCGGCTACCTCATCTTCCAAGTCCTGTACTTCGAGAGGGAGCTCGCCACGCAATGTCTTGATACGGTCAATCTCCGAAAAGATAAGCTGCAGCTGATACAACGACTTCAACTTCTCTTCTACAGTGTAGTCCTGCGGATCTTTCTTTGTTTCTTTTGCCATAATCATAAGTAATTTATCGGGTTTGTATTCAATGATGTCTTTACTGTTCTCAGTTCGGGCAAACGGGCGCGGAGTATCTCCTCGAAGATATCGACCGTATACTGCTCGCTTTCATAATGTCCCATTTCGGCTATGAGCAGTTCGCCTTCGTGTCCGAAATAATCGTGATAGCGAACCTCACCAGTCAGGAAAGCATCGGCTCCTTGGGCTATGGCATTGGGCAGCAGGAATCCACCAGCCCCACCGCAAAGTGCCACACGACGTATCTTGCGGCCACAAAGTGCATTGTGGCGTATACATTGTATGCCAAAGAGCGACTTCAAGCGCATAAGGAAGTCGCGTTCATCTTCCTCCACCGGCAACTCGCCTATCACGCCTGAACCCGCAGGCACGGCCGCTGACTTTACGTCCAGGAAGGAGAGGTTTGTCAGTCCTATCTTTCCGGCAATACGGTAGTTCACTCCACCTTGCGCGTTGTCCAGATTGGTATGGGCGGCATAAATGCCTATACCTTTTTGTATAGCCTTAATCACACATCGCTCAACATAGCTTTTACCCGTGACGGACTTTAGGCCGTGAAACAAGAGAGGATGGTGCGCAACAATCAGGTTGCACCCCTCGCGCTCGGCCTCATCAATAATAGCCTCGGTCACGTCCAAACACAATAATGCCCCTGTAACCTCCTGCTCCGCTGTCAATCCTATTTGCAAGCCTGCATTGTCAAAACCGTCTTGCAAAGGCAGTGGCGCATACTGTTCAAGGGCATCCCAAACTTGTATTGCCTTCATTATTTCTGAAAAATCAGTGCAAAGGTATGAAATAAATTCCAATTACGGGTAACAAAAACCCAATTATTTGGCAAATATCTTTCTCATACGGCCATAGCCGTCGAAAGCTTGCTTGGCAGACAGGCGGATGGCAATCATCAACGACAACATGGAGGCCGACATCGTGACCACCACAATCATTATCTGGTACTTGATGGCCACATTCGGACTGCTTCCACCAAGAATCTGGCCTATCATCGTGCCGGGCAGCGACACCAGACCCATCACGGCCATATTGGCAATAGCCGGACTGAATGCCTTGACGATAGCCTGTCGCACGAAAGGCTGCAGTGCCTCGCTCCGCGAAGCGCCATTTCCCAAAAAGTAATAGTAAAGGTTCTGCTCGCGCTGAAGCGTAGAGTAAAAGGTACCCACAGCTATCACATTGACCGAAAGCATATTGCCCAACAATATACCCATGACAGGAATGAAGTATTGCGCACTGAACACATTGTTGAGCTGCAATACGATGCCCAAGAAATACAGCCCAATGAGCACACTGGCCACCACAAAGCCCACGACAAGCGGCATCATCAGAATGCCACGCCTCACTCTGGTGCGTGTGATTGCCGTCTCGGCCGCAATGTAGACCATCACAAACACCCAAAGGCAATTGACAACCGGATTGTCCCACTCGAAAAGATAGCGCAGATATACCCCAATGAAAAGCATCTGCACCACCATACGCACAGCTCCCACACAAATGCCCTTGAGCAACTTCGTCTCATAACGCCATATATAATATATAGGTATCATCAGCAGCAGAAGCCCTATGCCCAGACTAAGGTATGTGATGTCTATAGTGCCCATATCAGTCGAGTGGAATAATGGTAGAACAACGCGAAGCGAAGTGCATATCGTGCGACACGGACACAATGGTCTTGCCTCGCTGCTGCTGTTCCAGAAGAAAATCGATCACATAATTGCGGGAGAGCTCGTCAAGTGCCGCGGTAGGCTCATCGAGCAACCAGATATCCTTGTCAAGCAAAGCCAACGTAGCCAGCATCACCCGCTGTCTCTGACCGCCCGAAATCTCAGAAAGGCGCTTGAGAAGCAACTCCTCATCAAGGCCTAATTTAGCAAAATTATCACGTAGCAACGGCATGGATATCTGTACATTTTTCACCTTCCCTATACGCAAGGTCTGCATGACAAGTTCGTTCACCGTTTCGCTCGGAAACGAAAGTTCCTGAGGAAGATACATAGCTCTTTTGCGAACAGAAACACACGTCTTTTCGTTCAGCAAACACTCTTCCACTCTAACCGTTCCTCCGGCCAAGGGAGTCAATCCGATAAAAGCCCGTAAGAGCGATGTCTTGCCACATCCTGACACACCGGTAATACAGGCAAAATCGCCCTTCTTTATATGACATGAGAAATGCCTGAGCACACACTCATGGCCAAACTGTATGGATATGTCATCTGCCGTCAGCATCCCTGTTTGTTTTTCAAGAAACAAAATTACTACATTTAATGCAAGTGAACAAGATTAACGGCAAACATTTTAGCGAACCCCTTGTTTTAATTGCCATACAACCCTTAACCTAAACCATTATGAAAAAAGTACTTTTTCTGGCAAGTGCCATTTGTCTGCTATCCACCACACTGTCATTTGCCCAGTCAAGCAGGAGCGAACGCGAGAAAGAGTGGAGAGCCGAGCGTGAACGTCGTCGCGCCGAAGCAAGAGCCATTGAGATGCAACAAGACTCCATAGCCTACCGCGAAGCCGTAGCAGCCCTCAAGGAAGGCAACTGGGCCTTGGAGGCAAACAATGTCAATTTCTTCAATGGCATCACCCGTTTCGTATCATCCAGTACCAACTATATATGTTGCGAAGATGGCGAAGGCACCGTACAGACAGCCTTCAACAACTTCAGCTACAGTCCCAACGGACTGGGCGGCATAACGGTACAAGGTGATATCTATGGCGAACGAATGTCATCAGACAAGGACGGCAACGTATACTACAGCTTCAACATACAGGGCAGTGCCATCTCGGCCACCGTATACCTCACCCTGACCGGAGGCACCAATCAAGCCAGCGCCACGGTAAATCCCAACTTCTCAGGCCGTTCCATGACGTTCGACGGCTACCTCGTTCCCTATAGCCAGGCTACCATATTCCAGGGAACACCACAATGGTAGCATCCAGACAAAAAACATGCAATACAGGTCGAGTCAGCCCGGCCTGTATTGCATGTTTTTAGAGAAGTATCATCGTTTCCGTCAAGAAAATCACCCGATGGAAACGCGCGAATAGGCCGGTTTGTCCATCGAGCAAAACTCGCCATCCATATATTTATAGTAGCCGGTGATGGCAATCATGGCCGCGTTGTCGGTAGTGTAGCCAAACTTGGGGATATACACATTCCACTTGTAGCGGCGGGCATGGTCGATGAAGGCATTGCGCAGTCCCGTATTGGCCGATACGCCACCAGCCACTGCCACCTCCTTGATACCGAGCTGCTTGGCTGCAAGACGCAGTTTCTTCATCAGGATTTCCACGATAGTGGCTTCGAGCGAAGCTGCCAGGTCCTCCTTGTTCTGCTCGATGAAATCGGGGTTTTCTTTCAACCTGTCACGCAAGAAATAGAGGAACGAGGTCTTCAGTCCACTGAAGCTATAGTCATACCCGGCAATATTCGGTTTGCTGAAGGAGAAAGCCTTCGGGTTCCCCTGACGAGCGAGACGGTCAATGATGGGTCCGCCAGGATAGCCCAGCCCCATCACCTTGGAGCACTTGTCGATGGCCTCGCCTGCCGCATCGTCAATCGTCTGCCCTATCACCTCCATGTCATTATATGCCCTGACCAGGACAATCTGCGAGTTCCCCCCCGACACCAAAAGGCAGAGGAACGGATACTTGGGTGTCTCTTTGTGTGTCTCGGGCTCTTGTATGAAATGAGCCAGCACATGCCCTTGCAGGTGGTTGACATCGACCATCGGGATGCCCAACGAACGGGCAAACCCCTTGGCAAAGGACACCCCCACGAGCAGCGACCCCATTAGCCCCGGGCCACGGGTGAAAGCCACCGCGGAGAGCTGTTCCTTGGCAATACCAGCCCTCTTGATGGCTTGATCCACAACCGGCACGATATTCTGCTCATGGGCACGCGAGGCAAGCTCAGGCACCACCCCACCATAACTTTCGTGCACAGCCTGACTGGCCGTCACGTTCGACAGCAGCTCGCCATTCTTGATGACTGCCGCCGAGGTATCGTCGCACGAAGACTCTATACCTAATATTACAATATCTTCCATTGTCAGTTATTATGCAGGAACACAAGTATGCCCCAATTCAATTGCAAAGATACGAATAAACGAGCGAGAAATATCAAGCTTGCTTGAATATTTATCACTGCGAGTGCAAGTATCTTCTTGGCGAAGCCATAAAGATACGAATAAACGAGCGAGAAATATCAAGCTTCTTGGACAAGCCAAGTGCTAAGGCAGGTCTTGAATATTTATCACTGCGAGTGCAAGTATCTTCTTGGCGAAGCCATAAAGATACGTACAAATTTCAATTATACGAAAAGAAGGCAGGGAAATCCGATTGACAAGCCACAGAGATACTAAAAGCGGTGGGCCACAAGCCCACCGCAAAAATTCGTAAGATATCAACAATTTACTCCCACAAGTCGCCCCATTGTCGAGGGTCTCTCTTGCGTACACCGGCCACTACATTATCTTCTGTCTCATCCTCTGTAGGGAACGATGCTGCGAACAATGTTGGCTCCGTTTCCACGCATTCCAATTCCGGTTTTATATATTTATCTTTCATTGCGTTTATCTAATGATAACCTTTCGGTTGTTAATAATATAGATACCCTTTTCCAATCCTTGGAGACCTTGCAGAGTATCAACACCCTCACGTACCAGCTTTCCGCTTGCGGTATACACATTGGATATCGCAGCATCACTTTCCTCTATGGGAGCAATGTCAGTCTCCTTATCCCCATGCTTTACCCGCATTGCGGCAGGCTGGACTCCATCTGCTGTCAGCTGGATATAGGCACGGAAAGGCATCACCTTACCGTTTGCACCCACCTTTACGAATTCACCGGTAGCAGCGTTGAACACATAGTACGCAGTATTCTCATCAGAATTGAGCGATGTAGTTGTATAACACCCTTTCATTCGGATATTATCCAAGCCTACCTCATTCAGCGATCCGGTTGCGGCTATATCCACAATCTCCAGTTCAGCAAACGGCATCATCTCACTGCTACACTTCACAATATATGGAGTATTCGCTACCATCTCGTCCACTGCCGTGAACGTGATGGTGGAGCCGTCATACCCACTCAGTTTCTCTATCTGCACTCCAGCATCTTTCAGTGCGCTCACCTGTTCGGCAGAAACGGCAAATGGCAGACATACCGTAGACCAGTACTCTTCCACAAAGGTGCGGTCAAAATAGGCTTTACCTCCGGCCATTGTTTCTTCCACGCTGAAACTGTACTCACCATCATGCAGATACAGGTCGTCACAACGATAGGTGTCGCCATCAACCTCCACGACACTCTTTCCTGCCAACTGCTCAGCACATGCCGAACCGGCCTTCACATAATACAGTGCATTCTTGTTGGCCGTCTCTATGGCAGCACCGATGCCTTCAGTCGCTTCCATACGGATGGTCGTTGCCGTATTGGAGGCCAGATCCGCATTGAGACTTTCCACTACCCATGAAGGGATATACCCTGTAAAGTCCTTCAGATCGACCTCCTCGGCAGTCTTCAGCGGAGAGTCGCCAATCACACAATACGAAGTAGACTCACCCGGCTGTATATCCGTACTTCCCGTAATGGTCAATACCGTACCTTTTATATATATAGGATGTATACCCGGCTGCATCGCCTCATCCGTCAAGTAATACACCTTAAACAGTTCACCACTGTCACCGATGATACGATCAGCCTTTGAGCTGAATACAACAATACGATACCAACCACCTTCCACCAGGTCATAGAGTACCTCGTGATTCCACGTGATGGCACCGCCACGTCCCGTAGTGTACGGGAAGCGGTCAGTGCTCAGTTCAAACGGGTCATACCCGCTCACATCATCTATCGTCATACCTTCAGGAAGCAGCAGGTCGAACTGCAATGCCCATATCTCAGCCGAGGCGTTGTTCATCGCCACACTGAAACAAAGCGCATCATCGACCGTCGCCCCAGCCTTTGTCTCGAAAGGCACGACTTGCAGCACATCCTCGGCACGTATTGTGCCGATAGATGTGATACATATAAGTGCTATAATTAACTTTTTCATTTCTGTAGTTTTGTTTATTTTAGAATTTATTCCTCCAACACGATATTCACTACGCCCATCGCATCGGTCACGTTGATGGCATTGTCCTCATTCACGTCCGACACCTCTTTGATGAACACCTCCGTGTCTTGTTCCAGCACATTGGTGATGAGGTTCATCGCATCGGTAATGTTCACCACATTGTCGCCGTTCGTGTCGCCGCGCTTGTATATGGCAATACGTCCGTTGCGAGTAGATGCCGTGAGATGCGTTCCGTCGGCCTCCGTTACCGAGACCTGATTAATCTTCACGCGCCCCGATGTACCTGTGGCATAGTCTTCAGGAACAGTTACGCGGAAGCGTAGCAGTTCCGAACTACCGGCAGGTATTGTTCCACCAATCATCGAGAACACATACATCGTATCGTCCACGGCTGCGAACGACACCTCATAGCCCGTAGCCTTGTCTGACAGATACACATTGTCCAGGTCAGGAGTCAATCCCGCAGGGAAGGTCACCTGGAAGGTCATATCGTACAGGTCGTCGAGGTTCGACAACGTGAGCGGCACATCCAGCACATCTCCGGGCTTGCCTATCACCGTCATCAGGTAGAATGAGTACATCTTGTCTTCGGGCATCGACGGTTCCGAAGGACTGGCAGGAGAGAACGCAAACACAGCCTCGAACGCCACATTCTCCTTGCCCATCGTATAGGAGAACGACCTCAGCGTAGTGTATAGTTCACCGTTCAGATACCAGCCCACAAACACATATCCATCGTTGACCGTGGCGCTGAGTGTGGTACTCGTACCTTCCAGCAACCGTTTGCTGCCCACGCTCACCGTACCGCCATCTTCGGTCGACACCGTAATGTTGTGACGCAATATCGGGTCGGATGGTTCCGAGGGGCTGGATGGGTCGAAGACAAAGTGTGCCGTCAGTGTTTCATTCTCGGCAGTAGTGGTATAGGAGAACGAGCGGCTGGTCGATACCGTCTCGCCTTTCGAGTTGGTCCAGCTGACAAACTTGAAGCCTTCATCAACCGAAGCACTTACACCGACCTTCTTGCCAGCCAAGTACTTTCCACCACCACTCACCGAGCCGCCCATCTCGGCAGCCAGTGTGAGGCGGAAGTATTGTGTCAGTGCAGGCTCTGCCGGTTCCGAGGGAGCACTCGGAGAGAATACAAAGTGAGCCGTCAGCACCTCATCGCCCTCGCCCTTCACATAGCTGAGCGAACCGGTAGTAGACACCACATTGCCCTCTTTGTCGGTCCATTTTTCAAACACATATCCCGTAGCGCTCGATACGCGCAACCCTACGGTAGTCCCCGGCACATAGCGTCCACCGCCATACACCGTACCGCCATCCGAGGGCACAGCCACCACGGTCAGTTTCCGTGGGGCCACACCCGGTTCGGCAGGACTTGCGGGGTCAAAGTCATCCTGTCCCCAGACAACGAAGCTGCACAGCAGCATCGTCAGCAAGGACAAATATCTTATTCTTCTCATATAGATTACGACTTTACTTTACAGTTACCTTGCTTGTTCCATTCACCGTGCGCACGAGATACGAGCCTTCCGGCAAGTTGCCGAATGTCACGCTTCCCTTGCTCTCCTGCTCAGCCACCTTGCGGCCATCAACAGCAAATACGGTAACCATACCCTCAGCACCGCTCACTACGATGGCGTTCTCTACGCTCTTTACTGTGAAGTCCGTAGCTGTTGCCTCATCTATGGCTGTGGTAGGAGCCTTCGAGATACTCAGTGTGAAGCGTCCGTTATAGGTGCCGGCATCGGCAGTGAATGTATACTCACCCAGCGAGAGGTCGTGGGTAGTGCCAGCCACATGGTCGATGAGCACCACCGTCTGGGCATCATTGCGCGGCATGCTGATGGTGTGCTTTCCGCTTGCAGCTATCACCACACCTAATTGCACATTGCCGTTGCCCACGGGGCGTTCGTTGATGGCATACTCCGTGGCCTCACTGTCGAGCGTGTAGATCTGCGGCACACCAGCATCCATCGTGAAGAACTTACTGGCATCGCACGCTGTCTCATACTCCATCAAGGCAGCCTCGTTGAGTACCACGCGGGTCTTGTCCGTCAGGTCGCCTGTACTGATGGCTACATCCACCAACTGACGACTACCCATCACAGCTGTTCTTTTGGCCGGTGCACTCGACTGGTTGGTAATCTCGCTTGTCAACTGACGGCCAGTCTCAGGGAACGAGATATACTCCGTACCCTCAGGACACTGCACGAAGAATGCTTCATTGGGACGGATGGCATAGTCATCATCAATGATTGAATAAGCTGTATAGGTCTTTGCACTAACATTATATACAGTAATCGGAGCCGTAAAGTTGAGTGTATGGATATTGAAGTATGTTTGCCAGGGATTACCCACGAGATTCCAACCACTATTTGAGACCGTCTCCGATGGATTGGCAGCCAAGGCTTTTACAAACTCCTCGTTGGACACTGCATTTTGTTTGCTTTCATTATCCATTGCACGGAATGTCAGTGTAGTGGCAGCGCTTGCCTGCACGATAAAGCCAGTACCGGCCTTTATCACATCTTCGGCTGCATAGTTCTTCCAATTACCTTTTGCTCCGTCAACAGCTCTGCTTGCTCCGTCATAATAGCGGATAGCCAACTTAGCATTAGCATCATTGGTCACCTCACCTACAGTAAAGTCGAAGGGAAGACTGATAAAATACCAAGTTTTTTCCTTGATGCGATAATTATGGATATATTCACCTGCTATTGTAGTAGCATCGTTGTTTACAAGGATTCTGCCATAGTATCCATCAACTCTATCCATAAAAGTGACCAGCGTGTCTATAGCCTGTGCATTCTCTCCATTAATTTTTATAGAGCCAGTTCTGGCCACTGTAACATTGGGAGTTCCTTCTATACGCTCACGATTATTGAGTACCAATTCGCCTCTGATTGTCCAGTCCTTTATATCTGAAGTGTTGAATCCCTCTATTTTGTAATTGTACCAGTATTCATCTAACTTGTATGCGTTCACAAGGAAGGATGGTACTTTAATTGTAATATTTTCAACGACACTTCCATTAAGAAAACCATCTTTGTAGCTACCATCAACAAGCGTTGGAGATTTCAACACTAAGGTGTTCAACTTATTACATCCGGTAATTATATTTGCAAGACTGACCTTATAAAATGTTGTAGGGAACTCTGCATATACTAAGTTATCATTGTTATAAAAAGCATAAGACAAACCACCTCCACCATAAATCCAAGTTGTCAATGCTTCCGGCACAAACAAAGAATCTGTTCCACATGAGCTAAATGCATCACGCCCAATAGTCGTAAGGGTACTGGGAAGTCTTGGGTTAAACTTTCCAGGAGCATTTGCTGAATTTTCAAATGCATAAGAGTCAATAGTTTCTAACCCCTCGTGCAAAACAAAGGTATTAAGATTATAACACATCCAGAAGCAATGCTCAGGTATGTATGTCATACTATCAGGATAATCAACCTCTCTCAAAGAATAGCAATGGCCAAAAGCACTATTTCCTATATCTTCCATGCCTGCAGGCAACATTGCCTCCGTAAGCATACTGTTCGAGAATGCATGCGTCTCTATAGTCTTTAATGTTGACGGAAAGTTCATCTTCTTTATATAAGACTGGTAAAAAGCATACTTTCCAATACTTATCAAACCCTCAGGAAGAGAAATCTTGTGCAAGTAATTACATTTAGGGTTATCACCATATCCACGATAGAACTGGTTATCAGGTATGGCAGTTATCTTCGCTTCACTAAGGTCTAAGTCATACAAATTAACCATCATGTCAAGCTTTGCCCAGTCATCATCGTTCATTTCGCCTATCACCTTCAGTCGGCGAACATCCTTTACGTGGTCTACATTGTAGAGTACTTCTGTGCCCAAGCTTCCGGGTTCCAATAAGTTGACCTCAAAGATAGGAGTAGCTTCTATGCCTATACTATAGATACTTCCAGATATATAACTCTTTGCAGATTGGTTAACAAATCTCCATTCTATAGTGTGCGTGCCTGCCTCCAGTTCTATAAAATGTCGTTGAATGCTTGAAAATTCGTTAAGAGAAGCAATATCCAGTATATGCTCGTTATCTACAAAAAGGCGCATAACACCTGATGAACTATTACATTCAGCACCAAAGTCGAGAGTTGCGTGTTGGTCTACCGTCACAGTCGCTATTAGATTTACGCTGTCTTTGTACTGAATACCACTATTGGACAGATAAGCAGCTTGAGTTGAGGTTGATTTATAAGTCGCCCAAGACCCGTTATTACTATATTCCAATAAAATAGGAAAATCTGAAGTCTCAGGGAAATCGTATGCAGTAGTTAACGACAATGCATTAGTCAATGTCGTTGCAGCAGTAGTCAGTTCCTCTGTTGTGCTTTCTGGATTGGCATAGATGGTTTCGTATTGATCAATCGTATAATTGTACGGATTCATTGCCTCCAATGCAGTATATAACTTGTGCTCGGCAAAGTATCGCTCAGCCACGGTGGTTTCCATCAGTTGCCATACGATATTGCCTTCGGTCAGGTTGGGTACGATGCGGTCGTTTGCTGCTCCATCAGCATAACCTACATACTCGTTCTCAACATAGTAAGAGGTATTGGCTGTTGAGCGTTGGATAACATAGCCACCCAAACTATCCTTGATGGCAAAGTAGCAATTATTATATACAGATGAGCGTGATGATGTTGTGCTGGTTTCTGCATAAAGGTAGTAGGTAGTGATTCCATCTGCAAACCGCAAGGTATACGAGCCATTGGATGCTTGCGCCACAGTAACCGCAGCACCGTATGTGCCCACACCGGGATAGGTGTTGCTCACTGTGCTACGTGTCAGGAATTTACCCGTCCCTACATTATAAAGATAATAAGTCTTCCCACTCTCCAGTGTCGTGAAGTCGGGCAATGTGGGAGCCACTCTCTCTGCCCATACGGATGTGCAGAGGCAGATGCTTGCCACGAGAAGAGCAAGGCGTGTTTTTGTTCTGTTCATTTTGTTTCTTGTTTTTTCGGTGAATAATAAAAATAACTTGGCGGGAAACTGTTTCTTTTAATTTATTTCGAGTTTATCTAAGAGGTGTTTTCGAGTAGCTTTTTCTTCTCAGGACGCAGCAAATAGTGGTCTATTTGCAAAACCTGAGGAGGAAAAGATGCCGAAAAGGACCTTAGAGAAACCGAAAAGCTTGTACACAACGCATTTAGCGATAAATTCAAAGAACAGTTTCTTTGGTTGGTCTAAAAACAAGAAGGACGTAAACCGTCATCGTTCGCTTACAGCCAACCAGGTACCGCCAAGTAACCCTCACCGGATAAGCATATAGACAGTCTACGCCCATAACGGACGCAAACCTTTGTCTTGCTTATTCTCCGATTGAAATTGGCGGTTTCGGTCGACTAGAACAAGTAACAAAAGTTTCGTTGTGGGATACCGCCCCTCAGCGGAGCGCATTCCCTATTTACGTTCTTCTGTTTCGAACATCAAGGTCGTCTCACGTCCTTAAGATGTTCTAATGCAGCAATCACACTTTCTGTTTCGTACTTTCAGTTTATTTAAATGGTTATACAATATATTATCAATCATTCCCAATCAACTCAACTATCACCGTGCATACTACACAATGATACTGCAAACTTACATAAAAAAAGTGATTTTTACGCCAGTTCTATAAAAAAAACGTTTTTTTAGCGAGAAAAGCAATATTTTCGACCTGCACGATTGCCTTAGATGATCACGAAGATGATTTGACCTCACACAGATCTCACAAATCTCACAGAAGGCAAGTCGCTTCGCCCTTGCTGCCATCCGGCTGCCAACACTCGGCACTGCCGACAAGCTGCGAGCCTTTTTGCGATGCAGCCCTCTGTGAGATTTGTGAGATCTGTGTGAGACATTAAGTCTGTGTGAAGAAAGTCTGTTATTTCTACACTATATATTTTATATCCCAAGGTTTGGGATATATGTACCAAGCCTTGGGATGTACGTACCAAAGCTTGGGATATACATACCAAGTCTTGGGATGTAAAATATATGACGAAGAAAAACTATTTTAATCGCTACTTACGCTTCGGTTTATCGTAAGTTAAGACCGGTACCTGCCTTAACTTAAGCCTCACGATTGCCTCAAGCGGGCTTCGTCTCTCACCACTGCCATCACGCCATCCATCTGGGCAAGGCCCATCATGCGGCCGTGGAAGGAGTAGCCGGCGTTGTAGCCCTTATCCTCATCGCCAAGCATCGTGCGGCCATGGTCCACACGCATAGGCACATCGGGATTCTCGCGCTCGAAGATACGCACCACCTCGATGAGGTTGGCACGTCCCTTGAGGTGGTCAGCCTCGATGAAGTCGCCGTTGGGCAACACATCGGTACTGCGTAGATGCACGAAATGGGTGCGACGGGCATACTTGCGTGCCAAGGCAGGCACATCGTTCTGTATGCCGGCCGAGAGCGAGCCACAGCAGAAGGTGAGTCCGTTGTGCGGGTTATCCACGGCACCGAGGAACCACTCTATATCCTCATCGCACGTGACGATGCGCGGCAGTCCCAGCAACTGACAGGGAGGGTCGTCAGGGTGTACACATAGGTTCACCCCATACTCCTCGCACACGGGCATCACGGCAGCAAGGAAATAGCGCATGTTCTCACGCAGCGTGTCGCGGTCGATGCCGTCGTATAGCGCCAGCAGTTCGCGGAAACGGCTCACGGGGTCGGCATCGCGTTCGCTGATATTGCCGTTCACGAACCCCTGTGTCTTCACGATGATGGTGTCCACCAATGCACGACGTTCCTCCTCGGTGATGGTCTTGTGCATCTCGGCGGCAGCAGCAAGCTCCTCGGCCGTATAGTCGGCCTCGGCACCGGGACGGCACAGGATGTAGCAGTCAAAATATACAAACTTGACGCGGTTGAAGTAGAGCGATGTGGACCCGTCGTCCCACGGATGGTCCAGCTCGGTGCGTGCCCAGTCGAGCACAGGCATGAAGTTGTAGCACACGGTCTTCACGCCCGCCTTGCCTAAATTGGCCAGGCTCACCTTGTAGTTCTCGATGAGGGCATCGCGCCCGGCACCACCATACTTGATGGCCTCGCACACGGGCAGGCTCTCCACCACCGACCAGCGCAGTCCGTAGCTCTCGATATATTGCTTGAGGTCATTGATGGCCTCAAGGGTCCAGACATCTCCGTTGGGCACGTCGTGCAATGCCGTCACGATGCCTTCCACACCTATCTGCCGCAGCATCGGCAGCGTTATCTTGTCGTTCTTGCCGAACCATCTCCACGTCTTTTCCATACTATGCTTCTTGTCAATTATATGTTACGGTGCGACAAATGTACGATATTTCTCCGACACTCTATAGTTAAGTGACACTAAAAAATAAAAAAAGAGGAAGACGGGCTTCCTCTTTTTCGTATGATGCTGGAAAGGTTATTACAGGTTCATGAGCTTCTCAATCTCCTCGAACTCCTTACCCATATTGAGCATATAGTAGCAGGTGTAGAGACCATTTGTCCAGGCACTCTTCACGTCTGGGTCGCTGCCATCATCAATCTTGCGCAAGTGTTCATAGATGGGAAGAGCCAGCTTGTAATAGGCGTTGATCTCCTCCTTCTTGGCCTTGTATGCCTTGCTCTTGATATCCAAAGCAGAAGCA
Organism: Bacteroidaceae bacterium; assembly: GCA_017520935.1. Lineage (GTDB taxonomy): Bacteria > Bacteroidota > Bacteroidia > Bacteroidales > Bacteroidaceae > UBA1189. Next base: position 45,917 of record JAFXEF010000028.1, on the reverse strand, counting down.
GCATCGCTCAAGTCCTGTGCCATCTGGCAGTAGCAGATGCCAAGGTTACGATAAGCACCGGTGTAGTTGGGATCCTGCTCTATGCAAACCTTGTACTCCTCAACGGCCTTGTCATACTCCTTCTGGTTCTGATATACATAACCCTTCACGAAGCGGAAGATGGGAAGAGGATTCTTGGCAAGCATCTCGTCGGCAAAGGCTACCAAGTCATTGGTGTCACCGCTATTATTATAGTATGAGATGAGGTTTGAGTAGAAATACTCTACTGACGGATACTTCTCTACACCCTCCTTCAAGGCGTTGATCCAGTTGACGGTGTCGCCCAGGTTGATGTACGACATGGCCTTGTACTCAATGGCCTTCTGCGCTACGTCCTCTTTTTTCATAGCCAGATCCACATACTTGAGAGCCTTATTGTAGTCCTCCAACTTCAGACCCGCCAAAGTGGCATAGTATGCAATCTCGGCCATCAGAGTATCGGTTTCTGCGTAGTTGAACGATGCAAACAGAGGAGCGTCAGCTACATCAATATACTTGGAGAAGAGCTCAAATGCCTTTTCGTTGTTGTTGTCATTGAAGTAAGTAACACCACCGCTCACCAGATTGATACGGATGCGTGAGAGCAGCTCCATCATCTCAGGACGATACTTGGCAACGACGTTGCCCTTCTCGTTGGGGATCTGCTCCAACGAGTCGCACACGAGGAAGTAATCGAACATCTTGGAAAGGCTGCCGAAGAACTTTTCCTGATCGTAAGGCTGCTGAAGATACATCTTCTCATTCTCCTTGTTGTAGATCTGCTCCTGAATCTTGCCGGCTGTATACCAAGTGTCAGGGTTTGATGCTGTATGCTTGTTTTCCATAGCAGCCTCGATGAGGGCTTTGGCCTGATCTACATTACCGTCAACGGCATTGAGCGCACCCTGTGCCTCTCTGAGAACCTTGTTTGCGGCCTTAATCTCGGCCTTGAGTGCCTTGGCAGCTTCCTTGGCAGCCTTCTTGGCAGCCTTGTCATCGGCTTGTGCAAAGGTGATGGATACTGACATCACTGCTGCAGCCATTAATAATAATACTTTTTTCATACTTTTAATGATTTAGTGATTATTGATTAGTTAACTTCATTATTCGTTGATATGTTCGGTAGCATCCGAGATTCCGGCGTTCTCCGGCAACTCTATAGCCGGTGCCTCTCCCTCTACGACCTCTGTATCCTGCACATCGGGTTCCTCTGTAGTCACCTTACATACTGAACTGATTTGGTCGTTGCGCTTGCCGAGGTTGATGAGTCGTACACCCTGTGTAGCACGACCCTGGATGCGCACATCAGCCACCTTGAGACGAATCACCACACCCGACTTATTGATAATCATCAGGTCATTATCGTCAGTCACGGTCTTGATGGCCACGAGCTTGCCGGTCTTCTCGGTGATATCCAGCGTCTTCACTCCCTTGCCACCACGGTTGGTGATGCGGTATTCCTCCACATCGCTACGTTTACCATAGCCCTGCTCAGAAACCACCATGATGTTTTCATACTCGGCATCGTTGATTACAATCATGCCTATCACCTCATCCTGCCCGTCTTCGTCGAGTGTCATACCGCGAACACCGGTTGCCGTACGCCCCATCTCACGCACCACGCCCTCATGGAAGCGGATGGCGCGACCATTCTTGTTGGCAAGTACGATTTCGTTCTCACCGTTGGTCATTGCCACCTCAATCACTCGGTCATCTTCACGGATGGTGATGGCGTTCACACCATTGGTGCGTGGACGCGAGTATGCCTCCAGACAAGTCTTCTTCACCACGCCGTTCTTGGTACAGAACATCAGGTAGTGTGAATTCACGAAGTCCTTGTCAGCAAGGTTTCTCACATGTACGAATGCGTTCACCTTGTCATCAGGATCAATGTTAAGCATATTCTGGATGGCGCGTCCCTTCGAGTTCTTGGTACCTTCGGGGATTTCGTATACCTTGAGCCAATAGCAACGTCCCTTCTGGGTGAAGAATATCATGGTATTGTGCATGGTAGCCATATAGATGTACTCTACGAAGTCGGATTCACGGGTGTCGCTACCCTTAGAGCCTACACCACCACGGTTCTGTGTGCGGAACTCGCTCAGCGGAGTACGCTTGATGTATCCGAGGTGAGAGATGGTGATTACCATTTCATCATCGGCATAGAAGTCTTCGGGGTTGAACTCCTCAGATGAGTATACAATCTCTGTCTTGCGGTCATCGCCATACTTGTCTGATACCTCTGTGAGTTCGTCCTTCATCACCTGCTTGCAGAGATCGTCATTGACGAGGATCTCATTCAAATGGGCGATGAGCTTCATCAGCTCGTCATACTCGGCATGCAGCTGCTCTTGCTGCAGGCCAGTAAGCTGGCGCAGACGCATCTCCACGATAGCGCGAGCCTGAATCTCGGTAAGCGTAAAGCGCTCCATAAGGCCAGTGATGGCATCGGCCGGTGTACGTGCCGACTTGATGATGCGGATTACCTCATCGATGTTGTCCGAGGCGATGATAAGTCCTTCAAGAATATGGGCGCGCTCCTCTGCCTTGCGCAAGTCATACTTGGTGCGACGGATTACTACCTCATGACGGTGCTCTACGAAGTACTTGATGCAATCGCGAAGCGAGAGCACCTTAGGTCTCAGCTTGTTGCCTTCACCACAAGGGATAAGAGCCACGCTGTTGACACTGAAGGCAGTCTGCAGCTGGGTCATCTTGAACAGTTTGTTGAGCACTACACTGGCATTGGCATCGCGCTTCACATCAATCACGATACGCATACCGTCCTTGTCCGATTCGTCGTTGACATTGCTGATGCCGTCTATCTTCTTGTCGCTCACAAGACCGGCAATATACTTGATGAGTTCGGCCTTGTTCACACCATAAGGTATCTCGGTCACGATAATCTTATCGTGGTTCGTGTCGGTCTCTATTTCGGTCTTGGCACGCATTACCACACGTCCGCGGCCAGTCTCGTAGGCATCCTTCACGCCGGCCATGCCATAGATATATCCTCCTGTAGGGAAGTCGGGAGCCTTCACATACTCCATCAGCTCCTCGGTAGTGAGCTCGGGATTGTCGATATAGGCCACACAAGCGTTGATTACCTCACGCAGGTTGTGTGTAGGCATATTGGTAGCCATACCTACGGCAATACCCGTTGCACCGTTCACCAGTAAATTGGGGATACGGGTCGAGAGCACACAAGGCTCCACATCCTTCTCGTCATAGTTGGGCTGGAAGTCTACAGTCTCCTTGTTGATATCCTGCATCATATCCTCGCCAATCTTGTTGAGTCGAGCCTCGGTATAACGCATGGCGGCAGGGCTGTCACCGTCGATCGAGCCGAAGTTACCCTGGCCATCAATCAGTGTGTAGCGCATAGCCCACTCCTGTGCCATACGCACCAATGAGCCATAGATGGACGAGTCGCCATGAGGGTGATACTTACCCATCACATCACCCACGGTACGTGCTGACTTGCGGTATCCCTTGTCCGAGGTGTTACCCTCTTTCATCATACTGTAAAGGATTCTTCGGTGAACGGGCTTGAGACCGTCGCGCACATCAGGCAAAGCACGTTCCACAATCACCGACATAGAGTAGTCGATATACGATTTGCGCATCTCCTGCTCAATATCGACCTTAATGATTCTGTCTTGATCTAAATTCATATTTTAATAGTAATTCTGTCGAAACATAAAAACGTGTAAAATTACACACTTTTCGTGACATGACAAATTATTTAGAAGAAAAAAGCGCTTGTGAATCCCATTCAGCAGTTTATTCACAAGGAGGGAAAGAAGCTAAGAAAAAGCCACCTACGGACGCACCACTACCGTATAGAGCGACTCGGGATGCAGGTATCGCCGGGCAAGCTGTTGCAAACAAGCGGCATCTGTAGTGCAAATGGCTCTCACAGTATCTTCAATGTGGGTTTGCGGAAGTCCCAGATGCTCCATGAAGATATAGGCATCGGTCAATGAAAAGGCACCCTCATAGTTGCGGCATATCTCTCCGGTCATGTAGTTGCGCACCATACGAAGCTCCGCATCGGGCACCAATTGTGCCTGCAAGCGCAAAATCTCGTTCCTCACCTCATCCATCACCTCTTCAGCCTTGTCTGCAAGCGCTTCACAGCTCACCATAAACATCACCTGTGACGTGTTGGTTACAAGGTCAGAGCCGATATGGTAAGTATAGCCCTTGCTCTCACGTACATTCTTCATCAGTCGGCTACCGAAATACCCGCCAAGCACCGTGTTGAGCACTCGCATAGGCAAATAGTCAGCCTCCTTCACATCCATCAGCAAGCATCCCATACGAATACTACATTGTACTGAGTCAGGATGCATAATAACAGCATTTCGCTCATTGGCTGGCGACAAGGAATACTCTCTATCACCCACGAGGCTACTACTGCCCCACTCCATCCGACCAAAAAGAGACTCCACTTGAGAAACCACACCATCGTCGATACTGCCAGACAAATAAATAGTACAATTGCGCGAGCCATAATAACGGCCATAGAAATCGACCAAAGCATCCGTATGCAGAGCATCATAGTCTTCAGGCATTGTAGACATGCCACAAGGATGAGTCACGCCATACACACTATGCCGAAGAGCACGCATAGCGAGCACTTCGCCCTTTTGCATATTGACCTGGAACTGGGCTTTATTATTTGCACGTATCGTCAGAAAGTGCTCTTCACTGAAAGCAGGCTCAAAGAGCATACGTTGCACGAGAGTTATCGTTTGAGGAAAGAACTTCTTCAATGTATAAAGTGTGACGAAAGTACGGTTCATCGCAACACTTAGCTCAAGCCACGCCCCATAATAGTCGATCCGCTCGGCAAAGGATGATGACGAATATCCACGGCATCCCTCACGCAACATTCTACAAGTAAAGAGCGCCTGCAACTTCTGCGTCTGATGCCATTGCCCCACCGAGAACACAAAATCGATGCGCACCACCTCTTGCCCTGCGGCTTCTATCATATATAGAGGTATACCATTGGGAAAGACCTGCCGTCCCGGTTTGCGAAAGGTAAACGGCAGGCTCTGCACCATAGGGGGGACGGTACGATCAAGCATTTTTCAAAGATTATTCAAAGAAGCCATCCAACTGCTGTTCGTCTGTATAGTTAGTCACGACGGTTTGCTGTTCACAAGGATTAAAGTCCTCGGGGATATTGAACGTCTCATCCTGCGAATAGCCCAAGGTCTGGTCGGCATACACTTTTTGCATATACAACGCCCAGATAGGCAATGCCATAGAGGCTCCTTGTCCGTCGCTCATACTCGTGAAGTGGATGTCGCGGTCATCACCACCAACCCAACAGCCACTAACAAGCGAAGGAGTATAGCCCATAAACCAGCCATCGGCATTGTCGTTGGTCGTACCCGTCTTACCTGCAATCTCGGCTGTCAGTTTATAGCGGAAACGGAGTCGACGGCCCGTACCTTCGTCAACCACAGCCTTCATCATATCAATCATCTTATAGGAACTCTCCTTGCTAATTACCTCAAATGTCTTCGGGGTGAAAGTAGCCAGGATATTCCCTTCATTGTCTTCGATACGAGTAACAAAGAGCGGTTCAGTACGTATCCCATTGTTCGGGAAGGCAGTATAGGCACCTACCATCTCACCCACCGAAATGTCGCAAGGACCGAGACAAAGCGAGGGGGTGGGTTGGATATCTTGATTGCGAATACCAAACTGATGTATCAGGCTCTTGAAGGCATAAGGATTGAGCTTACTCATCAGATAGGCCGAAATCCAGTTGTTGGACTGCGAAAGGCCCCAGCGCAAACTCACGACCTTGCCATAATCATCCTTATTGCCCGTATTGCGCGGTATCCAGATCTGTCCGTCCTCCGTAAGTATGGTTTGCTCCACATTGCGTGTCTGGTCGCAAGGCGAAAATCCGTTCTCCATAGCCAAGGTATACAGATAGGGTTTGATGGTAGAACCAACCTGACGACGCCCAACCATTGCCATATCATACTGGAAATGGGTATAGTCCGGACCACCCACATAAGCCTTCACATAGCCCGTAACCGGATCCATCGACATGAATCCCACACGAAGGAAATGCTTATAATAGCGGATAGAGTCCATAGGCGACATGATGGTATCACGGCTGCCTGTATATGCAAACACACGCATCTCGCGCTTCACGTCAAACGTATCGCGTATAGCCTCATCAGAGTAGCCAGCCTTCTTCATGCCACGATAACGGTCGGTTTGTTTCATGGCACGCACAAGCAAGTTCTCAATCTCTGCAGGCTTGAGGTTATCGTACGGAGCATTGCGATGCCCTTTCTTTGACTTGAAGAAGCGCGGCTGCAAATACCCCTTGATATGTTCGTCTACAGCTTCCTCGGCATATTGCTGCATACGCGAATCCAACGTAACGAATATCTTCAGTCCGTCGGTATAAAGATTGTAGTTGCTACCATCCTTCTTCTTGTTCTTGTTGCACCAGCCAAAGAGCGGATTGTTGGCCCAGTCAAGCGAATCTTCATAGAACTTCTGCATCTGCCATCCGCGATAGTTCTTCTTTACGGGTTCCTTAGCCGTAAGCACCCCACGCAAATACTCTCGGAAATAGGGAGCCGGCCCCAGCTTATGGTCTACCCTACGGTAATTGAGCACCAAGGGAGTTTTTTGCAGCGAGTCAGTCTCTGCTGCTGTGAGGCAATTGTTCTTCTCCATCTGAGAAAGCACCACATTACGTCGTTTCCGTGTGGTCTCGTTACGACGCACTGGATTGTAGAGCGACGAGTTCTTGCACATACCCACTAACGTTGCAGCCTCCTCGACAGAGAGTTCCTTGGGCTCTTTGGAGAAATAAGTGTTAGCTGCCGTCTTTATACCGATTGCATTGTTGCCGAAGTCATATTTATTGAGATACATCGTCAGTATCTCTTCTTTGGTATAATACTTCTCTAACTTCACCGCGATGACCCACTCAATAGGTTTCTGGAACAAGCGTTCTATCTTACTGCCCGCCACCTCTGTATACAGTTGCTTGGCCAGCTGCTGAGTAAGCGTACTACCACCTCCCGAGCCAGACTGACGCAACAAGCCGGTCTTAATGATGGCACGCATCAAGGCACGGAGGTCAATACCTGAATGTTCCGTAAAGCGGACATCCTCAGTGCTTATCAGTGCCTCAACCAACTTCGGGGAGAGATCTTCATAATTGGTCCAAACACGATTCTCCCTACTATATGAATAGGTGCTCAGCAACTTGCCGTCGGCAGAGATAATCTGTGTTGCAAACTTATAATTGGGATTCTCCAACTCTTCCACCGGAGGCACGAACCCTATCCATCCTTTTGTGATAGAATAGAAAATCAGGAATGCAGCAACAATACCTACTGCCAACAGTGCCCAAAGAGCATAAATTATTTTCTTCAGCATAGCGTATACAAATTCAGCAACAAAGGTAATTAAAATTATTGGGTATGCCCTACACGTTCATTGTAAGATACACGATATAGCCAATGTAGCATAGCAGGAAGATAGCGCCTTCCACCCTATCCAACATCCTTTTCTTGAAGGTGAACGCTGCCAGCCACAACAACACAATCGCCACAATAACCACAACCATATCTACCGTCGAGATAGTCTGAATCTCAAATGGAGATATTACAGCACTGGAACCAAGGATGAGCGAGATATTGAATATGTTGGAACCTATAACGTTGCCTAAGGCCAACTGATTCTGTCCTTTCATGGCTGCTACAATGCAAGTCGCCAGCTCAGGCAGTGAGGTACCCACGGCCATCAATGTGATGGATATGAAAGCCTCCGACACATGGAACTTCTCGGCAATACTCACCGTGTGATCCACAAACACCTGCCCACCAAAAACCAGACCTGCCAATCCAAGTACTATGAAAACAAGAGCCTTAACCATCGGCATCGGTTTGACATTCCCTTCCTCTTCATCGTTCCCGTTCTTTGCCGACTTGAAGGAGTCAATCATAAATACCCCAAATATCCCCAGAAGATAGAGGGCATCACTGCGAGAGATTCCCGGAGTACCCATCTCGCCAAACAAGCCAAAGCTATTGTACAGCATCAGCATAAGGAACAATGACGCAAGAATGGCAAACGGGATATCCTTACGAATATTGCTCTTGGTATATTTGATAGGCGAAATCAATGCCGTGACACCCAAGATGAGCAGGATATTACAAATGTTCGATCCCATCACATTACCCAATGCCATATCACCATGCCCTTGGATTGCTGAAATCAGACTCGACACCAATTCAGGCATCGAGGTACCTATACCAACGATTGTCATACCAATGACAAATTCACTTATTCCATATTTACGGGCTACACCCGAGGCCCCTTCTACGAGCCAATCAGAGCCGACAAGTATCAACACCAGGCCAGCTACAATCCATAGAATATCAATCCACATCTATCCTCTACTTATTAATCCTTATTCTATCAGCTATTGAATCTCCTTTCCGAATGGCATCAATGCAAGTACGGCCAATTTGAAATGTTGTTTACCAAAAGGAATACCTACGATAGTGATGCAGAAGAGAAGTCCAATCACGGCGTGAGTCAGTGCCATCTCTATACCACCAAATACAATCCAAAGTATATTCAGAAACATCGGCCAGCATCCCATCTCTCCATTCTTATCTCTCACCTCACGACCAAAAGGGAATAGTGAAAGGCCTGCCATCTTGAATAACTGTACACCCACGGGGATACCTATAATCGTGATGCAATATGCAATACCCAAGACAAAATAGGCTGCAGCCATGACAAACCCGCCAAAGACCACCCAAATAATATTACCTATAAATGACATCATATATTATTCTAATCAATATTTATTGCAAAGGTACTACAAACGAGCGAAAAACATAAAGCCTGCTTTAATATTTTTCCCAGCGAGTGCAGTGTACCTTCGCGATTTATTGCAAAGGTACAACAAACGAGCGAAATAAATTCTGTTTTTTTTGGAAAAATCAACAATAAGTACTAATTTTGCAGCGCTTTTCACAAAAAGCAATCAAGGTTGGTTCCGTAGCTCAGCTGGATAGAGCAACTGCCTTCTAAGCAGTAGGTCGAGCGTTCGAGTCGCTCCGGAATCACCAAGAGAGAGAAGTTGCTTCTCTCTCTCTTTTTATTATAGCGATGCACTCATTGACTCCATCTTCTCTTCCAGTTCGTCAGGCAAGAGATGGAAAAAATCAAATCCCGTCACCTCTTCTACCTTATCTATAGAACATGCATAGTTGCGCAAGGATTCCGTACCAGGCTTATTCTCAAAGATAAACCCTGCAGCCTTGGGTCTACCCTGCTCGTAATCACGCAGCACCACTTTGAAGAAAGCATCCGGTACACGCACCTTATGACGACGACCAATATACTTAGGAGAGGAATCTGCGTAAAAAATAGGGCCACACACGACATATACAACATTGTTCTCATCCACCCAACGCCGACACAGCTGTTCCAGATTGTTCCATACCCCCGTATTCAGGTTGTGATTTTGCGGACACATATTAGTCATATAGAAACACTCATCCATAGCTCGCCAATGATAGCGATTGTCAGCAGCAGGACACATGTGACCACGATCATACCCACTGCCTATATAATCTTCCGTCGTAACGGCACTGCTGGAGGCCAATTCCGGGTCAGGTTGGAAATCGTTGGTACGGCTCTCACGCTCCACCAGCTCCTCTGCCGTGATATTCCAGGCTACCCAATTAGGCACATTGTACCTTTTATTGAACGACACCGTATAGTTCGTTTTCTTCAGGATTCGCTCCGATACCCCTTTAGGAGTTTTGGGAACCTCCATTCCTTCAACCGCACCATATACCACGTCGGTCACATTTTTCTTAGTGGTGCCAGCATCCTCTGCTACCGGAAAGTCAAAGCAATAGAACAAACCTATAGCAGATATCGCAACAAGAACACTCAACAACTTTTTCTTCATAGTAACAAAATATTAGCTAAACTGTAAAAAACTAAGTACTGGACTATACTTCCTGAGTCCGATATATATGCATTTGATTTCCTGCAAAAAAGGAAGAAATAGGAAAAGATTGCTCAAAATACATCTACAACACCCTCTATACCTAAAACACCACGTTTTGCGGATGTCCCTCGATGAAGGCACGGAGATTGGCTTCGCATATCTGCAATAGGCGAGTACGGGCTTCAATCGTAGCCCACGCGATATGGGGAGTGACGAAACAGTTGCGCACATGCAGCAATGGCGAGTCACCGCGTGGAGGCTCCTCACACAACACGTCAATACCGGCTGCGTAGAGCGTACCGCCATTTAGCGCATCGGCCAAAGCCCGCTCGTCAACAATGGAGCCTCGGGCGGTATTGACGAGTATGGCTGTAGGCTTCATCAATGCCAAGCGTCGGGCATCGACAAGGTGGTGGGTATCGGGAGTGAGCGGACAGTGCAGACTGACCACATCGGAGGTAGCGAAGAGTGCGTCAAGAGAAAGTTTCTCGACACCCTCGGGCAGTTCGCTCTGAGATTTTGAAGTATAGGCAGCCACATGCATACCAAAGGCAGCGGCAAGACGTGCCACGGCCATGCCGGTACGTCCCAAGCCTACAAGCCCCATCTGCTTGCCTGCAAGCTCAATGAGGGGATTATCCCAGTAGCAGAAGTCGGGATTAGCAGCCCAACGCCCCGCACGATTCTGTAGTGCATAGTAGTCTACGCTCTGGGTGATATTCAGAAGATGAGCCATCACCATCTGTGCCACAGAGTCGGTGCTGTAGGCGGGAATATTGGTCACGATGATGCCATGCCGGCGAGCCGCCTCCACATCTATAATATTATAGCCTGTGGCCTGTACGCCGATATAGCGCAAGCGAGGCAACTGAACCATCTCACGCTCGCCAAAGGCCACCTTGTTGGTGAGCACGACATCAGCATCAATAGCGCGTTCGATAAGCTGCTCGGGAGCAGTGCGCTCATATATCGTGAGATTGCCGTACTGGCGCAAACAGTCGTAACTGAGGTCACCGGGGTTGAGAGCATAGCCATCAAGGATGATGATATTCATTGAGAAAGAGTTTAGAGTTTAGTATTTAGAGTCCCCCCGAGTACTCCGAATTTTCCAGAGTACCCCGAGTGCAAACAATTCAATATATGTCTTTCCAAAGGTAGCGCATCCGCTCCTTCAACTTCTCTTCGGCGGCATTGGGTTGGGGAGTCCAAAGGCGGGTACCAGTGAGTTCATCGGGAAGGAATTGCTGTTCTACAAAATGGTTATCATAGTCATGAGCATACTTGTATCCGTCGCTGTAACCCAACTCTTTCATCAGCTTAGTGGGCGCATTACGCAGGTGCAACGGTACCGGCAGGTTGCCCGTCTGCTCCACTACACCAAGGGCGGTATTGATGCCCATATAAGCCGAATTACTTTTAGGACTGGTGGCCAGGTATATGGTGGCTTCAGCCAGGGGGATACGCCCTTCGGGCCAACCTATCTTCATCACTGCATCAAAAGCTGCATTGGCGATAAGCAGGGCATTGGGATTGGCCAGACCAATGTCTTCGGAAGCCGAGATGACGAGTCGGCGGGCAATGAATGAGGGATCCTCACCGCCCTGTATCATACGAGCCAGCCAGTAGAGGGCACCATCAGGGTCACTGCCACGGATAGACTTGATGTAGGCCGACACAATGTCGTAGTGCATCTCGCCGTTCTTGTCGTAGGCAAGCGGGTTCTGCTGCAGACGCTCGGTGACAATCTCGTTGGTAATGATAACCTCGTCGCTATTGTCCGCCTCAACCACAAGCTCAAGCGTATTAAGCAACTTACGGGCATCCCCTCCCGAAAAGCGCAGTAGGGCATCGGTCTCACGAACGGTGATGCGACGTTGTTTCAAATAAGCATCTTCGGTGATGGCACGGTCGAGGAGTTCGAGCAGGTCATCCTTCTCCAATGATTTCAATATATAGAGCTGACAACGCGAGAGGAGCGGACGAATAATCTCGAACGAAGGATTCTCCGTGGTGGCACCGATGAGCGTGACAATACCACGCTCTACAGCAGCCAGAAGCGAGTCCTGCTGCGACTTGTTGAAGCGGTGTATCTCGTCAATAAAGAGAATGGGGCTGTTCTTGGAGAAAATGCGGTTCTTCTGCGCACTCTCGATGACCTCGCGCACGTCTTTCACTCCCGAAGCCACGGCGTTGAGCGTATAAAAAGGCACTTCAAGGCGATTGGCAATGATGTGGGCCAACGTAGTCTTTCCCGTCCCCGGAGGTCCCCAAAGAATGAACGATGATATGCGCCCCGACTCTATCATACGGCGCATCACGGCATCCTGTCCTACGAGGTGCTTCTGTCCTATATAATTATCGAGCGTCGAGGGACGCAGGCGTTCAGCTAATGGTTCCATAACTTTTTAGAATTGATAAATTACGACATGATACCATAGAACCTTTTCTATATAATCAACTAATCTATCTGCAAAGATATGAAGAATTCGCTAAATGTTGATTCTTTTGTTGGATAAATAAAGGCAATAATATTGGCGTAAAAAGATATCGGCAGCACTCCTTACGGAACGCTGCCGACTGACTTTGCATTTATGATTATCGCTGATTAAGCTACAGCAGAACCAATGAGGAACACGCCTGCAAGAGCCACGATAGCATAGAGCTCGGGGAATACGGCGAAGATCAAAGTCTTGGAGAACACATCGTGACCCTGACCGATAGCAGCCATACCGTTAGCACACACCTGACCCTGACGGATAGCAGAGAACAAACCTACGAGACCGAGAGCGATACCGCCACCAAATACGGCAGCCGCTTGCAGTGAAGTGATATCAGCGGTGAGGATACCGAAGCTGTTGAGCAAGAAGTAACCTGCAAAACCGTAAAGACCCTGCGTACCGGGAAGAGCGGTAAGCACGAGGAAGTTACCAAACTTGTCTACCTTCTTCAAAGCACCAAGACCTGCGTTACCAGCGATAGTTACACCATAAGCTGAACCAATACCCGAAAGGGCAATCATCAAACCAATGCCTACATAGGCAATCAAAAGATTTGCATCCATAATTTTAATTGTTTTAGTTGTTATTAAATTTGTTTTTACTTATTCTTTTTGTTTGTTTTGGAGTTATTTATCTCCTTAATATTACTTCTTGAAAGGTTTATACGCATTACCGCCACCCTCATAACCAGAATTCTTGAAGAACTCCACGAAGGTCAGACGCATGGGGTGAACCATAGAGCCTAAGATATTCATAAAGATATTCAAGCCGTGACCGATAACGAAGATGATAGCGGTAACGATGAAACCAACCACGGGTATATCGGGACTCATACCTGTAGCCAGGCTGTTGAATACACTGGCCAAGATACCTCCCGAAAGGCCGAGGGCAAAGAGACGAACGTATGAAAGCACGTCGCCCAACAGGCCAGTCACCATATTATAGGCATCCCACAAACCAAGGCCGATGTTGAGGAAGATGTTCTTGCCGGGGCTGTTGTACAAGAGCACCATGCAGCCAGCAATGATCATCACTACCATAAACCATAAAGAGCCTGTGGAACCTGTCAGCACACCTACGGCAACACCTACAAGGAGAAGTATCCATCCGATGGTGCTCACGGCATACTTGAAGCCCAGCTGAATGGTCAGATTCACAGCCTTGAGCATCATACCGAAGAGTATCTGCACGCATCCGATGATGAGCGAGAGGTAGAACATGGCCTGATTGTCCTGAAAAAGCAGTGCCTTCATCTTCTGGAAGAAGGGAAGGTCGATGTCGTAAAGGCTGAAACCGAATGCTGTACCGGTGAGGGTACCGCAAATCACCGTTGAAAGTCCGAAGAGGAATACCAACGAACTCTTGAACTCGGGATTGATGAGCTGGAAGAGCTTTGTGAAGATGGGCAATGCCAACATAATCAACGCTCCGTAGCCCATATCGCCAAGGCAGAGACCGAAGAACACGAGGAAGAAGGGCGCGAAGAACATCGTCAAGTCCAACTCGCCATACTTGGGCAACATGTACAACTTGGTCAGCGGCTCGAAGAGTCGGAAGAACTTGTTATTGCTCAGCTGAATAGGAATATCGTCCTCGGGAGTGGGATTATCGACCTGATAGAAGTGCCCTGTCTTATCAAGGCTCTCGCGTACCTCGGGAAGCACCTTCTCCGGTGCCCAACCCTGGAGCAGCATGAGCTTGTCGCCAGCTACGCTATCAGCGCTGAGTGCCACCTTGGTAAAGCTGATCTCGTTCTGTAAAGCCTCGTGGGCAGCCCTGAGGTCGGCCAGATGGTTGGTGGCAAAGTCTGCAATCTTCTGCTCTATAGCTGCATTACCAGCCTTGAGTACCTCAAGTTCGGCTACCACATTACCCAATGAAGTCTGCGGAAGTCGACACATCTCGGCCTCAATGCTGATTTCTGTACCTGGAGCAGTGACAGTGATGAAGTAGACCTTCGACTTGTCCTGATTGATGACGATGGCATTGTACTCACTCTCCCACTCCTCTTTATATAGGCGGGGAGCACAAGCAAAGAAGTTGATGTCATAACCAGCCTTCACGAGACGCTCTACCGATGCAGGGGCAAAGTCACCCCATGGTACCAACGCCTGCTCGTCCTTGATGAGAAGTTGCTGACGCTGCTCGTTGACGGTCTTGTCGGCGAGGAGTTGGTCGTATATCTCCAGTAATTCGGAGGGCTCTGAGAACTCTGAGTTCTCGGAGTTCTCAGACTTGGTCTCCACCTTCTGCAACGTCTCAATGGCTACCGCATAGCGCGACAAGAGACGCATCTGCTCCTGAACTTCAGCATTGTCCAATGTGCCCTGCTGCTTCTCTATCACATGAAGCACGCCAAGCTCACCCATTCTGTCGAGGAATTCCTTATACTCCTTATAGAATACGAGGAATGTGAGTTTTTTCATTTTTGTTATCATAGCTCTTCCTCCATCTCATTAGAAGCCTCGGCGGGTTGCT
Organism: Bacteroidaceae bacterium; assembly: GCA_017520935.1. Taxonomy (GTDB): domain Bacteria; phylum Bacteroidota; class Bacteroidia; order Bacteroidales; family Bacteroidaceae; genus UBA1189. Next base: position 30,893 of record JAFXEF010000028.1, on the reverse strand, counting down.
CCGCTCCGGCACGTTTTTCCAACAGCGTCTTCAGGATCTTCTGTGATGACTTGGAGAGGTTCTCCTCATCTTCCATGAAGCGTTTGATCTTACGCACAGCATCTTGATAACCGGGTATCTGCACCTTCTCGAAGAGGTTCACCTTCTGGGTGGTCTTCTTACGGGCATGCTCGAGCAGCGCCAACTTGGCCTCCATGAACTCGCTCTCAAGAGCCGTACGGGTCAATCCCTGCAAGAGACTGATACCGTCAAAGTACCACTTGGGAGCATTGAAGAGGCTGAAGGGGGTAATATCAAAATCGACATCGCCCAGCACAGGCACTCGCACACCGGCTATTTTCTTCACGTCAAGATGCACGTCCTTCACACGGATGAGCGAGGCATCGAACTCGTTCCAAAGGGCAAACATATATTCGTAGGCCTGAATCTGCTCTTCGAGCGCGGTCTCAAGCCGACGTACATCCTCCTTGCACTTCTTCACCTCCATACGCAAGGCACTCTCCTTATTCTTAATAATAGGTAGTGTGCGCTGACGTACTTTGAGCTGCTTCTCTATCTGCTGAAGTGACGTCTTGTTATATTGAAATTTTATAGCCACGAAATTATCTTATAATTTAATTATGAATTATGATTTGTGAATTATGAATGCATAACTAATATACATTATATATAAATAAGGCATCAGACAAATTATGAATTCATAATTCCTAATTCTTAATTGAAGAGAATCAGAGATTATCTTTCGGCCAATATTGCTCAACCAACTCACGCTTGATGTTAACCTCTTCGGGCTGGAAATACTTGCCAAACAAGCCCCAGGTAACATCGAGCATTTCGGTGGTGTTGAGGTTCACGTCGATAGCCAAGAGCTGGTTTGAGTAGTCCTTGGCGAAGTCGAGTGTACGCTCGTCGTAGTCGGTGAGGTCGAAACCGTTCTCCATCTTGGTCTTGGCATTGGCAGCATCGGCATACAGACGTACGGCAGCATTCATTACCTGCGGATGATCCTTACGAGTCTTCTTACCCGAAACGAGCTGTTTCAGACGTGAGAGTGAACGGAACGGGTCAACGATAACCTTACCGATATCGCTATCGCGACGGAGGAAGAGCTGACCCTCGGTAATGTAACCGGTATTGTCAGGTACAGCATGTGTGATGTCACCACCAGACAGTGTGGTCACAGCGATGATGGTGATAGAACCGCCTGAGGGGAACTGCACGGCCTTCTCATAGATCTTGGCCAAGTCTGAGTAGAGCGAACCGGGCATAGAGTCCTTAGAAGGAATCTGATCCATACGGTTCGACACGATAGCCAAGGCATCGGCATACGAGGTCATGTCAGAAAGGAGCACGAGTACCTTCTCATTCTTCTCTACAGCAAAGTACTCGGCAGCGGTCAAGGCCATATCGGGAATCAGCAAGCGCTCTACAGGAGGATTCTCCGTTGTGTTGATGAAGCTGATGATACGGTCGAGTGCACCTGCATTTGAGAACACGTTCTTGAAGTAGAGGTAGTCATCGTTGGTCATACCCATGGCACCGAGGATGATCTTGTCGGTCTCAGCACGCAGAGCCACGTTGGCCATTACCTGGTTGAACGGCTGGTCGGGATCGGCAAAGAAGGGAATCTTCTGACCAGACACCAGTGTATTGTTCAAGTCGATACCGGCAATACCTGTCGCGATGAGCTCAGAGGGTTGCTTACGACGTACGGGATTCACTGAGGGACCACCAATCTCCACTTCCTTACCTTCAATCTGGGGACCGCCATCGATAGCGTTACCATAGGCATCGAAGAAACGTCCGGCCAGTTGGTCGCTCACCTTGAGCGAGGGAGCCTTACCGAGGAATACCACTTCGGCATTGGTGGGGATACCGCCTGTACCCTCAAACACCTGCAGGGTAACCTCATCGCCGGCAATCTTTACCACCTGAGCCAACTTGCCGTCGATAGTGGCAAGTTCGTCATAACCAACACCCGTTGCCTTCAGTGAGCAAGTAGCCTTGGTAATCTGACTAATCTTTGTATATATCTTTTGAAATGCTTTTGTTGCCATAGTTGTTATGCTTTCTTTGAAGCAACAAGCTCTTCAAGCTGCTTCATATATTCGTTGTACTTATCAGACTTGTACTCGCTATAGTTGATCTGCTTGCAGACGTTGATGACACGCTTGAAGAAGCTCATAACATCGAGGAAGGTATCGAACTCGAACTCGGCATGGCAGATATCCATTACCATGTTGACGATATCCTCCTGACGCTCCATCGAGCTTACTGAGTCGATGTCATCAAATGCATCCTGCTGCAGGATAACGAAGTCGATGAGCTCAGACTTCCAGAACACTACGTGGTACTCTACGGGTACTCCGTCGTCACCGAGGATGTTGATCTGCTCGGCAATCTCCTTACCACGGAGGAGGCGGGTCTTGATTTCATTGACCTTCTCAAGCCACTGGTCGTTGATGCGCTTAGAGATATAAGACTCAAACTCAGGATATTCCAAGTACTTTGAATAAGAGTCGATGGGGTTCACAGCGGGGTAGCGCTTCTTGTCGGCACGCTCCTGCTCCAATGCATAGAAGCAGCGAGCCACCTTCTTGGTGTTTTCGGTCACAGGCTCCTTGAGGTTACCACCGGCAGGTGATACGGTACCGAGGAAGGTTACAGAACCCACCTCACCATTGTTCAAGGTTACGTAACCGGCACGACCGTAGAAGTTAGAGATGATAGATGAGATATCCATCGGGAAGGCATCGGGACCAGGGAGTTCCTCCATACGGTTCGACATCTCACGCAATGCCTGCGCCCAACGTGAAGTAGAGTCGGCCATCAGCAATACGCGCAGACCCATCGAACGATAATACTCGGCCATGGTCATGGCTGTATACACAGAAGCCTCACGAGCTGCAACAGGCATGTTTGACGTGTTGGCTATGATGATGGTACGCTCCATCAGTTTGCGGCCCGTGTGGGGGTCGATAAGTTCAGGGAACTCGGTGAAGATTTCCACCACCTCGTTGGCACGCTCACCGCAGGCAGCGATGATCACGATGTCGGCCTCAGCCTGCTTGGAGATAGCGTGCTGGAGCACGGTCTTACCCGTACCGAAAGGACCAGGGATAAAGCCTGTACCACCCTCTACGATAGGGTTCACGGTATCGATAACACGTACACCTGTCTCGAGCAACTTGAAGGGGCGTGGTTTGTCTACATAGTTGGTCATAGCCACCTTTACGGGCCAACGCTGAATCATGTTCACCTCAACATCATTGCCCTGCTCATCGGTGAGTACGGCGATGGTATCCTTAATCGTATACTCACCCTCCTTGGCGATAGACTTCACGGTGCATACACCCTTCTGCTGGAAGGGAACCATGATCTTCAGTGGCTGTGAGTTCTCCTCTACGGCACCGAGCCAGTCAGAAGCCTTCACCTTATCGCCTACCTTAGCGAGGGGTTTGAACTCCCACTTGCGGTCATCGTCAAGAGCGTAGGTATACTGTCCGCGCTTGAGGAATACGCCATCCATCTTGTCGAGGTCGTTTTGCAGACCATCGTAGTTCTTAGAGAGCATACCGGGACCCAATGTCACTTCGAGCATGTGGCCGGTAAATTCGGCAGGAGCGCCCACCTTCAGTCCGCGTGTGCTCTCAAACACCTGCACATACACGTCGCTACCCACTACCTTAAGCACCTCGGCCATCAGCCTGTCGCCTCCGGTGGTGATGTAGCAGATTTCGTTCTGTGCCACGGGACCGTCTACTGTCAGCGTCACCAAGTTCTGGACAACGCCTTTCACTTTTCCTGTTGTAGCCATATATCTGTTTTTATTTCTTATTTGTATTTATCGTAAACTCTTGAGGTACCTTCACCTCCTCTTTCAACTGACGTATCATGCTGCGCAGCAGCTCGCCACCAGCCTCTGCATCGAGAGTCATCCAGCGCTCGATAATCTGCACCTTGATGAGGAAAGCAAAAAGCTTCTCTACGGAGAAGTAATCGAAGAACGAAGCCTCCTCCATCCATTCCCACTTGAACACGTCGAGTCGGCGTTCACGCTCCACGAGGTTTTCAATCTCGCTGATACGCATGATTTCCTCAAACGAGTCCATCAGTCCAGTAAGTCCGAAATCGCGGCTGTTCGATGTGCGCAATGCCTTGGCCACTTCACTATTGCCCACGATAAGGTTCTTCACGTCAAGCTTGTATCGACGTGCCGTGATAGCAGTGAGGAAGTTGTTGAGGTCAAGGTTGAAGCGGAACCAACGCTCCACGAATGCATTGCCACTGTTCATAGCGTGTGCATAGTAGAGTTGTGCCAGACGGTCTTCAGGGAAACAGCCTCTTCCCCCGCCCTCTCCCGAAGAGAGGGAGCTTTCAGACATCGCGGAACCAAGTTCCCCTCCTTGGGAGGGGTTAGGAGAGGCTTCCTGTACGAAATCGTACATGTAGCGTGGATAATTGCGGTCGGGAGCTTCTTGGGCGCGAGCAGCTTCAATGATGCCAAGCAGTTGCTCTTTGGTATACAATCCCTCTGTTTCCAACGCTGCCTCCTTATCCTTTATTAATAATAGGAGGTTGGCGTTGTCGTAGGCCAAGTAGATGAGGTCGAGCAATCGACGGTCTTCATCGGCCAGCTCGGGGTAGTATGCCTCGCGAAACTCGCGCACCGTGAGATGCAGTTTGTTGTCCTCGAGCGACAGCTCAGGCAGTCCGGCAATAAGATAATAATAGTTTGTTTTCATAATATATTAGACCCCCTCTGCCCTTTGGTAAACTCGCAAGCGAGACGCTTTTATGAACCTAAAAATTCTACCAGCGCAACCGACACTCTTTTCACGTCGGGGAGAAAGCTTCGCGATGTCTGCAAAGCCCTCCATAGAGGGAGGGATTTGGGGAGGGTCCCCATTTTATAATTATCAGAACAACATCTCAACCAATTCGGGGCGGAGGAACGACTTGAAGAAGTTTACAAATTCCTCTTCGCCAAAGTTCACCTTATATGAGCCATCGGCAGGCTGTATGGTGAAGAGCGCCTTCTGTCCGTTCACTTCTTCTATAGTCACACCCTTGTCAAGCAGTGCCTTGGCATTAGCCGCAAAGAACTTCTTCAACTCAGCAGCGTCAGCAGTAGAGATTACGATAGGCTCGTCGGCCACCCACTTCTCGGCAAGTGCCACTACAAACTTACCCATTACATTTTTGTCAGCAGTGAGTTCCTTAACAGCGCTGCCTACCACCCTGTCTGATATCAGGGTAGCCACCTCGCTCTTGAGGGCATTAACCGACTGGCCTGCAAAGAGGCGCAACTCCGACTTCGTGTTTTCCATCAGTTCGCCTGCCGATTTCTGGGCAGCAGCAATGAGGGCATCAGCCTCCTTGCGTGCCTTTTCTACAATCTCAGCAGCCTGGGCATTGGCAGCGGCTACGATGCGTGCAGCCTCTTCCTGTCCCTTCTCCACTCCATCCCGAAACATTTTTTCGGTCAATTCTTGTATGTTCTTTTCCATTTTATAAAGAGGTTTGTAAATCAATTATTTTTAATTCGGCAAATTTACAAAATAAATCTCAATAAAAGCGCAAAAAAGATTAAGAATAAAGCGCCATATTGCAAACAATCTTAACCTCAATTGCCATAAGTATCACCTTTCTATCATCACCGCACCACGGTCAATGTAGCGGTAGATGATGATGACTCACCATAAATCTGCCCTGTTTCCGTTTGAGCAGAGTAGTCATACTTGGCCTTGAAGGTCACAGTATAGTCACCAGCCACATCGGGTGCCTTGAAGGTCCACATAGGGGGCGTATTCTGCTTGTGTGGAGCAATCACCTTGACAATAGCGCTGACCACACTGTCATTACTTACATATAGTTTCCAAGCATAATCGGCCTCGGTAATATAGGCTCCGGTATAGCTCACCTGCATGAATACGGTGACAGAGTCGCCAGGATTACATCTGCTTGAAGGGCCAAACTCTCCTTGATTATCCAACGTTACCTTCGAGGGAGGCTCGGTAGTGAAACGGAGTTTCCCGTATATCGGTTGCTCGCTGTAAATAGGCTTCTGGCATGCTACCATACCCAACATCAGCAGCAGGGTAAGGAGCTTCGCAAAAAAGGTGTTCTTCTGCATAGTTTATTTGTTTTAGAGATTTATAAATACCTCGTCCATAGGTTTTCGATTCTTCTCAGGTATCTCATTGGCAGCCGGATATCCTATAGGAATGAGGACTGCAGGCTCGTAGGGGGCGGCAATGCCGAAGAGTGTGCGGCAGAGTTCCACATCGAAGTTGCACACCCAGCAGGTACCCAAGCCCACCTCGGCAGCTGCCAGGCAAAGATGCTCAACGGCAATGCTGATGTCGATGTCGGCATGATCTTTTGGTTCGGAACGACGACGCTTCCATGATTCCTCGTGATTAGAGCAGGCTATGATATACATGGGAGCCTCTACAAACCACTCACGATGATAGCACTGCCGTATCTTGGCACAATCTTCGGGTTTGCTCACGACAAGGAACTTCCAGGGCTGGAGGTTGACTGCCGAGGGGGCAAGGCGTGTACACTCCATCACATATTGCAACTTTTCGGGTTCAATGGTGCGCTGCTCGTAGGTGCGCACTGAATAACGGGCTTTTACTAAATCTAAAAAATTCATATATCTATTTACGATTAACGGTTAATCAAAATAATTAATCTGTGACAATCTGACAAATCCGTGTTATCCGTGTGCCATAATCTCTAAACTCTAAACCATAATCACTCAAACCGCATTGCCTTGGTAGGATAGATACGCGATATAAGATGCGAGGGTACGATAAGTATCAGCACCGAGAGCACAAACATCACCACGTTGACAATCACAATAAAAGGCCAATTGAACTCGATAGGCACACGGTCGAGGTAATAGTTGGCCGGATCAAGCGGGATAAGGCCTGTAAACTTCTGTACCGCACAGAGACCCATCCCCACAATATTTCCCCATAGCATACCCTTGCCGATGATGAGCATGGCAAGGTAAAGAAATGCCTTGCGCACCGAGGCATTGGACGCACCGAGGGCCTTGAGTATACCGATAAACTGAGTGCGCTCGATAATGAGTATCAACAGGCCGGATATCATGGTGAAGCCTGCCACGCCTATCATCAGGGCAAGGATGAGCCATACATTCATATCCAGCACATCGAGCCAGGCAAAGAGTCCGGGATTGACATCGGTGACCGACTGCACCAGATATTGCTCGCCATACTTGTCTTCGGTGCGGTCAAGCAGGGAACCCAGCTCCCAACTCATATCTTCCACCTTGCTAAAATCGGTAAGGAGCACCTCAACACCTGTCACTTGGTCAGACTCCCAGCGGTTGAGTGCCTGCACAGCCTTCAGGTCGGCAATCACAAAAAGGCGGTCATACTCGTTGAATCCCGTCTCGTAGATTCCGGCCACCGTATAGCGGCGAGCACGCATAGTACCCTGCAAGAAATAGGAGTCTACCTTGTCACCTACGTCCAGCTGAAGCTTGTCGGCAATGACACGGGATATCAGAATGTTGCCCGATGCCACACTGTCAGAAAACGATGGCACCACCCCCTCTTTCAGATATTGGGCATAGAACGAAAGGTCGTAGTCCTCTCCCACCCCCTTGAGCAGATACCCCATAAAATCATTATCAGTACGGAAAACACCGGGTTTAGCAGCATAGCGCTGTACATGTTCTACGGAGGATATCGCGGCAAGGTGTCCCAGCAAAGCGCTGTCAGCAGCAACAGGCAACGCTTCATGGCCTTGTCCGCTCTCATAGTTGCTGATGTGAATATGCGAGCTAAAGCCTACAGCCTTCTCCCTCACCTCGTGCTTGAATCCAAACGACACCGCTATGGTCACAAGCATCACCGCCAAGCCCAAGGCCACACCAGTCTGAGCTATGAGCACAGCCGGACGCGACACGCTGCGACCTCCTTGCTCACTCTTGTAGAGTCGCCGGGCGATGAATGATTCCATATTGCTATCTTAAATTGAAAATGGAAAGAAGAAAGTTACCATCCGGACGGCACGAGCTTTCATCTTTTCTCTTTCATCCCTCCACTTAAACAGTTCTCCCCGGATAAGTCTCCAATGCCTTCTGCAGCACTACGAGAGCACGCTGCAGGTCATCCTTCTTCAACACATAGGCAATACGTACCTCATTACGTCCTGCACCGGGAGTAGTATAGAATCCGCTGGCAGGAGCCATCATCACGGTTTCCCCCTCATAGTCGAACTCGCTGAGACACCACGCGCAAAATTTCTCACTGTCATCGACCGGCAAACGGGCCACCGTGTAAAAGGCACCCATAGGGATGGGACTATACACACCCGGGATACGGTTAAGTCCGTCAATCAAGCATTTGCGGCGTTCTACATATTCATCGTATGTCTCCCGTGCATACCCTTCCGGCTCATCAAGCGAAGCCTCGGCTGCAATCTGCCCGATAAGCGGAGGGCTCAAACGGGCTTGGCAGAACTTCATCACAGCCTGACGCAACTGCTTGTTCTTTGTAATGAGCGCCCCGATACGTATACCGCACTCCGAGTATCGCTTCGACACCGAATCGATGAGCACCACATTCTCTTCGATGCCCTCAAGATGGCAAGCCGAAATATAGGGCGACCCAGTATATATGAACTCACGGTACACCTCATCAGAAAAGAGATAGAGGTCATACTTCTTCACCAAGTCGCGTATCTGGTTCATCTCGCGGCGCGTATAGAGATATCCCGTAGGATTGTTGGGGTTACATATCATAATCGCCTTGGTGCGCTCATTGATGAGTTCCTCAAAACGCTCCACCTTGGGCAAGCAGAACCCCTCTTCTATGGTAGTAGGAATTGTGCGTATCACCGCTCCTGCCGAGATGGCAAACGCCTGATAGTTGGCATAGAAAGGGTCGGGCATGATAATCTCGTCGCCCGGGTTCAGGCAGGCGAGGAAAGAGAAGAGCACAGCCTCGGATCCCCCCGTTGTGATGATGATATCGTCGGCCGTGAGGTTGATGTCATACTTCTTGTAGTAGCCAACCAGCTTCTCCCGGTAGCTGCGGTATCCCTGCGAGGGGCTATACTCCAGCACCTTGCGGTCAATATTGCGTATAGCATCAATGGCAGCCTGTGGTGTAGGCAAGTCGGGCTGACCGATATTGAGGTGATATACATGTATTCCTCGTGCCTTGGCATCATCGGCCAAGGGGACCAGTTTGCGTATAGGCGAAGCAGGCATCAGCGTTCCGCGTTGCGATATCTGTGGCATATATAATATATAGTATATGTAATTAAACGGCAAAATTACGAATAAGCGAGCAAAAAGCCAAGTTCACTTGGACTTTTTTCAGCGAGCGGGAGTAAATTCTTGACGAAGTCGTTTAATGAGGTGCAGCAATAAAAATATCGCACTGCAAAGACGCTTTTCCTATAGCCTTTCATCCCATTCCCTTAGTTTTTTCGGCAAGCCTCCTATAGGTGGCAAATTTAGGCACCTATAGGTCTTAAAATTTATCATCTATAGGTCTTTATTTTTATGACCTATAGGTCTTTCGAAACAAGACCTGTAGAGGTCTGTGTGTCGTCGGCCGAGAATAGTTTTTTCTTCACTATGCATTTTGCATCCCAAGTCTTGGTATGTATATCCCAAGCTTTGGTATGTACATCCCAAGCCTTGGTACGTATATCCCAAACCTTGGGATATAAAATGTGTCGCGTAGTAACAAAATTTTCATTGTATGTTAACGGTTTTGGTTGCCTGCTATTAGCCTTATTGTAGTCTGGGTTGACTGAGTTACAGTGAAGGCATTATTGACAGCTAATGTTAACACGATAAACCAGAAGCGTCAAACATGCCAAACAACGATCATTGCTTTTTTAACGAGGCAGTGTAAACCATATCGTATAGCCAGTGGCCGAAGCTTCGGCCTTGATGCGGCAACCGATATGGTTAAAGTGAGCATCGTGCTCGCGTATGATTTGACGACACACGATATACTCAGCCCCTTGCAGGCAGCCATCGCACCCATTGCTGATGCGTGAAGGGTAGAAAAGTGTCTGTAGCATCTCTGCAGACATGGAGCGCGAGGTGTTGGTGAGGGAGAAGCGCATGAAATCACCGTCGGTCTTTGCTTCAAGGTGCAGCGCATCTGAGGGAGATACGGCAAGCGAGGCATCTACAAGTTGCTCAAAGAGAAAATCAGTCAGGCTGACATCACACAGCACCGTATCGTCGGTGGCCTCGACTGTAGGTTGCGGAATGCCGGAACATGTGCGGCAGCGCTTGGCATGATATGCCGCTGCACGGTGGAGCAATTCACTGGCCTTCACTTCGGAACGACGGAAGGTAACCTCCTCCAACTGTCGCGAAGCACAGCCGACGAGCGTAGTGAACACTACCTTGTAGTAGTTGACCAATTCCTTCATCTGCATACGCTCGTCACGTTGTTCCAGATGCTCCACAAGCTGTTTGATGCGATTGGGGTAGTATACGGTTTCGTGCTTGATGGTAGACAAGCAATTGTCGAGCACCATATTCTGTACGTGCAGGCGGTTTTCTTCGTGCCGGGCTCGCCGTTCATCGTCCTCCACAGTCTCAATATCGCGATATACATTCTCGACTCTCCCCATAAAACCATATAAAATCAGGGCCAGATAGCCGAGCACAAGCAACACGCAGATGAGTACCGCCACAGAAATGTTGCTGTTGTAGCGCTGCATGCGGTTGCAATAGTCTATGAGTGAGCGGTCTTCACTGATGAGCTTGTACAGGTCGTTGTACATACGGTTGTTGTACCGGTAGTCGTCCCAGCGTTGCAGGGCCAGATTGGCTACGGCCAGCTCGTTGCGTATGTCGAGTATCGTGTGATAGTCGGTAGCAAAGTCGCTCAGCCACCAACTTATCTCCACATCGTTTCCTGCACCACGCACTGCTGTGAGCGGGGCTATATACTCAGTAGCATACTTGCGGTGGTGGGCGTTGAGGTAAGCTATGGCCGAATCGGCAAAGCTGAGTGCTTCCTCGTAACGACCGTCCACATTGGCAAAATATACACTATCGGCAAAGGACGAGGCTTGAATCAGGAGGGTATCATAGGGTTCTTGCTGTGCCCAATCATTTGAAAGCACAACAGCCTCACCTGCCATTGCCAAGGCCGGCAACATCATCACATACAGTAAGGTGGTCAGGCGGCGTATTCCCTTGGGCAGACGGAACCAGAACCTGCTGCCCTCACCTACCCGACTATCGATACCCAGGCGACAGACCTCGAACAACGAATCTGTCTTACGATACTTTTCTATAATGCCCTTACAATTGAGCAGGCCAAACCCGCTACCCTTGTTCTTGCGCTGACTGGGCGGGAGGTCGCCTCCTATAGCCGAAGCATCGTAGACCTTCTCGCGCAGGATACGATGGATATCCTCGGCCGACATCCCCACGCCATTATCAGTGACGGACAGCTCTACATACTCATCATATTGCCTTGCTCCTACGATGACATGTCCGCCCTCGGATGTAAACTTACGGGCATTGTCGGCCAGTGTGTTGAGCATGAAGAATGTGAGTGCCTTATCAGCCTTGACCACAGCATCGGTAGGCTGCACCTCGAGAGTAATCCCCCTCATCGCAAAGGTGGCACTGCTACGTCCTATCATCTCCAGCACCTCGTTCAAGGGGAACGACTCAATATGGAGGTTGACCATCCCTTGTGTGGTCTTGATCCAATGTGCCAATACCTCATTGAGGTGGTTGATTTCTTCTGTCAGTTCGCTTATATATTCCAACTTGCGTGTCCTCAGTTCCGCATCGCCCCATACCTCGGGTAGCTGCAGGCGTTCCACCTCGTGAGCCATGCGGTCTATGTATGGCATCATACCTGCCACCATGGAAAAGGTTGCCTTGCGCACCACATTGTCGCGTTTGCCTGCTGCTACATGCCGTTGATGCAGGTAGACCCTCTTTTCCGTCTCTTGCAGCAGACTGCGCAATTGCTGTTCGTAACCGCTACCCTTGCTACGCCGGTGCCACGAAAACAATGCTATGAGCGCAACCAACAACACGAATCCTACCACAACAGTTCCCAACCAAATGTTCATCGTGCGTTGTTGGCGCTTGAGCGAGAGATACCGGCTCTCAAGTTCCTTATCCTGACGTGTTGTCTCTAACAGGTCAAGGTATTCGTTGCGGTGGTTGTCCGATGCAGCCTTATCACCCAACCCGGCATAAGCCACACTTGCCTCCTCGTGCAAACGGCACAACGCATCAGGAACCAATAGGGTATCGCTTTCAAGCAGGCCGAACAATATGTCAAGGGCTTTTCCACATTCTCCTTTTCTATTATATAAGGAGGCGGTCTGTATGGTGGCGTTCACCACTCCGTAGCAATCGCCATAAGTATGGAGACGTTGCCGGGCATTACGTGCCAGCGCGAACACGACCTCTTCTGTGCTATCTGCTAATTGGGCAAATGAATTGGGGCGATGATGTGCCACATAGGAACGGCGTAGTGAGTCGGCCAGCAACTCGGCCAAGCCCGACGAAGCCAAGCCTTCGAAATACCCATATCCACCGTCGCGACCTGCACGCAAGCAGTTGTTCAGGTACGAATATCGCCGGAGCATACGCTGCTCTCGTGTATCGCCATCGACATCAAGTCCTATACCTCGAAGATACAGCGCCATAAGCCACTGTGCAGAGTCAGCACGCAATGCCTCGTCATCAGGCACCTTGTCCATCTCTGCGTGTGCCTCGGGACGCTGCCCTATCATATAGTGATGCAGTGCCGTCACCATATACAAATCGTTCACTGCAGATTGCAGACGTCTCTGCTCGACCAACGAGAAGACATCGACCTCCTCATTTATATGGGCCAGGCGCTTCGTTGCCCTCACACGGCAGTTGTAGAACTCCAGGTTATCTGTCGTACGCAAGTATACGTTCATCCGTCCCACATCGGCAACCAGCCTCTCCAGTTCACACCCAGCTTGCCTGTCCACCTCGTCGTACCAGCCGAGTGCAGCCTCATAGTCCATCTGCATATAGGCCACAAAACCCAGCATATTGCACGCTACGGTGCGACCGTGCCTATAGCGTCCGGCTTCCTCATAGGCTCTTGTAGCATAGTGTTGCATAGAGTCAAGATTACGGTATCGCCATGCATAAGCCCTACGGTTGAGTTCATCAACAGGATGTGAACCGGCACTATGCCCTCCGTGCGCCGAGCAACCCACCAGCCACATGGCACACAGCCCCAACACTAAATATCTGAACATTTGCTTCACTGTACAAAGATAGTGTAAAATTTCGTAGCCCTGTATTATCGAATGTAAAAAGTGTGATTTTAGCGAGCCAGAAGCAAACTTGCCTGTATTTTTTAGTCATTTACGGATAGTTTTCGTGGTTTTCTTTTTGAAATCCGAAAGATAATGCTTTAATTTGCGTGTTAAATCAAAATTTAAGTAAATACTATGTCAAACGTTTGTAATCCTAACAATGTGTCGGGCTTGAAGCAAGCCGACTTTCAGAAAGATATCAATGGTAAGAAGACTGACCTCTTCATCCTTACCAACAAATCAGGCAACGAAGTAGCCTTCACCAACTATGGTGGCGCACTGCTCACCATCATGATGCCCGACCGCAACGGCAAATTAGGCAACGTAGTTCAGGGGCACGACTCTATCGACAAGGTGATAGCTTCGCCCGAGCCCTTCCTGAGCACACTTATCGGCCGCTATGGCAACCGCATCAAGCACGGCAAGTTTACCCTCGACGGACAAGAATACACACTGGCCGTAAACAATGGTCCCAACCATCTGCACGGCGGTCCTACCGGCTATCATGCCCGCGTATGGGATGCTGAGGTATTGGCATCCAACAGCGTGAAGCTCCACTATGTATCGCCCGACGGCGAAGAGGGATTCCCCGGCACACTCGACATCACCGTGGTATACACCTTGACCGACGACAATGAGTTTGTCATCGACTACAAGGCTACCACAGACAAGACTACCATCGTGAACCTCACCCACCATGCCTTCTTCAGCCCCTCGGGCATCGAGAAGGACACCGCATCGGTGGAGAACAATATCCTTACACTCAATGCCGACCACTACTGCCCCGTAGACGAGACATCTATCCCCTACGGCCGCATTGACCACGTGGAGGGCACTCCGATGGACTTCCGCACACCACACGTGGTGGGCGAGCGCATCGATGCAGACCACGAGCAGACCAAATTTGGCGTAGGTTACGACCACTGCTGGGTGCTCAACAAACGTTGGCCGGGCGAACTGAGCTTTGCCGCCAAGTGCGTAGAGCCGAATAGCGGCCGCGTCATCGAGTGCTATACCACAGAGCCGGGCGTGCAGGTATACACATCGAACTGGCATAGCGGCTTCGAGGGTGCTCATGGTGCTACCTTCCCCAAGCGCAGCGCCATCTGCTTCGAAGCACAGCACTTCCCCGACAGCCCCAACAAGGCACACTTCCCCTCCGTAGTACTCAATCCCGGCGAAGTATATACACAGACAACCGTGTATAAGTTCGGTGTAGAAGAATAACACATTATAAACCATTTAAATACATCACACACAATGAACAAAAAACAAACACCGAACTACACGTTCGCACTCATCATTGTGATCGCGGTATGCTTCCTCATCGGATTCGTGACCACAATGAACAACTCAATGATTGAGTTCTGTAAGACAGCATTTGACCTAAGTGATGCCCAAGGCCAGTTGGTTAACACCGCATTCTATGGTGCCTATGCGCTGTCAATCCCCTTCGGATTCATGATGAGCAAAATCGGCTACAAGAAGACCCTTATCCTCGGACTGGCCATCGTAGGTCTGGGTTTCATCATCAACTGGGCTGCCATCTCATCCAACCTTGAGGCCAGCACAGCAGTCATCTATGCATACTTCCTCGGCAGTATGTTCGTTGTGGCTCTCGGTATCGTGATGCTGCAGCTCGTAGCCAACCCCTATGTGATGGTGCTCGGTTCTCCTGAGAAGGGTGCTTTCCGCATGACCTTATCACAGGCCCTCAACTCAGTAGCCACCACTCTGGCTCCCATCTTCATTGGCTCAGTGATTATAGGTAACCAGATCCCCACTCCTGCAGCGGTGCCCGCTCCCTATCTGGGTTTGGGTATCTTTACCTTGCTGCTCTGCGTTATCCTTGTATTCTTGAAGCTCCCCGAAATCAAGGAGGAAGAGCAGGCTGCCGAGGCTACCGGTGAGGTTAAGCAGTACAAGAGCAGCGTGTTCAAGTATCCTCACGTATGGTTGGGTGCCCTCGCCATCTTCATGTACATGGGTCTCGAGATCGGTATCCCCTCCATGCTTCCCGCATACTTCAAGGCCGATCCTACACTGCCCGGTACAGCTACTGACTACCTTTGGATGTATTGGGGAGGTATGATGGTAGGCCGCTTCATCGGTGCTGCCGTGCTCAGCAAGTTCCAGCCCCGTACTATCCTTACCTTCTGCTTGGCAGGTGGTGCTCTCTGCGTAGGTATCAGTTTCATGCTCAACGGCATGGCTTCAGTATACTGCATGTTGGCAGCCGGTCTGTTCCACTCTGTAATGTGGCCCTTGGTATTCAACCTCGGTCTGCAGGAGCTCGGTCCCCACACCAAGTCTGCATCCGGTATCATCAACCTCGGTGTGGTAGGTGCTGCTACCTTGACTCCGCTCATGGGTCTCGTTGTTGACAACCCCAGCCTCGGCGTAGGTTATGCTATTGCTATGATGTTCATCTACTACCTCTACGTTCTCTGGTTCTGCTGGAAGGGTTCAAAAGTAGGTTTGAAGTAATATATAACACCAATTATATCCAATTATTAAAAAGTAAATACTATGGACAAAGAATTTGTAAAAAAACATTTTACCGAGCGTTTCGGTGGCGAAGGTGTAGCATACGCTTCTCCCGGTCGTATTAACCTTATCGGTGAGCACACCGACTATAACGGTGGTTTCGTATTCCCCGGTGCAGTAGACAAAGGCATGATTATGGTAATCCGTCCCAATGGCCTTGACAAGGTACGCGCATTCGCTATCGACATCGACCCGAAGGACGAGGCTCCCTACGTAGAGTTTGGTCTCAACGAAGAGGACAAGCCCGCTGAGGCATGGGCATGCTACGTATTCGGTGTATGCCGCGAGATGCAGAAGCGCGGTGTTGAGGTGAAAGGCTTCGATACTGCATTTGCTGGCGATGTACCCCTCGGTGCCGGTATGTCTTCATCAGCTGCCCTCGAAAGCGTATTCGCATTCGCCCTCAACGAGATCTACGGCGAAGGCAAGATCGACAAGTTCGAGCTCGCTCGCGTAGGCCAGGCTACTGAGCACAACTACACAGGCTGTAACTGCGGTATCATGGACCAGTTCGCTTCTGTATTCGGCAAGGCAGGCTGCCTCATGCGCCTCGACTGCCGCTCTATGGAGTTCGAGTACTTCCCCTTCGAGCCCAAGGGCTATCGCCTCGTGTTGGTAAACACTAACGTGAAGCACAAACTCGGTGATGAGTACAACCAGCGTCGTCGCTCTTGCGAGCACGTAGTAGAGGTTCTCAAGCCTAACTATCCTGGCATCGAGACTCTGCGCGACGTGACTTGGGAGATGCTCGAGGAGGCTAAGGCCCTCGTTCCTGAGGTAGACTATCGTCGTGCCAAATACGTTCTCGGTGAGAAGGACCGTGTACTCGCTGTTTGTGATGCTCTCGAAAAGGGCGACTACGAGACCGTAGGTGCCAAGATGTACGAGACACACTGGGGCATGAGCAAGGACTACGAAGTAAGTTGCGTAGAGCTCGACTTCCTCGCTGAGGTAGCCAAGGAGTGTGGCGTTACAGGTTGCCGCGTAATGGGTGGCGGCTTCGGCGGTTGCACCATCAACCTCGTTAAGGACGAGTTGTACGATAACTTTGTAGAGACAGCCAAGGCTAAGTTCACCGCAGAGTTTGGCCACGCTCCCCTCGTATACGATGTAGTTATCGGCGACGGTTCACGCAAACTCGACTAATATAGTTTAAAGTTTAGGGTTTAGAGGTTACACACTAAACACTAAAGGCTAAACACAAAACAACCAGCGGATGCTCACACAGCGCATCCGCTTTCTTCATATCCTAATCAAAAGAAAAAAACAAGAAAAGATATTACGGTGTTAGTATATAATGTTAGAAAAGTGTATCTTTGCGACACGTTCAGCGAGTAGGAACATTTTTATAAACATTAATACTTTAACAACAATGAGTACAACAAAAAAGAATGGCAACATGGTAGCCATCATTACCATGTTCTTCATCTTCGCGATGATCTCGTTCGTTACCAACATGGCTGCACCGTTTGGTACTATTTGGGGCTACACCTATGAGTGGGCCGGTATGATGGGAAATATGATGAACTTTGCCGCTTACCTCTTCATGGGTATTCCTGCGGGCAAGATGCTCACTACCGTAGGATATAAGAAGACTTCTCTCATAGCTCTCGCCGTCGGTTTCATCGGCTTGCTGGTGCAGTACCTCAGCAGTGTATTCGGTGCCGACATCGCCGTATTCAGCGTAGGCGGACAGACCGTAGCGCTCAACCTCATCATCTACCTGCTCGGTGCCTTCATCTGCGGTTTCTGCGTATGTATGCTCAACACCGTAGTGAACCCCATGCTCAACCTTCTCGGTGGTGGTGGCAACAAGGGGAACCAACTTGTACAGACGGGCGGCACGCTTAACTCACTCACCGGTACCCTCACCCCGCTGCTCGTCGGCGTACTGGTAGGTACTGTAACCGACAAGACTAGCATGGGCGATGTTGCTCCTCTACTCTTCATCGGTATGGGTGTGTTTGCTCTGGCCTTCATCATCATAACCCGTGTAGCCGTTCCCGAGCCTGCGCTTGGCCGTGGCAAGCACGTGAAGTATGAGCACAGCGCCTGGCATTTCCGTCACTTCGTACTGGGTGCCATAGCCATCTTCTTCTACGTAGGCCTTGAGATTGGCATTCCCAACGAAATGCTCTTCTACATCAACTCGTTCGGCTTCGAGGGTTCGGCAGCTATTGCAGGCTTCCTGGCAGCCACATATTGGTTCCTGATGCTCATAGGACGCTTCCTCAGCTCCGTCATCAGCGGCAAGGTATCTACCCGCACCCAGATGATATGTGTGGCATCACTGGCCATCCTTCTGCTGCTCATCGCCATCGTCCTGCCCGAAAGCATACAGATGACCGTCAAGGGTGGACAAGTGCCTCTCAAGTGTGCCTTCATCGCAGCTTGCGGTATCTGCACCTCCATCATGTGGGGCGCCATCTTCAACCTCTGCGTTGAGGGACTCGGCAAATATACCGAACAGGCATCAGGTATCTTCATGATGCTCGTTGTGGGTGGTGGCATCATGCCGCTCATCCAGCACAACGTACTCGCCCTCAACATCGGCTACATCCCCAGCTATTGGCTCATCGTAGCCATGCTTGCCTACATCCTCTTCTATGCCCTTATCGGCTGTAAGAATGTAAACAAGAACATTCCTGTAGAGTAAAGAGAGCGATAGCATGGTATCTATAGTTGCGGTGGCGAGATTTTCGCCACCGCTTTTTGTTTCAAAGCAATACACCTCAATGCTTAATGGCGGATGGTGAACAACCATCATTAACGTCATTGTTTACCGTTTACATAGCTATCAACTTCTAAAGTCCTTATAAATAAAACCTCCATCTCCCCTTATATAAAGGTTAATCATAAGTTCTGATTAAGTAATCACAAGTCCTGATTACTTAATTATAAGTTGTGATTAAGTAATCATAAGTTATGATTTGATTTTTCATCATAGTTCCTGCGTCTTTGTTCTCTCTGTCAGACAATTGTTTCTCCTCTTTACAAGCAAGAATATGACCAATGGGATTGATGGATGAGTTAGACAAAAGTAAACAAGTGTTCCCCGTTTAACATTTTTAACTTACAGCATCAGTTTTAGCACGTTTGTAATCAAATGTCTGTGAGTTATTTTTAATTATTCTGTATTTTTTTGTTAGTAATTTTCAGCAAATTCCTTGTAAACATGAACAATTTACCCATGTTGCATGTTTCCATAGTGTAATTTACAAACGACAACACAATTATTGTAAAGTTTACAATCCAGGACAGAGTGATCACAACATGTCGGATAAATCCGAACAATATTAAAAAACAATTAATCTATCAAAAACATGTGTTACTATCGAAAAATCAAAACCATGATGCTGCTGATGCTCGCATGCTTGGCAGCAAAAGCACAACTTTCAGATGGAAAGGTTTACAACTTTGTAAATGTAGGAAACAGCAGCTCTTCGATGAGCATCATCTCCAACAACAACATCTCCATAGCTGCTACCGACACAAGCGACTACGGGCAACTGTGGCATGCCACAATGAATGACGATGGCAGCTACAGCTTGCGCAATCTTGCCAACGGACGTTATTTGCGCAGTTCGAATGCTACTTCGGTGGCATGGACGATGGTTAAGGCTGATGGACTGGATGCCAACTGCAAGTTGGGCAGCTTGTCAGCAGGTTCAGGTTATACCCTGCGTGCCACCAATACAACAGGCGCATACAACTGTATGCACTATGCTTCCAATGTGGGGAGAATAGTATGTTGGGAAAGCAGTAACCCAGCCACACAATGGACTATGAACGTGGTAGATATCAACGAATCAGAATTGGAGGCCAACTGGGCGAAGCTGGCGGCCATCGACCCCGAGGCCGTAACCGTAGCAGGATATCAGACTGCCCTTGACAACCTCTTCTCGGATAAGGCATGTACCGTACTGAAAAAATCGTTCGCTACGGAGGATGCCGTAAAGACCGACACCGACTATCTGGCATTGCCCGAGGCCTTGCAACAGATGGTACTCAAGGTATATACAGCCAACTGGACAGAGGACAACTGCGACTCCATCAAGCCCGATTGGGATACCAACTATGCCAAGAAGTACCGTGTGCAACTCTACGAGCCTTACAATGAACCCGAAGCAGCAGCCAAGGCACTCGGCCTCAAAGCACATACCAATCTGAACAATCCCACCGGTATCTTTTCCAATGCCAAGGAAGCCCTATACGTGATGGTAGAAGGGACGGTCGCTGAGGGAGCCTCGCTCTGCCTCTCCTCATATACAGGACATGGCAAGCCAGGCGGCTATGCTGAAGGCATACAGCTACACGAAGGCCTCAACGTGATTCCCTCGTTCGCCAACAGCACCAACTACTGTATCAATTACGTGGTGCACACCTTTGACACGTCAAACGGGAAACGTGGCAACAAGGCCAAAGCACGAAAGCTATCAGACTACGATGATCTGAAGATACATATTGAAGGTGGCTACATCAATGGCTATTACAACAAGGTGGGCGATACACTATACACTCCGGACAAGGCTGCCGATTGGGACTACATCGAGGCACGCGCTACACAGACCGATGTCACTGTACTGGGTAAGTATATGACCCTGCAGTTCCCGCTCCATGATGTCGAAGGCTGCAAGGGCATGGCCTACTACCTCAACGACCGGGTAAGTATCGAGAATGTGATTGATGAATGGGACGATGTGATGCTGTGGGAACGCCTTGTGCTGGGTGTACTTGATGAAGCGACAACAAAAGCCGAGGCTCTGAAGTCCCCCTATTCGGACAAGGATTATGTATTCGAGTACACGGGTAATGATGCCGGCGACTATGCAAGCGGTTATAGCGACTACTATAATGTACACGGTCTGTCGTTCGGCGTTGGTGGCAGCAGCTTCATGTATGCCGGTTGGGATCACTGCGGATACCATTTCAATACGTTGAGCGGCATCATGCAAAGCATGCCTACAGATGCAGGTTCGCACTGGGGACCTGCCCATGAGATAGGTCACCAACACCAAGGAATACTCAACATGCGCGGGCTCACTGAGGTCACCAATAATCTCTTCGCCAATGTAGTACTCTGGTACTATGGTGAAAGCACCTCGCGTTATAATGGCTCAGACGGTGCGTTGAGCAATGTGCTTGCGCAGTATACTACTGAGGGTACAGACTTCTTCAGCAACAACATCTGGGCACTGACACACATGTATTACAAAATGTTCCTCTATTACCATGTCCTTGGTCATAACCCCAAGTTCTACCCCGTGCTCTTCGAGATGCTGCGTCAGGATCCGATGGTCATCCAGTACAACCAGAGCGGTGCCACATCGCTACTCCACTTCTATAAGAAATGCTGCCTGGCATCGGGTGACGACCTGACAGAGTTCTTCCGTGCCTATGGCTGCTTCGAGGTGATGAACAACCGCAATGTAGGCGACTACTCCAGTGCCGTATATACGATGACACAGGATGATATTGATGCCGCCATTGCCGAAGTCAAGGCTTTAGGCTACGAGGAGAACATCGCCGTACTCTTTATCAACGATGGTACAGGTGAATCCATCATGAGCCATAAAGGCGATACGCTGACATTCTATAGTGGTTCTACAGTATGTGCTGAGGTAGGTAACTATGCAACGTTTGGCGATACAGTCCAGACAAGCTACACCTACGCGGTATCGGGCAATACCATAACGATGGATGGTACAGGTGGTGTGGGCTTCATCATTTATGACACTGACAGTGTGTTGATTGGTTTCTCTGACAAGAAATCGTTTGCCATAGCTGACGATGTCGCTGCTTCCCTTGCCCTGAACCAATTGCAAATAGCCGTAGTCAATGCTGACAATACCCTCACCGAAGCGGTGAATGTGATGGATACCGATAACACCGATGCCAAGCGTGCACTGTTGGGCAAGCAACTGGAACTCGTAGAGGAGATATTGGCATTGTCTGACACCACAGGATGCAAAGTCGGCTACTATGATGCATCGGCATTGTTCGAGCTACAACCCATCTACGATGTGGCCAAGAGATTCTATGACAATGAAAATGCCGCCTATTATGACGATGCCTACAATGCAGTCTACCAGGCGTATGTTGAGGTGAAGAATAACGAGAACGCCCGTATCAGCATTGTGGAGGGGAATGCCTACCGTCTGGTAAACAAAGCATATCCTAACCTCTCCATGTCAATTAATGGCAGTAACATCATTATTGGCGAGACTACGGCAGATAATGATGCACAGTTGTGGTACTTCGAGGCTGCAACAAACGAAGGCACCTACTATGTGAAGAACAAGAGTACGGGCACCTATGCCGAGGCCATATCCACCAGCGTGCCGTTGGAAGGAAGTGCGACCACCACATCAGAAGCCACAGCATACAGACTGAGCGATATGGGTAACGGACTGTGGACACTGGACAGCAACAAGAGCATGCACTGTGCCGCCACACAAGGATACAAGGTTGTAGGATGGAGCCCCAGTGCAGTAGCATCCCAATGGTATATCACGGCTATTGAAACCGGTGAAACCTACGAATTACAGGAGCTGGCAAACAGACGTCACACGGAGACCACCTCAATTTCTATCACGCATCTGTCGGCTGATGAAGCGGCGGCAATTGATGATGCCGTCATCTACAACCTCTATGGCCAACGACAGCGCAAGATAACAGTTCCTGGAATTTATATCATCAATGGCAAAAAAACCTATGTGAAATAAATCTGATAATGATTGACGATTCGAGTAGGAGGAAAACCAAAGTAGTTTCCTCCTACTTTTGTTTTCCTACCACTCGATTTCCTAAGCACACTCAATCACACCCTCACGATGAAAATCTTGTTACATCGCGAAGAAGATTTTGTTTCTTCGCGATGAAACAAGAAATCGCCTCCTTTAAGGGGGTTCACTCTGACACTCTGACGAGACGTTACTCTCCGAAGGCAGGCTTTATAGTTATGAATTTAGCAAGTTACTAAGCAACAATTTACACATTACTAAAAACATATTTTCGAAATAAACATCAGTTGCAGTTTGTCAATTGTGAATTATTGTTTACATTTGCAACCGAGAATCCGCGCTGAGCCTTTTCGCATGAAAAGGAGGACGGGGTGGGTTTCTTTGACATATAAAGAAAAGGCGTTTACTTAACGTCTTATCCGCGGCATACTGAATCTCGACAATTCAAACTTTTACTGCGCGATAAGGCAATGAGAAATGTCCTGCTTGGGTTTGCTTTACATCGTATAGCTGATGCTATATCTGTATGTGCATATCTCAGCGTGGGCTTCTGCATTGCTTATCTTCAGTAAAAGGCAGTCGAGAGCCCAGTATGCGAGATAAGCAAGAGGTACAGATTCCCACGTTTTTTCTTTTTAACCTATAAAGTCATTCGGTTAGGGGAATCTACGGCTTAAATGATAAAGCTATGCGATGTCGTAATTGCGGTTGGGAAAACAACCTTGGTGCTTTGAAATGTGAGAAATGCAATGCTCCGTTGAGTGGAAGCATGGTAGAACGTCCTTCATTATCTGCAAACAAATATGTTGAAGCTCCTGAGGAAGAATTGAAGAAAACAGTACGGGAGAGTTCTTCAAATGATGCAGGCATATTGGTCAAGTGTAATAGTTGTGGCTATCTGTACAATTCAGATACTTCAAACTGTCCCAATTGTGGAGATGCCCAAGTAAAGGCAGAAAAATCACCGTTGGATAACAATCATGCCAATATGCAGCATAACGAGAAACTGATAGAATGTCCGAACTGTCACAAGAGGGTGCCTGCGAAATACAGTTTCTGTGGCAACTGCGGAAAGCCATTCAAGATGGGGACTATCAATCCTTGGGCTAAACCCCAAAACGGAGCCTTGTGTTCGTTGACCCCCATAGCTTGGGAGGAAGAGGAAAAGATTCCCGAAGCCATCAACTATACAGGTAATTCCATCGTGCTCAATCGGGATAATACAGACCCTAACAATAACTCCATTACATCAAGGGAACAGGCCGTATTGACATACGAGGACGGT
The DNA here is from genome assembly GCA_017520935.1 of Bacteroidaceae bacterium. Classification (GTDB taxonomy): domain Bacteria; phylum Bacteroidota; class Bacteroidia; order Bacteroidales; family Bacteroidaceae; genus UBA1189. The sequence goes on along the minus strand of JAFXEF010000028.1, from coordinate 6,968 downwards.
ACTTGGTACATAGAAGATAAGAGCCAACTACAGACCACTTATCTCCATATAGCCAAGAAGACCAAACTGGAAGATGGGGCAGTAATCATTTTAGGCAACAGGCGATTTATTTTTAAAGGATAACCTATGTCTATCTTAGCACCGAGCAGATGCATTTACACTCCGGGCGACAGCATAGAACACAAGTATAGGGTTCTAAAACTTCTGGGCGAAGGCACTTTCGGTACAGTATATAAAGTCAGAGATGCACAGAATCGTACTCTCGCCCTCAAGTTGCTAAAGTTATGGGAGGTACATCCCTCCGATAGGGAAAATATCGTGCGACGTTTCGATATGGAGTACGAGACAGGGCAAATAGAGAGCAACTATCTCGTACGCTCTTTAGGGCATAGTTCCGTTGAAGGCAACCCCTACATACTGATGGAATTCTGTGCTAATGGTGACCTCCGTAATAGACGAGGCATCACACCTCGCGAGTTGACCGATGTAGCAATACATATATTGTTGGGACTACGTGACCTACATCGATGTGGAAAGATACATCGCGATCTCAAACCCGACAATGTACTGTTCCGTTCTGACGGTACAGCTGTCTTGACGGATTTCGGTATATCTGGTGATCAGAACAAACGGATGACTGAGCGCGGATGGTTCGGGCATCCTCAACAGATTTTCGGTACATATGGTTATATGCCCCCAGAACAAGTGCGTCCACCGCGAGGCGGCAACGCCACAGTGCTACCCACTACCGATATTTTCTCATTCGGTGTGATGATGTATGAACTGCTTGTCGGTCACCTTCCCTTTGGCGAACTGCGTAGCGAAGCCGACTTGATACCTTATCTTAATAATGGGAAGCATGGGGTTTGGGATAGAGATGCACTGCGATCACTCCGTAGCACTGTCAATTGGCTACAAGTTATCGAATGCTGTCTTATACCAGACTTCAAGCACCGGGCACAGAATATTGACGATATATTATCGCTGTTCCCTCAACAGTCAGCTACTCCTCAAGTAAGTTCTCCACGCGAAGAAGTACAAGGAAGAATCCTGCTTCGCATTATGCAGGGCGAAGAATATGGAAGGACTTATGTGTTGGACGAACTGATTCATGCCAACCGTGCATTGCTTACCATTGGTCGGCAAAGTGAGGATGTACACAACGATATTCCCATACTTGAAGAACAAAGCCATTATATTTCACGCAAACACTGCACTTTGGAATTGAATCGAAAAACACAAGGGTGGCATATTCGTGATGGCCAATGGGAACAATACTCTCCCGATGGTTGGAAGCATTCCCTCAATGGAACCTATCTGAACTCATCGGAAGTATCTGTCCTCGGCACACCACTATGCAATGGAGATATCATATCCATTGGAGATGTAAAAATGAGAGTTGAAACCTATTGATTTATGGCAAGAAAAGAGATAAACATATTCGGAACATCGTTCCTTGACCTGTTGTCGGGGGCTTTGGGAGCAGTTATCATCCTTTTTATAATTGTTCCCAAGATGTCTGTCCAGCAACAAGAGGCTTTGGAGGAGCTGGAGAATCTCAGTGTTCAAATTGAGCAATTGGATGAACTGATGACTCAATTGGAAAATTCGGTTCCGCAGGATGTATACGAACAGATAGAGCAACAATTAGAGGCATTGCAGGCAACCGTTTCCACCTTGACAACAGAGGTAGAGCAACTGCAAGCAGAGAACAGCTCTTTACGTTCCGAGTTGGAAAACCTACGACAACAAATCCGACAGTACCAGAATGTTGCACAAGAGAACGAAACCGCTCAGCAACGTATCCGTGAACTGGAACAACGGATTGAAGAACTCGAAGAAGCCGCAGAAAGTCAAGAAACAGGAGGTATGTTCTTTGGCACCAATGCCGAACTGGGTATCGTGTGCAGTTGGATGGAGAACAATGTAGATGTTGACCTTCACGTCAAGAACCTACATAGCGGAGAGATCTGCAACTTCCGCAACAAAAATTTTTCGTGGGGTAATCTGCTGGAAGATGTTCGTTCGCGTTCGACTGGCGACAATCGTTACGAACTCTTTTATCAGCGGGAACTCACTCCTGGCGATTACAAGATAGTTGTCAATATCTATAGTGAGATGTCAACACCTTGGAACGGTACCCCGGCCAATGTCAGTGGTTATGTGGTGATACATCCCGGCAAACGGAATCAAAAGAAAATTGAGTTCTCAGACATACGTCTCACCCAACCGATGCAGGGTGTAACTATAGGTACATTAACTGTTACTAACAACAATATCTATTTACAATAACATTATGAACAACAGACTGATAAGATTGATGATAAGCGTTGCTGCAGCAACTGCTTTTATGGTGGCGTTGGTACTGATGACACCAGAAGAGAATCCTAACAGAATTTTGGTGATGCTTGGAGGCACTATGCCTGAAGGCCTCATACAGGGAGCCACATACTTCCTTTTCATTTGGGGCGTATTGGAGGTAATGGCTATTAAAAGCCGGTTGACTACCGAGGCCGACTCCTTTTCTGCACACCTGTTGCCTGAGAAAGACAATTATATCCTTTCGGCAGACGATGCCAATCAGCTGAAGCTAAACATGATGCATCTCGAACGGCAGCAAAGCTATTATTTGGTTGATCTAATAAAGAAGTCCTGCACCAAGTACCGTCTCAGTAAGTCCTCCTCTGAAGTGCTTGGTTTGGTAGACTCGCAGATAGGTCTTTACAATTCGGAAATAGAGAGCGAGCAAGCATATATCAATTATGCTTCGTGGGCTATACCTTCTGTAGGATTTATCGGTACGGTGCTTGGCATTGCCGCCTCGCTTGGGTTTGCCAATCAGGCATCTACACCTGAAGGCATTGAAAAGGTGACAAGTATGCTTGCTGTAGCTTTTGACACTACATTGGTCGCTCTTGTACTCAGCGTGATACTGACCTTCCTTATCCATAGTCTGCACAAGCAGCAGGATGAGTTGTTCACCAAAATGAAATCCTACATTATTGAAAACTTGATTAACCGATTTTATAAATAATTACAATTATGGCAGCACAAACTTATAAAAGAACAGTATCCGGCTCGGTAGGAGCCGGTATGAAGTCACTTTTTGCCGGTGACGAGCGCAGATTCTATACCTTGGAGCATAAGGTATCGAGTAAGTATCACAAAGCAGGCGAAAGTCAGCAGATTATCGTGGATCAGATAGAGTTGGGTCGCGACCCCTCTTGTCAGGTTCGCTTCGACGAATCGTTCAATACCGTCAGCCGCAAGCACGCAGCTATTGTCAAGGATGGCGACAACTGGAAACTGGTACAACTATCGCAAACCAACTCTACTTATCTCAACGGCCACAAAATCGCCAATGAATGGTACCTGCAGAACGGTGATGAGATACAGTTGTCAACCAATGGTCCAAAACTTGGGTTCATCGTCAGTCAGGGCGAGAAGGGTATGGTCAAAAGCATAGGCTTTACTGCACGCCTTAACCTATTCCGCCAACAGGCACTGCGACCATACAAACGTGCCGTAACAGCTATCTCGTGCGTGTTTGTTGTTGCAGTATTGGCCTTGAGTTATTTCTTGTATGCCAATAGCGTTGAAACCAATGTTATACGTGGCAAACTGAATACAGCTCAGAATCTCGTAGACTCATTGGAGGAAGTGAGCAATAGCATACTGGCAGACAATGAGCGTTTGAACAGGAAAATCCGAGATTTGTCGGGACGTATGGATCAGATTTCCACATCGCCGTCTACTACCGTTGATGCTTCGGGTATCAACAATGCAGCCATAGAGAAATGCCTCCCTCACGTATTCTTCATCTACACGGTAGGATTTGAAATAACCCAACCCGATGGCTCATTTGCCAGAGTTGCTTGTGGAAGTGGTGATGTCCCGAATTGGATTGGAACAGGTTTCCTGCTCAGTGATGGCCGTTTTGTAACAGCACGTCACGTTGCCGAGGCGTGGTATTTCTGGCAAGATGCCAGTGGTACCAATGAGATGCTGATGCTACTAAATGCCATAGCCAATAATGGAGGTAAGGTAGTGGCTCATTTTGCTGCCGTATCCTCATCGGGCAAGCAGATAACATTCACCAGTGAACAGTTTGTCTGTGACCGTTCCAATGACAGCAGCGGAACATTGGAAGATGGCAGACTGTTAACCTTGGCTTCACTGAATGCCAACGACTACGCCTATTTCAAAACCAGCGAACGCGGAGGCCTGCGCTTCGATGCTGCCAAGAGCCGCAATCTGGACCGGGGAACCCGACTTACCGTCTTGGGCTTTCCTCTCGGATTGGGAGCCAATGCCGAAGACGACATCAATCCCGTCTATGGCAATGCCATTGCTTCTCTGCAAGGACTCAGCAGAGACGGTGTGATATTGACCACAGATACCAACTATGAGCAAGGCAACTCGGGCGGCCCCGTCTTCTACACCGATGAGAACGGCAATCTTGTAGTCATCGGTATCGTCTCGGCCGGTGCAGGACGTTCCACAGGTTTTGTCGTACCCATATCAGTAATCTGTCAATAAAGAATAAACCAATGAAGAAGACTATCATTATATCCTTGCTGCTTGCCTCGTTTCATAGTGTAGCAGCACAAATCTCGCAGAGCCTCCTGAACTCTCCCAACCAGCAGTTGGTTGAGTCGGCAGTCAAAGATGCTTTTGTCGTATTGCAGCAAGATTACCAATTGCTCGATACAGCTACCAATACACGCTATGGCTGGAATCATCAGGAACTCTTCAACTCCATCTATTCGGTAGGTATCCAGGTGAAAGACGGTATTGTGGTAACTGATCGTTTCACGGCACCGTGGAAGTATGATGCCCGTTATCAGAGTTTGAATAATGCAGCTTATCGTCCCATCATATCACGGACCTCTTACTGTGCCATAGGAGATACGGCGATGGTCGGCATACAATATGACGGGCATTGCAGTTTTCCCGTCAAAGACGATCACTTGCTTTTCATAGACAGTGTTGCGAACGGACGCAAAGGTCTGTCGGTAGATACAGCCAATGGCACCAAGGAGGGTTGGCTGGTTTGGTTGGTGGCTTCTGATACCACCCTTACACGCGATATGGCACCATCCATTGTCACCTACCGCTACAAACTCGCTGTTGATTCTACAGTCACAGACTACCAACTTCCCAAGCCTTCAGTATCGGGACACATCCTATCGGGAATATATGTGGTGCCGATAAACAGTGCTATCGGAGTGCTGGATTTCCGATTGATAGGTGTGGCATATCCTAACGATGACAAGTGGTATATAGCGAGGGTGAGTATGCAAGTGACTGCCTCCATGACTTCCTCCACTGCTGTCGAAGAGGAAGAACCCACAATGCTGCTCACTCCTATTACCTCTCCGGCTACCCCAGTAGAAGATACTGGAGATGTATCCCAACCTGAGAACAAACGCAAGAAAAAGAACAAGAAGAGAAACTAACCGCTATACTATTATTATATAAAGTATGAAACCGATACATTTAGACATCTCTGCGATATGTGACAAGGCAGGCCGCCCTGTCAATCAGGACAATTTCTGGCTCTGCCCCGACCTCTCCACCTATACATCTACGGGGAAAGTCTCGCTCGAAGACCGTCTCGTTGGTATTGAACTCCCTTCCCAAGGTTCCTTGTTCCTGGTCGCCGATGGTATGGGCGGACAAAGTGCAGGTGAGGTAGCCTCACAGATTGTGGTCGATACGATAAAGCAAAAGTTTGCTGACCTCTCGGCTGTAGACCTTGCCGACAGCCTTTCCGTGAAACGCTTCATCAAGCAGGTGATAGTCGATGCCGACAAGGAGATGAAACAGTATGCCGCATTGCATCCCGAGACGCAAGGAATGGGCAGCACGATTGTGCTCCTATGGCTGCTTGCCGATAGGGCATACGTAGGGTGGTGTGGCGATAGCCGTGCCTATTGCTACAATGAGGCCAACCGATTAGTGCGCCTCAGCCACGACCACTCCTATGTGCAGGATTTGGTGGACAAGGGACTGCTGCCCGAGGAGCACGCTTTCGACCATCCCAACAGCAATATCATCACCCGTTCGCTGGGCGACTCGGGCGAGAAGGCCAATCCTGAGGTAAAGGACTATCCCATACACTGTGGCGACATCTTCCTGCTCTGCAGCGACGGCTTGTGTGGGCTGTTGAGGGATGAAGAGATAGAGGATATACTCTCTGCCAATACCACAAGCATAGGAAACTGCTTGAAAGCTCTTTGGCATAGAGGCACATCATTGGGATGGAACGACAATACCACTATCATACTGGCTAAGGTTACAGAAGGTGGCGAAGAACCCACTCATGCCATAGGATATGACACGAAGGCCAATAACCCAATCCCCCCTACATCAACTATGGATGAGCACATCAGCCAAACGGCTCCCGCTATACCTTCTCTCCCAGTCCGTAGGAAACGAGGCTTTTGGATTCCAGTAATTGCAGTCGTTGCTGCACTGCTGTGTCTGCTTGTTGGTATTCTTATTGGTCGTACATTGTATGCTCCCAAGTCACCGTCAACAGTGCTTGCGGTAGATACTGTAAGCGTAGTGTCTGACACCTTGCATAACTTGCGCCCTATTGTATCTCAGGAAAGTCCAAAGAGGATAAAAGCACAAACTGTCACTAAGGACTCTGTAGCAGTCAAGCAAGAGAAGCAGCCTACAGCAACTCCTATCAAGGAACCTGCTTTGACTCCGATAATAGAGAAGGGCGACACACCCACTGCCGTATTTTCCACAGACACCATCATACTATAATATAGACTACTATGCAACTCACCCCCGACACCCTCTTTCACAACCGCTATCACCTGTTGCGTGAACTTGGTCGCGGTTCCTTTGGCGAGGTATGGCTCGCCCGTGACGAACAGCTTGATGGCTTGGAGGTAGCCATCAAGATATACATTGCCCTCGATGCCCGAGGACTCGACGACTTCAAATCGGAG
>JAFXEF010000004.1 GCA_017520935.1 Bacteroidaceae bacterium | reverse complement strand
CATGGTCAACTTCCACGGTGCCACCATCCCTCGTGGCTGGCAGCGTACTTATCCGCATTTTATGACCTCCGAAGCGGTGTATGGTGCCGAATGGTATAACAATAATGGTCGTCTCACCCCCAATGCCGCGTGGCACAACTGCACGCTGCCTTTTACGCGCAATGTGATAGGCCCCATGGACTATACCCCCTGTGCCTTCACCGATTCGCAACACCCCCACATCACCACTCATGCTCATGAGCTGGCGCTGACGATTGTGTTCGAGTCGGCCCTACAGAACCTTGCCGACCGTCCCGAAGGCTTCCTCTCTCAGCCCACTGAGGTGCAGCATCTGATAACTTCACTGCCCGTAGCGTGGGACGATACCCGGTTCCTCGCAGGCTACCCGGGAGAGTCGGTAGCGATGGCGCGCCGCTCGGGCAACACATGGTATGTAGGCATCATCAATGGACTCGACACCGAGCAGACCATATCCGTCGACTGGAGCTTCCTTGGCGGCGGTGACTACCGCGCCACTATTTTTGGTGATGTAGAGGATGAAGCCCGCGCATGGAGTATCCACACCGATGTCCAGTTCCCAGCGAGTGTAGACCTCGCTCCCCGTGGCGGCTTTGTGGCTGTACTGACCGCGAGATAGAGATAAGACTGCTTATGCGCAACGAGAGCCAAGAAAGTGTACTATTTGTGTTGCTCATTAATGTCCTATTGATGGCTTATTGTGCTATAGCTCGATTTTGAAAATAATGTATCTTTGCTGCATAGAATTTAACAGTAAAATACGTATCGCTATGAAGAAGACTTTATTTATGGTATTGCTGATGACTGCAAGTGTTGTTGGCTATGCGCAGCAAACCGATGTTGAAGTCAAGAAGGGTGACTATAACCCTGAGTGGAACTCGCTTAGTCAGTGGGAATGCCCTGAGTGGTTTATGGATGCCAAGTTTGGAATCTGGGCACACTGGGGTCCACAGTGCCATGCCGAGGCTGGAGACTGGTATGCCCGATTCATGTATTACATGGGGTCGGGACAGCAGAACTGGCATTGGGACCACTTTGGTGACCCTGCCGAGTTTGGACTCAAGGAGCTGTGCAACGACTGGAAGGCACAGAACTGGAACCCCGAGCGACTGGTCAACCTGTACAAGAGCGTGGGGGCACGCTACTTCATGGCGCTGGGCAACCATCATGATAACTTTGATCTGTGGAACTCACCCTACCAGGAGTGGAACTCAGTAAATATGGGTCCCAAGCGCGACCTGCTGAAGGAGTGGTACGACGCATGCCGTAAGGTCGACCTCAAAGTGGGAGTGAGTATGCATGCCAGTCACGCATGGACTTGGCTTGAGCCCTCGCAGGAGTATGACGGCAACCTCACCAAGGAGGATGGCTACAAGCTCAATGCCGACGGCACAGAAAAGTGGTGGAAAGGTTATGATCCACAGGAGCTGTATGCGCAGAACCACGTCCCCAGCAACGGTTGGCGCGAGTCAGGAACCATACATAGTCAGTGGGAGTGGGGCAATGGTGCATCGCTTCCCTCGCAGGAATATAAGCAGAAGTTCCAGAACCGTGTGCTGCAGTGTATCAACGACTACCAGCCCGATATGATATATTTTGACGATACGGCCATGCCCTTTTATGGATGCGACGATAATATAGGAAAGAATATCCTCGCCCACTACTACAATACCAGTGCCGCCCAACATGATGGTACACCTCAGGTTGTTGTCACTGGCAAGCAGCTCGATGCCGACCAGAAGAAGTATATGCTGTGGGACGTTGAGCGCGGTATTCCTGACCGTATGCAGGAGAAATACTGGCAGACCTGTACCTGCATCGGTAGTTGGCACTACGACCAGGCCGTATATAATAATAACGGCTACAAGAGTGCAGCCCAGGTGGTTCGCATGTTGGTCGACATCGTGTCGAAGAACGGTAACCTGTTGCTCTCGGTGCCCATACGTAGCGATGGCACCATTGATGAGAAGGAGGAGGCTGTATTGGTCGGCATCAAGGCTTGGATGGACCAGAACGGGGAATCTATCTATGGTACGCGCACCTGGAAGACCTTCGGTGAAGGACCTTTGGCCGAGGCCAGCAACCCGATGAATGCGCAGGGATTCAACGAGGGACTGAATTACTCGGCACGCGATGTACGCTACGTGCAGAAGGATGGTAAGGTATACGCCACCATTATGGCATGGCCCGGCAGTGGGGAGTTCACCTTTGAGTGCTTCTCCATCATATCGAAGTACTACAGCGGTAAGGTAACCTCAGTGACTCTGCTTGGGCATGGTGCTGTAGAGTATGCGCAAGGGGTCGACGGACTCACCGTCACTGTCCCTGCCACACGCTGCAATGAGATAGCTCCCGTATTTGTCATTACGCTGGAGGAGGATGCGGTGAGGGCATACGACAAGCTGCAAGCTACTATCAAGGCTGTCGAGGAGTATGTGGCTAAAGTAGAATCCATTGCGAGCTTTACCAATACGGGCAAGCCCAGCACCCTTGCCCTGCCTGCTTTGCGCGAGGCTTTGGCTAAAGCCAAGGAGGCTACGGCCGACATGGCCGATGCAGCCCTTGAGGACGCTACTGCTACGTTGCTGGCCGTGTATGAGGACTTCAAGAAGAATGGCATGAACAAGGGAGGTAAGTTTACCGGTACTGAATATACCGATATTACAAAGGAATACCTCGTAGAGCCCTCGGGCTTTACACGTGCCGAGGGTGACACCCGATTTGGCAAACCCGAATATTGGACTGTCGGGAACTTCAAGATACCTAACGGTGGCGACGGCGTGAAGCAGGGGCTCGACCGCTACTCGGGCAATGATGCTCTCATGTTGGGCGTATGGAACGATGCAGCCAACAATCAGGAGGGCGACCTCGCCAATGCGCGCATATACCGTAAGGTGCACCTTGAGGAGGGCAAGTACTACTTCGGTGCAGGATACAACACACGCTACGGTATAGGACGTGATGCCTATATGTTTGTTTCTACAGAGTTGTTCTCTACAGCTCAAATACCAGAAAACGCCATTGCCTGCTATCCGATACAGGAGGTTAGCGAAGACAAGCAACTATGCGGATTGTGGTTTGAACTGAAGGAGGAGGCCGACCTATACATCGGATTTCAAGCCAACCTCACGGGCAATGCCACGCAGGAGTTTCGCGCTGAGACCGTAGCCCTCTATGCTTTGCCCGACACCTATCTCGACGACTTGCTGTACGAGATGGATGCCACGCTGGCCGAGATGGAGCCGTTCTTGGGCGACAATACAGGATACTACAACCGTGAGGCGTGGCAAGCCATGTTTGACAAGTGCTACGCATGGATGGAACAGGTGGGAACACTCACCCCAGAGGAAGAGAACACGCTATACTATCAGGTAAAAGAGGAATGGGAAACCTACCTCGCCCAAGCTAAGAACCTGGGCGGCGCACCTGACAACATGCCCTACGAGGATATCACAGAAGAATTTCTCATCGAAGCATCCGATTTTACTCGCGCCGAGGGAGGCGAGCAACGGTTTGGAAGGCCCGAGCATTGGACTGTGGAGAATTTTAAGATACCTAACGGAGGCGACGGCGTGAAGCAGGGGCTCGACAAGCATGAGGGCAGAGATGCCCTCATGCTTGGTGTATGGAACGATGCTGCCAATAATCAGGAGGGCAATCTTGCCCATGCACGCATCTATCGTCGCATACGTCTCGGTGCCGGCAGGTACTACTTTGGTGCAGCATTCAACGCCTGCTATCAGGTGAGCCCCGATGCCTATATGTTTGTGTCGTCTGAACTGTATGATACCGATGCGATACCGGGAAATGCCATTGCATACTACGCACTTGCCGAGGCTACCAATAACATGCAGTTGTATGGACTCAATTTTACACTCACTGAGGATACCGACCTCTATATCGGTTTTCAGATGAATCTCACCAGTGGCTCTACCACTCAGGAGATACGTGCCGAAGAGATAGCATTGTACCGATATAACGAAATTACTCATGCCAAACTGCAGGACCTCATCGAGGAGATATCGGCTAAGGCTGATGCCGTCAAGGTAGGCGACAATACGGGATACTATACCGTGGAGGCGTCGGATGCGCTGAAGGCGGCCATCGCTGAAGCACGTACTGTCGCTGATGATGCTTCGGCAGAGGAGATTGTTGCTGCATACGATGCGCTCACGATGGCTTACGGTGTATTCCTCGATGGAGGACGTGTCAAGGGCACTACCTACGATGAGGCTGGCGCTGCTGATGTCACCGAACAATATCTGGTGGAGATTTACGGATTCACACGTGCCAAGGGTGGTAACGACCGATTCGGTATCCCACTATATTGGACGGTAGAGAACTATGGCATACCCTCCAATAGCGAGGGCACACGTGGCGGACTCGACAAGTGGCCTGGCCGTGATCACCTCACATTGGGCGTGTGGGACGACAAGCAGAATGCTCCTGAGACATCGGACATCACTGACGCCCGGGTATACCGCCGTGTGGAACTCGAGGCGGGTACATACTTCTTTGGAGCTATATACAACACCGTAGACAATATCACCAATGCCTATGTCTTTGCAGCCGGTGAGCCTCTTGCCACCACTGATATTCCCGATAAAGCAATAGCCCACATGCCCCTCATGGAGTGTCGGGCCGACGGGGAGTACTGGGGCATACGATTCACCATAACCGAAGCACAGGAAGTGCTGCTCGGATGGCAGGCCGACCTGCTGAACAGTCCCGCACGTCAGGAGTTTCGTGCCGAGAAGGTGAAACTCGCTTATTACGGGACTACCGCAATGGAGGATATGGAGTATGCCGGACAGCCTGTAGCAACAAGCATATATACACTGCAGGGGGTGAAGGTAAGCGAAGACATCGGCACATTGCCACGTGGACTTTATATCATGAATGGCAAGAAGTTACTTGTAAAATAACCCAAATACAATCTCCACTATGGATTATCGCACTATTGGACAAACGGGCTTGAAGGTATCGGCCCTTAGTTTCGGAGCCTCCTCATTGGGCGGCGTATTTCACAGTATCAGCGAGAGCGAAGCCATCAGGGCGGCTCATGTGGCCGTCGAGGGTGGCATGAACTTCATCGACGTGTCGCCCTACTATGGGCACTACAAAGCCGAGACGGTGCTGGGCAAGGTGCTACGTGAGATTCCGCGCGACAGGTATTACCTCTCTACCAAGGTGGGGCGCTACGGCAAGGATGGTGTCAACACCTGGGACTACAGCGCCCGGCGGGCTACGGAGAGCGTGTATGAGAGCATGGAGCGCCTGGGCGTAGACCATATAGACCTCATCAACGTGCATGACATCGAGTTTGCCGACCTGCACCAGGTGGCCGAGGAGACTCTGCCCGCACTCGTGGAGCTGCGCAGCAAGGGCGTGGTGAGCCACGTAGGCATCACCGACCTGCAGATTGAGAACCTCACCTGGGTCATCGACCACGTGCCCGAGGGCACAGTGGAGACGGTGCTCAACTTCTGCCACTATTGCCTGTGCGACGACAAGCTGACCGACTGGCTCGACTACTTCGAGCAGCGCGGCATAGGTATCATCAACGCCTCGCCCCTGTCGATGGGGCTGCTCTCGGAGCGCGGTGTGCCCGCATGGCATCCGGCACCGCAGCCGCTCGTGGAGGCGTGCAGCCGCGCCGCACAGCACTGCAAGGCCAAGGGCTACCCCATAGAAAAGTTGGCCATACAGTATGCCCTCACCAATGAGCGTATCGCCACCACACTCTTCAGCAGTGCCAACCCCGACAACGTGGCACGCAACCTGCGCTGGGCTGAAGAGCCTATCGACTGGCAGCTGGTGCACGAGGTGCAGGAGATTATCGGTGAGCAGCAGCGAGTGAGCTGGAGGAATAGTTGATAATTCACAATTGACAATTCATAATTCACAATTGGCCTGCCGCACAGCAATCATAAATCACAAATCATAAATCAAATGAAAATCATTGATGCACACGCCCACCTATGGTTGAGGCAAGATACAGAGGTTGACGGACTGCCCATACGCACGCTCGATGGGGGACGCTCGCTCTTCATGGGCGAGATACGCCAGATGGTGCCGCCCTTCATGGTAGACGGGGTGAACAGCGCCGAGGTGATGCTGTCCAATATGGACTATGCGCAGGTGTCGGCAGCAGTCATCACACAAGAGTATATCGACGGCATACAGAACGACTACCTCATGGAGGTGGCACGCCGCTACCCTGAGCGCTTCATGGTGTGTGGCATGTGTGAGTTTCGCCGTCCGGGCTTCCTGCCCCATGCACGCGAACTGCTCGACGCGGGTTTCCGTGCCATCAAGATACCTGCCCAGCGACTGCTGCTGAGGGAGGGACGCGTGAGCCTCGTCTCTGACGAGATGATGCAGATGTTTCGCCTCATGGAGCAGCGCGGAGCCATACTCTCCATCGACCTTGCCGACGGCAACCTGCAGGTGGGCGAGATGGAGGAAATCATACAGGAGTGTCCCGGGCTGAAGATTGCCATTGGCCACTTCGGCATGGTGACACGCGAGGGATGGCAGGAGCAGATACGCCTGGCACGTCACCGGAACGTGCGCATAGAGTCGGGCGGCATCACCTGGCTTTTCAACGATGAGTTCTATCCCTTCCATGGTGCCATACGCGCCATACGCGAGGCGGCCGACCTCGTGGGTATGGACAAGCTGATGTGGGGGTCCGACTACCCGCGCACCATCACCGCCATCACCTACCGCATGAGCTACGACTTCGTGAGCAAGAGCCGCGACCTCACAGAGGAGGAGAAGGCATTGTTCCTCGGAAAGAATGCACAGGAGTTCTACGGGTTTACCCACCTCGTGGAGCTGCCCTATATAAAGAATATGTCAGAATGAAAGCAATACAGATAACATCCCCGGGCAACCTTTGCGTTGCCGACATACCTCAGCCCGAGCTGCATGCCGGTGAGGTGCTGGTGAAGATTGGCTATGTGGGCTTCTGCGGCTCAGACCTCAACACCTTCCTCGGACGTAACCCCATGGTGAAGCTGCCCGTCATCCCCGGGCACGAGATAGGAGCTACCATTGCACAAGTGGGCCCCGACGTGCCCGACACGCTTGCCGTAGGCATGACCGTGACCATAAACCCTTATACCAACTGCGGACACTGCGCCTCGTGCCTGAACAGCCGTCCCAATGCCTGCGAGCATAACGAGACATTGGGCGTGCAGCGCCACGGTGCCATGTGCGACTATATCGTGGTGCCTTGGCAGAAGGTGATACCCGTGCAGGGCATCTCGCTGCGCGACTGCGCCCTCATAGAGCCCATGAGCGTGGGCTTCCATGCGGTAGACCGTGCACAGGTGACCGATACCGATACGGTCATGGTCATCGGCTGCGGCATGATAGGCCTTGGCGCCATCACACGTGCCTCGCTGCGCGGAGCCACCGTCATCGCCGTTGACCTCGACGACAGCAAGCTGGCCCTGGCACAGCGTATGGGAGCCACCCACACCATCAACAGCGCCACCGAGCAGCTTCACGAGAGCCTGCAGTGCATCACCCGAGGCTTGGGTCCCACGGTGGTCATCGAGGCAGTAGGCTCGCCAGCGACCTATAGGGCAGCCGTTGAGGAGGTGGCCTTCACGGGACGCGTGGTATACATCGGCTATGCCAAGAGCGATGTGAGCTATACCACCAAGCTGTTTGTGCAGAAGGAACTCGACATACGCGGTTCGCGCAACGCTCAGCCTGCCGACTTCCGCGCTGTCATCCATTACCTGCAGCTGGGTGCCTGCCCCTCCGACGAGCTCATCAGTGCCGTGGTCGCTCCCGAAGAGGCTTCCGAGGCCATGCAGCAGTGGACGGCCGACCCCGCCAAGGTGTTCCGCATCCTGGTGAAGTTTTAGCATCACGCCCCCTAATCACCCTTAATAGCCCCTAATTACCCCTAATTGTAAAATCATCACATTATGATAAAGAACAGCAACCCCCATCGTGGCCGTAAGGCCGCACTCACCGCCCTCGTGGCCCTATGCACTCTAAGTACTGCCCCCCTGACCGCTCAGGTGACCGAGCGAGAGCGCCCTGCCGAGTGGGCACAGCTGGTCGTGGGAGCCCGTTTCATGGACCGCTTCCTGCCCATGCCACAAGGCACCAAGGGAGAGGGCATCTGGGGTACCGACAGCGTGCAAGGCCGCTACGTGGACAATGGCATAGAGCTGCCCGACATCTCTTTCTGGGGCGGCAACATCCTGCAGACTACCGATGGCAAGTATCACCTCTACGTGTGCGGATGGCCCGAGAGCTCGCCTAAGGGACACATGTTCTGGAGTAACTCCACCGTGTATCACGCCACGTGCGACAATCCCTACGGCCCCTTCAAGGTGGAGAACTCCGTGGGCAAGGGACACAACCCCGAGGCATTCCGCCTTGCCGATGGACGCGTGGTGGTGTACGTCATCGACGGATACTACATTGCCGATAGCGAGGACAGCCACGTGTGGACCTACGGTAAGCTGCAGTTTGATGCTCGCGACAGACGCATCATCGAGGGTCTGTCGAACCTCACCTTTGCCCGCCGCCCCGACGGGTCGTACCTCATGGTATGTCGTGGCGGTGGCGTATGGGTAAGCCGCGATGGTCTGTCGCCCTACAATCAACTTACCCACGAGCGGGTATACCCTGCCGTAGAGGGTCGATTCGAGGATCCCGTGGTGTGGCGCGACAGCCTGCAGTATCACCTCATCGTCAACGACTGGCTCGGGCGCATCGCCTTCTACCAGCGCTCCAAGGATGGCCTCCACTGGGTCACCGAGCAGGGCGAGGCCTACATGCCGGGTGTGGCACGCCACGAGGATGGCGAAGTGGAGCATTGGTTCAAGTATGAGCGCCTGAAGATACGCCAGGACGAGCAGGGACGTGCCGTGCAGGCCAACTTTGCCGTCATCGACACCATCAAGTGGGAAGACCTCCCGGACGACCGCCACAGCTCGAAGAATATCGCCATACCGCTCAATAAGGGCTTACTGCTTGAGGTGCTGGGTGAGGAATCCATCACAGCAGCCACCAAGCACATAGAACTGCGCATACGGGGCGAGAAGGACTTCAACCCAATGACCGAGCTCGACTTCGAGTCGCTGCGCTTCGGCAGCTACAAAGAGGTAAACTTTGGCCGTGGATGCAAGCCCCTGCGCACCCGTGTCGAGGGTGATGACCTCATCGTCACCTTCAAGGGCAAGGGCAGCGGCATCACTCCCGACGAGTGGGCCCCCAAGCTCATCGGGCGCACCAAGCAGGGCAAGATGGTATTTGGCTACGCCAGTCTGCCCTATGTGGACTATCGCCCTGCAATGCTCTCGGCACGTCGCCCCTGGTACGATAAGGAGGCAGGCGCAGTGAAGGTATCGGTAGAGAACTTCGGTCTATCGACATCACAACCAGTCGAGGTAGCTGTGACCATCGACGGCAAGCTTATAGGCTCAACCACCATCGATGCCTTGGTTCCCTATGCACGCACCACAGCCACCCTGCCGCAAGCTACTTTGGAGCAGGGCACCTGTGAGGTCACTGCCACCGTGGATGGCAAGGCGACGCTACTGGGCAAGTTTACCCTTCAAATACTCTGATAAACAATTATTATATACTATGAAAACAACGAAAAAGAACAAAGCACTGTGTAGTGCCGTACTGGCAGCTGCCTTGACGGCATGCGCACCCAAGAATGTGCCAGTAGAGACCGGTGAGTTTGCACCCGACTGGGAGAACCTGAAGCAGTGGGAATGTCCCGAGTGGTTCAAGGATGCCAAGTTTGGTATCTGGGCACACTGGGGACCGCAGTGCCAGGCCATGAGGGGCGACTGGTATGCCCGCCACATGTACTACGATGGACATTGGCAGAATCACTGGCACAAAGAGCACCTTGGCGACCCCTCGGAGTATGGCATGAAGGAGCTTATACGCGACTGGAAGGCCGAGCGCTGGCAGCCCGACTCGCTGGTGGCGCTCTACAAGAGCGTGGGGGCACGTTACTTTTTCACCCTCGGACAGCATCACGACAACTTCGACCTCTGGGACTCGCCCTATCAGGAATGGAACTCGGTGAACATGGGTCCCAAGCGCGATATCGTAGGCGAATGGGCCCAGGCATGCGAGAAGTATGATCTGCCCCTCGGTATCAGCATGCACGGTAGCCACACATGGATGTGGATGGAGAAGTCGCAAGATTATGACGGCAACCTCACCAAAGTCGACGGCAAGGGATTATGGTGGGAAAACTACGACCCTCAAGAACTCTATGCCCAGCGCCACGAGCACAGCGAGGGCTGGGAGCGAGAGGGCAACATACATGGCCAGTGGGGATGGCAGAACGGCGCTTCGCTACCCTCGGAGGAGTATAAGATGAAGTTTCAGAACCGTGTGCTCCAGTGCATCAACGACTACGACCCCGATATGCTCTACTTTGACGATACGGTGCTGCCTTTCTACGGATGCGACGACCGGGTGGGACTCAATATCCTGGCTCACTACTACAACCGCAGCGCTCGCCTCAATGACGGGCAGCAGCAGGTGGTGGCCATGGGTAAGGTGTTAGAAGAGGAGCATAAGGAACTGATGATGTGGGATGTGGAGCGTGGCGTACCCGACCGTGCGCAGGAGAAGTACTGGCAAACCTGCACCTGCATAGGTAGCTGGCACTACGATATTGCCGTATATAACGAGAACCGCTACAAGAGTGCCCAGCAGATAATCTCCATGCTGGTAGACATCGTCAGCAAGAACGGCAACCTGCTGCTCTCTGTGCCTATACGTGGCGACGGTTCCATAGACGAAAAGGAGATGGCCATATTGGCCGACATCAAGGCGTGGATGGATGTGAACGGCAACTCTATCTACGACACTCGCCCGTGGAAAACCTTCGGCGAAGGCCCCTCAGCAGAGGCATCACGCCCCATCAATGCGCAGGGATTCAATGAGAACAATGACTACTCGGCTGCCGATGTACGCTTCGTGCAGCGGGATGATACCGTGTTTGCCACCATCATGCGCTGGCCCGAGGTGCGCACCTGCACCTTCAAGTCGCTGGGCTCAGCATCGCGCCACTATAGCGGTGAGGTATCAGGCGTGGAGTTGCTTGGCTATGGCGAAGTGCCCTTTGCAAACAGCCCCGAGGGACTCATAGTGACGCTCCCCGAAGAGGACACCAATGCCATTGCTCCCGTGCTGGCAGTAAGTTTTTAATTAGGAGTTGCCTGCTGGATGGTACTCTAAACTCATAATTCAAAGAATGTTTGGATACAACTCAAAACTGCATCCTATGCCCATGAAGCGCTATTGTCGCACCATGAGCCTCAAGTCTGACAACGTTCTCATACACGAGTACATACACCGTCATAGCGAAGGGGAGGCATGGTTCGAAATCCTCACAGGTATACAAGAGGTGGGCATCCTCGAGATGGAGAGATATCTGCTGGGCAACCTCCTCCTCATAATTGTGGAGCTCCCCGTAGACTTTGACTGGGACAGCGCCATGGTTCGCTTGGCTATCCAACCGCGCCAGCAGGAGTGGGAAGACTATATGGCTATCTTCCAAGACTGCGCCGAGGGCAACACAGCCGACGAGAAGTGGAAGATGCAGAACGTATCTTCTACCTGTACGATAAATAACGACTTTATGTAGCGTAGGGAGCACTGCCTACTGCGAATATGAAAAAAAGAAAATGATGCCGCGAAATCACTTCGCGGCATCACGGGTTGAGGCATAAAACCTCGGGGGAGGGAATATAATGTTTTAAGTATTACTCCTCACGATGATGGGGACGGGGACGACGCTCGCCACGCTCGGGGCGCTCACGACGGGGACGTGCAGGACGTTCCTCATAGCCTTCGGGCTTCTCGATGAGTGCGCGGTGTGAGAGCTTGAATTTACCAGTCTTGGGATCGATATCAAGCAACTTCACATCTATCTCGTCGCCCTCCTGGATGCCGGTTTCCTCCATGGTCTCGAAACGCTTCCAGTCAATCTCAGAGATATGGAGCAAGCCGTCGCGGCCAGCCATGAACTCTACAAATGCGCCGTAGGGCATTACGCTGCGCACCTTACCTGTGTATACCTCGCCCACCTCGGGAACAGCTACAATAGCGCGAATCTTGGAGAGAGCGCTGTCGATAGCCTCCTTGCAGGTACCTGCGATTTCTACCTTACCTACACCGTCAACCTCGTCAATAGCGATGGTAGCACCAGTCTCTTCCTGAATACCCTGGATAATCTTTCCACCCGGGCCGATAACAGCACCGATGAACTCCTTAGGTATGGTGATAGATACGATGCGGGGGGCATGGGGTTTGAGGTCCTCGCGGGGTTCGGCGATGCACTCAGTGATCTTGCCGAGGATGTGGAGACGTGCATCACGAGCCTGATAGAGCGCCTTTTCAAGGATCTCGTAAGAGAGGCCATCGCACTTGATATCCATCTGCGTAGCGGTCAAGCCATCGGCAGTACCGGTGGTTTTGAAATCCATGTCACCTAAGTGATCTTCGTCACCGAGGATATCGCTCAGTACGGCATACTTCTCTTCGCCAGCGTTCTTGATAAGACCCATGGCGATACCAGAAACCGGCTTGCGAATGGGCACACCAGCGTCCATCAAAGCAAGCGTACCGGCACATACGGTAGCCATAGATGATGAGCCGTTCGATTCGAGGATATCAGATACTACGCGTACGCAGTAAGGATAGTCCACAGGGAGCACCTCCTTCAAGGCACGCCATGCGAGGTGTCCATGACCAATCTCACGACGGCCTACGCCGCGCTGAGCCTTTGCCTCACCGGTAGAGAAGGGGGGGAAGTTGTAGTGGAGGAGGAAACGCTCCTTTGACTGATTGAGCACATCATCAATGAGCTTCTCGTCAGACTTGGTGCCAAGGGTCACTGAGGTCAATGACTGGGTCTCGCCACGGGTAAACACTGCTGAGCCGTGAGGACCGGGCAGGTAACCCACCTCGCACCAGATGGGACGGATATCGGTAGTAGAGCGGCCATCGAGGCGCTTGCCCTCATCGAGGATACAGCGACGCATGGCATCTTTCTCTACATCATGGTAGTAGCGGTTGATGAGCGAGAGTTTCTCGGCAAGTTCATCGGCATCCATCTCAGCATGAGCCTCGGTGTATGCAGCCTTGTACTCCTCGCGAACGAGTTCGAAAGCCTCGGCACGAGCGTGCTTGTCGCGGTTGCCCTCAGCAGCAATGGCGTATGCCTTGTCATAGCAGGCAGCCTTCACCTCGGCGCGGAGTTCCTCGTCGTTCACCTCATGGCAGTACTCGCGCTTCACGGTAGAGCCAACCTCTTCCATCAGTTCAAGCTGAGCCTGGCACTGTACCTTGATAGCCTCGTGGGCTGCTTTCATGGCTTCAAGCAGGTCAAGTTCTGAAACCTCTTTCATCTCACCCTCGACCATCATGATATTGTCAATGGTAGCACCTACCATGATATCCATGTCGGCCTTTTCAAGTTGAGCAAAGGTGGGGTTGATAACGAACTCGCCATCTACGCGGGCTACGCGCACCTCAGAGATGGGACCGTTGAAGGGAATGTCAGAAACGGCCAATGCGGCAGAAGCAGCAAAGCCAGCCAATGCATCGGGCATGTCCACACCGTCAGCAGAGAAGAGGATGATGTTTACATACACCTCTGCGTGGTAGTTGTCGGGGAAGAGCGGACGGAGTGCACGGTCAACCAAGCGACAAGTCAGAATCTCATTGTCTGAAGCCTTACCCTCGCGTTTGGTGAAGCCACCGGGGTAACGGCCGAATGAGGCATATTTCTCTCTGTACTCAACCTGTAAAGGCATGAAATCTGTTCCGGGAACTGCATCTTTGGCGGCACATACTGTAGCCAGCAACATGGTGTTGCCCATGCGCAGCATCACTGAGCCGTCGGCCTGCTTGGCCAATTTCCCGGTTTCCAGCGTGATGACTCTTCCGTCAGGTAGAGTCACTGATTTTGTAATCGGATTCATCTTAACTTATTTATATATTACGTCTAAAATTCGGGCAAAGGTAGTAAAAAGTTGGCACTAATCACCTTAAATGGAAGAAATATTATCGTCAATTCAGTATTTTTCCTTAGCTTTGCACCTAAAATAACGAAAAAACAATGAAAAGACTGCAAAATACCCTTATCCTGACAGCCTTGTTTGCCATAACAAGTTGCACACAAAACCCGATGGCCACCATCGAAGGCAATATTACCGAAGCAGAAGGCAAGACACTCTACCTTGACCACATCGGGATAGAGCGTACCACCGTAACCGATTCAGTCCACTTGAAGGCCGACGGAACCTTCCGTTTCCGCGTACCCCAACCCGAATGTTTCGACTTCTATCGTTTGCGTATAGGCCGCGAAATCGCATACCTTTCCATAGACTCTACCGAAACATTGCACGTAAGCGCAACTCTCCCCACCATGAGCATCGCTTATCAGGTAGATGGGTCGGACGACAACCTTATGCTCAAGCAACTGGTACACAAGCAGAGTGAGCTGCAACATGCCGTGCAGATGTTAGTGCGCAACTCCGGTCCTGAGGTAGGTACTACACGCGCTCGTATCGATACATTGGTGAACAAATACAAGAAGGAGGTGCGCATGGAGTATATCTACGCAGCTCCCGGCAAGCCTTACGCCTACTTCGCCCTATTCCAACGATTAGGAGGCGAACTCATCTTCGCACCTCTCACCGTTCGTGACGACATACGTTGCTTTGCAGCCGTAGCCACCAACCTTGACCTATTCCATCCGGAGACCGAACGCGCCAAGCACCTCAAGAACATTGCCATCAAGGGAATGAAAAATACCCGTCAACCTCAGGCCATAGACTACAGCGCCATCCAGGACAAGATAGTAGAGACCTCGATTATAGACATCAACCTGCCCGACATTGACGGTATAGAACACCGGCTCACCGACCTCAAAGGCAAGGCTGTAATGCTCGACTTCACCGCCTACGGGCATGAGCAATCAGCTGCCCGCGTTATCATCCTGCGCGAACTTTACAGCAAATATGCCGCTCAGGGATTCGAGATATATCAGGTATCACTCGACCCCAACGAGCACTTCTGGAAGACTGCGGCAGAGAACATTCCCTGGATATGCGTACGCGACGAGGAAGCACCCTACAGCAGGTCGGCCACACTCTACGGGGTACGCGAATTGCCTACCTACTTCCTCATCAACCGTGCAGGCGAGCTGGTAATGCGCGATGCCTCGGTGAAGGATCTCGAAGCAGAGATACAACGACTGTTGGCCGAGTAGCCAATCTGTATGGGCCAGAGCCCTACAGATTGGCCAACTGTACACTACTTAACAAGGCCACTTTCCGAAAAATGGTGCTATGCGTCGTTTCATCATCTCTTCATTGACCTTATGTGTGCTCGCCTCATGCACTTCGGTGCGCTATGCGGGAGTAGGACGTGTGCGTGATTACGACATCTCTTCGCCCGACATACCGACAGCCTTCGACGGCTACCGTATTGCCTTTGCATCGGATTTTCACCTGGAGAGCAAGTTCAAGCAACGCCAACTACGTGGCACGGTGAAGGCATTGCAGGCCTTGGCACCCGATGTACTGATGCTGGGTGGCGACTATCAGGAGGGATGCGAACATGTAGAACCGTTGCTAACCGAAATAGCCCACGTGATGCCCCCTGACGGCATATACGCCGTATTGGGCAACAATGACTACGAGCGTTGCACCGACCTCATACGTTCAACAATGGAAAGATATGGGATTCACCTGTTAGAGGAGGCTGCCGACACTATCTGCCGAGAAGGAACATGCATCGTCGTGTGGGGTGCCAATCCCTATGCTGGGCGTTACCCTACAGCAACGCCCAGAGCCAAGACACAGAACTCGGAACTGATC
This sequence comes from Bacteroidaceae bacterium, assembly GCA_017520935.1. Lineage (GTDB taxonomy): Bacteria > Bacteroidota > Bacteroidia > Bacteroidales > Bacteroidaceae > UBA1189. The sequence continues at coordinate 46,686 of JAFXEF010000004.1, read as the reverse complement.
ACTCAAGACTCCTACGTCATTCTACTCACCCACACACCTGACTACGTGGACGATGCCGATGTCGCCAATGCCGATCTGGCTCTTGCAGGCCATACCCATGGCGGCCAGGTGACACTCTTCGGGCTCTATGCACCCATCACCGCCTCAAAATATGGCATGCGTTACCGCACGGGAATGAAACGTAGCCGCACGGGGGTCCCTATCATCATATCCAACGGATTGGGCACTTCGCGCTATCCCGTACGTCTGTTTGCTCCTACCGATGTCGTCATCATCACATTACATAGCGAGCCTCAAATCCGCCGTGATGAAAGGAAGCAACACAAATAACCGTACCGCCACATTCCACCTCCACAAGACGAGTTTATAGTTATGGACTACATTCCGGACAACACCGTATTCGGGATCTCCTCCTTTATATAGACAAACTCCTCTCCACCAGACGTCAGCCTCAACTCTGTAGCATTGTTATTCAACATAACATCATACTCCGTTCCCCACATAGTCTTATCGTCGTACATTCCCGACAACTTGCTGTCAACAAGTTCCCAAGTGCCTGAGAAATGTCGGAATTTCCCAGCACCTACTTTCTGATAGAGGTGAAAAGAGTTGTCTACGATGAAATGAATGTAGATGTCTATAGCTTCCTTACCGATAGTTACCGAGCGAGTCTCAATCTGCGACAACTCCGTCAGATGCCAACTACCCACGATATTCAAACTCTCCTCTTCTGTTTGTTCCTTCTTACAACCAGTAAAAAGCAAGCATACCAATGAAATAAAAAGATACTTTTTCATTATAGCCATCCTCCATTTTTAGATTTGAACGAACGAGAAATAACAGACACCTCCTGCGTCATAACCATACCACCGATGGCATCTTCACCGCCGACAATCGATCCACCAGCCACAGCAGTAATCTTGATTCTTCCGGATCCAAGCTTAGTAGGATGAACGTACAACCTTCCATATTGCATATATGGTTTCTCTACCAGGCCGAGAGACTGATAGTCATCATCAGATATGGAGACGTCCAGATAGGTAAGATTAACGGCCGAAGTGCCGAAATAGGCACCGACATCCAACCATTGCTTTTTCCCGTTCTCGGCCTGCAGGCATGGAATACCCTCTATCTGCATGCAGAAAAGGTATGCATCTATAGAGCCTGTACCCAGCATCTTGCGATAGGGATAGAGGTCTATAGTTTTATTTCCTGAATATTTGGAACCGTTAAGTCGCGTGTCTATATCATTGGCAGAACTCAGCAACAACTCCTTAAACTCAGTTCGAGTAAATGTCTTACCCATCTTCTTGGCATAGGCCAGTCCCAAAGCTGCAACACCCGACACATGCGGGCAGGCCATCGAGGTTCCCTGCATATAGGCATAGTCACCCTCTCCAAATTCCGAAGGATAGGTCGACAACACCATACCTTTTATATTATATGGGTTGGCGTAATACTCACCTCCGGGAGCTACGATGTTACATCCTGGCCCATAATTAGTATAGTATGTAGGGAGACAGTCAGGCCCGAAAGATGAGACACTGATGATATCATTTAAAGCCCCCGGATAAGTAGCATAGGGGTCACCATCATTGCCTGAAGCAAAGATTGCTATATTCCCATCGAGCACATCATTATTTTTACTTGCCTCAAAGTAACGGATAACATCTATTTCAGCCTGACACTGTTTGGCATATGCGCCATCCGACTTGAAGGTGCCACCGGGGTATCCAAAAGAGCATGAAATAATGGAAGCTCCGTTATCTGCGGCATATTTAATGGCATTGACAGAAACAGAGGTCGTACCCCCTCTTTTGTTATCAAATATCTGGCAGCTCATAATCTTCACACCATCACCCTTGCCACTACCACCAGCCACTCCTGCAACACCAGTATTATTATTATTTACAGCAGCAATTGTACCGGCAACATGAGTTCCATGTCCTGAGTCCAATTCCTTATCCCAAGTAATTTCTCCTCCCGAGACAAAATTAAAACCATGAATATCATCTACATAACCATTATTGTCATCATCGACACCAGGCTTGCCGGACTTCTCTGCCTCATTCACCCACATATTACCGCTCAAGTCGGGATGGTTGTATTTCACGCCTTCGTCAACAACAGCAACAATAATAGAGGGGTCACCACAGGTAAGTGTATTCCAGACATCCTTTACATTTATATCAGCTCCTTTATACACATTGGGCGAAACAGCGACATCACCACGATTGATATAGTGCCATTGGTCAACAAGGAAAGGGTCATTGAACGGGAGTTCTGCGCTTGCCCTTGACATTCCATTTGCAGACTGTGCCAACTGCTCGGCAGTCACCGGAATGCATACATTAGACTCCACACATTCATAATCGGCATCATATTCTACAATATTGATGTCGTCGAATGCAGCCAGATATTCTGCCGCACCTTCCATATCCTTCGTATCGGCAATAGTCACTTGATACCAGCAGTCCAGGCCATAGGCAGCTTCAAGCTCTTCCTTGCCTGGGGTAGAATTGAATAACCGTTCCACAGTCAGGATATCCTCTCCCAAGAGCGTTTCCAATTGGTGTTCTGTTGGTGCTGTATCAAACTTCACCAATATCGAAGGACTGGATGCCTGTTCGGGCACTCCAATAATCTTTGGACTACGCATTGACTGAGCTGTCTGCATTGTAACTACGAGGTCTTCCGATTCAGAAGAACAAGAAGAGCAAATGGCAAGTGCAGACAAAGCGATGAGTACATGAGTATATTTCATAACATCAATCTGATTAAAGAAATGGCACGACAAGGAATCCTGCCGTGCCATCTCAATGATACGGTATCGTCAAATTATTCGACTACAATCTTCTGATTAGAAATCTTCTTGGATCTCTGTACCTTCTCTATAGACTTAACGGTAAAGTCTACGGTTTTGCTTGTAGTACGTTCTATTGCCAAACCTGCAATCTGAGGAGCAAATGTAGCAGCCTCTCTCATGCCCCACTGGGTGTTGAATACAGAAGAAGAGGTCGTACGACGTGCTCTTGCTGCGGCCGGTTGGCTGCCATCCACTGTAAATGTCTCGTAGCCATAGCCGAAGTTACCGGCAGAAACGTAATAAACGACTCCGAAATAGAATGTTTTTGTCTCAGCATCGTAGTAGCTGGGAGACATCTCCTGACCTGCATAGTCAGACAATTCCATAACATTTACATTTCCATAAGAGGCATGAACATAACCAGAGAACTGGTCAGCAACTTTCACGATAGAGCCACCATCCCAAGTAAAGGTGAAGTCTACACCATAGAACCAGTTGGTGATTTTATAGGTGTTCTCATAATTCGGGTCTTTATAGAAGCTCAAACCAGGATCAGTAACGGGCTCATTGAACATACAAGTGTACGTATAGGTACCAGTACCGAGCAGTTCAAGAGCAACGCCACTTGTAGTGTACTCTTCTGCGAGTACTGTAGAACGGTAACCGTTATATGCCCACAATACGATAGTATACGATGTCAATGGCTTCAACTCTGTAACCAAATCAGAGAGACCTGTACCATTTACCAAGGCCAGCTCCTCTGCGCTAAGAGAAGCGCCAAATTCAACCACAAGTGCATTGCATGAATCAGGATTTACGGCATAGTTTGCAGTTTCGAATACAGCCAATTTTGCATCTACGATATCCTCTCCATATACATAGAATCCGAAGGAGTTTACGTTGGTGTATCCATCCTTGGCATGCAAGGCAGATGTTTCTTCCACACCAAGAGTCACAACAGCAGCATAATCACCAGCTTCTCCTGCAGCTACATAGGTAAACGGAACAGCCAAGAAAGCCTTATCTTTTTCGGGCTGCTGAGCCACACCTGCAGCATCGAACGGAACAGCCACGAGAGTGTAAACTCCAGACTTTGCCAGTTCCAGTCCTACCATAGCGTTCTCAGGTGTTACCATCGCATAGCGATTCTCAGAATCGTTAACGATAGAGTCGCAATAAGCAGCAGCCACCTTGTCAGTGATTTCGCCTTCAACTACAGTATACTTCACACTTGCAACATCCTTACCCATAGCGAATGTTACAGGAGCAACACCTTCAACGGTCTCACCTACGCTTACACGTGTAGTGAAGTCCAAACGGAGAACGCCGTTCACAAGACCCACAAGGTCAAATTTATCTGCGGTGAAACCACCTCCAAGACTTGGCACTTGATATGCCAAGTTGAAGTAATAGCCACCCATGCCATCGTAGTAGCTACGAGGGTAAGAAGCGCCATTGGCCGAATAGAAGTTCTCAGGTTCGGGCCACCAACCCAAATAGTTTGGATTGTCAAAATTCATATAATTATACCAGTCATAGAAGTACACAGGATCTGTACCTTGATAGTCCCAGCCCATATACTGCTTCTTCACGTCAATGTCGTACACTCCTTCACCATTAGGCTTTGTCTTCATCGTGAAGTTAAAGTCAACGGGCACGTCAGTTTCAGGGAAAAAGCTATCCCCATCACGATAAGCTACGCAATGGAGCACACCATTAACCTCGTAGTACTTGATCTTTACATCTTCAACAACTTCTCCCCAAAATCCTTGAGTGAATTTTACGGTAGCAGCTTTAGCTTCATCAGTTACGAAAGACTGGTTACCTTCTTCATCCACAGCAACGTACTTCCACTCTACGCAGAAAACGGAGAACGAGAGTGAAACGGGATTGCTAGCAAAAAGAGAAGCATAGGCTGGATCTGTCACCTCAAGTGTGAGGTCATACTTCACTGCAGTCTCTACATCGGGAAATGTAACGGTTATGGTTGTTTCTGTCTGACCGTCAGCAAAGACAACCTCGGGCACGTTGAATATACTATCGTTTGATACAACCACGGGAACAGTAATCTCACCTTCCGCTACTTTACGCATTATAGTCACATCAATTGATTTAGGTGCTGTAGGGTCAAGTGTATGCTCACCGGCAGCAGCCTGTGTGGGGAAATATACCCCATAGCAACCTTCAAGGTCTTGCTGACCTGCGACATACTCCGGAGCAGTTTCTTCGCAGGACACGAATCCTACAGAAAGAACAGCGACGAAAGCTGCATATAATAAATTAGTTATCTTTTTCATTTTAATATCTTTTTAATTATATATAATATGTATGCGTTAATCAAATACTATTGATTACTCTGCTGCTGCGTTGTTACCAGGAGCATATTCGCCAACGGGAGAGGGGCCTGTCACTGTTGTTGTCGGGTCAGGATTGTTCTTGCCCTCCAGAGCAACATTATTTTCCACCTCAGTGTAGGGGATTACAAGATTCCAGTTGGGCTTGATGCCGGCACAGTTGATCTTGAAGATGTCGGCAGGAGCATTAGTGCCCTCATAATTGCGGATGACACCGGGTTTCAGACGCTTTGCTGTGGGGAATACCGATGTACCCTCGCCCCAGAACTCAATGCGCATCTGCAAGAGAACCTGCAACTGAAGAGTGCGTGCATCCGTAGTAGCAAAGTTGTATGTAGCATCGCGATAGGTCTGCATGAAACTGTTCAGAGCAGCAACACCGGCAGCTACGCCCTCGCTCATACCGAGAGCCTCGGCCTCGATGAGATACATCTCCTCTACACGCATTACGGGTACGTCAACAGCACCACCTACAGCGTAGTCCTGCCAGTCGCCACCCAAGCAGCGGAACTTGATGGCCTGATAGTCCTTGGCATCGTCAATCCACGCCTGATCACGGCAGGTCTCGTAAGGATATACGCTTCTGTCGGGATCAAGGAAAGTATACTTACGGAAGTCAGAGAATGCAATCTGGTCGTACAAAGACTTGTCGATACCGGGCAGTGTCAGTGAAGAGTAGCCCCAATCGGCCTCACCAGACATGTGACCTGTGAAGTTACAGAGGTTACCCATGTTCTCGGGTGAGTATTTGATACCCCACATCCAAGCATTGTTTGTGGCCATATTGTTGAAACCGTTGTTGACATCCAACCACTGCTCTTTTGTCAAAGGAGTGCAACCTGAAGCATCAATAGCCTTGCGAGCATAGGTAGCAGCGTTGGCATACTGCTCATCCCACATATATACACGAGCCATCAAACCGTATACACAAGCCAAATTGGGCAGATACTTTGACTCAGGTGTGTAATTGCTCAATAAAGACTCTGCAATCTGCAAATCTTCCAACATGAAAGCAACCATCTCATCGTGAGTAGCACGGGGATTGTTCTTGATCTGGTCACCTGTGGTCTCGGGTTTCACGATGGGTACAGTAAGCCCCAACACATCAGAACAGTCTGTGTAGATGTTCGCTACGGGCTCGTAGAGTGTGGTCAAGAAATAGTAGTGCATGGCACGGCAAGCGTATGCAATACCGGCATATCCCTTAATGTCGTTGGGAAGGTTCTCGTTGGTGATGTCCACGGCACCAATCACATCATTGGCAGTCTTGATGAACATATACAGCGTACGCCAAGGGAGATAAGACATATAGCTGTTATCACCATAGTTAGAGCTGAATGTGTTGTAGTTGCGATACCAGTCGTAACCAGAGTTCTCACCCAGCGGATACATATCGCCCAACATCTCGGTCATAGCAATCAAGAGCTGAGGGAATGCCATGTCAGTCTCGTGTACCTGATCACCATATACCAAATAACCTTGGCACATCTGTGCAGGAATACCACTTACCGAAGCTTCCAAGGCTGAAGAAGATGCACCTACCTGTTCTGCCGTAGCGGTAGAACTCTCGGGGAGAACCTCCTCAATACAGCTTGTCAGTGTCAATGACGACGCAACAAGCATTGTAAAAAATTTCGTTATATTTTTCATATTATATTTCTTTACATTTTGTTGATACTAAACCGATTGCTTAGAACTTAAGCGAGATACCTGCTGAAACCGAACGCATAGGAGAGTAGTTCGTGGCATTGGTTGACTCAGAGAAGCTCTGACGGGGGTCGAAGCCCTGACGTGCCGACCAATACCATACGTTATCGGCTGTTACGTAGAGACGGAGGCTGTTGATCTGAGCCTTACGTGTCCACTCAGAGGGGAAGGTATAACCTACAGCAATGTTCTCGATGTTCAGGTAGCTTGCCTTGGTGAGGAAGCGGGTTGAAGAACCTGCGCTGTAAGTGTCATCGAACTGCCAACGGGGGATAGTGGTTGACTTGTTCTCAGGAGTCCATGCTTGCAAAGCATCTACGTGGATGTTGCTACCGGTGCTGCTGCTGAGCGGTGTGCTCATGAACGAAGCGTAAGTACCGTCGTACTGCCAGCCGCCGATCTGGTAAGAGAAGTTGGCCGAGAGGTCAAATCCGTAAGCGCTGATGCTGGTACCGAAACCACCGAATGCATCGGGGATGGTGCTCTTGTTGTTCACATAATAGGTAGCGTCAGCATAGGTTGTAGTGGTCTCTCTGAGCATCTTGCCGGTGGGGTCACCGTTGGCATCCATCTCCTCTACATCCTTGTACCACATAGACTGACCGGTAACAGGGTCTACACCGGCAAACTCCTTCAAGCGCCATGAGTACATGGAAGCGCCCTCGGCGATGAAGAACGAGCCGCTGGTATAACCGAAGTACTCGTTGCCCTCCAAATCGAAGTAAGAGGTGGTCTTGTTGTCGTCATGAAGCATGGTGATGCGGTTGCGCAAGGTAGAGATGTTACCGAACACATTCCAGTTGAGGTTACGTCTCTTGATGATGTCGTAGTTCAGCTCGAGCTCGATACCATCGTTGAAGAGGTCACCCACGTTGTCATAGTATGAGGTATAACCTGCAGAGGGAGCTACAGAGAAGCTGAACAACATGTCTGTCGTGTTTCTTCTGTAGTACTCGATACCTCCGGAGAGTCTCTTGAAGAACTCGAATTCGAAACCGGCGTTGAAGTTCGTATTGGTCTCCCAGGTAATGTCTTTTGTACCCTTGGCACCGAAAGCCACACCAACCTTACCGTCAGAGTTTGAGATGTCGTAGCGGTCAGCATACAGGAAGTTACCGATATTGTCGTTACCCTGCGAACCGATTGAGGCCTTTACCTTCAACATATCAATCCAATCAACATCGAACCAACGCTCCTTGCTAATCAACCATGCGCCACCGGCACTCCAGAATGTACCCCAGCGATGATCGGGATGGAAACGTGAAGAAGCATCGCGACGAACCGATGCAGAAGCAAAGATACGGTTGTCATAGTCATACTGCAAACGGCCGAAGAAACCTTCGTTGTTATACTCGGTACGGTATGAACCAGAGCTTGAGTTGTCTACCACAGCACGGTCCAACTCGAAATCGTCCGGTGAGAACATCTGGTGCTTGGATGCATACAGCAAATAGCCCTTGTTGTTATAGTACTCATGACCCAACATGAGGTTAATGTTGTTCAAGCCATAGTGCTTGGTATAGTTGAGCAACTGCTGGAGGTTGTAAGCATAGGTACGAGAGTGCTGCTTGCTTATAGTACCGCCAGTGGTTCTGAACTGACCATAGTAGGGATTATAAATATAGGTATAGCGTGTCTCGTCAAGGCTGTACGTACCATTGACAGTGAGCACCAAACCCGGGAGGAAGGTTATATCAGCAAAACCGCTACCTACGGCAGCATTACCTTCATAGTTGTTTGTATTGAGCAATACATCCTGCAATGCGTTGGCATCGCTGAGGAAAGGACGAGAGAAGCCGGCATTACCACCCAGGCCATACTTTGCATTACCATAGTCCATAATCTGGTTGCCATACTGGTCAACCTTGATACTGCCGTCAGGATTCTTCACGTACAACGGATAGATAGGAGCAATCTGTGAGGTAAACGCCCAAATATTGGCAGTAGAGCCAGACGAGCCATTGTTGCCCAAAGAGTTACCTTCAAACTTGGTGAATGACATATTGCCACCAACCTTGAGCCATTTCTTGGCCTGATAGTCTGCACGCAAACGACCGGTAAGACGCTCCATATCAGACTTGGCTGTAATACCTTCGTTGTCCAAATAACCGATAGAAGCGAAGAATGAAGACTTGTCATTGGCTGAAGATACCGAGAAGTTGTACTCCTGACGGGCACCCTTGCGATAAGCCGCATCCTGCCAGTTGTCGGGAGATACCAAATAGTCTTCGCCTTGCCAGTTAACAATATTACCAAGTGTGGCATTGGGGTTAAGCTTACCGTCACGGCCAATCAGATACTCACCTTCGGGAATAGAGTATACATTGTATCCGAGACCACCGTTACCCTGCTCTGAGAACAAGTTTTGGTTAGCCTTCGCCCATGCCTGCGAAGCAGTCATGCCCTGATTTTCATAATAGTTGGCCAATGCCTTGTAGTGTGTTTCGTAATACATTGCAGGGTCGGTGATTACATTATAGTTCTGCAATGCACGTGTGTTCACACCATACTTGGCATCAAAAGAAACAACAGCCTTGCCCTGCTTAGCCTTCTTGGTGGTAATCATAATCACACCATTAGCACCACGAGCACCATAGAGCGCGTTAGAAGCAGCATCCTTCAACACGGTCATTGACTCAACGTCAGCAGTATTGATGTTAGCCATATCGCCATCATAAGGAGCACCGTCAACGATAATCAACGGATCCTGACCTGCATTGATAGAGCTAAAACCACGGATACGTATGGTAGCAGAAGAGCCAGGAGCACCATTGGCAGAAATCAGCTGCACACCAGCAGTCTTACCAGCCAAAGCATCGGTAATACTTGCAACCTGGACATCAGCCAATTCCGCTGCAGAAACGACAGAAGCAGAACCCGTAAAAGCGGCCTTCTTTGCAGTACCAAACGCCTGTACCACAACCTCTTCCAGCACCTCATCATCAGACTGCATGGTCACCTTTACGTAGGGATGAATGGTCACTTCCTGTGTGGTCATACCCACATAGGAAACAATCAAAGTCTTCGCGCTACTTGGAAGGTTTTCAATCACGAACTTGCCATCAATGTCAGTAATGGCACCCAGAGTGGGCACGCCCTTTACTGCGACTGTGGCACCAATCACAGGCTCACCGTCTTCAGCACCGATAACGAGACCGGTAACCTTAGAGGTCTGAGCAGTTACCAAGCTTGCACTCATAAAGAGGCAGGCTAATAACATCATCAATTTACCTTTCATAAATTTTTCTCTTAAAGTTTAACAATAATTTATTTGGTCTATTCTCTCAATGAAAGCTGCAAATGTAGTGCAAAAAATCGAGATAACCGCAAAAAAAACTTAAATTCCGTCATTTTTGCTTCAAAAAAGCAGGTTTTAACGTCTGAAATGGTGAAAATGTTATAAAACGGGCACAAAACAGAGGCTTTTTGAAAGAAACACGTCAAAACAAGGGATACAAAAGATGAAAAAGATTACGTATCGATTGGTATACAATCGCAAAAAACAACTGAACAGCGAGGGCAAGGCTGTGATTCAAATAGAGGCCTATTTAGGGCGCAAGCGCAAGTATTTCTCCACACATATCTATATACGGCCTTCGCAGTGGGATGCCGTGAAGCGTGAGGTATGCAATCATCCGCATGCCGAGGACCTGAACTGGATGCTTGCCGAACGCCTTGTGGAGGTGGAGGGGCGCGAGATAGCTTTATGGAAAAGCGGACGTGGCGTATCGCTGCGTCTATTGAAGGAGGATGTTGCGAATGGCAGTTCGCCACAGTTCCTCCCTTTCATGGCCAGCGAGATTGAGAAGGGGCGTATCCGCAACAGTACTCGAGAGAACAGATACACAACCTATTACCTGCTCAAGGAATATAGCGAGGAGGTCACCATAGAGGAGCTGACGCCCTACTTTGTCAGCAAATTTGAGTCATGGATGGCAGCACGTGGGTATCACACGAACACCATCGCCAAGCACCTGACACACCTGCGTATCTATGTGAATGCCGCTATCCTGCGCGGCATGATGAGCGAAGAGGAGAGCCCTTTCCACAAACGAAGCATCAGTCACAAGCCCTTCCATCATACACACCTGACACCTTTCGAACTGGAGAAGCTCGAACGTCTCATCTTACCGCCCAGGCAGGAATATCTGCAGCGTACGCTCGATGCCTACCTCTTCTGCTGCTACACGGGGCTGCGATACTCCGACTTCGTAGGCCTCACGAAGGCCAACATCCAGCGCGGTACGTCACATACATGGGTCAACACGGAGAGTCAGAAGACGGGTGCGAGCATCAGCTTACCCATCGACCTGCTGTTCGACGGTAAGGCACTGGCACTCTTGAAGCGATATTCTGATGATGTGGACAGCTTCTTCTGCCTGCCATCAAACTCGACCGTCGACAAGCGCCTCAAAACCATATCCCGCCTTGCAGGACTGCGCAAACACTTCTCCTTCCACAGTGCCCGTCATACCAACGCTACACTGCTACTCATGCAGGGGGTACACGTAACGACGGTACAGAAGCTGCTCGGCCACAAGAACGTGAAGACAACAATGAACTACTGCGAGGTGATAAACCAGACCATCATCAAGGAACTCAAAAAAAACCGCAAGCGGTAGCACAAGGGTAGCACAATTGAAACTTACAAATAATGTCCCGACATATTTTATATTGCCACCGTGGCAATATTCATTCCAAGACTGGCAATATATATTCCAAGACTGGCAATATTCATTCCAAGTCTTGGAATATACATTTATTCGCGTAGTTGTTTCCGCGCGCACGCGCGCATATAATATTAATAAGGAGGTTATTCCGCCAGCATTATAGCGAACACTAACAGCCCTACCTCTTTTGGCAAAGTAGCGCGAAGACTTTAGTCGTATCGTACGTTGGAATGGTGACTACTGAGGTGGCTATTAAGCCTAATGTAAGAGTTGTCCTGGAAAGCGACACAGAACATTTGGACGAGGTAATGGTTGTGGCATTCGGTACAGCCAAGAAATCCCAGTTTACGGGTTCGGCCGGTACCATCAAGGCCGACAAGATTGCTGAGCGCCAAGTATCCAACGTGTCTAACGCGCTGAGCGGTCAGATTGCCGGTGTGCAGACTACAGCCACCAACGGTGAGCCGGGTGCTTCTGCCACTGTCCGCATCCGTGGTATCGGTTCTATGAGTGCCAGCAATGCTCCGCTGTATGTCGTGGATGGCGTGCCCTTCGAAGGCAACATCTCTACCATCAACCCGCAGGACATCGAGACCATGACCGTATTGAAGGATGCTGCATCCAACGCGCTCTACGGTGCTCGTGGTGCCAACGGTGTAATCTTGATTACCACCAAGAAGGGACAGAGTGGCTCGAAAGCCAAGATTGACGTGGATGCCAAGTGGGGTACCAACCGTCGTGCCATCCCCAACTATGATGTGATGACCGATGCCAACACATATTACGAGACCTACTATCAGGGTATCAACAATGCGTTGGGTGGTGCTGCTCCTTCTGATAAGGTAGGTGCCTACGTAGAGCAGTTCTTGGGCTATCCTATCTACAACATCCCTGAGGGCGAGCAGCTGTTTACAGCTGAGGGCAAAATCAACCCCAACGCTACCTTGGGCAATGTGTATGCCGGGCAGTACTATTTGCAGCCCGACAACTGGTACGACGAGTTGTTCCAGAACGACAACCTCCGTCAGGAGTATAACGTTCGCATCAGCGGTGCCAGTCCCCAGTCGACCTATTTCTTGTCGGCAGGTTATCTGGAAGATACCGGTATCATCCCCAGTTCTGGATTCCAGCGTTTCAGCACACGTATGAATGCTGACTATCAGGTGAACAACCGCATCAAGGTGGGTTCAAGCTTCTCGTATGTAAACACCAACTCACTCTCTCCGCGCGAGCAGGAGGGAAGTTCATCGGGCAACTTGTTCTATATCTCCAACATGATTGCTCCCATTTATCCTCTCTATGTGCGCAACGCCGACGGCTCAATCAAGATTGACGAGTATGGCTTCACCACTTATGACTTTGGTGCAGGTGAGTATCCTGGTCTCGGCCGTCCGTTCATGGGTAACTCTAACCCTGCATCTATGATTGCGCTCGACAAGTACAAGACTGTATCTGACGTGCTCAGTGGTCGTGCGTTCCTCAACTGGGAGATTGCCAAGGGTCTTAAGGCATCGGCCAACTGGGGTGTAGACGCAAACAATAGCCGTATCAACAACTTGTATAATGCCTACTATGGCCAGTACTCATCTACAGGCGGTATCATCTATGTATATGCTACCCGTACGTTCAGCACCAACCAACAGTACTTGCTGACTTACAATAAGGAGTATGGCAACCACAGCATCGATGCATTGGCAGGTTATGAGAACTATCAGCGTACCTATCAGTATCTGAGCGGTTCTAAAGAGAATCTCTACAACCCCAACGTTCCTGAGATTGACAACGCCATCAGCCAGCCCCAGGCCTCATCATACACAGGTGTGTACAACACGCAAGGTCTCTTGGCTCGTTTGCAGTACGACTATGCCGACAAATACTTCTTCAGTGCCAGCTTCCGTCGTGACGCTTCTTCACGCTTCCATCCCGACAACCGCTGGGGTAACTTCTGGTCAGTAGGTGGTGGTTGGTTGCTCAACAAGGAGAACTTCCTCCTTGGGGTTGACAACATTGACCTCTTGAAGTTCAAGGCTTCTTATGGTGTGCAGGGTAACGACAACCTCGGCTATACAGGCCTCCACAACTATAACTACTACTCTGACCACTATGGCATTGCTGATGCCAATGGCGACTTTGCCCTGTCATTGACCTACAAGGGCAACAAGGACATCACTTGGGAAAGCTCACACAACTTCAATACCGGTTTCGACTTCGAGTTCTTCAAACGTCGTCTGCGCGGTACTGTAGAGTACTTCACCCGCAAGACTGTAGACATGCTCTACGAGCGTCCTGTGGCTCCCTCATTGGGTTACACTGCGCTGCCGATGAACGTAGGTTCAATGTCGAACAGTGGTTTTGAGTTGGATATCCAGGGTGACCTCATCCGCTCAAAGAAGGTGAACTGGACAGCCAACTTCAACATCACTTCCGTGAAGAACGTTATCAACGAGCTGCACCCCGACCTTGACGGCGAGATGATTGACGGTTCATGGATCTACCGTGAAGGCGAATCATCTTATCAGATGTATATCCGTGAGTATGCAGGCGTTGACCCCGAGAACGGTGATGCTCTCTGGTATGTAGACGTACCTCAGGTTGGCGAGGACGGCACTCCATTGAAGGATGCCAATGGCGAGCCTGTAGTTAAGAAAGAGACCACCAACGAGTACACCAACGCTACACGTTACGCCACTGGCGATATCCTGCCCAAGGCATACGGTGGCTTCGGTACCAACCTCAGCGCCTACGGTTTTGACTTTGGAATCTCATTCGCTTATCAGTTTGGCGGACGCATCTACGACAACACCTATGCTGCATTGATGCACCAGGGCACAAGTGATGATGCCGGACAGAACTGGCACAAGGACATCGCTAACGCATGGACTCCCGAGAACACCGTTACAGACGTTCCTATGCTCAACTACAATGGCGACGGCTATGCAAACGGCGTTTCTACTCGCTTCTTGACAAGCTCAAACTACCTCAGCATCAACAATATCACCTTCGGATACACCGTACCCAAGACCTTCACTCAGAAGATTGGCGTGCAGAACTTCCGTGTATACTTTGCTGCTGACAACGTTGCCGTATTCGCAGCACGCAAGGGTCTCGACCCCCGTCAGAGCTACTCTACATCATCTAACTCATACTACTCACCGATGCGTACCGTGTCGGCTGGTGTGACGATGACATTCTAATAACCTATTATAAGAAAAGAATATGAAAGCAAATAAATATATCACCTTATTGTTCGCATCGGCTTCCCTGTTTGCAGCCTGCGAAGAAGGCGATGCGCTGCAAGGCGGCACCGTAACAGCGGAGCAAAAGTCTGAAGTGGCTCAGGAGAATCCAGCAAAGCTGTCGAGCGACATGAACGCTTTGAAGGACAACCTCATCCAGTTCGGCACCATTTCAACAAGCACATCGACCAATCACCTCGACTTCGGTTTCCCCGCACTTTGTCTGATGTTCGACCAGGCTGGTCAGGATATGGTATCAGAGAACCACGGTTACAACTGGCTGAGCAACCAATTGATGTTCCAAGACCGTGTGAAGACCTCTTCGTACAACAACTTCATCTGGAAGTTGCACTTCCAGCACATCAAGTCGGCCAACGATATTCTCAAGACCTTGGTAAGCGATGAAGAGCCACAAGGACAGCTTGCCAACTACATAGGTCAGGCATTGGCCTCACGTGCGTTCGACTATCTGCAGTTGGCACAAGCCTATCAGTTTACCTACCTCGGCCATGAAGAGGAACTGGCCGTGCCCATCGTAACCGAAACGATGAGCGAGGAGGAAGCTATGAACAATCCTTTGGCAACTGTAAAGGATGTGTATACACAGATTATGGATGACCTCAACACGGCCATCCCCTATCTGGAGAACAACCCTGTCGATGGCGACAAGGCACAGATTAATGCTGCCGTGGCATACGGTCTCCGTGCCCGTGCCAATATGCTGATGGGCGAATATGCCAATGCTGCCACTGATGCAGGCAAGGCTCTGGAATTGTCAGGTGCTACTCCTTATTCTATAGAGGAGGTTTCTGTGCCCTCATTCAACAATGTTGCCAACTCTTGGATTTGGGGTTCTATCATCACTACAAACAACGATGTAGTGCAGACAGGTATCATCAACTGGCCCTCGCACCTCTGCTCTATGACCGGCAACGGCTATACCACTGGTATCGGTATGAATGTGGTACACAAGCGCATCAATTCTGCTCTGTGGGCACGTATTCCCGACACCGATGTCCGTAAGGGTTGGTGGGTGGATGCTGATATGTTCTCTCCCAACTTGGAATATGCTTATGGTACAGGTGCTTCTGCAGGTATTGCCAATGCAGCAGTGTTCGCCACATATACCAACGTGAAGTTCGGGCCTCAGGACAACATCGTATTCAACACCGAAAACTCACAGGACTGGCCTTTGATGCGTGCTGAGGAGATGCTGCTTATTCAGGCCGAGGCATTGGGTCGTAGTGCAGGTGTTGATGCTGGCAAGCAAGTACTTGAGGGTTTTGTAAAGAACTACCGTGACCCCGCTTACACTTGCACAGCCACCGACCTTGACGCTTTTGTTGACGAGGTATGGTTCCAGCGTCGTGTTGAGCTCTGGGGCGAAGGTTTCTCGCTCTTCGACGTTCTCCGCTTGAAGAAGCCCATCATCCGTAAGGGTGCCAACTTCTCAGGCAACGTAACCTTCGAGAACCTTCCTGCCGAGTCACCCATCTTCATCTACTCTATTCCCGAATCAGAGAGAGAAGCAAACAAGGGTATCGATGTCTCACTCCTCAGAGAAGACCCCGTAGCTCCTAAGGCTATCATGTAATAACGCATTACACCCATTATATATTCAGGGCACCGACGCATCGGTGCCCTGAATTGTTTATTAAGCTTACAAATTCATAATCAGTTCCTAATATTCCGTAGCCAACCACTCGCTGAAGAAATAGTCGTAGATTCGGTAGGTATCATCCTCTTGAGTTATCAAGTCGCTCTTCAACAAGCCTTTGATGGCCGACTGCACGGAACTTGCCGAGGGAAGGGCATATTTCTTCATAAAGGTCGAGGATGTGATGCCACGAGCCTTACGCTCCTTGGCTATAGCTTGAAGCACAAGTTTCTGCTTGGGAGGAAGATGAACGAGAATATCTTTGTAGCTCCCCTCCTGGGCGATGATGACATTCGTGCGTGCAGCCTCTATCTGACGGGCAGTGCATAACGTGTCGAACGGAGTCAAGGCAAAGAGTTCATTCATCATCAATTGTACATACCATGTACAGCCATCAAACATAGCATATACCTGTTCTACAGCCTCGCGTTCAACATGCTTCCCTCGCTCCTCGAACAAGCGAACGGCAAAATCACAGTACGCATTGATGGGAATAGGAGCGAGACTCATACTGATGGCGCTCTGATAAAACGGTTTGTTCGGCGAATTGAACATACGGCTCATCGTATGGCGCTTACTCCCAGCAAACACAAACATCGTCTGCCTACACTGCTGTATCTTGGTACGCAACAGCGCTTCCAGATTCTTGTCTTCATACTCCGTTATCTGCTGAAATTCATCGATAGCTACGATACAAGGCCGATCTGCCGACTCTAAGTAGGCGAAGATTTCGTCAAGGGTCGTCTGGGGAGACTGTATATTGCCCAATCCGATGTCAAATGATGGTTCGCCCGTCATCGCATCCAATTTGAATCCTACACGTAGCGAACTGATAGCTTGAAAAAAGCGTTCAGTCCACTGAGTCTTCTTAGGTTTCAGCCCCTCATAAATTGACTTACCCAACAAGTACACAAACTCTTCGAAGGAGGTTGTTGCATATATATCAACAAAGAATGTGTAATACAAGGATTTTAGCTCCTCCTGATTGAAGCAATGCCGGATAAGGCCAGTCTTTCCTAAGCGACGTGGAGAAATCAACGCTACATTTCTACCATTCATTATCTGCTTGACAAAAAAAGACGTCTCCTCTTTTCTATCGCAGAAATATCTGTCAGATACGTATTTACCCACAAGAAAGGGGTTTTGTATAAGTAGTTCTTCCATACGAGCTCCTAAATTTATTGCAAATATAATAATTATGATTGCAATAAAACAATAAGCTGGGAAATATTTTCAAGTAAGACTATCCTAATGGATTCCATTCAGTTCTGGTATTGTCGGATATTTGCCAGTACCTTCTCGCTCAGCCGGTCGAAAGCCTGTCGGGTACGCCCGGTAGACACGTTCACACAACGAACCTTGGGATGGGCAAGCAGGTGCGAGCCGCCAAGTGCGCCTACGGTGTCGCAATAGAGGCGGTTGTCACCATTGTCGAGCCAATGGAGCAGGGCGGATTCGTCCCAAGCGGGCGAAAGGCCTGTATTGAAGAGTATCTTATGGCAGCCGAAGCGCTGCATCTCCTCCTCGTGCAAGAGTACGGTGTTCTTGTTAAGGCAGCAGAATACCACATCGCTCCACCCCATAAGGTCGGCAAGCGGCATGTAGCGGTAGCCCTTGGCTGTGGCAGCCTCTTTCTCGCTGCGGGCAAAGTAGGCTATATGAGCACCGAAGAAACGCATGGCATCGGCAATCATGCCACCCGACTTTCCCAGTCCTACAATACCGATTTTCAAACCGGTAATCTCCCGGGGCATTACTTCCCACGGCTCTTCGCCAAAGCCGTGGAGCAGGCGTACCAGTTCGCTCACGACATATTCCACTACACCCTCATCGCCATAATCGCGGATGCCTGTGACGGTGATGCCGTGTGCCTCGGCATAATGGATGTCAACATTGGCACTCTCGGGAGAGTAGAGCGAGCAGCACATGCCCACATATCGGATATGGGGACACCGGGCCATCATCTCGGCTGTGAGGCTCGACGTGTAGCTCAACAGCACGGCATCGGCATCGCCTATGCGATATACAATCTCATCTGCCGAGGCCGGGATATCGGTATGGAGCACCACTTCGTGTGCGTAGTTGTGCAATTCCTGTTCAGCCGATGGGATAAGGCTGACAGGCTCGATGGCTACCAGTTTGCGAAACTTCATGCTATGTATTCCTATATTGTTAGATTAGTCGGTCATGGCGACAATGTCTTTCTGAGCCTTTTCCCATTGGTCTTTGGCATATTCCTGCATGTCGACCACCTCGTCTTTCTCGTCTACAATCTCCTGTCCGAGCATCGTCTCGATGACATCCTCCATGGTGACGATACCACGCAGCGAACCGTACTCGTCGAGGATGGCCGAGATATGCTCTTTCTTCTCTAACAGCTTCTCCCAGATGTCCGATACGGAGTCTTCCTCTCCAAAGGTCATGATGGGACGGATAATGTCGATAAGCGGCATGTCGAACTTGTCCTCCGCCATTTTCTCCAGCACCTCCTGACGCAGCACATAGCCTACGATATACTCATCGTTCTCCTCGTCGTAGATGAGGATGCGTGAGTGGGTATTGTCGCTGTTGTAGAACTCGCGTATTGTCATACTGCCCGGTACCATCTCCACCACTACGCTCGGGGTCATAATCTCGTGGGCAGTTACTTCATCGAGCTTAAGCAGGTTCTGTATCATCTTCTTCTCCTCTGTCTCGATGACCTCCTCCTCAGTGGCCACACTCACCATGGCCGAGATGTCCTCACGGCTTACACTCACCTGATTGGACTTCGAGGAGATGAGGCGTTGCAGATGCTCCAGCACCCATACCAACGGGAAGGAGACGAAAATCATGCCTTCGATAATCACCGAGGCGGGAAGAGCCAAAGTGCGCCAATAGCTCGTACCGATAGTTTTGGGGATGATTTCGGACAGGATAAGGATACATAATGTAAAGACAGTGGAGAAGATACCTACCAATGCGTCTCCATAGACCTCATACACGAGCGAACCGACGATGGAGGCACCTACGGTATTGGCTATGGTATTGATGCAAAGTATGGCCGAGATAGGGCGGTCGGTATTTGTCTTCAGTCGTTTTAACCTGTTTGCCCCTTTGATACCCTGCTCTTCAAGACCGGCAATATAAGACAGAGGAGTAGATAGCAGTGTAGCTTCCAGCGTTGAGCATAGGGCTGACAGCGCTATCGAGATGAGCATGATAATGTATATAAGTTGTTCTTCCATAATTCAATATAATGTTAATAAAAAGACAAAAACAAAGCCTGCACCCCGAAGGGAGGTGCTTGCCGAGTTATGTCTGTAATACGTGGCGGCAGGTAGCCGGAGCATGTGTGCTCGTCAGTGTGTCTGTATGTTGTTCTTGTTCGTCGAAGGCGTTTCTAATTGTCTAAATCGGCTGCAAATGTACAACAATAAATGATACAAATAAAATAAATAGAGTAAAAGTATATTAAAAAACACTCTTCGGGCACTCAATACACCTCCACTTTAGCTGCCGCCGCCTTGCACTTGTCGCGCAGGGCATCCATATCGCTACCATTGGGGGCATTACATACTACAACACCCATGCGGCGGTTCATCTTCGTATAAGGTTTGCCGAAAATGCGGATATCGGTGTCGGGCTCGGCCACGGCATCCTCCATGCCACGGTAGCGAGGTTGCTCCTTCGAGGCAATGGGCGAGAGGATAACGGCACTGGCTCCCATACGATACTGTTCAATCTCTGCTATGGGCAGACCCAATACGGCATGGGCGTGCAGTTCAAACTCATTGAGGCATTGTGTACCGGCCAATGTGACCATACCAGTATCGTGCGGACGGGGCGACAACTCAGAGAAGTATACACCATTCTCATTGCTGAGGAAGAACTCCACGCCCCAAATGCCGGCACCAGTGAGTGCTTCG
Source organism: Bacteroidaceae bacterium (assembly GCA_017520935.1). Taxonomy (GTDB): domain Bacteria; phylum Bacteroidota; class Bacteroidia; order Bacteroidales; family Bacteroidaceae; genus UBA1189. Next base: position 26,348 of record JAFXEF010000004.1, on the reverse strand, counting down.
GTCACTTTGGCGGCCATACGCTGAGCCTCGGCCAAGTGGTCGGGACGGATGGGGGCCGGCTGGAAGCTCTCGCGGTAGTCACCGTTCTTCTGCACATGACCGATAGGAGCACAGAAGCGGGTGGGACCATTCTTCTGCGTCACGGTGAGCAGCGTAATCTCACTGTCGAAGCGGATAAACTCCTCGATAATGAGTTCCTTGATATCGCCACGACTACCTTCGCAGCCGTATACCCAAGCCTGTTCCAGCTCATCGGCACTCTTCACGAGCGACTGACCCTTGCCCGATGATGACATCAGCGGTTTCACCACGCAGGGGAATCCCACCTTATCAGCAGCTTCACGCAACTCGTCGAGCGACTTAGCGTAGAAGTATTTGGCTGTCTTCAGCCCCAGCTCTTGAGCGGCAAGGTCGCGGATGGCCTTGCGGTTCATCGTATAGTTCACCGCCTTAGCGCTGGGAACTACCTGTATGCCCTGTTCTTCGAATCCGTAGAGGCGCTCCGTACGGATGGCCTCAATCTCGGGCACAATAATGTCGGGGTGATGCTTGGCCACCACAGCCTCGAGGGCTTCGCCATCGAGCATGCTGAACACCTCGAACTCGTCAGCAACCTGCATGGCCGGTGCTCCGGCATAAGCATCGCAAGCAATTACATACTGGCCCAATCGCTTGGCAGCGATGACAAACTCCTTTCCCAACTCGCCCGAACCGAGCAACAGAATCTTCTTATTCATAATAGTCTTTTTGAGTTCTTGAGTTTTTGAGTTCTCCGCCTGAGTTGCAGCCATCAGACCTATAGACTCATCAGCTTAGAAACTTATTTATGACTGCGAAGATAGTATAAAAAAATGGATTATGCGAAGCTAACGCAGATATATTTTGAATACACCTATCATCTTTCAGGCGAAAGAGTTCATTTATTCGTATCTTTACGGTAAAACCGAGAAAATACGCTGCACTCGCTGTGAAATATTCAAGCAAGCTTGATATTATTTCGCTCGTTTGTTACTATCTTTGCAAAATATTTGCAGACATTTCATAAAACACATACAACATTGGAAACATTTGAACTCATCGCCAAGACCTTCCAAGGACTGGAGGAGGTGCTGGCAAAAGAACTTACCGAGTTGGGGGCCGACGACATCCAGATAGGCCGCCGCATGGTGTCATTTACCGGTAACAAGAGGATGATGTATCGCGCCAACTTCCACTTGCGCACTGCCATCCGTATCCTAAAACCCATACAGCACTTCAACGCCAAGGATGCCGACGAGATTTACGACATCGTGAAGCGTATCAAGTGGGAGGATTACATGGATGTGAATACCAGCTTCGCTGTCGATTCGGTTGTGTATAGCGACGAGTTCCGCCACTCCAAATTCGTGGCCTACCGTGTCAAGGATGCCATTGCCGACTACTTCCGCGAGAAGGAGGGCAAGCGTCCCTCGGTGCAGGTGACCAATCCCGACATCACTCTACACATCCATATTGCCCAGGATCGCTGCACCCTTTCGCTCGACTCTTCGGGCGAGTCGCTCCACCGCCGTGGCTACCGTCAGGAGGCCGTAGAGGCACCGCTCAATGAGGTGCTGGCTGCCGGCATGATTTTGCAGACGGGCTGGACGGGCGAATGCGACTTCATCGACCCCATGTGCGGCTCGGGTACCCTCCCCATAGAGGCTGCCCTCATCGCCCGCAACATCGCACCAGGTGTATTCCGCAAGGAGTTTGCCTTCGAGAAGTGGGCAGACTTTGACCAGGAGATGTTCGACGAGATCTACAACGACGACTCTGCCGAGCGCGAATTTGCTCACCATATCTACGGCTACGACATCGACTGGAAGGCTGTGAACATCGCCAGCAACAACGTGCGTGCTGCCGGCCTCGGCAAGGACATCACCATCGAGCGCCGAGACATAGCCGAATTTGTAGAGACTGCCGAGAAAGCCATCATGGTGACCAACCCTCCCTATGGCGAGCGCATCACCACCGACGACCTGCTGGGGTTATACGACACCATCGGTGAACGTCTGAAACACGCATTCAAGGGCAATGATGCCTGGATATTGAGCTACCGCAAGGAATGCTTTGACAAAATAGGTCTGAAGGCCTCGGTCATCATCCCCTTATTCAACGGTGCCCTACCCTGCGAGTTCCGCAAATATGAGATGTTTGACGGAAAGTTCAAGGCTTTCCGCGAGAGCGGCGAAGCGTTGGACAAAAGCGAACGTCCCACCACGACACGCCGTCCGCTCAAGGAACGCGAGGAGCATGCAGCCAAGGCATTCGGCATGAGACGTGACGATGAGCGTCCCCGCCACCGCTTCAACGACAACGACCGCGAGCACAGCAACCGAAACTTCGGCAGCGGCCGCCGGTTCAATGAAGAGCGTCGACCCATGAACTCACGCGAGATGGCTGAGCGTAATGACCGCGAGCGCTATGAGGAGGACACCAACTACAGCAGTCTCTACGAGCGTCACCGCGAGTTTTCACAGATGAGAGCCATACGCGAACGTAAGGCAGCAAGGCCACAGGGCGAAAGACGCGAGCAGCGTGCCCCCAAGCCACAGCGTAAGGCTAGTGGTTTCAATCAACAACGTTTCTCCAAACCCGCTGCCGGGAAGGGACGTGGATATAAAAAGCGCGAAGAATAAGGGGGGCTTTACATAAAGCCCTCACCGTGCTTCAACAATACATTGTTGCGGAACTTCTTGAAGTCGTCATCCTCGTCCTTCTTGCAGATGACAAGCACATCCTTCGTATCGTTGACGAGATAACCCTCAAGGTCCTGAAGGATGATTAGCTTATTGTCGGCTGCAGAGACGAGATTGTTGCGACAGTTATAGAACTCCACTCTGCCACCCTGCACCACATTGCCCTCCATGTCCTTCGACGAGTAGCGGTACACATCATCCCAACGACCCAGATCGGCCCAGCCAAAGGTACCAATCTGCATGTGCACATTGGGCGCACGCTCAATCACAGCATAGTCGACCGAAATGTTAGGGAATGATTCATAGCAGTCATACAATGCCGAACGGCGTTTGTCGCGGTCAGGCTCCTGACGGAATATCGCGTCAAGACGCTCAGCCATATCAGGTAGCATCTGCATCATAGTATGGATGATGGTGTTGACATTCCAAACGAACAAGCCCGTGTTCCAGAAGAACTCACCACTCTCCACGAAGAGACGCGCAAAATCATATTCGGGCTTCTCGGTGAAGGTCTTTATCTTGGTGAATCCCCCAGAAGCATCTTCGCCCGCCTGGATATATCCGTAGCGGGTCTCAGGATGGGTTGGGCGGATACCTACCGTCACCAAGGAATCGCGCTCAGAAACATAATCGAGCGCACGAAGCATATCAGCGGCAAATTTCCCCTCATCAAGAATCAATTGGTCCGACGGAGCCATCACAATATTCGCATTAGGATTGAGTGTGCGGATATGGTATGCTGCAAAGGCCATACTCGGTGCTGTACCACGATGGGCAGGCTCGCGCAGAATCTGCTCGGGAGGGAGTTCCGGCAGCTGTTCACGCACGAAATCAGAATAATCGGAATGGGTAGAGACTATGATATTCTCCAACGGGACAATACGTACAAAGCGCTCATACGTCTGGCGCAAGAGCGACCTGCCCATACCAAAGAAGTCGATAAACTGCTTAGGGCGCTGCACCCTACTCTGCGGCCAGAAACGGCTACCGATACCGCCAGCCATAATCACACAATAATTATTCTGATTCATATTTACGTTTATTCGCTATGCTAATTATTATTCACTAATAGAAACCAACCATACGTTGTTCACGACTTGCCAACACACTAAAGATTGCCCCAGCTGGTGCAAAATGACATGACTACACCCTCAAAGAGTCTATAAACCATGTTTTTCATCGTACGCTTTCGTTTAATTCTTAGCAAATGTACAATTTTATTGTAATAATGAAAAGGAAAACAATAAAAACATCTGTTATTTATGTATAAAATTGAAGAAGAAGCCTTAACTTCGCAGTCAAAAGAAGATTCATGCAAAAGATACAAGCACACCCATTCGCCTCATTCAAGTATTGTCCACGCTGTGGAGGAGAGTTCCAGATAAACAACGAGAAATCCTCGAAATGTGCAAGTTGCGGATTCGTATACTATTTCAACCCTTCAGCTGCTACCATAGCTGTAATCATCAATGACAAGAACGAGTTGCTGGTATGCCGGCGGGCCAAAGAACCAGCCAAAGGCACCCTGGACCTGCCCGGAGGATTCTGCGATATGTATGAAAGTGCCGAGGAGGGAGTAGCCAGAGAGGTGTTAGAGGAAATCGGTCGCAAGGTGACTCACGCTGAGTATCTCTTCTCTCTGCCCAACACCTATCTATACAGCGGGTTCTTGGTACACACCATCGACAGTTTCTTCCGTTGCAAAATAGACAGCAATGACACCATCAGTGCACACGACGATGTGGCCGAGTGTTTATGGATGCCTCTACATGAGGTAACGCCCGATGATTTCGGATTGGACTCTGTACGAGAAGGGATCATTCGCATCCTGTCACATCTTGACAGTTAGAAGACCTTCTATTTCAGTCTAACGGAGGATAAAATGCATCTTCTATGTGCTCGACCTTCTGACAACCGGGTTCTCCCGTGATGGCGATGATATCAAAGCGCACAGGCCATGAGATACGGTGATAGCGCACATAGGCATTGGCCGCTTGCACCAGTTTGCGCATCTTGTCATCGGTCACAGCATCTGCCGGGTCACCGAAATGATCATTCTTGCGTGCCTTCACCTCTATGATGACGAGCTCGCCGTTTTTCTGTGCCACGATGTCTATCTCCTTATGGCCTAACCGCCAATTCCGATCACGGATAGTGTAGCCATGCGCCATCAGATAGGCCGCTGCACGGTCTTCGCTAATTTGTCCGAATTCGTTGTGCTGTGCCATAGTTCTAAAGTGCCGAGCAACAAATATCAATAGGGGCTGTATGCATCCTCCGTGATAGGCTTCACAGCCATACACTCCATTTCAACAAGCCAGCCTGGGCGGCAAACAGGAGCCTGAAGGTATACTTTGGGGATGGCGGGAAAGCGCTCCTCGAACATGTCGCGCACTACAGTATAGTCAGAGATATCACGTAGGTATACTATCATATGGCCTACATGCTCGAAGGTACACTCTGCCTCAGCGAGCAAGGTCTCTACATTCTCCCACATACGCTGAGTCTGACGACGTATATCACCGGGACACATAATCTCGCCACGATTATTGATACTGGCAGTGCCGGAGATGAATACCTGACGGCGATCACCATAGTCTACATAAGTGCCACGTTCGAAACTTACACCATACTCATACGTGGGATTGAGATGGGTGGGGGCATACAGATAGTGCACCTGTCCGGGCTGCAGCCCATCGACGGCATAAGCATCCATCTGCACCAGCACCTCGGGGTCGGCATGGCGGCCTGCGATACCTGTGCTGGCAATAAAATGAGTCTCAGAGGTCAGGTTTTGTGTAAGGAACACTTCGTTGCGGGCTTTCACCACACCTGCATAGTTGACATCGACATTCTGCACGAAAAACCATGTACGGATACAGTTTTCGGCCAATGAACAGCCCTGCTCAGCAAGACGCATCACATAATCATTGAGCAGCAGACGGGTCTGGTATTCCGACTTGGAGGCTTTATTGAAGTTATAGCCACTCCATATATGTCGATAGGCACCATGGTTCACCTCGTAGTCGCCGTGCGGGAGCGTACGCACTTGCACTCCTTTCTGCAAGTACACCCAAAGGGCTATCTTGGTACCGTCGAGCGGGGGCTGTTCCACTATAGAGAGCGCACAGCTGGAACATTCCAAAAGCGCTGCCAGCAGATGATTGGTCTGATTGGCGGCATCACTCAGGAAGAAACGCTTCAATACGGGTACGGTACCGGGCAGTTCCTTGGTAACCAAAGACTCATAGGCTGCCAATAATGCATCAACCTGCTCACTATAGGTCAAGCGGGGATTGGTAATGCGCAGCATCGCGTGATATTCCGACACGCCATTCTCTACCTCAAACCTGGATACGTCTATCGATGTCTGTTGCATACTTTTCTGTTTTCGGCCGTAAAGGTACGAAAAAACGGGCAATAAACAAAACGTTCGTCTGCAAGCAAAGAAAACTCTTCACGACATACGGCCGAAAAAAGAAATTTGTTATATTTGTTCCCAGAAACCCCAGAACACAAGATATGATACAGCAAACAGAAATCACATTGCGCGCACGAGGCCGTGGCTTCCACCTCATCACAGCCGAGGTGGCAGAGAAGTTACCTGCACTACCCGAGCAAGGGCTGTTGCACTTGTACATCAAGCACACCAGTTGCGCACTGGCCATCAACGAGAATGCCGACCCTGACGTACGATACGATATGGAGCAGATATTCAACCGCTTGGTTCGCGAGAACGAACCGTACTATACCCATACCTTCGAAGGAGCAGACGATATGCCGGCACATGCCAAAGCCATCTTAGCCGGATGCAGCCTCAGTATCCCCATCACACGTGGACGGCTCAATATGGGCACATGGCAGGGAATATACCTGTGCGAGTTTCGCAATCACGGCGGCACACGCCACATAGTGGCCACTATCATCTCATAATCCTAAGTACCGGATTGAGTCTCCCAAAAGAAATTGAAATAACAAAAGCACTTTTTTTGCTACCCCTTCCCAAAGGTCTTGATTTTTATCATCACTGATGACCGGGCTTGCTCATCAGTGATGCCTAACTTCGGTCATCAGTGACGACCGAAATTAGGCATCAGTAGCGGCTTCTTCGATGTAAGGCAGGTGCTTTGTCACTTAACCACAACCTTAACTTCGTTTTAGCTGTTCACGTTCGGCATAGCCAAGCAAGCTGACTCTGCTCTCACTTAATCACAACTTTCTTGCCATCCTTGATATAGATGCCCTGTGTGGGGTGCTCTACTGTCCGTCCCATGAGGTCATAGTATGCAGCTGGTGCATGTAGCGTGGTTTCTGCCTCCTCAATGCCGTCGGTGGCTTCTATCAAGAGGAGTTCAAACGGGTATCCGGAAGGGGCACTCATAGTCTCTATCAGGACATTGCCTTCGGCATCTGCATTCCAGTATTTGGCCGATGCGCTGCTTCCCGAATGCAGGGCATAGCGGTTGATGCCTACCGCGGCATTGAAGTAGAATGAGGACAGTGCTGCCCTTGAAGGCTTTCCCGATGTTCCCACATACAGGCTGTCGGCCATCGACATCATGGAGTGGCGCTTTCCCTTGGCTTCGATCAGCCAGGTCTGGTGGGCCTGTGGCTGCAAGGTGTCGCCGGGAGTGAAGGTGATGGGATTGTCCGGGCCGTTGTTTGTCATATAGGTGTCTGTAGCGCTATGACGTATCATATACTTGCCTGCGGCGATGGTGTCGCCGGAGCCCACGTGTGCGAGGTACACTTCATAGTTGTAGGTCTCCTGTATGCCGTTGGCTTCGATGGTTACGCTATAGAGGCACGATGAGGCGAGGTCATCAATGGTGAGCGTGGGGCCGGTGCTTCCGTCGCTCCACCGGTAGGTAACCTTGCCGGCGGCTACGGGCACGTAGGGCTGTAGGATGATGCGGTCTCCTGTCTGGGCGATGACGTTAGTCACATTTTCGAGGGTGGTGCCATTGTGGATGATGTTGGGCTGCGAGTGACGGAGGTGGATATGGAAGTTGACCATCTCGCGTCGTCCGCCCTGATTGGTGACATAGGCCTGTATGGTGCGTCCGGTACCGATGTTCCCGTATGATGCCGATGCGCCTACGGTGCCGTTGTCCCATACGGTACGGGGATTCCATCCCGCAGCATCGCCCGCGTTCAGCGTAAGCTCGTCGCCGTAGAAGAGGGTAGCTACGGTGTCGCCTGCGTAGGTGCCGTTCGCATAGATGCTGTAGTTGGTGGGGCTGGGCGTGCAGTCGCCCTCTACGGCTATGGAGAATACCTGCTCGCTCCGGATGCCTCGTGTGTTGGTGTAGGTGACGCGGTACAGGTAGCTGCGGTCGGTGTCGACGGTGATGTCGCGTGTGGTGGCACCCGTGTTCCATTGCCACTGTCCGCTGTCCTCCTCGCCTTCGGGGAGCTGGGGCATCAGCGTCACCTGCTTGCCGGTAGGTACGCATTCGGTGGAGGCTACGATATAGGTGTTCTTCAGTCCGCCCAGTTCGTTGTGCAGTATCTCCTTGCCGTCATACCTCATCTTGGGTGTGAGCAGGGTGGGGCGCTTCTCCTCGGGACAGAGCGGTTCGTCGTAGGTATTGGTGAGGACGGAGTATCCCAGGTGGTCATACGGACCGCTGCTGCTGCCCATGCCGCCCACGTCGGGACCGTTGGCAATCATTGCATTGTAGGCTCTTTTGGCAAAGGGCATCTCCACGCCTTTCACTCCTTCGTAGTGACCGATGACCGTACCCCAGTAGTTGCGCACCTCGGCGGGCTCGGCAGGGCCTGTCATGAGCCATCCGTTGTGCCAGGCTGTGCGGCAGTCCACGTATTTGTAGTTGGTCCAGGGGAGCCCTTTCACGTTCTGGGTGCAGGCTGCCACGAACTCGATACCGGCAGCCATGCGGTTGTCCATGTAGGAGAAGAGGTCATCGCCCTGGTTCCAGGCCACCTTGCAGATGTCCACGGCCAGCCCGAGCGCCATGGCGGCATGTCCGCCGTCGCGTCCGCTCTCCTGCATCTGTCCTAACTCGCCGTAGGCGCCGGTCTCTAAGGGCGACTCGGCGGTGGTGACGATGAGGTTGCCGATAAACTCGGTGCAGCCGTCGCTCAGGATGGGGTTGGCTGTGCGGGGGTCGACGAACGTGCCCACCTGATCGTACTTCATGAACGACATGCCCTGGTTGTAGATGAAGACATCATCGCACAGGATACCGATGGAGATGACGGCCAGGGCGTTGCACAGCGGCCAGTTGCTCCAGTAGTGTCCGGGGCGTATGCCGCCCTGGTTGCCTACCCAGTTTTCCCACGTGCCGTTGCGTCCACGGAGGAAGTTGATGTTGCCCGGGTACCACACGGTGAGCATCCACCGCTTGAAGGTGTCGAAGTCCTCGCGTTTCCACCCCTCATAGTCGCGCATGAGCTCGGCAGCTTGGGCAAACTCGTAGCCGTAGAGTCCTGCGGCAAGCGCCCAGTTGCTGTCGCCGCTTACCAGCTTGCAGGTCTTGGCCCACGCCATGAGGATGCGCACGGCGGCCTTGGCATTGGCCTCGGTGCCCTCGATTTTCCAGCGCAGGGCATTCTGGTAGGCCATGGTGGCACCTCGGGCAGCGTTGATGTAGTTCTGCCCCGTGCCGCCACGAACGATGGTCTCCACGGGGTAGGTCTGTATGGACGATTGTGCATACTCGGCACTTTTGAGTCGGTTGTATGCCTCGGTCACCAGCGGATGCCCCTCGGCGAGCTGGCGCTTGATGCGGTCGAAGTCGGCCTGCGTGTGCAGTCCGCCCGGATGGCGGAAGCCGCGCCCAGTGTCGTACACGTCGGTGATGCCGCTCACGTCGAAGACGACGCCCTTGGCAGCGCGGTAGCCGGCCATTGTGGTGCGCAGGTTCTTCTCATGCGTGTCGTAGGTGACCTGGTTACAGTCGTTCATCGCCACGTTGCGGGCAATGGCGATGGCATCCTGCAGCATCAGCACGGCTCCTTGGGGATACTCACCGGTGGTGCCCATCAGCTGTGCGGCCTCATCGATGGCCTTCAGCAGAGCGGTGTTGTCGCCCCCGCCGCCATAGAGGAACTCATATTCCAGATCGGCCGTCACGGCTGCCAGTTGTGCTATGGTCTCATCGCTGAGGGCAGCGTCGTAGAGGCGGAAGTCGGTTACCAAGGTCTGCTTCAGGTAGTTGTCGCCTGAGAAAGGCGGACGACCTATCCAGCAGTAGGCGGGCGTGGCGGTGAAAGTCTCGCCGGGTACGGGCATCGCCGTGTTGGTCTTCACGCGCTTGCCGTCGATGAAGAGTTCGCCCCGCTTCCCTGCCTGTCGGTAGAGCATGTGTATCCAGCGCCCCTTCTCCGACTCGCTGCCCACTTCGAGTCCGCTCTCGCTACCCCATCCGCCAGTCGAGGTAGCCATGCGCTGCGCATTGAGACGGTAGGCCATATAGGGCGAGGCAGTCTGTGTGTTGGCTGCCGACTGCGAGAAGCACCACAGGAAATGTCCTGCACCGGAGAGCGAGGCATCCACGTTGACGCGGTAGTATACCGACACGGTGAAGTCGCCCAGCGCCTTGGCTACCTTCCCGGCCTCCTGGGTCATGTCGAGGTATCCGCTTCCGTTGCCGAGGTCGAGCACCTTGTACTTTCCGATGCTTTTGACCGAAGCGCTACCCACGGTTTTGGCTGCCAGCCCCGTGACGTTATCCTTTACCGTAGTGCCCTCTACAGAGGTGAAGTCGAAGTGAAGTTTCAGACTGTCGTTTTGTGCATAGGCTGCTGTGCATAGTAGCATGCTTAAAAAGAATAGTGTCTTTTTTTTCATAATGGGATTGGTATTATAATTTATAGTCAATTCACGACTTGCTTGTGCTGCAAAGTTAGTTTTTTAAAAGAATATTCGCCCATAAATAAATGTTTTTTTGTTGTGAAGAACGTACAAGACTGTGTATTGTACGATTGTTACATTCGCAACGTGTACGATTGTGGTACCTTTATAGAGAAATGTGTCAAAAAAGTTATAAAAAACATCGGATGGACTGTCCCTTATCGGAATTTATCTTTATCTTTGTGGGGAGCGCAAGATAAAACAAGCCAATAATATAAATGAATTATATAATAAATATGGGAGATATGAAGAAGTTATTGGTGATAGTGGGTGCCATCTTAGGGGCAGCTACCATACAAGCACAGACCGTAGTGTCGTACACTACAACGGAAGGCCAGATTTGGGAATCAGGAAAGCAGACAATGAAGAAGCACCCTCAGACCACTCCTATGATGGAGCTTACAGGAGACGAGGAGGGTGTGGAGTTTCGTGCATGGGGCACCACATTCAACGAACTTGATTGGGATGCCTTCAATTTGCTCACGCGTGATGAGCAGGACGAAGTCATGTACAATCTGTTTGCCCCAAACGGAGACCTGCATTTTACTCATGGTCGTGTGTCAATGAATGCCAACGACTATGCCCGTTCGTGGTATAGCTGTAGTGATGTGGCTGGTGACTTTGAGCTGCGTTACTTCAATATTGAACGCGACAAAACCAGTATCATCCCCCTTGCCCGGGCAGCACAAAAGCACTGTCCGAGCCTGCAACTGTTTATGAGTCCATGGTCGCCACCCACGTGGATGAAGATTAATCAGGACTATCCTGTCCTGTCAAGCAAACATAACGATTTAGACCCTCGCAAGGACTATCTCCTATATATGGATGACGGCAAAAGCAGCAATCCTGATGAGATGAAGCTACTTGGCAATCGCGACGGCGTATTCCCACGACGTTTGGCCTTGCAGGATTATTTCATTAAGGATCCCCGCTATCTGCAATGCTATGCCGATATGTTTTGTCGGTTTATTGACTTGTATGCCGAACAAGGTCTTCCTATCACCAAGGTGATGTACCAGAACGAAGCCTATTCGTATACCCCCTATCCCGGATGTGCGTGGACGGCCGAGGGTACGCTCCTCTTCAATAACGAATACCTTGCCCCCACACTGGCCAAGAGACACCCCGACGTGGAGCTGTGGATAGGCACGTTCAACACTAATCGCCTCGACTACGTGGAAAAGATTCTCGACGACCCCACCCTGCAACGCAACGTGAAAGGAGTAGGCACGCAGTGGGAGTGCCGCAACAATCTGCCCCAGCTACGCAAGAGATATCCCAACTTCCGTTTCATGCAATCGGAAAGCGAATGTGGTAATGGCAGCATGGACTGGGCAGCAGGCGAACACACATTCTTCTTGATTGCCGATAACCTAGGGAATGGGTGCGACGAATACTACAACTGGAACTTCATATTGAAAGACAATGGTATATCGCCTTGGGGCTGGACACAGAATGCTCTCATACAGGTAGACAGCAAGACACGCGAGATGCGCTACACGGCTGAATATTATGCCTACAAGCACTTTAGCCATTTCGTGACCCCAGGAGCCACAATGATAGGATATAGCGGCCGCGAACATGCCCAAACACCTATCGTAGTGTACAGGACCAGCAAAGGAATGGTTACCATTGCCGGTAACTTCACCGACCACCCCCAACAGACAAGCATCAAGATAGGGGAAAAGTACCTAAATATCACTATGGAACCCCATTCATTCAACACTTACGTGATAAAGTAGGAAAGTTACCCTAAGAGAAAATCTGAACCCATGATGCAGCCAAACCAATATATACCTCGCAGAATAGCCATGCGCCTTGTGTTGGCAATAAGCATGCTTATGGGTTGCCTGTCCTCGGTTGAGGGGCAGGCACCATTCAAGCACCTGACTGTCGCTGATGGGCTGCATAGCAATCAGGTACGTCAGATAATAGAACTCCCCAATGGGCAGATATTGGCTGTGACGGAAGGCATGTTCAACCTATATGATGGGCGGACGTTCAGACCATGTACTTGTAATCTTGACAGTGTATATACCTTACCTTCATTTGGTGGGCACAGTTTCCTATGGCAAGGCGACTCACTGCTGTGGATAAAGGACTTCTACTCGTTGTATATGTACGACACGCGTACACGGGAGTTCAGATATGACTATGAGGTACGGCTAAAAGAAAATATAATACGCGATTTTGCTCACGAGAATGGTGACTCGTTGACCAAAGCGCGAGTGGAGATGCTAAACCCTTACCGCCCGTTCTTTGACTCCTTGGTGAACGGTACCTCGCTACAAGGCGAATGGCTGCAGGCATATGCCACAGACAGGCAAGGCGGCCAATGGTTGGGGATGCAGTCGGGAGGAATACTCTATATACAGCCTACACGACCATTGGCACAAACGATACCGGTAGGAATAGATGATGTCTTTTTGAGGATGGTACCACTGAACCAGACGCTGATGCTTGCTGGTGGTGAAAAAGGCGTGTACATCTATGATACCCAAAGCCTGCAGGTTGTACAAACCATTGATACGGGTAATATAGCTTGCTCTGACATCTCGGTCGATAGCGATGGACGTATATGGATATCATCAATGAAATATCTGCTGTGCTATGATAACGGGAATCTGAGCCGATATGATAAATGGAATGTTGAAGGACTGGTACATCATCATGTGCGCTTCACCTACCCGCTGGCAGACGGGCGCATGCTGCTATGTAACATCATACATCATTTAGGCTATTTCGATACAGACAAGATGCGGTTCAGGTTACTCAACGATCAGTTGCCCGAACTGGAGCGCTACCGCACCATCATAGCTGCTTGCCCAACCCATCGGGACGATGAGGTGCTGATATGTACCCAAAATGGTCTGTTTGTCCTCAACGTAAAAACCGACAAGATACGTACCATAGACGCTGTTGAAAAGTTTAACGCTATACACGAAAAATCAACTGTGCCATAAAAGACCGTAGAGGACGTATATGGATAGGTTCCCAGAACGGATTGTTACTGATGCAAGGCGATGAGGTTCGGCGCATAGCACAGGATGATGGACTATCGAATACCTGTATACGCAGCCTCGTAGAAGACAACTATGGGAACGTCTGGGTGGGAACCTCAAACGGAATCAACCGTATATATACCGAGGGGAAGGATTTGTATGTACTGCCCTTGGGACCATCAGATGGTGCTCCACGAGTAGAAATGAAAGAACGAGGTACCTGTCTTATGCCCGACGGGAGAATCTACTTTTCCACACAGGAAGGACTGGTATGCATCTCTTCCGATGCGCTCGCAGACAATCCTGTTTCCTTGCCTGTCCGCATCGTTGGCCTTAGCGTATCAGGTAGAGAGATATTCCCTGATGAGAAAGGGTTGGCATTAGGCCATCGGGACAACTATCTGGAGATACAATTCTCGGCACTCCATTACGCCGCTCCTGAGCGCACAAGATACCGATATCGCCTACAGGGCGTAGATACAGATTGGTTATACGCAAATGGTGAGGGCGGATTGGCTGAAGCCCATTACCACGCATTGGCTCCAGGCGAATACACCTTCTGTGTACAGGCCGCGGTAGATCACTACGAGTGGGGAGCTTCTACCATGCAAACCTTCGTGATACGCCCACCGCTATGGCTCGCTTGGTGGGCAAAGGCTCTTTATGCAATAATATTGGTCGCTGCATTGGCCTACCTGATACATCAGTATTGGCAACGAAGAAAGGTACAGATAGAATCGGAGAATGACGAAAAAGTCAACCGTCTGTTCGAGTTGCGCGATGAAGCACGTCACAAGTTTGCCCAGTCCATCAATATCACTCCAGAAAAAATTGCAGTCAATAAGGACGAAGAGGCATTCATTGTCAAGATAATGGAAGCAATCGAGAAGAACATTGACAATATAGACTATACTGTAGACCAACTGGCTATTGACACAGGAGTGAGCCGTACCAACCTGTATAAGAGAATGAAACAGATGTTAGGCATAACCCCGAATGAATTTATTCGCAATGTCAAGATGAAGTTTGCAGCCCGCCTGCTCACCGAAACCGACACATCAATAACAGAGGTATCGCTGATGGTCGGTTTCCAGACTCCACGATACTTCAGCCAATGCTTCAAACGAGTATTCGGTGTACTCCCTACAGAGTATAGAGGGACAGGAGAGGATGACGTGAAGAGCCCACAACCATCAGATGCAGAGCCTCGCTAAAGTTAGTTTAACGTGAGTTCGGTATAATTTCATCCGATCAATCTGCTTTTGTCAATGATTTCTATATTCATAGTTGGTTTCTTCGGCAGCAGATTGTATGCGATAAGTCCAGCCAGGAGGTTTGTTGCGAAATTATCTACAGAACGATGCCTTGTGTGCTCTATATGGCATACGTTCTTCAGTTCGTCATTGACGGTTTCTATAACAGCTCTCTCCCTTAGCATAATCTTGTCATAGAGATTCATCAATGAGTTTTTCATGTTCTTCTTGATTTTTGTGACTAGGTGTATGTCATCCACAAAGAGTGTCTCAAAGAGTTCCTGGCTGATGTATCCCATGTCAGCAAAGAGTTTCCCAAAGAGTCTCTCCGTAAACACCTTGTCTCTGAGCGGTTCGCGGTCATCCACATTGCCGGGAGTAAGCATCCATTGGATAATCTCCCCTTTCTCATTGATAACCAGATGCAGCTTGAAGCCGTAGAACCAGCCCATTGTGCACTTGCCTTTGGCTGCCCATCCCTTCATTGTCTTATGGCTGTGTTCCCTTTTGATGTGGAACGCCACCAATGGGGTAGAGTCAATGATGGATATACCGGTACATTTCCCCAAGGTGCAGGTATAGAGAGAGTAGCAAGTGGGGGGCCTACACTCATCTGCCGCTCGACAAAACGGTTGTAGGAGAGCGTGCGGGGGAATTCCTTATGCATATGTTTGCATACGTAGCCGAGATAGAAGGACTTGAGCTCGCGGAAACGGTAGGTGTGGAATATGATCAGTATCAACATGATCTCGCTGTCTGACATCCTTGGAGGACGGTTACGTCGAGAGCGACCAGAAGTATCAATTGTGCGCTTTTTCAGCTCAGGCTCTAAATATTTGCAGAATTCGTCTAATATACAGAATATTTCCATTAAATTCGCATCTGGCATGGGAGTGTGATTGGTTATGTGTAACGTATTGATCTTGACACCTAAAGTTACAGATAATCGTCCACTCCCACTAGTTTTAAGGGAGATTTATTATACCGAACTCACGTTTGTTTAGAGTTTGGATATAAACCATCCCTGCAGAGGATAGCAAGGAGGATGGGATATATCACGGTGCGGAGCTTCATGTCACAAAGATACGAAGAAATGGGGAAAGTGAGAAATAAATCATCACGCAGAGGCATTCCCATATTGCTGCATATTGACCCACAGCTTACGCAAAGATGTTCTATATTCCAAAGGCTGCAATATTCATTCCAAAGGCTGCAATATATATTCCAAGTCTTGGAATATACCTTTTATCGAAGTACTAATTTTTGTTTGTGTGTATGTTAACGATTTTTGTTGACTGTAGTTCGTCTTATTTGTAATCTGGGTTGACTGAGTTATATAAACAGTTTGGGCGCAACTCACGTTGCGCCCAAACACTGGATATAGCTATAAATGAATTATTCTGCCTTTGCTTCCTCAGCTGCAGGGGCCTCAGTAGCAGGAGCTTCAACAGCCGGAGCAGCTGCTGCACTCTTCTTTGAACGACGGGTGCGGGTAGCCTTCTTGGCAGCCTTGGCCATATTCTCGTTGTAGTCAACCAGCTCGATGAATGCCATAGGAGCAGCATCGCTCATACGTGAGCCGAGCTTGATGATACGGGTGTAGCCACCGGGACGGTCGCCAACCTTTACTGCAACCTCCTTGAAGAGTTCGGTAACAACATACTTGTCCTGCAAGTAGCTGAATACTACACGACGAGAGTTGGTAGTGTCGTTCTTTGACTTGGTAATCAGAGGCTCAACGTACTTCTTCAGTGCCTTGGCCTTTGCGAGAGTCGTAGTGATTCTTTTGTGCTTGATCAAGGAGCAAGCCATGTTTGCCAACATAGCGCTTCTGTGAGAAGCAGTACGACCCAGATGGTTGAATTTCTTATTGTGTCTCATTTCAATTAATCTTTATCTAATTTGTATTTACTAATATCAGTTCCAAACGACAGATTCAGACCCTCGAGCAAATCATCAAGCTCGGTGAGCGATTTCTTACCGAAGTTGCGGAACTTGAGGAGGTCGGTCTTGTTGAACTGTACAAGATCGCCCAACGTGTCAACCTCGGCAGCCTTCAAGCAGTTGAGGGCACGGACAGAAAGGTTCATGTCGGTCAACTTGGTCTTGAGCAGCTGGCGCATGTGAAGTACTTCCTCATCAAACTCTTCGTTAGCATCGAACTCTGTATCCTCGAGTGTAATCTTCTCGTCAGAGAACAGCATGAAGTGATGGATCAGTATCTTGGCAGCTTCCTTCAAGGCATCCTTCGGGTGGATGGAACCATCGGTGGATATCTCAAGCACGAGCTTATCGTAGTCAGTCTTCTGCTCTACGCGGTACTGCTCGATAGCGTACTTGACATTACGGATCGGAGTGTAGATAGAGTCAACGGGGATGGTATTGATATCGGTGCAGTACACACGATTCTCATCAGAGGGAACATAGCCACGCCCCTTGTTGATAGTAAGCTCCATCTGCATGGTAGCTTTGGAATCTAAACGGCAAATAACCAATTCAGGATTTAACACTTCAAATCCACTCAAGCACTTGCCTATATCGCCAGCCTTGAATTCGGTTACGTTTTCAACGGTAATACTAACCTTTTCCGTCTCAACTTCTTCTACAATCTGCTTGAAGCGAACTTGCTTCAGGTTCAAGATAATGTTGGTGACATCCTCCTTGACACCCGGCACTGTGGCAAACTCGTGCTCCACACCGTCAATCTTGATGGTATTGATAGCAAAACCCTCCAACGAAGAGAGGAGGATGCGACGGAGCGCATTACCGATAGTAATACCGAAACCTGGTTCCAAGGGACGGAACTCGAACTTACCATACTTCGAGTCGGCCTCCAACATTATAACCTTATCAGGTTTTTGAAATGCTAATATCGCCATGAATAAATTATTAATTTTTAGAGTACAATTCTACAATCAGTTGCTCCTTGATGTTCTCGGGGATATCCTCACGTGCGGGAACGTGGAGGAACTTACCAGCCTTTGCTGACTCATCCCACTCAATCCAAGGATACTTGCTGTGGTTGAAGCCAGCCAAAGCAGCCTCAATCACCTCAAGAGACTTAGACTTCTCGCGAACACCTACTACATCGCCAGGCTTAACAACGCAAGAGGGGATGTTAACCACCTTACCGTTGAGAACGATGTGCTTGTGAGAAACAAGCTGACGGGCAGCTGCACGTGTGGGAGCAATACCCAGACGATATACGACATTGTCGAGACGTGACTCGAGGCTCTGAAGAAGGATTACACCAGTAATACCGTTCTTACGGGCAGCATGGTCGAACAGGTTGCGGAACTGACGCTCCAATACACCGTATGTATACTTAGCCTTCTGCTTCTCAGCCAACATAAGACCATACTCAGAGGTCTTGCGACGTTTGTTGTTACCATGCTGGCCAGGAGGGAAGTTTCTCTTAGCTAAAATCTTATCAGGTCCGAAGATGGGCTCACCAAATCTACGGGCAATCTTTGTTTTTGGTCCAGTATATCTTGCCATTTTATTTTCAATTAAGCATTCTCAACATTTATCCAGCCCGCCTACAGCCGCGATTGCAGATAGGAAGAGTACAATCCAAAAAAGCGGGGCTGAATAGCTGTCGGGAACAGGTTATTTTATACTTTTCTTCTCTTGGGAGGACGACAACCGTTGTGGGGCAGCGGTGTAACGTCAATAATTTCCATAACCTCAATACCGGCTCCGTGTACCGAGCGGATAGCAGACTCACGTCCGTTACCAGGACCCTTTACATAGGCCTTCACTTTTCTCAAGCCAAGGTCGTAAGCCACCTTAGCGCAATCCTCTGCTGCCATCTGAGCTGCATAGGGTGTGTTCTTCTTAGAACCACGGAATCCCATCTTACCTGCCGAAGACCAAGAGATAACCTCGCCTTCACTGTTAGCAAGCGAAACAATAATGTTGTTGAATGATGAATGAACATGAAGCTGTCCGATTGCATCAACCTTCACATTTCTTTTCTTTGTTACGACTGATTTTTTTGCCATAGTTTATATATCAACTTTTAATTCTTACTTTGTGGCTTTCTTCTTATTAGCAACAGTTTTCTTGCGACCCTTACGTGTACGGGCATTGTTCTTTGTGCTTTGACCACGAACAGGCAAGCCAATACGATGACGGACACCACGGTAGCAACCGATATCCATCAAACGCTTAATGTTCAACTGAACCTCTGAGCGAAGATCACCCTCTACCTTATACTCAGCGCCAATTACCTCACGGACAGCAGCTGCCATATCGTCGGTCCAGTCCTTTACTTTAACATCCTTATCTACACCAGCTTTCTCCAAAATCTGGTTTGCACTGCTGCGACCGATACCATAGATATAGGTCAGTGCGATTTCACCTCGTTTGTTCTGAGGTATGTCTACTCCAGCAATTCTTATAGCCATATATTTTCTAAATTTTCTGCAAAATTACTAAAAAATTATCCTTGACGTTGCTTTTCCTTAGGATTTTTCTTGTTAATTACATACAAAACGCCGTTACGTCTTACAATTTTGCAATCTGCGGAACGTTTTTTCAATGATGCTCTTACTTTCATATTCGTATTCTGTTTTATTTATATCTGAAACTGATTCTACCTTTTGTAAGGTCATACGGAGACATCTCTACCTTCACACGGTCACCAGGAAGGATCTTGATGTAGTGCATACGCATCTTTCCTGAGATATGAGCGGTAATCTCATGTCCGTTCTCCAACTCAACGCGGAACATTGCATTGGACAATGCCTCTACAATGGTACCATCTTGTTCAATAGCTGTCTGCTTTGCCATATTAATTCTCTTTGTTACGTAATACTTCCTCAACAAACTCGAACGAAGACAGAATATCTGCCTTACCCATACCTACGGCAACAGTATGCTCAAAGTGAGCTGCACACTTGCCATCGGCAGTAGAAACGCCCCACCCGTCGTCATGCCACTTGATCTTACGGGCACCTTGGGTAATCATCGGTTCGATGGCGATACACATACCCTTCTTGAGCAATGTACCGCGGCCGCGGCTACCATAATTGGGCACTTGCGGGTCTTCGTGCATCTCACGACCGATACCGTGTCCTACGAACTCGCGAACGACACCATATCCGTGCGACTCGCAATGCCTCTGGACAGCATATCCAATATCGCCCAAGCGCTTGCCGTGAACAGCATTCTCAACACCTAAATAGAGCGCTTCCTTGGTCACACGAAGAAGTTCCTTCACCTCTTCCGAAACCTCACCTACACAAAAGGTGTATGCAGAGTCACCACAAAAACCATTCATATAGGTTCCACAATCCACTGAAACAATGTCACCATCCTTCAACTCGATATCGTTGGGTATGCCATGAACAATCATATCATTTACCGAGGTACACAAAGTACCGGGAAATGCGGGATAACCCTTCTCATAGTGAGGAAAGCCCTTGAATGTGGGCACCGCGCCATGGTCACGGATAAACTCCTCAGCTACCTTATCGAGCTGGCGAGTTGTCACACCCGGCCTGATTATTTTGGCAATCTCCGCCAAAGTTCTCCCGACAAGGAGATTGCTTTGGCGAAGTAGTTCTATCTCATCCTGTGTCTTAAGAAATATCATTACAATAATTCTTAATAGGCAGCACCTGAACGGCCTTTAATACGGCCGGTTTTCAACAAACCATCATAATGACGCATCAACAAGTGACTCTCAATCTGCTGCAACGTATCAAGTACAACACCTACCAAGATGAGCAGTGATGTACCGCCGAAGAACTGAGCAAACTCAGCCTTCACGCCGAAGAGAGATGCAAAAGAAGGAAGGATAGCCACAACAGCCAAGAACAAAGCACCAGGCCATGTGATACGAGACATAATAGTATCAAGATAATCAGCTGTAGGCTTGCCAGGCTTAACACCAGGAATAAAGCCGTTGTTACGCTTGATATCCTCAGCCATTTGGGTCGGATTAACGGTAATCGCTGTATAGAACAGGGTAAACGCGATAATCAGGATAGCAAAGATCAAGTTGTAGAGCCAGCTGTTCATATCTACCATCAAACGGATCCATTCGGGAGCGCTCTCAATGGTAGCATAGTTGATAAAGGTCAAAGGTATGAACATGATAGCCTGAGCAAAGATGATAGGCATCACGTTGGCAGCATTCACCTTCAAAGGAATATACTGGCGTGCACCACCATACTGCTTGCCACTAACCATCTGCTTGGCATACTGCACGGGCACCTTGCGGACACCCTGAACAAGCATGATAGCACCACAGATGATTGCCAACAATGCCAAAATCTCAATAATGAACATTACCAGACCACCTGCACCAGGAGAAGCCATACGAGAAGTCAACTCCTGCACGAAAGCCTCGGGCAGACGAGCGATAATACCAACCAAGATAATCAATGAAACACCGTTACCGAGACCTTTGTCTGTGATACGCTCACCCAACCAGAGGATAAACATACTACCGGCAGCAAGGATAATGGTAGAGGTAATCATGAATGTCATCCAAGTGATAGACTCATTGATAGCACCCATTGCCTGATAACGCAGATTCAAGAGGTAGGCAGGACCCTGAACCAAAAGAATGGCGATAGTCAAATAACGGGTAATCTGATTCATCTTTCTACGGCCACTCTCACCCTCGCGCTGCATCTTCTGGAAATAAGGAATAACCATACCCAAAAGCTGCACAACGATAGATGCAGAAATGTAGGGCATCACACCTAACGCAAAGATAGAAGCGTTGGAGAATGCACCGCCGGAGAACATATCGAGGAGAGAAAGAAGGCCAGTACCAGTCTGCTCGCGCAATTGAACCAACATACCAGGATCAATGCCAGGAAGCACAATCTGAGTACCGAAACGATAGATTGCAATGAAACCAACGGTTACAAGAATCTTCGTCTTAAGGTCCTCGATATTCCACATATTCATAACTGTCTTGCGCTTCCACCAAGCGAAAGCGGCAAGAACAGCTACGATAACTAATACTACTAATAAAGGATGCATAGATTAGAGTTTTACTGCGCTACCACCCTTAGCCTCAATAGCCGCAACAGCACTCTTTGAGAATGCATGAGCCTCTACCTCAAGCTTAGAAGTAATCTCGCCATTACCAAGAATCTTTACCAAATGCTTTGCTGATACGAAGCCAGCAGCAATCAAATCAGCAACAGTAACCTTTGTCAGGTTCTGAGCATCAGCCAATGCCTGGATCACACCAACATTGATGGCCTTGTACTCAACACGGTTGATGTTCTTGAAACCGAACTTCGGTACACGACGTTGCAGAGGCATCTGACCACCCTCAAAGCCAATCTTCTTTGAGTAACCAGAACGTGACTTGGCACCCTTGTGACCACGGGTAGAGGTACCACCCAAGCCAGAACCGGGACCACGGCCTATTCTCTTTCTCGTCTTTGTTGAGCCTTCAGCAGGTTTTAAACTATTTAATTTCATAATCGTAATCTTTTGTTTTAATAAATTACTCAACAACTGCAACCAAGTGCTTAACCTTGTTGATCATACCTAAAATAGAAGGAGTAGCCTCATGCTCAACTACCTTGTTCATCTTGCGCAAACCGAGAGCATCGAGAGTTCTCTTCTGATCTATCGGAGCACCGATTCTACTTTTTACTTGCTTTACCTTAATAGTTGCCATTTCTGTTCCTCCTTATCCTTTAAATACACGTTCTACACTGATACCTCTATTCTGGGCAACGGTTCTTGCATCACGCAACTCTTCCAAAGCCTTGATAGTAGCCTTTACAAGGTTATGAGGATTTGAAGAGCCCTTTGACTTGGCCAAAACGTCAGTAACACCAACACTCTCAAGCACAGCACGCATAGCGCCACCGGCAACAACACCAGTACCGGCAGATGCAGGTTTCAAGAATACCTGAGCACCACCGAAGCGAACCTCTACCTCATGAGGGATAGTGCCCTTAAGCACAGGTACGCGAACAAGATTCTTCTTCGCAGCCTCAACACCCTTAGAGATAGCAGCAGTAACTTCACCAGCTTTACCTAAGCCCCAACCGATAACGCCATCCTCATTACCTACTACAACGATTGCAGCGAATGTGAAGGTACGTCCACCTTTGGTTACCTTAGTAACACGGTTGATTGCAACGAGTCTGTCTTTCAACTCGATATCGTTAGTAATCTTAACTTTATTTACTGCCATGATGATTAAAATTTAAGTCCACCTTTACGTGCGGCATCAGCCACTTCCTTTACTCTCCCATGATAGAGGTATCCGTTACGGTCAAATACAACAGCTGTGATACCTGCCTCTTGAGCCTTCTGGGCGATAAGCTCACCTACCTTGGCAGCCTGCTCCTTCTTAGGCATCTTCTCCATGCCCAATGAAGAGGCAGCAGCCAATGTGCGGCCATTCAAGTCCTCGATAATCTGAACGTAAATCTGCTTATTGCTGCGGAATACGGTCATACGGGGACGTTCCAGAGTACCTGAAATCTTATTACGTACTCTATATTTAATCTTGATTCGTCTTTCTTGTTTTGTTATCATAATCGTACTTCTTTTAAAGAATTAATTACTTAGCGCCGGCAGACTTACCCGACTTTCTACGGATAACCTCACCAACAAACTTAACACCCTTGCCCTTGTACGGTTCAGGCTTGCGGAAAGAGCGAATCTTAGCGCATACTGCACCAAGCAGTTGCTTGTCACAAGACTCCAATGTGATCAGCGGGTTCTTATTTCTTTCGGTCTTGGTCTCAACCTTGATTTCAGGAGGCAATACCATGTAGATGGGGTGTGTAAAACCCAAAGCGAGCTCCATCACATTACCAGTGTTAGATACACGGAAACCGACACCTACGAGCTCAAGCTCCTTCTTGTAGCCTTCTGACACACCAACAACCATATTGTTGATCAGGGCACGATACAAACCGTGGAATGCACGTTCCTGCTTCTCATCGCTGCTACGTGATACAATCACCTCACCAGGATTGACAGTAACAGTGATCAGAGGATTTACATATTGACTCAACTCACCCTTGGGTCCCTTAACGGTAACCACATCATCCTTCAGTGTTACTGTAACACCTGCAGGAACAGCGATAGGCAATTTTCCAATTCTAGACATAGCAAATCCTCCACATTAATATACATAGCAAAGAACCTCACCACCAATCTTCAGATCGGCAGCTTCCTTGTCAGTCATTACACCTTTGGATGTAGATAAAATAGCAATACCCAATCCGTTAATTACTCTCGGCATATCTTTGTAACCAGTGTACTTACGCAAACCGGGTGAAGATACTCTAATCAATTTCTTGATTGCGCTAACCTTATTAGCGGCATCATACTTCAAGGCAATCTTGATTGTACCTTGAGGACCATCTTCTACAAACATGTAGTTCAAGATGTAACCTTTGTCAAAGAGGATCTTGGTGATCTCCTTCTTCAAGTTTGAGGCAGGAACCTCTACAACTCTGTGCTTTGCACTGATTGCGTTTCTCAACCTCGTCAGATAATCTGCAATTGGATCTGTCATAGTTTTTTTAAATTAAATTAATCAGGACTCTCCTGACAATATTTATTTAACAATCTCGAATTTCTTCTTACCAGCTAGCCTTCTTTACACCGGGAATCAAACCCTTAGAAGCCATCTCGCGGAATTGGATACGTGAAATACCAAACATGCGGATATAGCCTTTGGGACGACCAGTCAGCTTGCAACGGTTGTGCAAACGGATGGGGTTAGCGTTCTTGGGAATAGATTGCAACTTCTGAGCAGCCTCGTAAGCCTCAACAGGATCACCTGTTCTTACGATTTCCTTCAAAGCGGCACGCTTCTCAGCATAACGAGCAACCATCTTTGCGCGCTTAACCTCGCGGGCTTTCATTGATTCTTTTGCCATACTATTAGTCGTTTTTAGCGTTCTTAAAAGGCAAACCGAACTCCTTGAGAAGAGCATAGCCTTCTTCGTCGGTCTTAGCCGTTGTTACGAAAGTGATATTCATACCCAAGATACGAGTGATGCTATCGATATTGATTTCGGGGAAGATAATCTGCTCCTGGATACCCAAAGAGTAGTTACCCATACCGTCAAACTTGCTCTCGATACCCTTGAAGTCACGGATACGGGGCAGAGCCACACGAACCAGCTTCTCCAGGAACTCGTACATTCTTTCACGACGAAGTGTCACCATAACACCAACGGGCATCTTCTTACGCAACTTGAAGTTAGCGATGTCCTTACGAGAGATTGTAGCAACAGCCTTCTGACCAGTGATAGCAGTAATCTCGTTGATAGCCACATCGATAATCTTCTTATCCTGTGTAGCCATACCCAAACCTTGGTTGATTACAATCTTCTTCAATACAGGAACCTGCATAGGCGAAGAATATTGGAATTGCTTCATCAACGCGGGCGCTATGCGCTCGTTGTATTCTTTCTTAAGACTTGCAGTATTACTCATTACTTAATCTCCTCTCCTGATTTTTTAGAAACACGCACTAACTTGCCATCAGCACCAACCTTACGGCCGATACGTGTCGGCTTACCTGTCTTAGGATCTACAACATTGAGGTTAGAGATGTGAATAGGCGCTTCTTGTTTAACAATACCACCTTGCGGATTCTTTGCGCTAGGCTTGGTGCTCTTAGAAACCATATTTACGCCCTCTACGATAGCGCGCTGTTTCTCAACCAGCACCTTCAATACGCGACCGGTCTTGCCCTTGCTCTCGCCGGCATTTACATAAACCGTATCGCCTTTCTTAATATGTAATTTACTCATTACTTTATCTGTTTTATAAATTAGAGTACTTCCGGAGCGAGTGAAACAACCTTCATGTTTACGGCACGAAGCTCACGTGCTACGGGACCAAAGATACGGCTTGCTCTAAGTTCTCCAGCGTTGTTCAAGAGAACGCAAGCGTTGTCGTCAAAGCGGATGTAAGACCCGTCAGCACGACGAATCTCCTTCTTGGTACGTACAATCAAAGCCTTAGATACGGTACCTTTCTTCAGGTCGCTTGAAGGTATGACGCTCTTAACGGATACCACGATAATATCACCAACAGAAGCGTAACGTCTTCTTGTACCGCCGAGAACGCGAATACAAAGAGCCTCCTTAGCACCGCTGTTGTCACATACTGTAAGTCTGGATTCTACCTGTATCATAATTACTTAGCTCTTTCAATGATTTCTACTACTCTCCATCTCTTAGTCTTGCTCAAGGGACGTGTCTCCTGAATACGTACGGTATCACCAGGATGGCAATCGTTCTTCTCATCATGAGCATGGTATTTCTTCGTCTTGGTCACGAATTTACCATAAATAGGGTGTCTTTCCTTATACTTAGCAGCCACTACGATGGTCTTATCCATCTTGTCGCTCACTACAACACCGATTCTTTCTTTTCTTAAGCTTTTTTCTTCCATGAGAACCAATATTAATTGTTGTTAAGCTCTCTCCAACGCAACTCAGTCTTCATTCTCGCAATCATTCTGCGCTGCTTCTTAA
>JAFXEF010000027.1 GCA_017520935.1 Bacteroidaceae bacterium | reverse complement strand
TTATATATATTAAGCTCTTTCTTCTTCCTGAAAGCAGGTGAGTTGACCGAGTTTACCGAGTTTACCTACCGAAAAATGGCAGTGATTTCAAGGCTGGAAATCTGCGCACCAGTTAGGCTGCAAATGTTTCCCAACTGGGCTACAAAAACGTCCTCTTTTGAATAGCAGAGTCTATGACCCGCAATGCCTTCAAAGGGGTCAGAGACCCCTACCTCAGCACCCTCGGATATTGGATGTCCGAGGGGACGAGCGATGGATATACGTTATCCGCCGTGACGGAGAAACTGTTTTTGGGTGAAGAAAAACTGAGGCGAAACCATCTTTCCATGTAAAATGTTGGTAGAAATAAAAGGATTATCTACTTTTGCGGATATGCGTTAATATTTCTAAAACAAGACCGTTTTTTATGATAGATTTCACTATTCGGTGATTTATTTGTACCTTTGCGGTTCTAAATAAGAGACGTTGTATATGACACGGAATATTCTTTTGGCAAGTATATTTATATGCTGCACATTGTGTGGCACTGCCCAGCAGATGACGGAGCAGGACTATATACGTAGTGGAAACAAGCTCTATGCCGACAGCCTGTTTGAAAAGGCAGAGGTGGAATACCGCAAGGCACTGGAGATAGACCCGGCATCGACAGACGCACTGTACAACTTGGGCAATGCGCTCTTCAACCAGATAAACCAAACACCTGCCAAGGCAGGCGAGTCGCTCGAACAATATAAGACTGCTGCCAAGCTGGAGACCGACAAGGAACGCCTGGCTCAGATATACCACAACATGGGGGTGTTGCTGTATCTGGGTGAACAATATGGCGAGAGTGTGGCTGCATACAAGGAAGCGATGCGCAATAATCCGCACGATGACGAGACCCGCTATAACCTGGCCAAAGCAATGTATATGAACAGACAGCAAGAGCAGCAGCAGGATCAGCAGAACCAGGAACAAGAGCAGGAACAACAGCAAGAGCAACAACAGGAACAGCAGCAGAACGAACAAGAGCAACAGGAACAGCAAAATAAGGAACAACAACAGGATCAACAGAATCAGGAGCAACAAAACGAGCAGCAGCAAGAGCAGGAGACTCAGCAGCAGCAAAACGAGGAGCAGATATCCAAGGAGAATGCCGAGCAGATACTCAATGCCTTGATGCAGGACGAAAAAGATATCCAGGAGAAGCAGAAGAAGATGATGCAGCAGCAACAAGGAAAGACCTTGGATAAGGATTGGTAAATTGTAAGAAACATATTAGCGATAATTTCAAAACAGATTCTAAATAAGAATAATGAAGAAACTACTCTTAACGTTCACCCTCCTCGTCAGCGCCTTCGCAAGTTATGTGCAGGCTGAGGAGCTGACCTTTACGGCCGAGGCACCGAGTGCCGTGGTGATGGGCGAGACCTTCCGCCTGAGCTATACCGTAAATACGCACAAGGCCAAGAATTTCCGTGTAGGCAACATCACCGACTTTGATATCCTGATGGGACCCTCACAGTCGAGCTCGTCCAGCACCTCTATAGTCAACGGTGTGCGCACCTCATCGCGTACGCTCACCTATACCTGTATCCTCCGGCCCAAGAAGGAGGGTACCTACACCATCCCTGCCGCCACCATTACGGCCGAGGACAAGCAGATGATCTCCAAGGCGTTAACCGTCAAGGTGTTGCCACCCGACCAGCGAAGCTCGGCGGCATCTTCGTCAGGGGCACAATCGGGTAGGGGGGGCTCTGCCTCACAGAGCGGGCAGATAGCCGATGATGACCTCTTCATTGTAGCCACGGTGAACAAGAAGAAGGTGTATGAGCAGGAAGCCATACTCCTTACCTATAAGATATACACCACGGTAAACCTGACCAACGTGAGTGGCAAGATGCCCGACCTCAAGGGATTCCATACCCAGGAGGTAGAGATGCCCAAGGGCAACCGTGAGTTCCAGCTCGAACACTACAAGGGACGCAACTACCGCACTATCGTGTGGAGTCAATACGTGCTGTTCCCGCAGCAGAGTGGCCAGCTGGAGATTCCCTCCATCACTTTTGAGGGAACCATCGCCCAACGTGTACAAAATTACGACCCCTTCGAGGCCTTCTTCAACGGAGGAAGCAGCTACGTCAATGTACAAAAATCCATCCGTACACCCAAGCTCACCATCGATGTCAGTCCGCTGCCTGCAGGCAAGCCCGCATCGTTCAGTGGTGGAGTGGGGGACTTCTCCATCTCCTCTACTATCAGCACTACCGAACTCAAGGAGAATGAGGCCGTTACGCTCAAGGTCATCATCTCGGGAACCGGCAATATGAAACTGATTCGCACTCCGGAGGTGAACTTCCCTGCCGACTTCGAGGTATACGACCCCAAGGTGGACAATAAGTATACCCTCAAGGCTGGCGGGCAGGCGGGCAACAAGGTCATTGAGTACCTTGCCATCCCACGCTTCGGCGGCACCTACACGATACCTCCCGTTGAGTTCTCCTACTTCGATGTCAAGAGCGGTGCCTACAAGACCCTCAAGACACCCGAGTATACGCTCAATGTGGCCAAGGGAAGCGGCTCGTCAAGCACATCGGCTCCTGTGGGGTATGTGAGCAAGGAGGAGTTGCGCCTGTTAGGACAGGATATCCGCTACATCAACCTCAAGGATACCCACTACCGTCCCAAGGGACAGTTCTTCTTCGGCACCATGGGCTATTGGCTGTGGTACATCGTGCCTCTCGTGGCCTTCATCGTACTGATGATTGTATACCGCAAACAGGCTGTGGAGAATGCCAACATTGCCAAGACACGCACCAAGAAGGCCAGCAAGGTAGCCACCCGCCGGCTCAAAATGGCCAAGAAGAAGATGGCCGAAAAGGACAAGGCCGGGTTCTACGATGAGGTGCTCAAGGCTATCTGGGGCTACCTGAGCGACAAGCTCAATATGCCGCAGGCCGAACTGTCGAAAGACAATATCGCAACGGAGCTGGCTGCCCGTCAGGTGAACGAGGCATTGATAGGGGAGTGCAGCGAGCTGCTCGGCGAATGTGAGTTTGCCCGCTATGCACCTACACTCTCAGGCAGTTCCGAGGAGCAAGTATACGACAAGGCGGCCTCGCTGATGAACAAACTGGAGAATCAGATAAAGAATGTCAAAAGATGACTAACTAAGTAAATTGTAAATCGATGAAACGATTCCTTATATATATATGTATGCTCGCGTGCGCAACTGCCAATCTGTGCGCACAGGCCACCACGTTTTCTGACAGCACCGTAGTATACAACAAGGCTATGGCCGACAGTGCCTATGCCACAGCCGATTATGCCACGGCCATCTACATCTACGAGCAGCTACTCGCCACTGAGGGAGAGGCGGCTTCTGTGTACTACAACTTAGGCAATGCCTACTACAAGTCTGGTGACATTGCCCATGCTATTCTCAACTACGAACGTGCCCTGCTGCTCGACCCGTCGAATGGCGACACACAGTTCAATCTGGAGCTTGCTCGCAGCAAGGCGGTGGACAAAAATGCCGTTGTGAGCGAACTCTTCTTTGTACGCTGGTTTAGAGATTTCGTCTCCATTTTATCTGTCGATGGGTGGGCAAAATGCGGTATTTTATGTTTTATAATATTAATTCTGTGTTTAACGCTATTTATTTTTAACAAAAAGAGTAAAACTAAAAAAATTATATTTATATTTGCATTACTCTCTTTGGTATGCACCGTTTTGGCCAATGTAATAGCATCAAGCCAAAAGGACAAATTGGTATATCGGGAGAGCGCCATCGTCATGGAGCCAAGCGTTACGGTGCGCAGTACACCCAGTACATCAGGTACCGAACTCTTTATCCTTCACGAGGGCAAGAAAATAACGATAAAGGACGATAGCATGAAGGAGTGGAAAGAAATAGAAATCGAAGATGGCAACATCGGCTGGCTTCCCGCTTCTGCTATTGAACGAATCTGATAAGATAGAAAGGAGCGATGGATATACAGCGGTTGGTTGACATAGATAAGCATGTAATGCTTGCCTTGAACGGCAGCGACTCGCTGTATATGGACGGTGTGATGAAAATCTATACCACCACAGCTGTGTGGATTCCTGTGGCTGTAGTGCTGCTCTTCATTGTTCTAAAAAACAACACACTGCGTAACTCGCTGCTCATCATCCTTTCCGTGGCCCTTACCATATTGCTGACCGACAAGATATCGTCGGATATCATCAAGCCCCTCGTAGGACGTTTGCGTCCGAGCCACGATCCCGAATTCATGCATCTTATCGATACCTTCAACGGTTATCGGAGCGGCAGCTTCAGCTTCACCTCAAGCCATGCCTGCAACTCGTTCGGAATCTTTATGTTCATCTCCCTGCTTATCAAGAACCGTACGCTCAGCCTCAGCCTCCTTGCCTGGGCGGCTATTAATAGCTACTCGCGCATCTATCTCGGGGTACATTTTCCTGGAGATATCCTGTGTGGAGCCATAGTGGGTACTCTCCTCGGACTTATAGTGTATCTGCTCTATGCGTTCATACACAACAAGATAGAGCGGCAGCCAACCCGTATCACGGCCAATTACACACGATCGGGGTTCCTTGTGGAGGATGTCAATATCATGACCTCAGCGATATATCTTACCTTCGTGTTTATCACCATATACGCACTGATATACATTAATAATAATATACTATAACAAACAATTCACATTATTAGTAATAATAAAAATTTACGACTATGAGCAAGTTAATGACATTCAACGAGTTGCGCAATCTTAAGGATTCATTGCCCGATGGCAGTATGCACCGTATTGCCGATGAACTCGGTGTTAGTGTAGAGACAGTACGTAACTTCTTCGGTGGCCAGAACTTTCAGTTGGGCCAAAGCGTAGGTATCCACCTCGAGCCAGGTCCCGATGGAGGTCTTGTACGTATTGACGATACTACAGTGCTTGACAAGGCATTGGCTATCCTCGAAGAGGTAAAGGCTGCTGAGGCACCTGCTGCCGAGGAGGAGGCTCCCGCAGCTGAGTAAAAAACGAACAGTTTGTTTCATTGGTAGTAAGTCCGTAACTGCAATTCCCCGGGATTGTGTGACGGACTTCTTTCTTGTCAGTGTTAAATCAGCTATATATAAATATCCTCTGATAATTATATATAATCACAATTAAACATAATGCCGATTATCTAAAAATATAGTAATAACGAAATATATCAGAAACACCTATGTAGCAGAACAAAACTGGGTGACGAGACATAATAGAAACAATCCCGTTTTCTTTGTTGTTTATCCGGTAATCATTACTTTTGCACAGGAGAGATTTGGTGAGAGTGACGAGAAAGTAAGTAATGAGAAACTGTATAATATAACATATTCCTATGATAAAGAATAATATCTTGGAAACCATTGGAAACACACCGATGGTACGTATCAATAGATTATGCACAAAACCAGGAGTAAACATCTTTGCCAAACTGGAAGGGTTTAACCCTACAGGAAGCATAAAGGACCGCATCGCCCTACGTATGGTAGAGAGTGCCGAGCATGCGGGATTGCTCCGAAAGGGACTCACCATCATTGAGCCCACCTCTGGAAACACAGGCATAGGACTGGCTATCGCAGGCATTGTGAAGGGCTATCCAGTGGAGATCGTGATGAGTAGTGCCGTATCTGTAGAACGGCGAAAGATATTGCGTTCGTATGGTGCGAAAGTGATCCTTACCCCTGCCGAGGAAGGTACGGACGGAGCCATACGCAGAGCCAGACAGATGGTAGCGGAGAATCCGGACAAGTACTTCATGCCCGACCAGTTTGCCAATGCGGCCAACTATCTGGCACACTATGAGAAGACTGCCATAGAGATTTGGCAGCAGACCGACGGGAAGATTGACTATCTGGTGTGTGCCGTAGGTACATCGGGTACGCTTATGGGTGTGTCGCGCTTTTTGCGTGCGATGAAACCCGACATCAAGGTGGTGTGTGCCCATCCTATAAAGGGGCACTATATTCAAGGATTGAAGAATATGGAGGAGGCTATCGTCCCCGAAATCTATAACCCCTCGCTGATTGACACACAGGAAATGATAGAGAGTGAGGAGGCGATAGAGATGGCGCGACAAATTATTGCCAAAGAGGGCATCTTTGTCGGAATGAGCAGTGGTGCTGCCATGATTGCCGCTTTACGCACTGCTGAAAATATTGAAAGGGGAAACATCGTGGTTGTGTTTCCCGATCGTGCCGAAAAGTACTTGAGTACCAACATGTTTGAACCATTTGACGACTAACCACTGCCATGAATTCCCCACCCTCATTTTATTGCGAAGAGGAATGAACAATTATTCGGGGGAATTGTTTAGAAGTTGTTAGGATTTTATATAAATTTGCGATTATAAAGTCCTATTCCATGAAAGTGGACTGGAAATAGTATGGAATATGAAAAACAGGAAATGATGAGAAGGGTATCGACGAAGTGTGTAAGGAGACTGACAGTGCTGATGATGCTGTGGATATGTAGCCTTAGCTACGGACAGATATACAAATATGTGGGGTTGGAAGATGGGCTGAGTTCGCGCAACGTATATGCCGTGGAACAGTCGAATGGTGGGTTTATGTGGTTTCTTACCGATAATGGCATTGACCGCTATGATGGGACCAATATATCACACTATACCATCAAGATGGCCGGGCAGAAGTTTACCGAGTACTCTACCTGTCGGCTTATACACGACCCTGTAGAGGACAACCTTTGGATGGTGACTGGACTGGGGCGTGTGGTGCGCTATGATGTCAGAGGCAATAGATTCGAAGTGATGTATTCACCACAAATCAACGCCAGCAAGGCAGATATATCAGAGTGTGCCGTGTCGCCTATTGATACCAATGGCAATATATGGATATTTGTGGGTGACGAAGCATTCCGTTACAATGTACGGACGAATATCGGGATACCACTGTGTATCAATTCTTGTAGTTCCGACTCCAATTATTCGGCCGCAACGTTCAAGGATTCTGTTACATTATATATCGGTACCAAACAACATGTTTTTGTGGGTCATATCAAGGGAGACGAGGTGGTATTAGAACAGATACCGGCACTGCAAGAAAACAAGATAAATGTCAACACGCTCTATTATAACAGCAAGCACCACACGCTACTCATCGGTACAGAGGATGCTGGTATAGTAGCCTACAAGGAAGATTCAGGCGTGGCTATCCATCACAAAGATGTGTTGCCCGATGTGCGTGTAACCAAAATACTCCCTATAAACGATAGTGATGATGTGATTTTCTCCACCAATGCAGTTTGTGTATATCAAATGAGCATGAGTGACTGTGCTCCATCACCATACATACGAGCCGACTTTACCACAGAGTATCGCATGAATACCGATAATGTCTCTGATATATGCATAGATATGGATGGGCAGCTATGGATGTGTTCGTTTCCAAAGGGGCTGACTATATGCAATGCGAACTATCCGAAGTTCAATTGGATACGACGCTCTATCCTTAGCAACAACACCCTTATAAACAATGGTATTGACTGCATCATGGAGGACAGCCGACACGACCTTTGGTATGCCACAGACAATGGTATCAGCCTATACCACACATCTACAGCTCAATGGTATACGATGCTTTCTATGGACGATGAGTCGCCCAATCCAAACCACTATTTCCTCACGATATGCGAAGTGGTTCCTGGCACTGTACTTGTAGGTGGATATGCCTCGGGTATTTATATCATAGACAAGCAAACCCGTAAATCCCGATTCGTGAAACCTACACCTATGGCACCGGAGAAATATATCCAAACGATGTACCTTGACACCTCTGATGGCAGCGTATGGATGGGAGGTGAGAACCAGCTTTTCAACGTCAGCTACCAGAATGGCAGTATACGGGTCAACTATGCTGAAGTGTTTGGCGGCATCACTTACATCACCCAAAAGGACAAAGACAATCTCTGGATAGGGACAAAAGACGGACTCTACATTTTCGACAAGCGAAGCCACGATGAACGCCGCATAGAACTGCCTCTGGAACGCTTCAAGGTGAATACCCTTTTCCAGGACACCGATGGCACTATATATATAGGGACACATCACAACGGCCTTATCGTATACAATGAGGAGCAGAACTACTACTACAGATACAACAAGAGCAACAGCGCCCTCACTAACGACTGTATGAAGTGTATTGTGAAAGCCAACAACGAATCGCTCTACATTAGCTCGGACGGCGGTATTGTGCGCTTCAACAAAAACACGAAAAGGATTACTACTTGGACCAACGACCAAGGATTGGAAGGTATGAACTTCAGCATACGCTCAGGCATACTAACTCATAAAAATACGATGATGTTTGGAGGTGACTTTGGCATCATCGAAATACACGAAAGTGCCAACCTACCGCACATATACAAGTCGAACCTCATACTGGCTGACCTATATATAGGAAACACGCGCGTAAACCCGGGTGACAAGGGCTCGCCACTCACCGAAGCAATCAACGACACCAAGCGTCTGAGACTGGCAAACAGTCAGCGAAACGCGGCCATAAAAGTAAAGAGCATCAATCACATATACCCATCGGATTGTCTGATCAGTTGGACTACCGACAACAATCTGGAGAAGGCACAGTGGCATGAGCTCAACGAGGAAAACTTCATCACCCTGAATGAGCTGAAGGTTGGCAGACACACCTTGACCATACGTTCCACTTCAAAAGAGTCAGGCAAACTGCTCGATGAGCATAGCCTCGACCTGATTATAAATCCCCCGTTCTATTTCTCATTTATCGGTCTCCTCATTGAACTCGGAATATTGACACTACTGTTTATCCTCATAAACAAATACAACAAGTCATCCACCGCTATGCACATTTCGGATGAAAAGGTCAAATTCTTCATCAACACAGCTCACGACCTGCGCACTCCAATCACCCTAATCAAAGCTCCTTTGGAGGAACTGAGCGAAAATACTACACTAACCGCAGATGCCAAGGACGCGATAGAGTTGGCTTTGCGAAACACCAATACGCTGGCCGAAATGACCGATAAGGTCATGCGTTACGAAATAGAAAGCATCGAGAAGGGACAGCTACGTATAGAATGCCACGAGGCCATAACCCAAATAGGAAAACAGATAGATAGATGGCGAATGCTGGCTCAAACCAAGCACCAGAAAATAGAGTATATACATCCGGAAAGTGGCTTTGATATATGGATTGATGTGCGCAAACTGAACTCTATTATACAAAACCTCATATCCAATGCCATCAAATATAGTGACGATAATGAGACTATCACATTTACTCTTTACAAAGACGGCAAAACATGGGGATTTCATGTTGTAGACAACGGGATAGGCATACACGAACTGGAGCAGAAACGACTGTTCAAGCAGCTCTTCCGTGGCACCAATGCCGTGAATGCCAAAACACTGGGTAGCGGTATAGGTCTGCTCTCGATAGGGCGATATGTGAAAGCGATGAAAGGTAAGATTGAGGTCAGCAGCCAACTAAATCAGGGGGCCGACTTCCACGTTAGGTTCCCTCTGGGTAAAGAACATTACGACCCTCATACTACCCTATTCATTGAGCATCCATACGAAGACAACCTACAACCGGCCATAGATGAAAAAGATGATAACAACCTGCCAAACAATAAAGATAGCCGTACTCGTCTGCTCATCGTAGAAGATAACCCAGAATTATTGGCTTACCTTAGCCAAATGTTCGGCAAGGAATACAGGGTATACACCGCAACCAACGGCAAGGAAGCTCTGTCGAAACTTCCCTACATACAACCCCTTATCGTACTCACCGATGTGATGATGCCTGAAATGCGCGGTGATGACCTCTGCGTGTCCATCAAGAGCAACATAGATACTTCACACATTGCCGTCGTACTGATATCTGCCTTAGCTGATCAACAAAGCATCATTAAAGGCTTAGCAGTCAAGGCCGATGCCTATGTGACTAAACCGTTTGACATGAAGATACTACAGCTTACCTTGCGTAACCTCGTGGAAAGCCGCAAACTACTCAAGGAACGTATGGCCTCGCTGGACGACTTTACTGAGAACATTTCCGAAACAACCTCTGAACTCGACCTCAAGCTGATGGTAGAGATGAAGGATATTATAAACACCCATTTGGACAATCCCGAGTTTACCGTCGACACATTGGCCTACGAGCTTCGTATCAGCCGCACCACATTGTATAATAAGATAAAAGGACTCACAGGAAATACCCCATCGGATCTTATCCGTGAGTGTCGTATCAACAAGGCCAAGAAACTATTACGCGAGCATCGTTTCACGATAAGCGAGGTGACCGACCAGGTAGGATTTGCCGACCACAAATACTTCCGCGAAGTGTTCAAGAAGGCAACAGGAATGACACCAAGCGAATATGCAAAGTCATCACAAGATAGTTTGTCATAGATACATGCATCTATCGCATATCGCTGAGGTGATTGTGACACAGCATCATTATCCCCCC
This sequence comes from Bacteroidaceae bacterium, assembly GCA_017520935.1. Classification (GTDB taxonomy): domain Bacteria; phylum Bacteroidota; class Bacteroidia; order Bacteroidales; family Bacteroidaceae; genus UBA1189. The sequence continues at coordinate 16,298 of JAFXEF010000027.1, read as the reverse complement.
AATATAGCAGTGGTGGATTCTTTAAGAATTACTGCTTGAAGGTCTCATACGTACCGTCATCGTAGAAAATTTTTATTTCCACGATTTTTCGTTGCAATACTTTTGGTGGCGTATGCTGCTGTAGTTCAGTTCGATGAGGGCTATTTGAGAGCGTCTGAAGTGGCATTTCCCTGCGTTTTTTTGCTTCACCCGTACTCTCGGACACAAATACGCGATTCTCAGCAAACAATTCACCTTGATAAAAACGCGATTTAGGTTGCTCATCTGTTTGTATTGGTAGATCGGAGATACCGACATACTGCCCAGATATATGCTGCTGTTCGTCCTTAGAAATGGTATCGGTATATTTGGCCTCGGCCAAAGAGCCTGCGGGATTGTTGCTCACAACATCCACTTCGTATGAGCCTTTGCCATCGAGCAACCAAAGAATATTTATTTTAGGGAACTTATGATGTATCTTCATCACAATTTCCATACTGGGGTTGTTGCGCCCAGCAATAACGTGCGACAATGTAGGACGGTTTACTCCAATGAAATCGGCAAACTGACTTTGTGACATCCCTTCACGTTCTATTATCTCTTTGATACGCTCTCTCATCTGCTTCTATAGTTATTTCTTGATATTGCAATTCGGTTACAAAAGTAATTCAATTAATTCATATTTGCAATTTATAATTATAAACAACTTTGGATTACAAAACAACCACGACTGTTTACTTTTGTATCGCTTAATATCCTGAAGTTTCAACTATAGAGCACATACACACTAAATATTACTTTATATATTCAACTTATTTTACTAATATACAACAACGTATATGCATGAAATCATTCTATCCGATAGAAATTTTACCAATTATACGATACTATGCAATTTGTTTGATAAAAAGCTTTAACAAATCCAGCTTAAATATACTGAAACACTTAATCTTACTTATCAAAATAATATTATTATTAATTATACACGCCACCAATAAGGTCGTTTACTTTTATATCGGCTACTTTTATATATAAAGATTATCAATGTGTAGACTGCTTATATATTCACTTTTGTAAAGTTTATTTTTGACGAAAGGATGCCTCTCTTGGTTTACATAAGTAACTTCTAAAAGCCAGCTTCTCGCGTTACATTTGTAACCACAAAAGATACCATCTGCATAAATAGATGCTAATAGCTCAAAATCGTTTATTTTTGACCGAGAGGTCGTGAGAACGAGAAAAACGCAAGGAAATGGCATTAAATACACTAAAAGATGAGGCTATTCCACTACCCCACAATCAGTTAGCGAGAGAAATAATGTTTACGAGAAAAATCCCGTTTCGTTCAAAGCACGGTTTGAGTATAGTTTGAGTACGGTTTTTAGTGTAATATATGATATATGAGTTCGCGCAACAAACCTTTATCCGTGGCGTTAGCTCCATAACCCTTCGATAGGGCATCGTACTTACGTATGTCGCTGATGATATACATCACCTTCCAGGCGTTATAGTAACGCATAGCCGTCTGGTACTCCTTGGCCTGCCACGGATTGCGCAGGTCGAGGTAGGCAGCTATACCATTGTCCGACTTATCGGGTGCATAGTAGGCCATCATCAGATTGGCATAGAAGTTAAAGAGCATAGCCAGCACCATAGGCATGGCAAATGTCTTCTTGTTGTCCTCCATATACTTGGCAATGGTGTTGGCTTTCACTACATCCTTCACCATGAGCGCATTCTTCAGTTCAAACACGTTGTAGTCCTTGCTTATACCCACACACTCCTCCACAAGTTCGGGTGTGATGGGGTCATCGGTCTTGGGCTTGGCAATGATAAGTTTGTCCAGTTCGCTGGCCAACCGGCTGAGATCGGCACCGATGCTCTCGACCATCATACCCGCTGCCTTCACATCAATGGCCGTCCCCTTGGAGCGCACATAGTTGCTGATGAAGGTAGGCAGCATAATATCTTTCAGCTTCTTCGACTCAAACAGCCGTCCCGTCTTCTCTATCTCCACAGCTACCTTCTTGCGACGGTCTATCGTACCATATTTGTGACAAAACACGAGCACCGTCGTAGGCTGAGGCTTTTGCAAGTAGTATACCAGCTCCTCCATGTTGCGCAACGTCTGTGCCTCCTTCACGATAATCACCTGATGATCGGCCATCATCGGATAGCGCTTGGCTGCGGCAATGATGCTGCCTATATCCGTATCCTGTCCGTAGAAGACCATTTGATTGAATCCGCGTTCCTCTTCTGTGAGCACATTCTCTGCAATATAGTCCGAGAGGCGATCAATATAGTAAGGCTCCTCGCCCATCAGGTAATACACGGGAGCAAACTGTCTGGAGTTAATCTCTTTGACGATGCTGTCGTATGTAACTTCTTGCTTAGCCATTGCTTCATTCGTTTCGCAGTACAAAGGTATAAATTTTTCTTCATCCTTTGCATCTATCTCTTGGATATTTCTTGCCCGAACATTATAAACCTCAGGTTAGTTATATAGATATTAATCGAAGCCTAAACACCGTTATGTGTACAACCTTAATATCAATCATCATTATGGCAACAACAAAAGTTGCAGCATATACGCTGCCAGTACTTCCCTACCCGTCCGATGCCTTAGAGCCCATCATCAGCGAGGAGACCATCAAGAATCATCACGGCAAACACCTTGCCGCGTACGTCAACAACCTCAACAAACTCATTCCCGATAGCGAGTACGAGGGGCTACTGGTTGAAGAAATCGTGCAACAAGCTGCCGATGGCCCCATATACAACAATGCCGGACAGGTGATGAACCACCGGCTATATTTCGAGCAGTTCGTTCCCGTCTCACAATACAAGGCCCCCAACGGCCGGGTCATCAATGCCCTCAACTATCACTTCGGCAACATTGAGGCCTTCAAGAAACAGATGACCGATGCTGCCATGAGCGTATTTGGAAGCGGATGGGTATGGCTGGCCGCCGATGCCGAAGGCCGACTGTTGATAGTGACTGAACCTGGAGGTGGCAATCCCTGGCGACGTGGTCTGACACCGATACTCGGCATCGACTGTTGGGAACACAGCTGGTATCTCGACTATGCCTTCGACAAACGAGCCCACTACGATGGCCTGTGGAAAATCATTAATTGGGATGTGATAGACAATCGCATGTCTATGTAGAGTTCAATCAGCGCGAACCCCAAAGGTCTCGCGCTGATAATTTTTCCTACTCAAAACAATGTATCGCCACTCTCCCACTCTACATTTATTTATTGAAGAATGTAACAATCACTCTCCCTGTATATATAAATAACGAGTTACTTATTTCGAGTCGATTCATATTTTGACAACTATTGCCGTTTCATTTAGACAACTTGGCATAGCCTCTCCGACATCAGCCCCTATATATGTAGGGTCGCAAATTATATATTTCTTATCTGACAAGATGATATGGTCACCTTTTGTTTCATCAGCAAACCGAACGGCCGTAGCCAAATGGCCGGGATAGTTGAGAAGCACAACATCTAATCCTAACAGATCGCGCACAAGAATGGAGTAAAAGATGGAACGGTCTTCACAGTCACAATAAGGATAATACAGCATCTCATCAGCAAACAAAGGACGCTCCACACCAAACTGTACATCATCTGTCTGGTATTCGAAAGCCGTTTGTACGAAATGCAAAATGCTACTTATGGACATTCATGTAAAAGTGTAGCAACCATGAAAAGTAAGGATTATCCCGACATGTTTTATATTCCCACCGTGGGAATATAAAATGGCATCGGAATGGTCCCTTGGAAAGCATGTATGAGCAGATAAATCCAAACAAGTTGGAATTTTTCTTACAACAAGATACACATTAGCGGAATAATCACTACATTTGCAGAGGCTTGGCACGAGGAGTGGAGCCAATAGGTATAGAACAAGAGAGAAAAAGGATATGAAGATTGCCATCATCGGCACCGGCAATATGGGAGGTGCCATCGTCAGGGGACTGATAAAGTCGGGTACGTGCAGCCCCGAAGAGATAACCTGCACGGCGAAAAGTGAGAATACACTGAACAAGTTGCGCGAATATAGCCCTGCACTTCACGTAGGCCACGACAACAAGGAGGCCGTGCGCGAGGCAGATGTCGTCATATTGGCCGTGAAGCCTTGGCTCATGGGCAATGTCATCGAGGAGATACGTCCGGCCATTGACCTGAAGCACCAGCTCATCGTATCTGTGGCGGCAGGCATCAGCCTGAGAGACCTCACCCTCCTTCTCATCCCTGACTACGAGCGGTATGAGATGGAGCGCATCATTGCCAAGGCTGAGGAGCGGGAGCCGGTGTTCCCCGACACCTTTGCCGAGCCTGCACTCTTCCGCGTGGTGCCCAACACGGCCGCCGAGGTGTTGGAGAGCGTCACCTTCATCGCTTCGCGAGGAGCTACCGGAGAGCAGACGGAGAGCATACGCCGGCTGTTTGCAAGCATAGGCTACACGATGGTAGTCGATGAGAAGCTCATCCCCGCGGGTACCTCGCTGGCCTCGTGTGGCATAGCCTTCGCCATGCGCTACATACGGGCAGCCATGGAGGGTGGTGTGGAACTGGGATTCCGTCCCGAAGAGGCTGCACGCATCGTGGAGCACACCGTGAAGGGAGCCGCCATACTGCTGCTGCTGCAGAGCGGTACCCACCCCGAGGCAGAGATAGACAAGGTGACCACGGCGGGTGGCATCACCATCAAGGGACTCAACGCTATGGAGCGTGAGGGATTTACCAACGCCGTCATCGAAGGACTGAAAGCAAGCAGATAGGGTATGAAACGCATAGCAGTAAAGATAGGCAGCAATGTGCTGACACGCAAGGACGGCACGCTGGACAGCACCCGCATGTCGGCCCTCACGGACCAGGTGGCCGAGCTCCACAAACGGGGTATGCAGGTGATACTGATATCCTCGGGTGCCGTGGCCTCGGGACGTAGCGAGATGAAGGCGAGCCACAAGCTCGACGAGGTGTCATCGCGCCAACTATACTCGGCCATCGGACAAGCCAAGCTGATGGGCAAGTACTACACGCTCTTCCGCGAGCATGGCATCATCTGCGGACAGGTGCTCACCACCAAGGAGGGATTAGACAAGGCCGACCACTACCTGAACCAGCAGCATTGCATGGAGGTGATGCTGGGCGAGGGGGTAATCCCCATCGTCAACGAGAACGACACCTTGTCCATCACCGAGCTGATGTTTACCGACAATGACGAGCTCTCCGGACTGATGGCCGAGATGATGAAGGTGGATATGCTCATCATACTGAGCAATATTGACGGCATATACAACGGGAATCCTGCCGACCCCGACAGCCGGGTGATACGCACCCTGTCGCCAACCGAAGACGATGACCTGTCGCAATACATCCAGGCCGAGAAGTCATCGCTGGGTAGGGGCGGCATGCTCACCAAATGCCATATAGCCCGCCGTGTGGCAAGCCAGGGAATACCCGTGGTCATAGCCAACGGCAAGAGCGAAGACATATTGCTCCGTCTTATCGACCAACCTGACGAGACGGTATGCACACGATTTTCTTTGAACATGAATTAGAATCTGTTTAAAATTATCGCTAACATGTTTTTGAATCTGCTTTTTGGTTTATCTGAGGCTCTTTGGGGCTTCTTTGCTCTCTCAAGGCTTGTAGATAGACCACTATTTATCATTAATGAGGATAGGCTGCACTCGCTGAGCATTGTAAGCAAGCTCACATGCGCTCGTTTGCACTACCCTTGCCTGCGCCTTGACAGTGCAAATCTATCCCAAAATACCTCTCAGCTAAACTCAAAATAATTTTAAAACAGATTCTTAGGATATGACAACTACCGGACTGATACACCAAGCCGCAAAGGCAACCACCAAGCTGCAATCGCTCACCGATGACACCATCGGCATGGTGCTATGCGACACTGCCGAGGCCTTGCGCAAGGCCACAGAGGAGATACTCGCTGCCAACCGCCTCGACCTGGAGCGTATGGAATGCAGCAACCCCAAGTATGACCGCCTGCAACTGACCCCGAAGCGTATCGAGGATATTGCCTCCGACATGCAGCACGTAGCCACACTCCCCTCCCCGCTCGGCCGGACGCTAAGCCTCACCACCCGTCCCAACGGAATGACGATACGCAAGGTGAGTGTCCCCTTCGGTGTCATCGGCATCATCTACGAGGCGCGCCCCAACGTGACGGCCGACGTGTTCTCCCTCTGCATGAAGAGCGGCAATGTGTGCCTGCTCAAGGGGGGATCCGATGCTGCACATACCAATCGCCAGATAGTGGAGGTGATACATTCCGTACTACGCACCCATGGGGTCGATACGGCCATCTGTACCTTGCTCCCCTCTGACCGCGAAGCCACTGCCTGCCTGCTCAATGCCGTCGGGGTGGTAGACCTCATCATACCACGCGGTAGCAGTGCGCTCATCAATTACGTGCGCGACAATGCCCGGGTGCCTGTCATCGAGACTGGGGCAGGCATCTGCCACACCTACTTTGACAAGGCCGCCGATACGGCCAAGGGCACTGCCATCATCGACAATGCCAAGACTCGCAGGGTGAGCGTATGCAATGCCCTCGATTGTCTCGTCATCCATCGTGACCGCCTTGCCGACCTCGCTGCACTGTGTGCCCCACTGGGCGCCAAGCAGGTCACCCTATATGCTGATGCCGAGGCACACCAGACCCTGCAGGGCTGCTACCCCGACGGGCTGCTGATGCAGGCCACCGAGGAGCATTTCGGTATCGAGTTTCTCGACTACAAGATGAGCATACGCACCGTGAGCGACATCGACGAGGCCTTGGCACATATCGCCCGCTACAGCTCGCGCCATAGCGAGTGCATCATCAGCGAAGACAGTGAGGCCATCGCCCTCTTCCAACGGGCAGTAGATGCCGCCTGCGTCTATGCCAACGTCTCTACCGCCTTTACCGATGGAGCCCAGTTCGGATTCGGAGCCGAGATAGGTATCTCCACACAGAAGCTCCATGCCCGGGGGCCTATGGCATTAGACGAGCTCACTACCTATAAGTATGTCATAGAAGGTGACGGACAGGTGCGGTGGTAAAAGAAAAGGAGCGGCTTGGCCGCTCCTTTTATATATAAGCATTACTATTTCGCTTACTCCTCGAATCCGTTAGGATTGTTCTTCTGCCAGTTCCAGCTATCGCGGCACATCTCCTCGATACCGAACTCGGCCTTCCAACCAAGCTCTGCGGCTGCCTTTGCAGGATCACAATAGCATGTGGCGATATCGCCCGGACGGCGAGGCTTGATAGCATAAGGCACGGGTACGTTGTTGGCCTTCTCGAAAGCCTTAACCACGTCGAGCACGGAGTAGCCGTGGCCTGTACCGATATTGTAGATAGCAATACCCTTCTTGGCTACGATAGCCTTCAAGGCAGCCACGTGAGCACGGGCGAGGTCCACAACATGGATGTAGTCGCGCACTCCGGTACCGTCGTGAGTATCATAGTCGTTACCGAACACGCCCAACTCGGGACGACGGCCTACGGCAGTCTGGGTGATATAGGGCATCAGGTTGTTAGGTATACCGTTGGGGTTCTCACCGATGGTACCGCTCTTGTGAGCACCGATAGGATTGAAGTAGCGCAACAGCACAACATTCCACTCATTGTCGGCTCTCTGAACGTCCATCAACACCTCTTCGAGCATCGACTTGGTTTGTCCGTAGGGATTTGTACAGTGTCCTTTGGGGCACTCTTCCGTGATAGGAATGATGGCAGGGTCGCCATAAACGGTGGCGCTGGAAGAGAAGATGATGTTCTTGCATCCATTCTTGCGCATCACATCGAGAAGCACGAACGTACCGTTCATATTGTTCTCATAATATTCGAGAGGCTTGGCACAGCTCTCACCTACCGCTTTCAGACCGGCAAAGTGTATACAGGCATCGAACTTATGTTCATCGAACACCTTCTGCAAACCTTCACGGTCACGGATGTCTACCTTATAGAAAGGAACCTCCTTGCCTATGATTTTAGCCACACGCTTCAGCGAGATGGGAGAAGAATTGTCCAGATTGTCCACTACTATAGCCTCGTGACCAGCTTCGGTAAGCTCAATCAAGGTGTGACTTCCTATGAAGCCCGCACCACCAGTTAACAAGATTTTCATATTCGTATTAGTTAATTAAAAAGTATCTTACGGCACAAAGTTAACGATTCTTTTTAACAATACAAAAGCCTTTATCTTCTTTTTGCTTATTGTTCACATTCACCGTTTTATCGGCAGTTCATTTCTGCTCAAAAAACAATCTCTCTGCCGAACTTGACATAAAACCTGAACAAAATCTTAGAAGAGGTTGAAATCTTTCAACTTGGGGTTCTTCTTCACCATCAGCAGCATCTCGAGCAGCAACAGCACGAAGGCTATCCATGCCATTACCTGGAACTGCTCGTCGTGTTCGGAATATACTGCGGTATCCAGATCGGCTTTGGCCAGCTTGTCAACCTCCTTCTGGAGAATCTTCTGTGCATTGCTGGTGTTGTCGATACGGATATATACCCCATTGCCTGCTGCCGCTATCTCCTGACACATCTGCTCGTTGAGCTTGGTGACAATGACGTTGCCCTCCTTGTCGCGGCGGAAGTCATTGCTACGTTCCCCAGGTATGGGGGCTCCTTCGGGCGAGCCTACTCCCATCACGTATACCATCATGCCCTTCTCGGCAGCGGCTTTGGCGGCTTCTATGGCTCCCCCCTCGTGGTTCTCACCGTCGGTGATAATGATGATGGCCTTCCCCACCCCTTCCCTCGGAGTAAAGCTGCGGGTTGCCATATCAATGGCCGCCTTGACATTGGTACCCTGACGAGTAATGAGTGAGGGGGATATAGACTCCAAGAAGAGCTTGGCCGAGATGAAGTCATTTGTAATGGGAAGCTGTATGAAGGCATCGCCGGCAAAGACGATGAGTCCGATCTTATCGTCTTCAAATTCGTCGACCAAGCGGGAGATGATATTCTTGGATCTTTCCAGACGGTTGGGAGCAACGTCCTGAGCCATCATCGAGTTGGAGATGTCGAGAGCAATCACGGTCTCGATACCTTGGCGCTTTACAGTCTCAACCTTGGTGCCGAATTGAGGACGAGCCAATAGCAATACCATAAAGCAAAGGGCTGTAAAGGTCAACCAAAACTTCAGTTGTGGACGAAAACGAGATGCCTCGGGCATCATAGCACCGAGCAGTTCGGGCGAACCGTATTTGCGAATGTCACTTCTGCGCTTATAGCATGCATACAGATAGATACCCACTATTAGCAGTAGCGGGATGTATAGGAACAGGGCGTTGGGGTATGCGAACTTGAACATAAATTCAATTTACTATTTACAAATTTACAATTATTCTTCAGCGATGACAGCAAGTCCTCCCCTGTCGGGAGGATTTCAGGTGAGTCTTTACGGTATTCTTCTCAAAACGGTGAGGCGCAACAGCACTTCGAGTATCACACATACCAATGCCCAAACGGCAAAAGGCATATACTCTTCAGATTTCCGACTGAAGTCCTTGACATTGAGCTTGGTGCGCTCCAGCTTGTCAATTTCCTCGTATACCTCTTTCAGTTTCGAATTGCTGGTGGCACGGTAATATTGTCCATCGGCAGTCTTGGCTATCTGCTGCAGGGTGTTCTCGTCAATCTCTACGGGCACCTGTATGTATTGCCTGCCACCAAATCCTTGATAAGGATAAGGTGCTGTGCCATTGCTACCTACACCAATGGTATAGACACGTATGCCATAGGTCTTGGCTATCTCGGCCGCAGTGAGCGGTGATATGTCGCCCCGGTTATTGGAACCGTCGGTGAGAAGGATAACCACCTTCGACTTAGCCTTGCTCTCCTTGAGACGGCTCACGGCATTGGCTATGCCAAGACCGATGGCTGTACCGTCCTCGATGATACCGTTCATAGCCATGTCACAATTGACACTGTTGAAGAGGTTGAGCAGTACGGCGTGGTCTACGGTGAGGGGTGACTGGGTGAAACTCTGCCCGGCAAACACGGTAAGGCCAATGTTGTCGTTGGGGCGGCCGTTGATAAACTCTGCGGCCACCTGCTTGGCAGCCTCTATACGATTGGGCTTGAGATCCTCGGCCAGCATACTGGTCGATACGTCAACGGCCAGCATAATGTCGATACCCTCTACTTCACTACTCTGCCAATGGTCTGTTGACTGCGGACGGGCAAGCACTACTACCAATAGAGCCAGTGCTATCATACGCAGCACAAACGGTACATGACGCAGATACACCTTATAGCTCTTGGGCATAGAGGCATACATCCGGGTGGTAGATACACGCATGGAGGGTTCGCTACGTCTACCCCGCAGTATATACCATATTATATAAGGTATAAGCAGCAGGAGCAGAAGAAAATATGCGGGATTGGCAAAACTCATACTAAAAGTACATTAAAAGAATAAATGAACGATTCGGCTCAGTGCCACATACAAAGCGGCAAGTCCGCATATACTCAACACGACGATACCGGCCAGCAGAAGCATACGTTCCTGTTTCGAACGGCCCTCCTTGACAACAATCTCCTGCACCACGGGAGCAGTGGGGGCAACCTCCACCTTGGTCTTGTTGATGAAGTCTACAGCATTGATGAGGTGCATATCTCCCTCATTGATAAGGGGCTTGTACTTGGCAAACTTCACGAGGTCAGACATACTGAAGAGGCTCTTCAGCTCATCTATCCACTCCTTGTCGGGCTGTTCGTTGAGCCGCTCCAGGATTTCGTCCGAGGTCATCTCCTTGGCATTGAATCCGAAGCGTTCCTCCATGTAGGCACGAAGCACATCTGTGAGTTCAGTGTAGTATTGCTTCGGATCCTCCCTATGCCAGCTCTTCTCTTCCTTGATACGGGTCATCTCTTGCAGTGCCACCTGGTGGGGAGGCAACTTGGGTGCTATGGTGACACGGCGAAGAATAGGCTTGTTGTCCTTATAGCGCAACAGGAGGTAAGGCACCAATGCTCCCACCACAAAGATCAGCATTATTGCCCATAGCATAGACCATAAATCTGATAGCCTGATAGGGCACTCTGCCACTGCCTTGATGGGGAAAATAGCATTCACCTCGGTTGTGTCGATAGCAAACGTATATACCTTCAGTGCCAACGGATTGGACGCATAGCTCTGACTGTCGACCAGCACCTCGAAAGGCGGTATGTAATAGAAGGCAGTATCAAATGAGGTCACCGTATACTCATGGGTGACAAGCACATGCGAATTCTTGTTCAGATACTGTGTATCGGCCTTTACCTCACCTACTATCTCGATGCCATCAATGAGCATCCAGTCATACTGGGGCATATCGAGCTGTTTCCCTGAGGGGCAGCTGACCTCCAGTTTTATGCGTGCCTGCTCTCCTATATATAATTGTAGCGAGTCAATACTAGCATTGACAGTTACCTGAGCGGCAGCATAATGCATGATGCCCACAGCAAACAAAGCCAATAAAATAATATGTTTCTTGAAAAACACGTTCATAATCAGTTCCTTTTAGCAAACAAACTCATCAGCGACTTCACATAGTCTTGATCGGTGCGTACAGAGATGGCATCTACTCCCGACTTTGTGAATGTATCGTGCAGTCGCTCTTGGCTCTCGACCCACCATTGGTGATGATGGGCACGCACCTTGCGTGATGAGGTGTCGATATACATATCTTCGCCACTCTCGGCATCCACAATCTTCATCAGTCCCACATCAGCGAGCTCCTCCACCCGCTTGTCATACACCTGAATGGCTACCACGTCGTGCTTGCGGTTGGCAATGGTGAGCGGACTCTTGAAGTCCTTCTCTCCGATAAAGTCACTAAGCAAAAAGGTGGTGCAACGCTTCTTGATGGCGTTGGTCAGGTACTGCAAGGGCACGGTGATATCCGTTTGCATGCTCTCGGGCTCAAAGCTGAGCAGCTCGCGTATGATATATAGGATATGCTTGCGTCCCTTCTGAGGCGGGATGAACTTTTCTATGCGGTCGGTGAAGAAGACTGCTCCGATCTTATCGTTGTTCTGTATGGCGGCAAAGGCCAGTGTGGCGGCAATCTCGGTTACCATATCCCGCTTGTACATCCCTGAGGTACCGAAGTCGAGACTCCCCGACATATCCACGAGCAGCATCACGGTGAGCTCGCGCTCCTCCTCGAACACCTTCACGTAAGGCTTGTTGAAGCGGGCCGTCACGTTCCAATCGATATCGCGCACATCGTCACCGTACTGATACTCGCGCACTTCGGAAAAGGCCATACCACGCCCCTTGAAGGCCGAGTGGTACTGACCGGCAAAGATGTTGCTCGACAGTCCCCGCGTCTTGATCTCAATCTTACGTACTTTCTTTATCAGTTCGTTAGCGTCCATCAGGGTACTTCCACCTTATTGAGAATTTGGCTAATGATTTCCTCGGCAGTGAGGTTGCTGGCCTCGGCCTCATAGGAGAGACCGATACGGTGACGCAGCACATCGTGAGCCACGGCACGCACATCTTCGGGAACAACATAGCCACGACGTTTGAGGAAAGCGTATGAGCGGGCTGCCAAGGCCAGACTGATAGAGGCACGGGGCGAACCGCCGAACGAGATCATCTCCTTCAGCTCCTTCAGGCCATATTTCTCTGGATAGCGGGTCGCGAACACAATATCAGCGATGTAGCGTTCTATCTTCTCGTCGATATATACCTCCTTCACCACCTCACGGGCCTTGATAATCTCCTCGGCCTTCATGATGGGGCGCACCTCATACTTCTCGCCATTGATATTCTGGCGGATGATGCGCATCTCCTCTTCGAGCTTGGGATAGTCGATGACTACCTTGAGCATGAAACGGTCCACCTGTGCCTCGGGCAGCGGATAGGTACCCTCCTGCTCGATGGGGTTCTGAGTAGCCAATACGAGGAAAGGCTCGGGCAAGGGGAAGGTGTCCTTGCTCAGTGTCACCTGACGCTCCTGCATAGCCTCAAGCAGTGCACTCTGCACCTTGGCCGGTGCACGGTTGATTTCGTCGGCCAGCACGAAGTTGGCAAAGATGGGACCCTTCTTGGCTATGAACGACTCGTCCTTCTGACTGTAGATCATCGTACCGATGACGTCGGCAGGCAGCAAGTCGGGGGTAAACTGTATGCGGCTATACTTGGCATCGATGAGCGAAGCCAGTGTCTTGATGGCCAATGTCTTGGCCAAGCCCGGCACACCTTCGAGCAAAACGTGGCCATCGGAAAGCAAGCCGATGAGCAGTGACTCTACCAAATGTTTCTGACCAACGATCACTTGGTCCATACCAGCCATCAGATTGGTGACGAAAGCGCTCTGTCTTTCAATCTTCTCGTTCAGTTCGCGGATATCAATTGTTCCAGCCATATATTTTTTAGTTTATAAGTTTATGAAGCTTTTAGTTTACAAGTTTGCAAAGTTAACAATTTATTGACAATCTGCCATCGACTTTTTGCAATAAAGAAGGTGTTTTAAGTTTATTTTAATAATGCGCAAAAAAAGTAGCCAATCTGAAGAGCTAATAATTTAAGTTTCGCAGGCTCAACCTTTCGTCTCATCGGATTTCCGGATCCGATGACCGTTAGTATCAGCATCTCCAGATACGATAAGTGGATTCTGTTTGTCCGTCTCATCGGATGTGTCTATCCGATGATGTTGAGGTAGGGGTCTCTGATCCCTGTTATATTTGCGGGTCACAGACCCTGAGGCTCGTTAACGGTAAACTGAAAGGTCAGAGGTGAAAGGTGAATGCTACTTTTCCGTTTTCACCTTCAACTTTTCCGTTTTCCTGTCGGGACGAAGAAGAAAAATTTATAACTAAGTATTATCCAAATAAATCAGAATGGGTTCCTGTATCGGTTAGAATGAGTATCAGTTCAGTATCACGTTGTTCCCAAACAAGCAGCCAATCGGGCTGAATATGACATTCCCACAAACCTTTCCATTCGCCAGACAATTTATGTGGTCTGTATTTAGAAGGTAGAGTACCAGTTTCGGCAAGCAAAGTGACAACATCTTCAAACAGTGCTTTGCTACAACCGCGCTTCAAGCACTTCTTGTATGAACGCTTAAACTGATTGGAAAAGAGTATATCGTACATCATTCGTCCAGTTTCGCCATTAGTTCTGCTACGCTTCCCGCTCTTGTCACCTTTCCTTTGCGTACTTCATCTACTGCGCGCGATAAAGTACCCTTGCTCGTCGTACGTGTCTTGACAATGGTCACTCCATTCAGGTTACTCAGGATTTTACGCAAACCTGGCAACAAGCTTCTGTCTTCGATATTTAATATGATTTGAGTCATAGTCTCTACACTTAGTCGTTTTTCAATTGCAAATATACACATTAAATTCAGAAATCAGCCAGCAGGAATCATAATTCTTCTAAATCTTTCTTCTTTCGTCTTGTCTTCAGCGTCAGCTAAGGATCACGTTTAGCGAGCGCAATACAAGTTTACTTGCAGATTGCTCAGCGAGCGTAGTGATTTTCAGCGTCAGCTAAAGTACGCTTTGCACCTCCACCAAGGGAGGGCGATTGCGAGCAGGAGAGGTTTAACTTCGTTTTCCTCCTCGCGGCTCGGCATAGCTCAAACAAGTTTGGCTCTGCTCTCGCTCGCAGCGTCGGTTCACCCTCTTCCTGCCCTAAGTTTGTTATTAATTGGCTTTACATTCGTCGCACTCGCTATTCTCGCTGGTATGGGTTATTTCAATGTAATGCTCTTCCACTCCGTATTCCACCATGTCCTGGTTTCAATGTTCGGTTGATAATCTGCTTCGGCATTTACCTGCTCTCTATTAAGTACAAGGTCACAACCTTCAACTTTTTTTCCGACCCAATGAAATTCAGCTTTTGTGTTATGATTAATCGCAGTAACAACCGAACCGAACGTAATGGTCTGCAAATAATAGCAACCATAGAAAGCACCATCCCCAACAGTTGTAACTTTGGGAAGTGTTATGCTCTTTAGTGCGTCTGCACTATCGAATGAAAAATCAATAATTTCCGTAGCATCCGGAAGAATCAAATCAATCGTACCGCAATACGGACTGTCCTCATTCAGGTCTGTCAAGAGGTAAAGAGCCTCAGCAAAAGCAGGAATCGTACCCAGATTCGACTTATACATAGCATATTCCGTACCTGGTACGATAATCGTGGTAATTCCGTTATCCACATACTCTTTGAGTTGCTCCACCAAGGCAGTGATGTCATCTTCGGTAACTTCAGCCTTGCCTCCCAATGTGCCGTCTATGACAGGTGTTGCATCCAATGCATAGCTCTTATTGTGCGCTGTGCCGTTAGGGTTCTTCTCTGCGGTAAAGGTGTAATCTTTAAGAGTTATATCGCCCTGCTTTACACTTACCGTTGCATCCTCAGCGAAAGTACCATAGAGATAGGCATTGCCATTTTCATCAGCAGTAACAGTGAAAGTATAAGCATCTGTAATCTCACTATTCGTTCCTGCCGGAGTGAAGTCTGTAGTGGTAATAGTCAGCGTTTGGTTTGCCAGTCCAGCTATACGCAAGCGGCTGTAGGTGCGTCCACTTTCAAAACGGATGTCGAGCGTGTTTCCGCTAATGGTGGTTTTGGCAGGGATGTATTCTGCCTCTCCGTACTGCTTGCCGTCAAGAAGTCCGATGGTCCTGTCCGACTTGATTTCGCAATCTGGAGCATAGACGGCAGTAATCGTGGGAGTCTCGTTTTCGAGATAACTCAATGTGCCTCCATCAGATTCCCAAGTATTGTTTTCAGCATCAAAAGTCAGTGTCACCGCTTGGTCTCCGTACTTTGGGGAATACAAGTGTACAAGAATCTTGTCGCCATCCGCCCACGCAGTCTTTCCCTCATCTTGTGTTCCGATGACACGGGTCTGTGCGCCCTCGCCAAAGGTAGGAAAGTCGCTTACCACGAATTGCAGATTACCATTACCGGCTAGCTGCAAAGTCTCATCCAATTCGTTGCTGCACGATGCCGTTGCTACCACGGCAACAGCCATCAATATGTATTGAAATATCTTTCTCATAATTCTTATTCTGTATGTTTTCAGATTCTTCGTTTCACTCAGAATGACAAAAAGAGATTACTTAAGGTCTTCTTCATTGTTCCAACCATCTCCGAACGGATTGTCAGAATCATTCATTGATACTTGCTCTATACTCACCTTATCCTTACCCACCTTGAGGTCGAAGGTGTAGTGAGTGCCTTCGGCGAAAGTGATATCTTCCTGCATCTTGGCTGTCAGCACTTGGTCGCCAATGGTGACGCGGATGAACTCGTCGCCTGCAGCGTAAGC
>JAFXEF010000026.1 GCA_017520935.1 Bacteroidaceae bacterium | reverse complement strand
TTTCTATGAGGCTGCTTCCCACAGTGCCCACACCACAGATGAAGAGGTTGAGCACCTGATACTCGGAGAGGAAGAACGAATCGTGTATCACGTTCAATGTTTTGCGTAGCCAAGTGGCATCCACCACGAAAGAGATATTGGTCTCTGAGGCTCCTTGCGCACAGGCTATCACGTTGATACCGTTACGGCCGAGCGTACCGAAGAGCTTGCCCGCGATACCGGGCGTATGCTTCATGTTCTCACCCACGATAGCCACTGTGGCCAAGCCCGTCTCGGCGGTCACGGCATTGATTTCTCCCGTGGCAATCTCCTTGGCAAACTCAGCGTTGAGCACCGAGCAGGCCAATGGGGCATCCTGGTTGCGCACACCGATAGAGGTACTGTTCTCCGACGAGGCCTGCGACACGAGGAACACACTGATGCCGTTCTGTGCCAGGGTGCGGAAGATGCGGTGGTTCACGCCAATGACACCCACCATACCGAGACCCTGCACGGTGATGAGTGCCGTGTCGTTGATGCTCGAGATACCCTTGATGGGCTTAGTATTGTCGCTCAGGCGTTCTTGGATGATGGTACCGGGAGCATCGGGGTTGAACGTATTCTTTATTAATATGGGAATATTCTTGTGGAAGGCAGGATAAATCGTAGGAGGATATACAACCTTGGCACCGAAGTTACATAGCTCCATAGCCTCTACGTAGCTCAATTCCTCGATAGCATAAGCGCCCGAGATGACCTTGGGATCGGCAGTCATGAAACCGTCCACATCAGTCCAAATCTCCAGCAGCGAAGCATCGAGCATGGCCGCAATGACAGCTGCCGTATAATCCGAACCGCCACGTCCAAGGTTGGTGACACGCCCCGTATGCTTGTCCGAAGCGATGAAACCCGGCACCACAGACACCTTGGGCAGCTCGCGGAAGGTCTCACGGATGAGTTGTTCTGACAACTCCGAATCGAGGATATGCTTGTGGTGCTTGCGCTCAGTCTTCATGAAGGAGCGCGAGTCAAACACCTCAGCATCGTCAATAACGGCTGCCACAATCAGGCTCGACAGGCGCTCGCCATAGCTCACCACCGTATCCTCCATATTGGATGAGATATCCTTGAGGAGATACAATCCCTGATAGATATCCTTGAGTTCATCGAGCAGGGCATGGATTTTCTTGCCCAGCGTACGCTTCTTGCTGCCCGAGGGCACTACACGCTGTATCATCTCCTCGTGACGACGCACCATACAGTCAAACTCTGCCTCGTAGGCAATGTCGCCCTGCGTGGCCATAGCAGCCGTGCGGATGAGTTGGTCGGTGATGCCACCCAAGGCCGATACCACCACAATGACGGGTTCCTTCTCGGCCTCCACAATCTTCTTTACCTTTTGTATACTGTCTACGGAACCAACAGATGTTCCGCCAAACTTCATTATCTTCATCTTATCCTATTTTAGAGCTGCAAAGATACAACAAGCCGAGAGGAGAACAAAATAAATTTATTTATTTTTTATCCCGAGGCGCCGTGCATCTTCTGTTTGCAAAGCAAACTAAAGATACAACAAGCCGAGAGGAGAACAAAATAAATCTATTATTTTTTACTTCCTCTCCACTACAGTCACGCCATTGACCCGTTCACCAACGCGGATACCCTCTTCCACCTCAGCACTGAATGCCGAGGGGAAATATACCGGCATGTCCTTCTGTAGAGGCAATATACGCAACTCCACCTCACGGCATCCCGCCGGGAGCCGCCACAAGGCATACTGGAAGTGGCGGCCGTTCCAGAAGTTATCATCGATGAGCTTATCATCCACGTAGAGGCGTGCCACATCGCCCAGATAGTCGATATCGAGCAATGCGTTGCTGCGGTCTACACCTTCGGGGATAGCGATACGGTATACGGCAGCTGCATCAAAATCACTGTCGACGGGACTTTCCGCCACCTTCTGTACCCCTTTGCTGATAGTGCGCAACTTACCCGGTTCCTGTATCTTCTCCACGGCACATGCGGCCATAGTGCTTGCCTCCTGCACTGCCTCAGCGGGCAGGAAGAGCTTGCCTGCCTCGTCTCTACTGAGCAGATACACATTAAGTCCCTGCAACTTCAGTGACGGCTGCCCTGTTCCCCGCACCTTCAGTCCACCACGCACCTTACCGTCAATAGAGAGTTCGGGCTTCACCCCTTCGAGCGACATCATATAGAGATTGGCCACGCCTGCCTCGCTCCGCATAGCTACCGGTTGCATCGTAGCATAGTCGATATTGTAGCCTGCCACCTTCAGATTGAAGGGCAACACAGCCATAGTGCCCGAAGCTATCGTGATACCCCTACGGGGAAATGTGAGGTCACCGATGCGGAACCGCACGTTCTTCTTGTCCGAGAGTGTGCAGAAACGCTCGTAATTGTTGACAAACACGAACCCGCTCCCCTCCTTCTCACGGTATGCCCAGCGCAGATAACCGTCGGCACCCTTCTCCACGGGTTTGTCGGCCTGTGGGAAATAGGCCTCCATCGGGGCCAGTTGTTCGCCAAAGTCGGCCATGAACAGATGCAGGGTACGTAACGTGTAGTAGTGCGGATTGCGCTGTCCGAACTCGCCAAGGGGTGCTTGGAAATCATAGGTCTTCACCGGCAGGTCATTGTGATTGGTAAAGGGGGTGCGCTGCATCTCATTGAGGTAGGTGAGCTTGCCCTCGGGATTGGTTCCCCCATGATACATATAATAGCCCAAGAGGTTAGAGCCGCTGCCCAGCTTCACCACGGCCATCGAGTAGGCATCCTCGGGATACAGGTATACACGACGATGATACGAAGTCATCATACCACCTCCCAGTTCACAGGTAAAGTAAGGATACTGCTCGTCGCCCTCGGTGAGACGCTCCTTTTGGTCGCCCAACTGCTCACTGGCAATAGCCGTGCTGCTACGGAAGCTCTTGAAGTGGAAAGCCTTCCAATAGTTGCCCGCTCCCTCAGTAACGGTGCGGTCCCAGAAGCCGTCGGCATAGTCGCCATAGAGAGGTATCATCGCCCCGAAGGGGGTAGGCGTACGCAGTTCAGGCCATCCGGTGCGTGTGTAGAAAGGCAGTTCGAAACCGCAGCGCTGGGCTATTCCCTTGAGTGCCATCAGATACGAGCCGTGTCCGCGGTATTCATTGTCAAACTGGCAAGCGATGACGGGGCCTCCATCCTTCCACAACAGTCCCTGAGCCTGCGTATATATTTGCCGGTACAGTGCCTCCACATAGTGCAGAAATTTGGGGTCTTCGCTACGCAACTTGCAGCCCGAGGCTACCACCCAGTCAGGGATGCCTCCACAACGCGCTTCGCCGTGGCAATAGGGTCCCATACGCAGTATTACGGGCAACCCCTCCTCGGCACATATTTCGATGAAACGCCGGAGGTTACGCTGCCCCGACCAGTCGAACACACCCTCTTGCTCTTCGATATGGTTCCAAAACACATAGGTAGCGATGATGGTGATACCTCCCTCCTTCATCTTGCGTACCTCGTGGGTCCATTCGTCGGCAGGAATACGGCTATAGTGCACCTCGCCCATCACAGCAGCCTGGCGCTTGCCATCGATTATCAGGCTATACTTGTCCCACGTCACTTCGGGTACACGTTTCCCTTTACCACCATCAGCAGCAATGAGCGCCAACCCCATCATGGCAGCTACGCCCAACAACATCAATCGTCGTTTCATTCTACTATCAGTATTACTTTCGTGGACAAATATACGGATAAGCGAGCAAAAAGTCAAGCTTGCTTAAACTTTTCTCAGCGAGCGTAAGTATATTCTTGGCGCAGCCATAAATATACGGATAAGCGAGCAAAAAGTCAAGTTTCAACGAGTGAGAGCAAAGAAATGCTTGCATTTTTTTGCCGAGTGAGGCAGAAACTCAATACAATTAAGTTTGCTTAAACTTTTCGCTGCGCCGATGCGAAATAAGCATCGGCTGCGCCGACTGCCGGTTTATCGGCACCAAGGAGTGCTGCTTGCAGCCCTATTAAAGTATATTCTAGGTTTCGTCCCCTCTGATTTCCAATATCCGAGGGTGCTGAGGTATCTTAATCTGTGTTCATCAGCCCAATCGGTAAACTCGGTCAACGCGGTAAACTCACTTGTTTTTATTTTTTAGGAGCTGGCATGGGAGGCCCTATATATAGGTAATATTATTAATTATATAATATACAATATTAAGCTCTCTCTATTAAGCTCTCTCTTCCTCCACAAAAGCAGGTGAGTTGACCGAGTTGACCGAGTTGACCTGTCGAAAAAGACGACTGTTTTAAGGCCAGAAATCTGCACACCAAGTAGGCTGCAAATGTTTCCCACTTGGGCTGCAAAAACCGTGGGGATTTCGTTCCCTCGGATTTCCAATATCCGAGGGAACTGAGGGAAGGGGTCTCTGCCCCCTGCTTTCCACCCTCTCCCTTCAGTACACACAGCAGCCGATGGTCTTGGTGACCATCGGCTGCAATCATTATTTGCTATAGGGACTTAGAATCTGTTTTAAAATTATTTCGAGTTTAGCTGAGAGATATTTTTGGATAGAATTGCGCTGTCAAGGCGCAGCAAATAGTAGTCTATTTGCAAGGATTGAGAGTGCAAAGATGTCAAAAAGAGCCTCAGATAAGCCGAAAAGCAGATTCAAAACATATAAACGGTAATTTCAAAACAGATTCTTACCCTTCACCAGCCCACAGGTTGCCCCACGAACCACGACGGCGGTTATTCACATCAGTTGTCCCATCTTCTATGGCTTCACCTACAGATACAGACGTAGCCACCATACTCACCAGCTCGAATTCCTCGAACTCTACTTCCGGTTTGATATATTCTGTTCTCATAATTCTAATGTTATTTTATCGTTATACCTTGGCTTGTTATCAAAACACGACCTTCTTGCCATTCACAATGTAAACACCCTCCGCAGGATTGTCTACGCGACGACCACTGAGGTCATAATATACCTCGGGGCACAAACCATCCACTTCGGTGACATCAATCAGGGTCTCCTCTCCACCACGGGTGCGGATGGCCAGCTGTGTGCCGACGGTGCTGGCGGTGGTGAAGTAAGCGCGATAGGGCTTCACCGTGAGCGTATTGGTCACCCGGTGGATCTTGTTGTCCGATGAGGTGTAGGCATAATAATACCTGTCGCCATCTTCGCCTGCAGCGATTGTCCGGTTGGCGTATGAGCCCACCATCTGCCAGGCAGCAGTCCCGCCCGGCGTGAGTTCCGACGATACGGCAACCTCGCTATTGGTTATTTGAGTGGCCGACTTGCCGTCACGCAACCTATACAGATAGGGAGTGTTGGCTGCGGGAGTCTCCACCTCATCGAATATCAGCACACCATCACCGGCAGAGGTCAGTGCATAGAATACATAGTCATCCGTATCCGGAGCATAGGGGAGCACGATGGTACCATACTTCCCCTCGGCCAGCTCGCGCCCGTAGCTTGCCTGCGATGCACTGAAGGCCACCGGGGCAGCGAAGGCATAGCCGTCCGTAAGCACCAAGCTGGCACACTCGTCACCGGTTACCACATTGTACGCATTGGACAGTACATCGCCCTCGGCCAGGTATACGATGGTGTTGGGGTTGCCGGTGGTCAGGGTGGCTGTGTTGTCTACCTCTATGCCAGCCGTCAGGTCCACACTGGTGATACCGCTGTTATTGGCCAAAGCTGCTGAGAACTGGCCAAGCACCTCCTTGGTGTATGTGCCCTTCAGCGTGAGTGCAGTTTCCTCTCCGGCATCTCCCGAAAGGATACTGAGCGCATAGTCTGCCGGTTTATAGTTCGTCACATCAGGGCGTGACAGCACAATATTCTTGAGAGCCATCTCATAGACTCCACCCGCCAGGTCTTCATCCCCTGCGACAGTAATGGCAAGCACATCGCCCTCCTCGCCACTGAACAGGGCGTTGGAGTTTGAGTAGCACAGCACACGCAAACTTCCGTCTTCCTGCAGAGAGCATTCGGGCAGCACATGCTTACGGCTTGTTGTCCTGCTGCCAAGGTCTACATAATAATAGTCGCCATCAGGCAGGACACTGATACCCTCGGGCATGTGGAGGTCAAGCTGTATACCTGTAAACGCATCACCGGGATTGTCGAGCAACACGTAGATTTCTTTTTCCTCGCCCGCTTCCAAGGTGAACGGCAATACGGTCACACGGATGTCGCTACCGCCAGCTGTTGTAGCACTCCTCAGCATATCCCGTGCAGAAGATGTTGCCGCCGTAGCCGAGGCATTCAGAATCAGGTTTACCACACCCGAGATGTCCGTCACGTCTACCGCTCCGTCGTCGTTCACGTCGGCCGCTTTTGCCAACAATCCGTCAGATGCCGTGTTGAGGATAAAGTTCACCACACCCGAGATGTCCGTCACGTCTATCGCTCCGTCGTCGTTCACGTCACCGGGAGTATATGCATTTACACTTATGGTAGCCTCCACGGAGGGTACGGTATGCTTGATGGGGTTGCCGTCGGTGTATTCCGTCAATACCAGGTTCTTCATCCGTATCGTATAGTCACCTTCCTGCACCGTCCCGTCAATATCCAGTGTGACAGTCAGCACCTCACCTTCTGTGCCACTGAACACGGCATTGGAACCTGAATAGCAGAGGATACGCATCGAGCCGTCGGCCTGCGCTTCATTGCCGATTGTGTGCTTGCGTGCAGATGTCCGCTCCGTGCTCAGGTCAATAAGTTCATAGCCATCCTCGTCCTGGGCGATGGTGATGCCTTCGGGGAGGACGAGGTCAAACTGGAGGTTGGTAATATCAACCACATTCTCCAGATTGACAGACAAAACAGTTTGTTCTCCTGAACGAGTTTCCATATCGTCTATTGACAGGGTGTTGTCATAATCCGTCGCCAATGGCTGGATATTCGTAAACTCACTCCATACATTTGCTGTTTGGTAAGCTGATACGGAAGCTGCTGGAACATATACGGGGATAGTTCTGTCTATATCGGCAAAGACATCATCTGTCTCGTCACATACGGGAGGGGTAGGTGCATTACATGTAATGGAGGCGAGATCAACACAATAAGAGAATGCGCATTCTCCAATATATGTCACACTATAGGGTATAGTAATGGAGGTCAAGCTATGACAGCCGAGAAAAGCCCTCTCATCAATAGTTGTCACACCAGTAGGAATTGTCACAGAGGTCAAACCTGTACATTCATAAAATGTAAATTCACTTACTTTTGTCACACCATCGGGGATTATAACGGAAGTAAGGCTACTACACAGCACTGTATTTACAACCAGTTATTACTCAATATTTTGCGAGTAATAAGTCAGGAATATGGTCATAACCTTTAAGGGCGCATTCTAAAAGGTGAAGATTTAACGTTTTTATTGTTTCTTAACGCTCAAAGCGTATCAATAAAGGATG
>JAFXEF010000025.1 GCA_017520935.1 Bacteroidaceae bacterium | reverse complement strand
TTATATATATTAAGCTCTTTCTTCTTCCTGAAAGCAGGTGAGTTGACCGAGTTTACCGAGTTTACCTACCGAAAAATGGCAGTGATTTCAAGGCTGGAAATCTGCGCACCAGTTAGGCTGCAAATGTTTCCCAACTGGGCTGCAAAAATGTCCTCTTTTGAGTATCAGGCTCTATGACCCGCGATGCCTTCAAAGGGTCAGATACCCCTACCTCAAGACTCTCGGATATTGTATATCCGAGGGAACGAAGCACATTATTCTTAGGTTAAGCGATTTTTATCGGACACCAATAAAAGCGGATAAGGCGAAGAAAAAAGAGATGCCACCGGAAGGTTGCGTCTCAGTAAAGCGGGTATTGATGGAAATCCCAAGAAGAATGATCACTTCACAATCCACTCGAACACACCTGTTGAGAGGCGGTGGTTCATCGTCACCTCAAGTTTGAGTGTCCGTCACGGCGGATATGCCTTATCCGCCGTTAACGAGTATCAGGGTCTATGACCCGCAATAGTTTCAAGGGGGGCAGAGACCCCTACCTCAGCACCCTCGGTTCGTTTTACGAATACAGAATTTAGGCGGCGGCTCGGAATGCTTGCGCTTGGTTTATCCAAGAACCTTTAGGTCGACACCCGAAGATGAAATCGAAGGGGCCGAAGTCAAAAAATCAATATCAAGTATTGTTTTTTCGCTCGCCTTGCACTAAATTTGCAGACAAAGAAATGAAATCTGAACATTGTACCATGGAAGAACTGAAACGAACTTGTCTGCACGACAAACACGTGGCTCTCGGAGCCAAGATGAGCCCCTTCGGCGGATTTGACATGCCCATCGAATATTCAAGCATTAAGGAAGAGCATCACGCTGTGCGTGAGACTTGCGGTGTGTTCGATGTGTCGCACATGGGCGAGATATTTGTCAGCGGCCCCGATGCGGAGCGATTTGTAAACCATATCTTCACCAACGATATCACCGATGCGCCCTACGGCAAGATTTACTATGGCATCATGTGTTACCCCAATGGCGGCAGCGTGGATGACCTGCTCGTATATGCTATGGGTGAGAAGAGGTATCTGCTTGTGGTGAACGCCTCGAATATTGAAAAGGATCATGCTTGGATAGTGGAGAAGAGCAAGGACTATGATGTGGTCATCGACAACCTGTCGGACCGCTACGGTCAGGTGGCTGTGCAGGGTCCCAAGAGCGAAGAGGTGGTGGAGCGTCTGCTCGGCCTTGCGGTGGGTGACTTGGCATTCTACACCTTCAAGGAGATAGAGGTGGAGGGTGAGACCATCATCGCCAGCCGCACCGGCTATACGGGCGAAGACGGTTTCGAACTGTATGGCTCGCACGGCTATATAAATAAGGTATGGGACGCGCTCGTCGCTTCGGGCGAGGTGGCTCCCTGCGGACTCGGTTGCCGCGATACCCTGCGCTTCGAGGTAGCTCTTCCGCTCTACGGACACGAGTTGAATGACGATATCACCCCGATAGAAGCCGGGCTGGGCATCTTCGTCAAACTCGACAAGGAGGAGTTTATCGGTAAGAACGCCTTGGCCGAACAGAAGGCGCTGGGGTTGAAGAAGAAGGTGGTGGGCATTGAGCTGATTGACCGCGCCATCCCTCGTGCCGGATACCCCATTGAGGTGGAGGGCGAGGAGATAGGTACCGTGACCACAGGCTACCACTGCCTCTCGGTGGACAAGAGCGTATGTATGGCGCTCATCGATGCCCGCTACAGCGCACTGGAGACTCCTGTGGAGGTACGCATCCGCAAGAAGACCTTTGCCGGCAAGGTAGTGAAGAAGAAGTTTTATCAGAAGAATTATAAGAAATAAAGGGGATTCCCCTAACCCCTACTTGACCTCGACCTAAAGGTTGGGAGGGGAAGGGGAGGCCGTTAAATTAACAACATTATGAGCAAAGTAATTGAAGGCATCAAGTATGCCGACTCACACGAATGGGTCAAAGTAGAAGGTAATGTAGGTATCATCGGTATCAGTGACTATGCACAGCACTCACTGGGCGATATCGTGTATGTGGACCTCCCTTCAGAAGGTGACGAAATCAGCAAGGGCGAGGAGTTTGGTGCTGTGGAAAGCGTGAAGGCTGCCAGCGACCTGTATTCTCCCGTAAGCGGAACCATCATCGAAATTAACAGCGAGCTGGAGGCATCGCCCGAACTCATCAATCAGGATGCCTACGAGAACTGGATTATCAAGGTGGAACTTGCTGACCCCTCAGAAGTGGACGCCCTGCTCGATGCGGCTGCATACGAGAAGATCTGCGAGTAAGGGGTCTTCTCGCACATCGCTGCAACTATCTATATTGTAACCAAATAAGCTCTCCTAACCTCTTCTTTAGGTGTGGAGTTCCCCTCCTTGACTTCGGCCCCTTCGGCTTAATAGCAAGGCTGACGCTTTGGGTGTCGACCTAAAGGTCGGGAGGGGTTAGGGGAGGCCTCATTTACCATGAACAAATACATTCCCCACACTCCTGACGATATTCGTCAGATGCTCGACAAGATTGGCGTCAGCAGCATTGACGACCTCTTTGCCGATATCCCAGCAAGCGTACGCTTGCAGAAAGAGTATGACCTGCCCGAAGCCATGTCGGAAGAGGAGATACGTGCCTACTTCAAGGCCTTGGGCGACAAGAACCGGCAGCAGGTAATCTTTGCCGGTGGTGGTGCATACGACCACTACACACCGTCGGTCATCGATGCGCTGCTCTCACGCAGCGAGTTTCTCACTGCCTATACCCCCTACCAACCGGAGATATCGCAAGGCACCTTGCAATATATCTTCGAATATCAGAGCCACATCTGCGAACTCACGGGCATGGACTGCACCAATGCCTCGATGTATGATGGTGCTACAGCTGCTGTGGAGGCACTCTTCATGGCGGTGGCACAGGCCAAGAAGAAGAACCGCGTACTCGTATCGGCTACACTGAACCCTACGCTCATTACTATTATTGGCACCTATGCCAAGTATAAAGGTATCGAGGTGGACCTCATCCCGGAAACGGACGGGTATACCGACCGCACTGCCATGCAGGCCATGCTGGCCGAGGGCGATGTGGCAGGCGTGCTCGTAGGCTCGCCCAACCACTATGGCATCATTGAGGATTACACGGGCTTTGCCGACGACATACATGCCGCCAAGGCTCTTATGATTATGCATTGCGACCCCTCGGCATTGGCGGTACTGAAGACTCCTGCCGAATGGGGTGCCGATATCGCTTGTGGCGACGGACAGCCCTTAGGTATACCCCTCAGCTTCGGCGGTCCCTATGTGGGTTTCCTCGCATGCCGCAAGGAGCTGGTGCGCAAATTACCCGGACGTATCGTGGGTGCTACCAAGGACGTTGACGGCAAGCGTGCCTTTGTGCTCACATTGCAGGCTCGCGAGCAACATATACGTCGTGAGAAGGCCAACAGCAACATCTGCTCCAACCAGTCGCTCATGGCACTGCACATCACCATTTACCTTGCACTGATGGGCAAGCAGGGTTTGCGTGAGGTGAACGAGCAGAGCTACGGTGCTGCCCACTACCTTCACGACGAGTTGGTGAAGACTGGGCTCTTTGTCCCCGCATTCCCCAATGCTCCCTTCCTCAAGGAGTTTGCCCTGCGTACCACTCTGCCCGTCAAGGCTCTGCAAGCACAATTGGCCGAGCAGGGCTACATGGCCGGTATCGCTCTGGGCGACTATCGTGAGGGTATGGACGACTGCATCCTCTTCTGCGCAACAGAGAAGCGCACCAAAGGGCAGATTGACGAACTTGTAAAACTGGTAAAGGAGGCAAAGCTATGAAATACTACGATAAGCTGATATTTGAGATTTCACGTGAAGGACGTGTAGGCTATAGCCTCCCGAAGTCAGAATGGGAAGGCCTCACCTCATCCCTCTCTGAGGAGGCTTCAGGCATCGCGAAAAACTTGCTTCGTGAGACTCCTGCAGAGCTTCCCGAGGTGAGCGAACTGGATGTGGTACGCCACTACACCAACGTGTCGAACAAGAACTTCGGTGTGGAGACAGGCTTCTATCCCTTGGGTAGTTGCACTATGAAATACAACCCCAAGATCAATGAGGAGATAGCCCACCATCCGGCTTTCTGCGGTTTGCATCCTTTGCAGAGCGAGGAGAGCGTGCAGGGAGCACTCGCCATCTACTATCATACGGCACGTGTGCTGAGCGAACTTACCGGACTGGCCGACTTTACGCTGACACCCTTTGCCGGTGCACATGGTGAACTCACCGGACTCATGGTGATGCGCCAGTACCACCTGTTGCGTGGCGACACCAAGCGTACACGTGTCATTGTTCCCGATAGCGCCCACGGCACCAACCCTGCCAGTGCCGCTGTTTGCGGGCTCGAAATTGTAGAGGTGAAGTCGACTGCCAATGGTACTGTTGATACTAACGACCTCAAAGGCTTGCTCGACGATACGGTTGCCGGCATCATGATGACCAACCCCAATACGCTCGGTATCTACGAGACCCAGGTGGTAGAGATTGCCCACCTCGTGCACGAAGCCGGTGGCCTGCTCTACTATGACGGAGCCAACCTCAACCCCATGCTCGGTGCATCGCGTCCCGGCGATATGGGCTTCGATATCATGCATATCAATCTGCATAAGACCTTCTCTACACCCCATGGTGGTGGCGGTCCTGGTAGCGGTCCCGTAGGTGTGGCTGCCCATCTGGTAGATTGCCTGCCCAACCCCAGAGTAGTATTTGTCGATGGCAAATATAAAGTGAAAAGTGGAAAGATGAAGGTGGAAAGTAACCATTCGGGTGGTATTTGTCAATTCGGCAATTCTTGTGGCCGTGTGGCTGCCTTCATGGGTAACTTCGGTGTTGTGATGAAAGCCTATACCTATATCCTCAGCCTCGGCAAGGATATCAAGCATGTGGGTCCCATCGCCACGCTCAATGCCAATTATGTGAAGGAGAGTCTGCGCGATGCCTATTATCTTCCTGTAGATACGGTATGTAAGCACGAGTTTGTCTTCGACGGTTTGGCCGACAAGAGCACCGGTGTCACCACACTCGACATAGCCAAGCGTTTGCTTGACTATGGCTACCATGCTCCTACCATCTACTTCCCGCTGCTATTTCATCAAAGCATCATGATAGAGCCCACGGAGACCGAATCGAAAGAGACGCTCGACGACTTCATCGACATCATGCACCGTGTAGCCGAAGAGGCGCTGGCCGACCCTGACATGGTGAAGACAGCTCCACACACTACACCAGTACGCCGTCTCGACGAGACTACTGCAGCCAAGAATCCGTTGATCAAGTATCGTGACCTGTGTTGAATGGTCTATTGATCTTGTCATAAAAGGAATGCGGGTGGCCAATCAGCCACCCGCATTCCTTTTATATATAAGAGTTGTTCCCTAAGAGTTGAGCTTGCGAAACTCGAGTAAGAGTTATTGGTCCGAGAACTTCTTGATGCGCTGTTCGTCCTCAAATTTACATATAAGAAGCTGCTCATTGTTCTCTGCCACGATATAGCCGTTGAGCCCAATGATGACAACTTTCTTTTCTTGCATTGTGTGTACTATGCAGTCGTGGCTTTCATACATGTTGATGTCTGACCCTATGCATACGTTACCGGCGAGATCCTTACTCATCTGCACATGCAGAGATCCCCATGTGCCGAGGTCGCTCCATCCGAAGTCGGCTGGGAATACATATATCTCGTCGGACTTCTCAAGTATGGCATAGTCTACCGATATGTTGGGGCATTCGGGGAAGTGGGTGTCAATTTCCTGCTGCTCACTTGGAGTATAGAAGTGGGGCATTAGGTTGGTGAATATCTCTGCTATCTCAGGTTGGTAGATGCGGAAAGCGTTTACGATAGTATTGACATTCCAGATAAAGATACCCGCATTCCAGTAATAGTTGTTCTGACGAATGTATCGCTCTGCGGTCTCCACATCGGGCTTCTC
Organism: Bacteroidaceae bacterium; assembly: GCA_017520935.1. Classification (GTDB taxonomy): domain Bacteria; phylum Bacteroidota; class Bacteroidia; order Bacteroidales; family Bacteroidaceae; genus UBA1189. Next base: position 27,820 of record JAFXEF010000025.1, on the reverse strand, counting down.
TTTGAAAGAGTCTACGCGATAAATCTCGCTGTTCGATGTCGAGGCACTGCTGAGGTCTGCCTCAATATAGCCATATCCCGTTTCTGGGCGGGTAGGCTTCATACCCAGGGTAAGTATGGCATCAGAGTTCTGGGTATAGTCAAGTGCCGAGGAGATAACCCGCTGAAACTCCTTGACGTTCATTACCACATGGTCGCTCGGGGTGACTACAACATTAGCTTTAGGGTTGCGTGCTTTGATTTTCCAACATACGTAAGCAATGCAGGGGGCGGTATTACGGCGGCAAGGCTCCTTGAGAATGTTGTTTTCAGGTATCTCGGGAAGCTGCTCGTGAACAATGCCTGCATATTTGTCTGAGGTGACGACCCAGATGTTCTCTTTAGGGCATACTCCTTCAAAACGGTCAACAGTGAGCTGTATCAAGGTACGGCCACATCCCATCACATCAATAAACTGTTTGGGACACTCTTGTGTACTCATCGGCCAGAAGCGGCTACCTATGCCGCCTGCCATTATCACCAAATGGTTGTTGTCTGATATCATAGTAAATCTTTTGTAATCAACAATACATGTTCAATATAGCCTCATACAGCTCTTGCTTGCCACTGATCTGTGCAGGCTCACCATGCTGCTTGGCATAGGCAACAAGCTCTTCTATACCGAGCTTACCCTCTTCGAAGGCCTTGCCTTCCCCGTTGTCGAACGATGCATAACGCTCCTTCAGCATCTGCTTGTAGGGCGACTCCTCAAGCATGGTCGCGGCCGACTCCAAAGCGCGTGCCATAGCATCCATGCCAGCAATGTGAGCGATGAAGATGTCTTCCAGATCGGTCGAGTTGCGACGTGTCTTGGCATCGAAATTGGTTCCACCGTTGCCGAATCCACCGTTACGGATGATATGTATCATGGCTTGTGTCAGTTCGTAGTTGTCTATGGGGAATTGGTCAGTGTCCCAACCGTTCTGATAGTCGCCACGGTTGGCATCGATAGAGCCTAACATGCCGTTGTCTACAGCTACGGCCAGTTCGTGCTCGAAGGTGTGGCCTGCCAATGTGGCGTGGTTCACCTCTATGTTTACCTTGAAGTCCTTGTCCAGTCCGTGTGCCTTGAGGAAGCCGATAACAGTCTCCGTGTCCACATCGTACTGATGCTTGGTGGGCTCCATGGGCTTGGGCTCAATGAGGAATGTTCCGGTGAATCCCTTGGCACGAGCGTAGTCGCGAGCCTTGGTGAGCATCATGGCAAGGTGTTCCTTCTCGCGTTTCTGGTCAGTATTGAGCAGGCTCATGTAGCCTTCGCGACCGCCCCAGAATACGTAGTTCTGTCCACCCAACTCGATAGTGGCATCAATGGCGTTCTTGATTTGTACGGCTGCACGTGCTACCACATCGAAGTTGGGGTTTGTGGCTGCACCGTTCATGTAGCGCTTGTGTCCGAACACGTTGGCTGTTCCCCATAGCAGCTTGATACCCGTCTCCTGTTGCTTCTGTTTGGCATAGGCTACCAACTCCTTGAGGTTAGCCTCGTACTCCTCGATACTGTTTCCCTCGCTTACGAGGTCTACATCATGGAAGCAATAGTACTCGATGCCAATCTTCTGCATGAATTCGAAGCCTGCATCCATCTTGTCCTTGGCAGCCTGTATGGGGTCGGCCGATGTGTTCCAAGGGAACTCCTTGGTGCCACCACCGAACTGGTCGCCTCCCTCAGCGCATAGTGTGTGCCACCATGCCATGGAGAACTTGAGCCAATCTTTCATCTTCTTGCCTAGAATGACCTTCTCGGCATCATAATAGCGGAATGCCATAGGGTTCCTGCTCTCCTTGCCTTCATAATGAATCTTGCCGATTCCGGGGAAAAACTCTTTAGCCATAGTCTGTTATTGTAAGCGTTAAGTTTATATTCGTTTTTTTACCCTCCCACGTTTCCTGTCGGGTATCGTTTGTCATGGCGGTTGCCGTCATATATCGAACAAAAGTACGAAAAAAATCTATATGACAACATTCTGCAGACGAAAAGTTTTGCTGAGAAGATAATTTGCAATTATATGGTATTGCACCTTAAAACACATCAATCTCGGCCACGGATACTCCCCTTCGTTCATTGGAGGTGAGCATAAAATAGCGGGCCTGGCAGGGGGCGAAATCTATCTCGGTCCAGTAGGGCATCCAGTGGCTCTTGCTTACGGCTTCCCAGTTCTTACCATCTTCGCTGACGAAGAATGCGTAGTTGCGGATAAGTCCCAAGGAGATGCCGTCGGTGCGAGGGGTACAGAGAAATCCTTTTATGGTGTTCACCTTGCCCATATCTACTACAATGCGGTGTTGTGATTTTGCCATTCTCTCAACTCGTCGCCAATCACGGGTACGCATACCTTCGATAAGCTCTTTAGGTGTTTCGGTCTGCCACATGGTCTTGATGTCGCCGTCAATGGCATAATGCGCTGCATAATCGGCCTGTCGGTTCTCGGCACTGCTGCAGTCGAGTACGCGCCATTGACGCTTGTCAATGTAACGGTCGGATGTAGAGGTGGGGCGCCACTCGCCTGTGGTGTAGTTGATGTCGAACTGACGGGTGTAGTCGAACAGACAGCTGTCGGAAGTGAAGGAAATGGGGAAGATGATGGTTTTTGACTCGGGCAGGCGAGGGTCTTGCCAGCGGTCGCCCACGTAGAGGTGGGTAGTCTGCTTGGTGCCCTTGATGGTGAGTATGCTGGCTGCCTGGGTGTCGTAGGCGATATGGTTGCCCACTTGTTTCAGCTCGCTCCATCCCTCGGTTAGCGATTTGGAGTAGGAGAGCATGCAGGGATTGGGATCCCAGCCGGTACAGGCCGACGAAAGCATATAATAGGTGTCGCCTACACGAACGATGGCAGGTGCTTCACGGCTCTTCCATTTGAATAGCTCGGTGTATTCTACGGCCGAGAGGTAGTTGTCGGAGAGGCGGAAGAGACCCAGATGCTGGTTTTCCTCGATGGTGGAGATGAAGTAGGCAGTGCCGTCGTTGTCAACGAATACGTTGCAATCTCTGGACTTGACTCCCAGCGGTCGGCCGCCCCAGTGATAAGTGTAGGGACCGTTGACGGTGTTGCTGTAGAATACGCCTGCTTCGGAGGCTGCATAGTTGCTGCTCTCCCAGTGGCACCATACGACGTATTGCTGGGTCTTGGCGCAATACATGAGCTTGGGACGCTCTATCATGCGCTTGCTGCCAAGGTCGGGGTGTGTCACCTTGTTTTCAATGATTTTGCGTTCAAATTTCCAGTTGACCAGATCTTTGGACGAATACATGTTGACATCGGGGTGCCATGAGGAGGAGCGGTCTTCGCCTATCATGTACCAGGTGTCGCCTACTTTGAGAAAACCTGCACCGTGGGCTTGCACGTCGTTACCCTCAGAGTCAATCCAAAGGTTACCGTTGGTGATGGTTGTCCACTCGTTCTGTGTGGCATTAGTCGTTGTCTGTGCGTGGAGGCCTATGTGTGCTGTCGCAGCCAATAGACCGATGAGTAAGAGATGTTTCATAATTTTATAGGTTATTCAAAGGTTGTCATCTTGTTGGGAATGCTTCAACTTATGCCTGCCAACTCTATTTCAAAGATGAGGGTCGAGTGCTTGGGGATACCGGCTACACTCATAGCACCATATCCTACGGTGGCTGGCACATAGATGCGCCATTTATCGCCTACACACATTTGTGTAAGGGCTATTTGCCACCCTAAAATAAGGTCAGCCAGGCGGAAGGCGTCTGGAAATCCCTGAGCGGTATTGTCGTCAAATACGTTGCCATCGATAAGCATCCCTTTATAATATACCGATACGATGTTGCGTATGGTAGCTTTCGGGCCATCTCCCGATTGCAGAACTTCATAGAGTACTCCCTGTGCAGTTTTGTACACCCCCTCTTCGGTGCTCTTGTTTTTCAGAAACTCTATGTTTCGTTCCTTGTAGTTGCCTTTTGCCATGTCTTTGGATACCTTGAATGTTTGTATGTGGTGACGAAGTTATACATAAAAAATGAAAAAAAGAAAAATTTCGTTGCATAATCCCGAAAATGTGTGTAACTTCGCGGTGTTCTTTTGCGGCAGTAGCTCAGTTGGTAGAGCATCAGCTTCCCAAGCTGAGGGTCGCGGGTTCGAGCCCCGTTTGCCGCTCAAATCTCTGAAACATAGGGTAAAACTATATGTGTGGCTATCGTTTTTGATGGAGCCATCCCATGAATGTAAAGCATCGTCCATATTATGATTTCGGTACTTTCCTGAGCAGGTATTTTGAGAGGAAGGTGCAGAAGATTTCTGTTCACGCAGGATTCACTTGCCCCAATCGCGATGGAGCGAAAGGGGTGGGGGGATGCAGCTATTGTAATAATCAAACCTTCAGTCCGGAATACTGCAAGCCGGCACTGAGCGTGAGGCAACAGCTGGAAGATGGCATACGCTTTTTCTCACGCAAGTATCCTGCCATGCGCTATTTGGCCTACTTCCAGGCCTACACCAATACGTATGGAGAGCTGGAGCGGCTGAAAGCAATGTATGAGGAGGCATTGGCTGTAGATGGCGTGGTGGGGCTGGTTATCGGTACACGCCCCGACTGCATGCCTGATGTCTTGCTCGACTACCTGCAGGAGCTGAATCGACACACCTTCTTGATGGTGGAGTATGGTATTGAAAGTGCCAATGACGATACGCTTAGTCGTATCAACCGTGGACACGACTTTGCCACAGCTGCCGATGCCATTTGCCGTACTCACGCTCGAGGTATACTTACGGGTGGGCACATTATCTTGGGGCTTCCTGGAGAGACACGTGACGAACTGCTGCGTCAGGCTTCGGTCATAGCAACCTTGCCGCTTGATATGCTCAAACTGCATCAGCTGCAACTGATAAGGGGTACGCGTATGGCACGTGAGTATGAGGAGCATCCAGAGTGTTTTCACCTGTATGAAGTGGACGAGTATATCGAGCTGGCTATCGACTACATAGAGCGCATACCGCAGTCGGTAGTGATTGAGCGCTTCATCTCACAGTCACCCCGTACATTGCTCATTGCTCCCGACTGGGGGCTCAAGAATTATCAGTTCATAGAGCGACTATGTGGCAGGATGGCCGAACGAGGTACCTGGCAGGGACGGTTGTGCGAGACGGTGGGGGAGAGTATGGGTTTCAGTATTGATGTATTGTGATATGAATTTAATACAAATAATGATGGAGAAGATTTTATTACGTGTAGTGATGACATTGGCCGTAGGTATAGTATGCTTGTCGGCCACAGCTACCGAGTTGACGGACAAACTTGGAGGATTGGATGCGATAAGCCGTGTGGAAACATTGCAGTCGGCCGATGGGCTGGAGAAGCTTGTGTGTGTCGTCAGCCAACAACTCGATTGGAAAGATGAGAGTGAGGGAAGTTTCGGCCAGCGTGTCATCATTAAGCATCGTGGGTTCGACCGCCCCACTGTGATGGTCACCGAAGGATATGGAGCTGCCTATGCTATGCATCCTGGGTATCAGGAGGAACTGTCGACGTTGCTTGAAGCAAACCTCGTATTTGTGGAGCATCGCTATTTCTTGGAATCTACCCCTCAACCTTGCGACTGGAGTCATCTTACCGTTGAGAATTCGGCGGGCGACTACCATCATATACGCAATCTTTTGCGTGAGGTATACCCAGGAAAGTGGTTTACTACAGGCATTAGCAAGGGAGGGCAGACGACAATGTTCTACCGTACCTTCTATCCCGACGATGTGGATGGTTCGGTATCGTATGTTGCTCCGCTCAACAAGTCACTGGAAGATGGCCGTCACGAGCCGTTTATCGACCAGGCAGGGACAGCTGAAGAACGTGCTCGTATCAAGGATTTTCAGATAGAAACACTTAAGCGTCGTGCTACAATAGAGCCGATGTTTGCTGATTATTGCGCTCGCAAAGGTTATACTTTCCGTGTACCTATCAGTGAAATCTATGACTTGGCAGTATTAGAGTATTCCTTTGCATTCTGGCAGTGGGGCGATGATGCGGCACAGATTCCTTCCCTTACAGCCTCGGATAGTGTATACTACAAGCATTTGATTGATAAGTGTGAACCCAGCTACTTTGCCCAGCAGACTCCCTACACCTCTTTTAATGTGCAGGCTATGCGCGAGTTGGGCTACTATGGCTATGATACCAAACCTTTTGAAGAGCATCTCTCAATTCCTCAGGCAGAAGGTTATATGCGTCGTGTGATGATTCCCGATTCACTTTCCTATATTGAGTTCGATGCCAATCTGTATGAACGTGTCAATACGTTTTTGAAGGATAACGACCTTCCGATGATGTTTATCTACGGTGAGTATGACCCGTGGTCGGCTACAGGGGTGACATGGCTTGATGGCAAGAAACATATCCATGTGTTTGTAGAACCCGGAGGTTCGCACAAGGCCCGCATTGGTACCATGCCTGAAGATACGCAGAAGAAAATTATGAAGATACTGAAGCGTTGGGCAAAATGAGCGATGAAGGGTAAACAGTGGACGGTTAATGGCCCTAAACGTCAAACCCACCAGCCCTTAAATAAAAATCTAAACTCTACTCCCCCCTAAACACCCAATAAATCCCCATATATGCTGGAATTGCGTGACCTTTATATAGGATATAGTGAGGATGACCATCGCAGAATAGTGGCTAAGACCCTCAATGCCTCGCTATCTTGTGGCGTGCTCACCTGCTTGATAGGAGCCAATGGAATAGGAAAATCGACCCTGATGCGCACAATGGCTGCATTCCAACCTCCGTTGCGTGGTGAGGTGTGGATTAATGGTAGGTCCGTAGCATCCTATACTCCTAAAGAACTTTCCGAACGCATCGGAGTGGTGCTCACTGAGAAAAATATGCCTGCCGACCTTACAATAGAGGAGGTAGTGGGATTGGGGCGTGCACCTTATACTAACTTCTGGGGGACACTCAAGGAGGAGGACCGCAAAATCGTAGATGAGGCCATCGCTCTTGTCGGGCTTGATGCACTACGGAGTCGCAAGATTCATCAAGTAAGTGATGGTGAACGTCAGAAGGCTATGATAGCCAAGGCACTGGCTCAGCAGACATCTGTCATTTTTCTTGACGAGCCTACGGCCTTTCTCGACTACCCAAGCAAAATCTCTATGATGCAACTGCTCCGTCGTTTGGCTCATGAGCGTAACAAACTCATCCTGCTTTCGACCCACGATCTGGAGATCGCTTTCCAAACGGCAGATCATATTTGGCTTTTGCAACAAGACGGTCTGCGGGCTGGCACCTTGGATGAGCTCTCAAGGTGTGGGGCCATCTCGGATTTTCTTGATAGTGACGAGCTCTACTATGATGCCAAGAACCATCGCATCATGTTAAGATGATTTGCCCTACTAAGAATGCGATTTTTACACATGTTTTGCATGTGAGTGTAATATCGGGCTGTGAAAAATGCTAAAAACAGCATTTTTACTTGTGTATTTTTGCAATTAAAAAAGGTTAAACGTATATTTGCACCCAATAAAACCGACAGCAAGCGTAAGCTTCTGGTCAAAATAAACATTTTTATGAAAAAGACATTAGTAGATTTGTTTGAAGAATCGGTTCGCAAATTCCCGAACAACACATTCTTGTTGGAGAAGACGGACAAAGTGTTTGAGCCTACTACCTATAAAGAGGTGCAGGAAAAGGTGTATCAACTTGGTGCTGGACTTCAGGCATTGGGCGTAAAGAAAGGTGACAATATGGCGCTCCTCAGCGAAGGCCGCAATATGTGGGTTATCGGTGAGTTGGCTATGTTTTATGCCGGTGCAGCCAATGTGCCTCTATCCATCAAGTTGGAGGAGAGCAACGACTTGATGTTCCGCCTCATCCACGGCGATGTGAAGTATATGATGGTGTCGGGCAACCAACTGAAGAAGGTGCGCCTGATTAAAGATAGACTTCCTGATGTAGAGAAGATTATCGTGTTTGACCCGCAGGATAGCTACGAGGAACGCGAGATAGCACTCAGCGAGGTGCAACAGATGGGCGACGAATGGCTCAAGAACCACACCATGGAGGAGTTCCTCGCCGTAGGACAGTCGCTTCAGAATGACGACATCGCTACCATTACCTATACCAGCGGTACCACTGCCGACCCCAAAGGTGTGGTGCTCACTCACCGTAACTATACTTCAAATGTGGAGCAGGCACGTACGCTGGTGTCCATCGACGAGACATGGCGCACACTTATCATCCTGCCGCTCGACCACTGTTTCGCTCATGTGGTAGGCTTCTACATCATGATGGCTTGTGGTGCTACAGCTGCTACCGTACAGGTTGGCCGTACAGGTGCCGAGACTTTGCGTAATATACCTTTAAATATTAAGGAGGTGCGCCCGCACTTTATCCTCAGTGTACCCTCATTGGCCAAGACCTTCAAGAAGAATATCGAGGCAGGTATCAAGAAGAAGGGGGCCATGACCGTACGTCTCTTCAACTGGGGTTTGGCTGTGAAGCAATGCTACTTCGGCGACAGCAATCTCGACCCGAAGGGCTTGCGTGCGTTGCTCAAGCCGCTTGTATGGCTGTTCGACAAGGTGTTGTTCTCTAAAGTGCGCGACAACTTCGGTGGCGAACTCCGCTTCTTCATCGGTGGCGGTGCCTTGCTCGACAAGGACTTGCAGAAGTTCTACGTTGGTGTAGGCATGCCTATGTATCAGGGCTACGGACTCTCTGAGGCTACACCTGTCATCTCTTCTAACGGCCCCGACCTCTACCGTTTCGGTTCGAGCGGTAAGCTGGTGAAGCCCATCGAAGTTAAGATTTGCGACGGTGACGGTAAGGAACTGCCTGTAGGCGAACTTGGGGAAATCGTAGTTAAGGGTGAGAACGTTATGAAGGGCTACTGGAAGAACCCCGACTCTACGGCCGACACCGTACGTGACGGATGGCTGTATACTGGTGACCTCGGTTACATGTCGGCCGAGAATCTCCTCTACGTAAAGGGTCGCTTCAAGAGCCTACTCATCTCCAGTGATGGTGAGAAGTATAGCCCCGAAGGTATCGAAGAGGCATTCGTGGAGCATCTGCCCACCGTGGATCAGGTGATCCTCTACAACAATCAGTCGCCTTATACCATCGCACTGCTTGTGCCTAATAAGGAGAATATCCGCACCCGTCTTAAGGAGCAGGGACTTGACCTCACGACAGAGGAGGGCCGCAAGGCAGGTGTTCAGCTCATAGATGCTGATATCGCCCGTTTCAAGAAGGGTGGTGATTTGGCCGAGCTCTTCCCCGACCGTTGGTTGCCCAGCACCTTTGCCGTATTGCCTGAGGCATTCACCGAGCAGAACGGTATGATGAACAGCACCATGAAGATTGTTCGCGGTAAGATTGAGAAGGCATACGCTGACCGTATCGCAGCACTCTACACAGCCGAAGGCAAGAGCTTCCTCAATGAGAAGAATTTGGATGCCTTGAAATAAGTACAAACCTATCAGGAGTTTCGTCTCGGGCTCTTGACTTCATGCAGGGCGCACCTATAAAGTGCGCCTTGTATTATATGTGTTCTTTAGAGTGTTTCCCTGTATCTCTCGGTAAAGAAATTGTAGGTATTTATCTACTTTCATTCGTTGAGATTTGGCATTTCTCTCGCCTTGCACTAATTTTGTAGGCGCAAACAAAAAGAGATGAACATCGAGACTACAGAATACCTTATTTGTATAGCCGTCGGACTGCTGGCGGCTATACAGTTACTTTATACATTTATCATCTACAATGCACCACATCGTCGTGCTGTGGCAGAGCGTAAGGGAGGACTTAAACTGTCTGCTCAACAGCCAGGCATATCTGTCATAATAACCACTGCAGATTGCGAGCAATTGTTGGAGAAGCATCTGCCGCTCATTCTCGAACAGGAATATCCCGACTTTGAGGTTATTGTCGTGGACGACAACTCCAAAGACGGCACCAAGGATCTGCTACAACGCCTTAGCGAGCAATATCCTAATCTTTATAGTACCTTTACCTCTGACAGCATCCGCTATATCAGTCATAAGAAACTGGCACTTACGCTCGGCATCAAAGCTGCCAAGAAGGAATGGGTAGTGTTCACTGAGCCCGACTGCTATCCCACAAGCCGGCAATGGCTTGCCAGCCTCGCCCGTCACTTCTCAGACTCCACCGATGTGGTGCTCGGATACAGCAATTACGAACGTCGGCCAGGCATAGCCAACCGCTGCTATGTGTTTGACACCCTACTGCAGCAGCTTCGTCTGCTCGGACTTACCCTTCGTGGTGGCGGCTATATGGGGTTAGGACGCAATATGGCTTATCGTAAGGAGATTTTCTTTACTAACAAGGGATACAGCCACCATCTCGACCTTGAGCGTGGCGAGGATGATCTTTTTATCAATGAGCACGTGCCTGCCCGTCGCATCACAGCTGATGTGAGTGCCCACTCGGTGGTACGTTGCGCTTCTGCCGACAGCTATACATGGAGGAATGACAAGCTCAGCCGTCTCTACATCCGCCCAAAGATGCGTGGCATACAACCCTATTTGCTTGGTGCCGACACATTGAGCCGTATACTGTTCTATATAGGTGCTGTCGGAGCTGTGGCTATCAGCCTCCTGTCGCATTGGTGGATTACATTGGGCATTGCCTCTGGGCTGTGGCTGACAGTCCTTGGCTGCCGTCTCTTCGTGTTCCAACGCATAGCACGTGATCTCAATGAACGTCGCTACTTATTTTCACTTCCACTTCTCGAACTGTTGCATCCTTGCTGGGAACTCTATTTCCGTCTCCGCCTGTTCTTTTCATCCAAGCAGGCATATTTGCGACGTAAGGCGTGAACTACATACAAGGCCCTTCATCTGCTCGTTTTCCTTTGCCTTCTATTTGATGGTGACATACACCACCTTCTTCTCGGCAAAGTAGGGTTCGCGGAAGTAGTCTTTCAGGTTGGTGAGCTCTACGATATGCTTGTAGGCGCGTGTCTCGTGCTGTAGTTCGCCTCCCTTGAGGCAGAAGAGCCCATTGGGATAGCTATTCCGCTGCTCCTTGGATATGTTCTTGCGGCATATCTTCAGCAGGTCTTCGAGGGGCATTACGGCACGGCTCACGGCAAAGTCAAACAATCCCTTCTCCTCTTCGCAACGGCAATGGCGGAAGGTAACATTCTCCAACCCTATGCTTTGGGCTATCTCAGTGGCCACACGTATCTTCTTGCCAATGCTGTCGACAAGGTGGAATTGCACCTCAGGAAACATGATGGCCAAGGGGATACCGGGGAATCCGCCACCGGTGCCGATGTCAAGTACGCGACTGCCGGGGGTGAAGCGGATAACCTTGGCGATGCCGAGCGAGTGTAGCACATGGTGCTCGTAGAGATTCTCGATGTCCTTACGTGAGATGACATTGATCTTTGAGTTCCAGTCGGTATAGAGCTCATAGAGCTGGGCATATTGTGCCTGCTGTTTCTCTGTGAGATTTGGGAAATATTTCAGTATTGTCTGCACGATAATCTTTTGATTAAATATTTATATTAGTCTATGCTATCTTTGGTTTTGATTCTTTGCTTTTAATTTTTAATTCAAAGCGTCACTCCCGTCTTGAATATGGCAATTTCGCGGTAGTTCTTCTTCTCGTTGTTCACCTTCTCGCCACTGGCTACACGGATGATGTAGTCGATGAATCGCTGTAGGGTCACTTCCATAGACTCATCCTCCACGATGACGCCGGCATTGAAGTCAATCCACGTGGGCTTGTTCTTGGCCAGTGCACTGTTGGTCGATATCTTCATCGTAGGCACAAAGGTGCCGAACGGTGTGCCGCGGCCCGTAGTGAAGAGCACGATGTGGCATCCGCAAGCGGCAAGTGCCGTCGAGGCCACCAAGTCATTGCCGGGTGCCGAGAGCAGGCTGAGTCCCTTCACGCTGAGGCGATCGCCATAGCCCATCACACCAGAGACATAGCTCTTGCCACATTTCTGCGTGCAGCCCAGCGCCTTCTCTTCGAGGGTCGATATGCCTCCAGCCTTGTTCCCGGGCGATGGGTTCTCGCCCACAGGCTCTCCGTGGCTGAGGAAGTAGTCCTTGAAGTCATTGATGAGGTGCACCGTTTGGTCAAAGAGTTCGCGGTTCTCGCAGCGGTTCATCAGGATAGTCTCGGCACCGAACATCTCGGGTACTTCAGTGAGTACCGATGTGCCGCCCTGGGCGATGAGGAAATCCGAGAATTCGCCCAGCAGGGGATTGGCCGTGATGCCCGAGAAGCCGTCGGAGCCACCACACTTGAGCCCCACGCGCAACTCTGAGAGAGGAATATCGGTGCGCACGTCCTTGCTGGCCAGGTTGTATATCTCTCGCAGCAGGCTCATGCCCTCGGCTATCTCGTCGTTGCTCTTTTGTGCCACCATGAACTTGATGCGGCTCTTATCGTACTGTCCTACAAACTCGCGGAACACATCGGGTTGGTTGTTCTCACAGCCCAGCCCCACTACAAGCACACCCCCTGCATTGGGGTGTAGCACCATATCGCGCAATATCTTTTTCGTGTTCTCGTGGTCGTCGCCCAACTGCGAGCAGCCGTAGTTGTGGGGGAAGGCTACGATGGCATCTACCCCCTTTCCACCCGTCTCCTGTTGCAGGAGTGCAGCCAACTGGTTGGCGATACCGTTCACACAGCCCACGGTAGGGATAATCCATATCTCGTTGCGGATACCCACTTCGCCATTGGCACGGCGGTAACCCTTGAAGGTCAGCTCCTGCTTCTCAATGTCGAGTGATACAGGATGCGGTTCGTAAGTATAGTCGAGCAGTCCGGCAAGGTTGGTGCGCACATGGTTCTCGTTGACCCAGTCTCCTTGCTTTACGGTCTTGACAGCATGCCCGATGGGGTAACCATATTTGATGATGTTCTCACCCTCGGCAAAGTCCTTCAAGGCCACCTTGTGTCCGGCTGGGATATCCTCGTTCACGGTTATAGTCTCGCCGGCAACAGTAATCTGCTCGCCCGCCTTGAGCGATCCGATCGCTACGGCTACATTGTCGGCCGCATTGATCCTGAGATACGTGGTCTTCATTGTTATTATAGCTTTAGTTCGTTGTTCATCCAAATTGAGTACGAATATACGGAAAGTTGTGCATCGGAGAAAATTTTTATCGAAAAAATCGCACATAATGGGCAATAAGGTTCCCATAGCTATGGCAGTGGGTGATGGAGAGGTGTCGCAGTGGGGCGTTTCGTTTCGCCGGCGAAACAATCTGCAGCAAAGCATTGTTAAGGGTATGAAATAACCTAAAACCATCCCTTATAGACATGGAAAAGAAACGACTGACCTCGGCCAACGGGCGTCCTGTGGCCGACAATCAAAACTCTCAGACTGCGGGACAGCGCGGTCCCATCCTGATGCAAGACCCGTGGCTGATAGAGAAGTTGGCTCACTTTGACCGTGAGGTCATCCCCGAACGGCGCATGCATGCCAAGGGCTCGGGAGCTTACGGCACCTTCACCGTGACGCACGATATTACCCAGTATACCCGGGCGGCTATCTTTAGTGAGGTAGGTAAGCAGACAGAGTGCTTCGTGCGCTTCTCTACGGTAGCTGGCGAGCGTGGAGCGGCCGATGCCGAACGCGACATACGTGGCTTTGCTATGAAGTTCTACACAGAAGAGGGCAACTGGGATCTTGTGGGCAATAATACGCCCGTGTTCTTCCTGCGTGATCCGCTAAAGTTTCCCGACCTCAACCACGCCATCAAGCGCGACCCGCGCACCAACATGCGCAGTGCCACCAACAACTGGGACTTCTGGACCCTGCTGCCCGAGGCACTGCATCAGGTGACCATCACGATGAGTCCGCGTGGCATACCTCGCTCATATCGCCACATGCACGGATTTGGTAGCCACACCTACAGCTTCTACAACAGAGAAAACAAGCGCACCTGGGTGAAGTTCCATCTGCGCACCCTGCAGGGCATACAGTGCCTTACTGACGAGGAGGCCGAGGCCATCATCGCCAAGGACCGCGAGTCGCATCAGCGCGACCTCTACGAGAGCATCGAACGGGGCGATTATCCCCGTTGGCTGTTCCAGGTGCAGCTGATGACAGAGGAGGAGGCCCGCACCTACCGTATCAACCCCTTCGACCTCACGAAGGTGTGGCCACATGGCGACTTTCCCCTCCACGATGTAGGCATATTGGAACTCAACCGCAATCCGGAGAACTACTTTGCCGAGGTGGAACAGGCGGCCTTCAATCCCATCAACGTTGTGGAGGGTATCGGCTTTTCGCCCGACAAGATGCTGCAGGGTCGCCTCTTCTCGTATGGCGATGCACAGCGCTACCGCTTGGGGGTAAACTTAGAGCAGATACCCGTAAACCGTCCGCGATGCCCCGTCCATGCCTATCATCGCGATGGGGCCATGCGTGTAGACGGCAACTACGGCTCCACCAAGGGCTACGAGCCCAACAGCTTCGGCGAATGGAAAGACTCACCCCATACCAAGGAACCTCCACTGCCCCTGCATGGCGATGCCTACAACTACGATGAACGGGAGTACGATGACGACTATTACAGCCAGCCCGGTGCCCTCTTCCGCCTGATGCCTCCCGAGGAGCAGGAACAGCTCTTTGCCAATACCGCACGGGCCATGGGCGATGCCGAGCGGTTCATCAAGGAGCGCCACGCTCGCAACTGCTACCGTGCGGATCCCAACTATGGCGAGGGAATAGCCCTGGCATTGGGGGTGGAACTGCGTGACGAGGAGTAGCCGGATGCGCGGGGGGTGATTTATTTTAGCAATAAGCAAGGCTGACCTGATTGTTCAGAGGTTGTCCTTGCTTATTGTTGTCTATCAATATGTTATTCCGTGTAGGATAGCCGTACAGGTTTCATAGCTCTTTCGACTCATATACACCTTTCCTTCCTTTGTGTGGAAGCTGGCAGAATATGTCCTCTGTGCGCGAAAGAAAGCGGTCGCTAACCTATAGAAATTGACCGTTTGGGTCTAGCGCATGACCAATGACATAAGAATTATATGTTTTATTGGGGCTAAATTCATATTTTTATCCCAATGACCTTTCATTATCTCAAACAAATCACTACTTTTGTAGTGAACTCTAAGATTAGTTTCTTATAGAAAAACTTTCACATTTTTCTTTAGAGGTACTAATTTCTTAAGTTATATTAGCTATTAAGCTGATTGTTATTTGGCTCAGATTGTTGTCATGTACTAAAACTCAGAAGGTAAAACAGAATTGATGTTATGAAATGCTCGCTTGTTTGTTTAATTGCCGGAATGTTGGTTTGGCTCAATACTGCTTCTGTCGCACAGGAAAATACATCTGCACTTATTCCAATGCCAAACAATATAACAGAATGTACCGACGGCAAGACATTTAAAGTGAATGTAAAGACAAGGATAACAAGTGCTTTACCACAAGATCCGTTCATAAAAGAAGAAGTTAAGAATCTCTTTGTTAAGCGAATGGGGATTGAACCTGTCGAGGCCATAGGTCGTGTCAAACACAATCGCATAGAACTTGCTGTAGACAGTACGTTGGAAGGCGAAGAACACTACACCTTAAAGGTTGACAAGAACGGTATATCTATTAAGGGTGCAACACCCGGAGCTGTCTACTGGGGGGTAAAGACGCTTGATCAACTGCTTATCGGTGATGTGTGCAACACTGCTGCACTTCAGGTTGAACATGTCTGCATCGATGATAATCCGCGATATAGCTACCGTGCAATCATGATTGACCCTGCTCGGCACTTCTTGCCCGTAAAAGATGTAAAGTTCTTCATTGATCAAATGGCACGTTTTAAGTTCAATGTGCTACAGATACACCTTACCGATGATCAGGGTTGGCGCATAGAGATAAAAAGCCACCCTAAGCTTACAGGAGTTGGAGCAAATCGCAAGCCCGGAGCAAGCAGTCAAGGTCCCGATAACGGTTTCTACACACAGGAGGAGATTAAGGAAATCATCTCATACGCAGCCCAACGCAATATAGAAGTCGTTCCCGAGCTTGACATACCGGGACATTCCGTTGCAATTCTCGCTGCCTATCCCGAAATTGGATGTTCTTTCCGACATAGTGAGAAGAAGGATCTTGGAAGTACTACAAACATGATGCTTTGTGCTAGCAATGAGAAGGCATACGCAATCTATAAAGATATAATAAGAGAGGTGGCAGAACTATTCCCATCAGAGAGATTGCATCTTGGTGGTGATGAGGCCGCGGTACAGCATAACTGGGCAAAATGTCCGGATTGTCTTGCAATGATGGAGGAGTTGGGATTTGACAAACCGTCACAACTGATGATACCTTTCTTTGAAAAGATACTTGGCTTTGTATCTGAGAACGGCAAGAAGCCGATACTGTGGTGTGAACTTGATAATATATGGCCACCTGCAAACGAATATCTCTTTCCGTACCCCGAAGATGTAACACTCGTTACCTGGCGCAATGCTCTTACCCCAAAGTGCATTGAACTGACACGCAAGCATGGCAATAAACTCATTATGGCGCCTGGGGAGTATGCCTATCTTGACTATCCGCAGTATCCTGGTGATCTGCCTGAGTTTAACAATTGGGGAATGCCTGTCACGACTTTAGAGAAAACGTACGGGCTTGATCCCGGATACGGACTGCCGTCAGAGGAACAAGCACACATTGAGGGCGTGATGGCAACCCTCTGGGCTGAGGCTATCAGAGATATAAACCGTCTTACTTATATGACTTACCCGCGAGGTATGGCAATCGCTGAGGCAGGCTGGAGTGCTATGGAGCATCGTAGTTGGGATAGCTTCAAGGAACGTATCTACCCTAATATCGTAGAGCTGATGAAGTCTGGTGTCTCTGTCAGAGTGCCATTCGAGATTATTGGAAGATAAATCAATATTATGGGAGTGGCTTTATGTCGAGAAACACAGAATTACAATCACTACTGTATACTTTTTTAGTGGACAGTAGTGAAAGTCTAAATAATATTAATAACTAATTTTACACTGATGAGCAAGCAACTATCACTCAACCCCAACAAGCTCGTGGCATACCTGCAGAAGCCCTGCCGGGAGTTCACCAAGGCCGACATCGTGGATTACATACGCGACAATGGCATACGCATGGTCAACTTCATGTATCCCGCAGGCGACGGGCGACTCAAGACACTGAACTTTGTCATCAACAGCGAGGAATACCTCGACACCATACTCACCTGTGGTGAGCGTGTCGACGGCAGCAGCCTCTTCCCCTTCATCGAGGCGGGCAGCAGCGACCTCTACGTGTTGCCCCGCTTCAGCACCGCTTTCGTGGATCCCTTTGCCGAGATACCCACCCTGTCGATGCTGTGCTCGTATTTCAACAAGGATGGCCAGCCGCTGGAGAGCTCGCCCGAGAATACCCTGCGCAAGGCATGTCGCGCCTTCCGTGAGGTGACGGGCATGGAGTTCCAGGCCATGGGCGAGCTGGAATACTATGTCATCGCCCCCGACAGCGGCATGTTTGCCGCCACTGACCAGAAGGGGTACCACGAGTCGGCACCCTATGCCAAGTTCAACGAGTTCCGCACCCAGTGCATGGCTTTCATAGCACAGGCAGGCGGACAAATCAAGTACGGGCATTCCGAAGTGGGCAACTTCACCATCGACGGGCGTGTGTATGAGCAGAACGAGATAGAGTTCCTCCCCGTCAATGCCGAGGAGGCCGCCGACCAGCTGATGATAGCCAAGTGGATAATACGCAACCTGGCCTACAAGCATGGCTATGACATCACCTTCGCCCCCAAGATTACAGCCGGCAAGGCGGGCTCGGGACTGCACATACACATGCGCATCGTGAAGGACGGGCACAACCAGATGCTCGATGGTGGGGTGCTCTCGGCCACGGCACGCCGTGCCATTGCCGGCATGATGCAGCTGGCTCCCTCGATCACTGCCTTCGGCAACACCAACCCTACCTCTTACTTCCGTCTCGTGCCGCATCAGGAGGCACCCACCAACATCTGCTGGGGCGACCGCAACCGCTCGGTGCTGGTGCGCGTACCGTTGGGATGGGCCGCCAAGGCCGATATGTGCCACGTTGCTAATCCGCTGGAACCCTCTACAGACTACGACACTGCACTGAAACAGACGGTAGAGATGCGCTCGCCCGATGGCTCGGCCGATATCTATCAGCTCATTGCCGGACTTGCCGTGGCCTGCCGCTACGGATTCGAGCTGGACAATGCACTGGAGATTGCTGAGCAGACCTATGTGAACGTCAACATCCACCAGAAGGAGAATGCCGACAAACTCAACTCCCTGGCCTGCCTTCCCGATAGCTGCGAGGCTTCGGCCGACTGCCTTGAGCGCCAGCGTGCCGTGTTCGAGAAGCACAACGTGTTCAGCCCAGCCATGATAGACGGCATCATCAAGCGCTTGCGCTCATACGCCGACCGCACCCTGCGTGCCGATATCAACGGCAATCAGGAGGAGATGCTCAAGCTCGTAGCACGCTACTTCCACTGCGGATAAACACGGGCAGAGACGTATGGAAACGAAAAGAGGACTTCCCGCCGAAGTCCTCTTTTCGTGTAATGCTCCCAAGTGATTCTTGTGACCATCCGGCAGCCTCTCGTGCATCCGATGATATTGATGTCTGCACGCGAGTGTACACATCCGTGACGGAAGCATTGGTCATCAGATGAAGGAAATTAGGCTTCAGTAGCGGGCTTCTTCGGTATGCCTAAGTTAAGGCCTCCTGCAGATGGCAAATTCAGGCACCTATAGGTCTTAAATTTTTCACCTACAGGTCTTTATTTTTTGACCTGTAGGTCTTTCGAAACAAGACCTGTAGAGGGCTGTGTCGTCCAGCCGATGTAACGTTAATTAATGCCTCGATAAAAGTAATATTCCAAGTCTTGGAATATATATTGCCAGACTTGAAATGAATATTGCCAGTCTTGGAATATAGAACATCTGGCGCAAGATACTGACAAACGTCGCTTTGCTTGAGAGAAAACATCGTTTCTTGGTTGGTGAAACGTTGTTTTCGTTCACTCATGATTTTTGGAAGCGTTTGTAGGTATCTGTAAGGTACCCGGCAGGCGTTAGTCGTTTGGAGACGCAAAATCCGCAAGGCCTTCAAGATGGTGCTAAAGCACACTCCTTGGTGAAGCTAAAGCTTCAGTCGTCGCAAGCAACGCTATCATATCGCGTTGCTGCCTATTTCTTGAAGACTTTGCAGATTATTGCGAGTGGCTTTGTAGATGCCTGCGTTGTCAGTTTTTCCGCGATGTAAGAAAAAAACTCCTAATTTCTAACTCCTAATTATTTACTACTTTAATCTTGCTAATGCAAGATAGAAATTAGGCTGCACCTCAGAAAAATGCAAGTAAACTTGCTTTTTCGTTCGGTTTGCACTAATTTTGTCCCCATCTTCGCGCCGATACCTTAATTCATTTGTACGAACTGAGGTGGCAGGGCGGGGATGACATTGTGGAAAGGCGTTTACTTGGCGCTTTGGTTTTGACTCTTTTAGAACTTCGCAACTTCTCAAAACTCATCAAAAACAAAGCAACAGTAGATGCCACGGGATATGTCTTATATCCATTTGTTATATCATACTGCAGCGGCAGTGTGTGTATAGCATAAGTTGTATATATACATATCGGCGTGGGGTCTGCGTTGCTCGTTTCGATGAGTTGGGCAATGCGAAGGCCTTAAAAGAGTGAGACGAGTAACAGGTACAGGTTCTCACGCTTTTTCTTTTTTTTAATAATGGTATAACCGCCGAATCTGGAGGACCTATAGGCATAGTGGATTATGTTTTATTATGAAAAAGCTATGTCTCATGTTAGGCTTGTGTCTTACTTCATCAGTTTATGCACAAGATGTAATAGTGCTTAAAGACGGCTCTTCTGTTCTGAGCAAAGTACTCGAAGTAAATGCGTCGGAAGTGAAATACAAGAAGTGGGCAAACCAGGACGGCCCAACTTACACTTCGAATAAGGCGGAAATTCTGTCGATAAACTATCAGAACGGAGAAAAGGACAACTTCTCAGCAACGGCGATAGATAAAAAAACGTTGGCAGAGGGCTTTCTGAAGAAAGTCTGTTTGGATGATGAATACGAGCCGTACAACAGCTTCTATTTTCAGTATAATCCGATGACATGGGATTGGGGAAATTCTGACATCGGTTTCAATGGTTTCTCACTTGGTCAGATATATGCTATTCCATTCAATACTGGCCAGCCCTTCTATTTGTTGGCAGACTGGGGACTGACATATAAGAAGTCCAAGAAAGATGAAATGAGTATTTGGGGAATTGAGATGGAATATCATTTTCTTAGTGCCAATATCAGCCTCAATGCAGCTTGGCGTATGACTATTCCGTCAACAAACTTGCACATCACTCCGTATGCAGGTGTCACATTCAGGGCATACCCGATAGGCCGGTTCGTCACCAAGTATGAAGGAGAGAAAGAGTCCGTCAAGGTATTCTTCAACGAGAATGAGTTTGGAGCCGAGGCCATTCCGTTGGCTTTAGGATGGCAAGTTGGTGTGAACCTTGGTTTCAACAATTGCTATCTTGGTGTCTCGTATGGTTCCGATTTTACCGAGATGATTGAGGGTAGCAAGTTTAAGACTACATCCATTACTTTGGGACTTATTTATTGAAATTAATTTTAAAATACAATGATTATGAAAATGCCCGTATTTATGCGTATGCTTACGCTCGTGTCTCTTATTCCTCTTTCCTTATTGGGCTTATCCTCCTGTGATACCGATAATGAGGCGGATGTCAATGAAGATCCCTCGCAAAACATCACAGACATAGCGGTAACCGGCCTGGTAGATACTTATGGCTGTACGTATGCCGACATTGCTGGTTATGCCAATCTGAATCTGTTGCCCTTGGGTGGCGGAGTCCCTGTAATCGGTGTTGAATTGGAAACTTTGGATGAGAACGACCAAACAGCCCCTCGCAAAGAAACCACCGATGCCTTGCAGGTCAATGCCTTCTCTGTGTTGTTCGAGAATCTGGATCCAGCCACGAAATACAAGTACCGTTCATTTGTCACGTGTGGCGGGCTCACCTATTATGGCCAGTACCGCAACCTCACCACCAAGGAGATTGTGAATATCACCTCTACGGGTGAAGCTACGGATGTTACTCATAGCTCGGCTGTCGTTATCTCATCCGTTCAGACTGTCCAGATAGACCCTAAGGAAAATGTTTATGTGGGCGTGGCTTATTCCACCTCCAAATCAGCCCTCCATCCAGATAGTGTTTCCAAGACCAATAAACAGGCAATATCTTTACAGCAAGTTAAAGGAAGTATGTTTTCTGTCACTCTCAGTGGTCTCTCAGATGGAACGACTTACTATTTTGCTTCATTCACAAGAGTAGGGAAAGGAATTGGAACAATTATTGAAGGAAAAACATCATATAAGATGTCTTCAATTGGAGAATTCACGACAGAGGAGATCATTCATAAGGTTGCTGATGCAGTCGATTTGGGGTTGAGTGTGAAATGGGCCAGTTGGAATGTCGGGGCTGAATCCCCGGAAGACTACGGTGGCTACTATGCTTGGGGTGAGACGGAGGAGAAGAGTAACTATAAATGGACTACCTATAAATGGGGCATTGGTGCTTCTTTGGACATAACCAAATACTGCACCGATGGCTTTTATGGAACAAGAGACGGCAAGAACAGTCTTGACCCTGAAGATGATGTAGCCCATGTAAGTTGGGGAGGCGGTTGGCGTATGCCGACCTCTGATGAGATCGATGAACTGCTCGACAACTGTTCCAGAGATTGGACTTTTGTTAATGGCGTTTGTGGTATTAGACTTTCCTGTTACAATGGCAACTCTATTTTCCTTCCAGCTGCAGGCTCTTTTAATGGTGCGGATAATGTTCTCGTTAGTGAGGGAGGGGCCTATTGGTCAACTACGTTGAACGACCGTAATACGTTAGCATACTGCTTATTCTTCGGTGAGACTTACGATGAGTATGGGAAAGACTATCGTTACAAGGGAAGCACCGTTCGCCCCGTCACTGACTAATAGTTTTATTAAAAGTTAAGCAATGAAGAAGTGTATAAAATATCTTTTTATAGTGTTTCCCCTGCTGTTGTTCTGTGTGAAGACAAATGCCCAAGATGTGATAGTTCTGAAAGACGGCTCTTCTATCTTGAGCAAGGTGCTTGAAGTAACGACTTCGGAGGTGAAATATAAGAAATGGGCAAACCTGGATGGACCTACCTATACTTCGAGTACAGCAGAAATCCTGTCGATAAACTATCAGAACGGAGAAAAAGAGAGTTTGCCGACAACGACAACAGAGAAGATGTCAGGAATCTGCGTCAATGAATCCTCATTATATAATCCTACCCCCGACCATGCGAAAAAACAGATGGCAAAGGGGATGAATGTGGCAGGTAATATAATCGGACTTGGTGGTTTTCTGGGATGTCTGGCAACCGGTATATTGTTGCATGCCAATGGGAGTGTAGATACAGATGTCTCTCTGTGGATTGGCTTGGGAGGAGGATTTGCCTGTCTGATGCTCGGCGGTGCAATAAGCAATCGTGCAAATAAGTTGTTGGAGTCAACGTCTCTCATAAGAGAGACCAATCTGTACAGACACGAATTCAAGTTGGGAGATTCCACCTTATCTTCCGAATTGGACCTATTGACCGACAGCTACACACGGGAATCTACCTTGGGAATAGGATTTAAGTATTGTTTCTAAAATAGGGATAAATATGAGAAAGTTTAGAATCATCATTTCGCTCTTCCTGTGCCTGACATTGACATCATGTGACCCTTACTTCTGGATGGGGGTGTTTATGGGGATGTCTACACCTATGTTATCTACAACTCAAAACTATTATTCGACATATTCTCCTAATGTCAATAGTGTGAGTAGTGGTAACTATACTGCTTCTACAACTTCTCCTGCACGGTCAAAAGGAGATGGATACCTCTATACAATGGTATATGCCGTTGGCGATGGAATAGACTCTGATACTGGCGAGATAGTACACAAAAAAGATTATAAGGTGTATCGTATGGACTTTTATAAAGACAAGTTGGTCGATGGCGATGGTACCGTTCTTTATCATAAGCCCAATGATGATGTTGGAGATACAAAAATGTTCAAGACTAACCCCAAGGTGGTGCAAGGCGTGGAAACTGAAATTTGGTTGGGAGTAAATTTCAATTATATTGACCGTCCTCAGTTGATGTTATTCCTGTTGGGGGATAGAACTATTAAACATGAGGTTCATTTCTGGAAAGAGTCAGAATGGAATCAGGCAATCAGTTCCGGCAACAGTGGTGGATACAATGCAACTTCTGGATTTAGTGGTGGAAATAACATCAATTCTTCAAGCGAAGAATACACACGAACAAAAAGAACTTGTGGACTGTGTGGTGGTACTGGAAGGATTGCAACAACGCAAGGCGTTACTTCGTTCGGGAACAAAAAATGGTGTTCGGAATGTGGTAAGACGGTAGCAGATAACCATCATCACGAGACCTGCCCAAGTTGTAAGGGAAAAGGTAAATGGTAGTATCACACGACCAAACATTAGTCTATTAATAAGTACAATATTTTTTCTACAATTACTTTACAGTTATGAAACACATAAAACACTATCTAATCACGACAGCAATATCGCTATGCTGCTTCGTGGCGAATGCACATGATTTTGAGGTGGATGGTATCTACTATAACATCACTTCTGCAACAGATCGGACTGTGATGGTAACATTTAAAGGTGATTACTCTAGCAACTACGGCAACGAGTACATCGGAGTGGTCACCATTCCCTCTACCGTCACCTACAGAAGCAAAACGTATCGTGTGACGAGCATTGGGGAAGATGCTTTCTGGTATTGCAGCAGCCTCACCTCCATTGATATTCCCGAAAGTGTGACGAGCATTGGGGAAGATGCTTTCTGGTATTGCAGCAGCCTCACCTCCGTGACCATTCCTGAGAATTCGCAGTTGACGAGCATTGGAGACGATGCTTTCGAGTATTGCAGCAGCCTCACCGCTATTGATATCCCTGATGGTGTGACGAGTATCGGTATCTGGGCTTTCCATAATTGCAGTGGCCTCACCTCCATTGATATCCCCGAGAGCGTGACGAGCATTGGAAGCTCAGCTTTCAATGGTTGCAGCAGCCTTACTTCCATTAACATCCCCGATGGACTAACGAGCATTGGATACAGTGCATTCTATGGTTGCACTAGCCTTACTTCCATTGATATCCCCGAGAGTGTGACGAGCATTGATGACCATGCTTTCTATGGTTGCACTAGCCTTACTTCCATTGATATCCCCGAGAGTGTGACGAGCATTGACGACCATGCTTTCTATGGTTGCAGCAGCCTTACCTCAATTGATATCCCCGAGGATGTGACGAGCATTGACGACCATGCTTTCTATGGTTGCAGCAGCCTTACCTCAATTGATATCCCCGAGGATGTGACGAGTATAGGGAGCGGTGCATTCTATGGTTGCAGCAGCCTCACCACTATAACCGTAGCCGAACGGAATACTGTTTATGACTCTCGTGGTGGATGTAACGCTCTTATCGAAACAGCTAGTAATACATTGATTATAGGTTGCGCTACAACAATCATTCCCGAGAGCGTGACGAGCATTGGAAGCTCAGCTTTCTATGGTTGCACTAGCCTTACTTCCATTGATATCCCCAAGAGTGTGACGAGCATTGGAAGCTCAGCTTTCTATGGTTGCACTAGCCTTACTTCCATTGATATCCCCAAGAGTGTGACGAGCATTGGAACGTGGGCTTTCTGTGATTGCAGCAGCCTCACCTCAATCGTTTGCAAAGCAGTAGCAACTGCTATAGGAAGCTCCTATACCTTCTACGGTGTAGACAAATCCATCCCAGTATATGTTCCGGCGGCTTCCGTATCTGCTTATCAGAATGCTGACTATTGGAGTGAGTTTACTAATATACTACCTATATCCAATGGATTTGAGGTAGATGGCATCTACTACGACATTATTTCCGAAGAAGCGAAGACGGTGATGGTAACATTTAAAGGTAATAATTATTCCAGCTACTCCGATGAATACAGTGGTGTGGTGGTAATTCCTTCTTCTATTGTTTATAATAGCACAACGTATCGTGTGGCAAGTGTAGGATACTATGCTTTCTATGGTTGCAACAGCCTCACCTCCATCACTATCCCTGATGGTGTAACGAATATTTGGGGCAGGGCTTTCTATAATTGCAGCAGCCTCACCTCCATTGATATTCCCGAAAGTGTGACGAGCATTGGAGACTATGCTTTCTATGGTTGCAGCAGCCTCACCTCCATTGATATCCCCAAGAGTGTGACGAGCATTGGAAACCGTGCATTCGATGGTTGCAACAGCCTCACCTCAATTGACATCCCCGAGGATGTGACGAGTATAGGGAGCTGTGCATTCTATGGTTGCAGCAGCCTTACCTACATCGTTTGCAGAGCTACCACTCCACCTGTATGTGAATCATATAGTACTTTTGATAATGTAAATAAATCCATCCCGGTACATGTACCAGCTGCTTCTGTTTCAGCTTACCAGTCGGCTGACTATTGGAGTGAGTTTACTAATATGCTACCTATATCCAATGGATTTGAGGTAGATGGCATCTACTACGACATTATTTCCGAAGAAGCGAAGACGGTGATGGTAACATTTAAAGGTGATAGTTATTCTAGCTACTCCGATGAATATAGTGGTGTGGTGGTAATTCCTTCTTATATTGTTTATAATAGCATAACGTATCGTGTGACAAGTGTAGGAGACTATGCTTTCTATGGTTGCAACAACCTCACCTCCATCACTATCCCCGATGGTGTGGCGGACATTGGAGACTACGCTTTCGCTAATTGTCTCAGCCTCACCTCCATTAATATTCCTAGGAGCGTGACGGGTATTGGAGAAGGTGCTTTCGATGAATGCAGCAGCCTTACCTCCATCACCATCCCCGAGGGTGTGACGAGTATCGATGCTTTCTATAATTGTCGCAACCTCGTCTCCGTCACCATTCCCAAGAGTGTGACGAATATTGGATACTATGCTTTCTCTAATTGTAGCAGCCTTACTTCCATCACCCTCCCCGAGGGTGTGAAGAATATTGGATACTATGCTTTCTATGGTTGTAGCAACCTTACCTCCATCACTTGTAAATCTACCATTCCACCTGTATGTGAATCATTTTATACTTTTTATAATGTAGATAAATCCATCCCTGTGTATGTTCCGGCGGCTTCCGTATCAGCTTATCAGAATGCTGACTATTGGAGTGCGTTTACGAATATACAATCTGATTGTATAGGTTATGGAGAATGTGGCGATAATCTCGTATGGACTTTAACCAGAGGCGGAGAACTTATAATCGAAGGGACTGGAGCGATGAACGATTATTATCAGGCTCCTTGGTCTGATTATTGTGAATCAATAAAGAAAGTTACTATAAAAGATGGTGTGACGAGTATTGGTATCTGGGCTTTCCATAATT
Source organism: Bacteroidaceae bacterium (assembly GCA_017520935.1). Taxonomy (GTDB): domain Bacteria; phylum Bacteroidota; class Bacteroidia; order Bacteroidales; family Bacteroidaceae; genus UBA1189. The sequence goes on along the minus strand of JAFXEF010000025.1, from coordinate 1,307 downwards.
GCAGTGGCCTCACCTCCATTAACATCCCCGATGGCCTAACGAGCATTGGAGACCGTGCATTCTATGGTTGCACTAGCCTTACTTCCATTGATATCCCCGAGAGTGTGACGAGTATTGAATACGGTGCTTTCAGGGATTGCAGCAGCCTTACCTCCATTGATATTCCCGAAAGTGTGACGAGCATTGGAAACTGTGCTTTCTATGGTTGCAGCAGCCTTACCTCTATCAGCATTCCCGAGAATTCGCAGTTGACGAGTATTGGGAACTATGCTTTCTATGGTTGCAGCAGCCTCACTTCTATCACTATCCCCGAAGGAGTAACTTCGTTAGATCGCTGGGCATTTGATTGCAGTAGCCTCACCTCCATTGTTGTAGCCGAAGGAAATACTGTATATGACTCACGCGATAATTGCAATGCCATTATTGAAACCCGTACCAACACCCTAATTCTCGGTTGTGGGGCTACCATAATTCCCAATACGGTTTTAAAGATTGGAGACTCTGCATTTTCGGGTTGCAGTAGCCTTACTTCTATCACAATCCCCGAGGGTGTAACTACAATAGGAGACGAAGCTATAGCCCATTGTGACAATCTTACCTCTGTTTATATTCCCAAGAGTGTAACTGAGATGGGAGAAGCCGCATTTACAGATAGCGGCTCTCTTACTTCCATCGTAATAGATGAGGGTAATGCGGTATATGACTCACGCGATAATTGCAATGCGATTATTGAAACAAGCACCAATACCCTAATTCAGGGCTTCCCAACCACTGTGATACCTAATACGGTGAGGATAATAGGGCATCATGCTTTTGAAAACTACACGAACCTTCCCTCTATTGTTATTCCCGAAGGCGTAACTACGATTGAAGATGGAGCCTTTGAGGAAAGTAACCTTACCTCCATCGCTATCCCATCGAGTGTGATTGAGATAAAGGGGTGGGCACTACATGGTACACCATGGTATGAAAACCAACCCGATGGAGCTATATATTGCGGCAAGGTTCTATATGCATACAAAGGGACGATGGCAGCTAATACTTCCTTTGAGATAAAAGAAGGGACTACAAGCATCGGAGCCGGTGCATTTGATGGTTGTAGTAACCTCACTTCCATCACTATTCCCGAGAGCGTGATGAGCATTGGAGAAGCGGCCTTCTATGAATGTATTTAGAAGCCCAAAACAACCAAAAACAACCAGAAATAACCAAACATAAACCTTTAATTATCAATATATTCTAAAATTTAACACTTCCAGGCTGCTTTTTGATGGTTCCCAAATTTCCACATATTTTTGATACATATT